>CAVZJN010000065.1:0-201036 GCA_963775585.1 uncultured Chloroflexia bacterium | reverse complement strand
GGTGACGTTGGTGTGTTCGTTGTAGCTGGCGCGTTCAGCTTCGCCTGTTCTTCCTGTATTTTGCGTTGGAGCGCGCGAAGGTAGGCCTGCGCGGCATCCAGGTCGGAATCGGCCATCGTCTTCCACTCCTTGGGCACACTGTTCACTTGCTTCACCCAGCTTTCGATGACGGTTTGCAGTGCCGCAAGTGTATCGTTATCCTGGTTGATTCTCGCCAGCCAGCCTCTTCCCTGGATAAGCGCTCTGAGGGTCACGTTGAGAAAATCGCCAGTAACGGTAGCGGCCAGATTGATCAAAGGCGCAACGAATGTATCGTAGGCAACGCGTGTCAATTTGGCGGCATTGATTGCCCCTGAAAGCGAAATGCCTTCCAGGGTATCCAGGCCGGTAATAAATTCTTTGCGCACAGCCGCTGCACCAGCGGCCAACCCTTTGTTGTAGGCGTCCTCTATTTGATGTTCGATGTTGACACTGGCATCATGGATTGCCTGTGGAACCTTTGGCCCAAGCTCATAGGCAGCGACGCCGCCGACGGCAGCGACGCCAAGCCCTACCAATAATTTGCGCCGTGTGAGGCCTTTCTTTTTGGACTTGCGGCGTGCCGCGCGAACCGGGCGCTCATCAATATCTTCGTCCTCTTCGTATTCATACTCCTCCGGAACTTCGCGGCGGCGAACGGGCCCAGGAGAGCGAGGTACTGGTGCTTTGAGCGAGGGGCCTTGTGCGTAGCTTGAGCGTCGATCAAGTGGATCTTCGTACCCAATATCCGGATCCACAAACTCAAATTCGTTCCACTCGCCTATTTCTTCGCTATCACGAGTTTCGATATACTGTTGTGAGGCCGACGCGGGTAGTTGAGGAGAGCGGCGGGCATCGGCAAGGGGCATGCTTCCACCATTGCGAGCACGGAAGCGATTACTATACAGCGCGTTATCCTCACGCTCTTCATAGTCATCATAATCATCTTCTTCGTTCGCGTATTGTTGGGCACGGGCGTCTAATTCATCGTAGCCCTGCTCTGCATCATCTTCAGTGATGGTTGTGGATGGATATTTACTGGATATGATACTCTGACGGAGTAACTGGCGTGTCCGGCGAGGATCAGGCCTTGGTGCTAGTGGCCCACTGGGATGATTGACGGCTCCGCCGTTGGAAGACCAGCGGTCACCTGTTAGAGAAGCCTCTCCTCGTCCATTCTGGTTCGACGAACGCATTGGATCATAGTCATTGCCATATTGCCGTCCAGGACTGCGTCGATAAGCCTTTCTTTCGAATCGATCCTTTGTCATGTATTCCTCGCTCTCCCTAAAGCCTCAATCGGTTGTTATACAGTACGACATTTTTGTAACACCTTTTCTACCGATTTTACCTTATTTCTCTCATATAGTCTAGTGGCTGCCTTTTTTGAGGCCTCATCACTACTACACTGAGGCGTAAACATATCCATGATAATCGCTGCTACCCCGGATGTCACGCTGAGCGCAGTCCTGTCCCCCTGAGCGCAGCGAAGGGTCTCTCGCTGGGCAGGGAGATGCTTCGCTGCGCTCAGCATGACAATGCGGTCGTGCTACCGCGGCTACCCCGGTCGCCCCCCTGAGCGCAGTCCTGTCCCCCTGAGCGCAGCGAAGGGTCTCTCGAGTGGCACAGGAGATGCTTCGCTGCGCTCAGCATGACAATGCGGTCGTGCTGCCGCGGCTACCCCGGTTGTCCCCCTGAGCGCAGTCCTGTCCCCCTGAGCGCAGCGAAGGGTCTCTCGAGTGGCACAGGAGATGCTTCGCTGCGCTCAGCATGACAATGCGGTCGTGCTGCCGCGGCTACCCCGGTTGTCACCCTGAGCGTAGCGAAGGGTCTGTCTCGCGTGGTGCACGAGATGCTTCGCTGCGCTCAGCATGACAGGACGGTGCTCTGCGTTTTAGTTGCCAGGGCTCACTAATAATCAATATACTCAATCGTACACGATGTTTTGCGCCAGGATAGGACTATTAGTACGCTAGTTTTTGGACGTACGTTAAGTATTTTTGGTCACATATAAGAACATGTGTTCTTAAATATACCATATGTATGTCCTAATTTCAAGCAAGAGGATGTCGCTACCGTTCATTGCTATGTTATAATGTACCAAATGTGTTGGCGCGGCCCATAAAGCATCGTTATGGATACGCTGTTGACGGTCGCCAGCCAGGGGAGAAAAAAGACAATATGCCTGACATTGATAAGGAGGAGCCGGGAAGCGCAATGCCAATCATTGCATGTGTGACGGTTGGCGCTTTCCAGGAGAACTGCTACCTCTATGCCTGCCCACAAACACACCACGCCGTTATTATTGACCCCGGTGATGAAGCGGAACGCATCCTGCAAAGAATTCAAGAACTGGAGCTAATCCCTCAATATATCATAAACACCCACGGCCACATCGATCACATATGTGCGATTGACGCGGTGAGTGCTGTCTATCCGGTGCCGCTAGCGATTCATCCAGATGATGTTGCTATGTATACGGGTGAACTCAGTGCAAAGTTTTTTGGGCTGCAAGCGCCGCTGGTCAAAAGAAAACCAGATATTCTGCTGAAAGAGGGGGATCGTCTTTCTTTCGGTACGCTCACCCTTGAGGTTTTGCATACCCCAGGACATACCCCTGGCGGTGTATGCCTGGTCAGTCGCCCTTACTGCGTATTTAGTGGAGACACCCTATTCTACCGTAGTATAGGGCGCACAGACCTCCCAGGAGGAAACTATCAACAGATCGCCAGGTCAATTCGTGAAAAGTTGTATACGCTGGAGGATGACCTGGTTGTCTTTCCAGGGCATGGTCCCCCGACCACTATTCTAGAAGAGAAATACGAAAACCCATTCGTCACTGTAGAGGAGTAAATCTTTGTGTCTAACATTTGTGTTATAGGAACAGGGTATGTAGGCCTGGTGACAGGCACGTGTTTTGCTGACCTGGGCAACCAGGTGATATGCGTTGATATTATCCCGGAGAAGATTGAACGTCTCAAGCAGGGTATACTGCCCATTTACGAGCCAGGCATGGAGGAATTGGTAGAGCGCAACGTCAATGCCGGGCGCCTCCGTTTTACGACCTGCTATAAAGAGGGCCTGGATAACTGCGAATATATTTTTATCGCGGTGAACACTCCCACCGGCGCCAGCCAGGGTGGGGCGGATATGCGCTATGTCGAGAGCGCGGCGCGCAGCATTGCGGAGGAACTCGACCATTACGCAATTATTGTCAATAAAAGTACGGTACCGGTTGGGAGCGGCGATGTTGTATCGCGCATAGTGCGTAAAAATCTTGCGCGGCCAAATGTACCTTTTGCCGTTGTCTCTAACCCGGAGTTCCTGCGCGAAGGGTCTGCCTTGCTGGATTTCCAGACTCCAGATCGCATCGTGCTCGGTTCGTCAGATCCGGAGGCTGCGCGCAAGGTTGCTACGCTCTATTTGCCCTTGCGCACGCGCATACAGATCACCGACCTGTATACGGCTGAAATGATCAAGTACGCGTCCAACGCCTTCCTGGCGACAAAGATCTCCTTTATTAACGAAATCGCACAGATTTGCGAACGCCTGGGGGCCGATGTAAAAGAAGTGGCCATAGGTATGGGCTACGATAAGCGCATAGGACGGGCCTTCCTGGATGCCGGCCTGGGTTATGGTGGGAGCTGCTTTGAGGCCGATGAGACGGTTTTCACGCTCAATAGCCCCAACGTGGCGGCGGAGCGTTTCGATACACTGTTCGCTAAAGGTGGTTCGCCATTTCTGGGAGATGTTGTGAAGCTTGTGCAACCCTCCAATCAGCGTGTGCTTGCGTTTGATCTAGAGAAGGGACAGCCCATCCTTGCCGACGTGAAAGCCATCACCCGGCGGCCATACAAAGGCACAATGGTGAAAATTACCACCAGCATGGGGCGCACACTACGTGTTACTGCCGACCATCCAGTCATCTTGCGCAAGGATCAGCAGTTCACCATCCTGTCGGCTGCAGCGGTTGTACCGGGGGATCAACTCATGGCCCTGTGCGAATTGCCCACCATAGAGCAGGCTACACACCTCAACTTGATCGATCTGCTCCGAGATACCGACCTGGCGGCTGATGTTTATGTGAAGCCTATCGATAACACATTCAGTGAGCAGTATGAGCAATTTGCCGCTGCGATTCCACAGGATATGCTCAAGTATCCACACGAGATCAAGCGTCATAGCCGCATGTCGCTGCGCTTGTTCCACTACCTGAGCGAGTCGCATGTACTCAACGTTCCGCCTGAGAAACTCCAGTTGTATACCGCGAAAGGCGCGGCGTCGCTGATTAATGCGCTGATTCCGGTTGATGCGGATCTGCTGCGGCTGTGTGGCTATTATCTTGCCGAAGGCTATCTTGCCCAGGATACGGGGCGCGCTGGCGCGGTACGAGAGCGAGTTGGCATCTGCTTCCACGAGCAAGAGGCTGAATATATCGCAGATACGCAGCGCATTTTGCGCCGTTGGGGTCTCAAGTTCATTGAGCGGCATGCCACCAACGCCCTGACAACTATTGTCTCTTCGCGCATCTTCTCCTGGCTGCTACGCGATATCTTGCGCTGTGGGACTCGTTCAGAAAACAAGGCACTACCTCGTCTGGCGTTTAATGTGTTACCTGAGTTACGGATGGAGTTAATCCGCGGTGCGTTCAGCGGCGATGGCGCAGTCACAACGGTGCAGAATGGTCAGAATTTGATGCTGGAATATGCGACCGTCAGCAAAGTGCTGGCTGATGGTATGACACTGCTGCTGCAAACAGTTGGCGTCATCCCTTCCATCCGCACACGTTGGATGAACAAATCAACGCAAGAGGCTTATATCTTGCGCGTAAGTGGCTACGATCAGATAGCCGCGCTCAAAAATGCCTTTGGCAACAAGCGTCTCGCGCGCATTGAGAGTATACTGGCGGGCTATCAACGCCATATTCAACCTCATGGTTATGAGCGGCAAGGAGCTTTTGCGACGCTTGTTGTCCGTGAGGTCGAGCATGAAGACGTTGAAATAACAGTCTATAGCATGGAGACCAGTACTGGAACGCTGATCGCGTCGTCCGGGCTGATCAGCCATAATTGTTTTCCCAAGGACGTGCGCGCGCTGGCCCATATGGCGGGTGAAGCCGGGCTGCATCCACAGTTGCTCAATGCTGTGATGGATATTAACTATGACCAGCGCCGCCTCGTCGTCACAAAGCTAATCTCTATTCTCGGCTCACTGCGTGGTTGCGCCATAGGCATCCTGGGCCTGGCCTTCAAACCCAATACCGATGACATGCGCGAAGCGCCTTCAGTAGACATCATCCGCTGGGTCACAAGCCAGGGGGCAGATGTACGAGTATATGATCCGGTGGCGATGCAGACCGGGCGTGATGCTTTGGAGCGCGAAGGTATTCGCATGGAGACGGTGATCTTCTGCGATAGCGCCTACGAGGTGGCGGAAGATGCTGATGCCCTGGTCATGGTGACGGAGTGGAACGAATTTAAATCGCTGAATATGCGGCAGATTCGCACTACCATGCGCCGCCCCGTGTTGATCGACGGGCGTAACATTTATGAAGCGGCAGAGATGAACCGGCTTGGCTTCATTTATCGCGGCATGGGTAGAGGAACGGGTCCGGCGCCCTCGGTGTTGCCGCCGGGAGATAGCACCAGCACCCCACCGGTCAGTATCGAAGCGCCAAATTAGCACCAGGAACACCGGCACCGGTGCGTAAACGCGTTACTCTGATCTCACTAACTTAATGGTACGAACCTGAACTACCGACCCGGTGCGGCCCTCAACCCCGCTTCACGCCAGTGAAGCAGGGGACGTATATAGTAGGGTTGACCCTTGCGGTCAACCTATGGCGTACGAGTGCGGTCAACCCTTGAAGGACGGAGAATTCCATGGAAGAAAAAGACCCGCCACTAATATTTACGCCGTTGGTGCGCCAGGCGGGTGTGGCTATACCCGATTGGTTGTTTGGGCCGGCGGGTGTGGCAGGTTTGCCTGCGCCATTGAGTCTACCGCGGGGCGTGAATATTGCTGTTGGGATCGATATCATTGAGGTTGCGCGCGTACGCAAGGTTTATGAGCATCATGGTGAGCGTTTTCTTAAGCGCGTTTTTACAGAGGTTGAGGTAATGCAGTGTCGTGGGAAGGCGACGCGGCTGGCCGGTCGTTTCGCTGCCAAGGAGGCTATCAGCAAGGCCCTTGGTACGGGCATTCATGGCGTGGCCTGGCGTGAGATGGAGATTGTCCAGTTACGCAGCGGTCGTCCGACGGTCACTCTGCACGGCAATGCTAAACGCCGCGCCGAATTGCTTGGCATTAGCGCCTTTGACGTGAGTATGGCGGATCTGGTGGATTTTTCTATTGCGGTGGCGGTGGCGGTGCAGGCGAATGTAGAGACAAAAGAGTAGCTAAGCAATCTGGTTACAGAATCAAAGCTGATCCCGAAGCATGCACCACCGCTTTGCAAAAAAATGAACTGCACCCTCAAAAGGAGGCTACCGTTATTCACTCCTCATATCCTTGCGGGTAACTGTCAGATAGCTGACGAAGCCAACGATCAAAATCGTTAAGCCCAGGCTGACCGATCCCGTACCCAGCCCAAGGCCACCTAGATTGTGCGACCTCCCAATCCAGTCCGCAAACGAGGCGCCGAGCGGCCTGGTTAAGATGTAGGCGAGCCAGAAAGCGAAAATCTCGTTCAGGCCAAACAGCCAGTAGGCCAGAGCCGGAACAGCGATGAATACGGCAAACATCACACCCGAGAAGAAGTAGCCCAAACCCATGGTTGTCGCGGTCATGTCACCTGCGGCGGTGCCAAGCGCGAACGTAGCCATGACCGTGGCCCAGTAAAACGTCTCGCGGCGACGGGTATAGATACTGTGGATAGATAGGGTCTTCTCACTTGTGTACCAGGCCGCGAAGATAACGGCCAGCGCGACCGTAAAGAATGCGGTTGATACGAAATAGGGGATGCCCAACCCGACGTGTAACACATCGGCGGCCATCGTGCCGAATACGGCGACCATGGCGACGGCTAACCAGTAGATCCATGCCACATATCGACGCACTGAGAACTGCAGTACCAGCGCGACTGCCAGGCCAATGCCTCCGAGAGCTACCGCGATGATCGGATTGAGTTGGTGGGCTAGGTAGTCTGAGGTCACCTCACCCATCGCGGTGGTCAACAATTTGATGATCCAGAAGTAGACCATAACTTCCGGAACCTTTCTCATGGCGCGCAGATAGATGGCGGCCGAAAGGGGAGGCTTGTCTGAATCGGAATCCGTGTTTGGTTGGGGTTGTAGTATGGGTTTACTCATATGCTCATTCTCCTCTTCACAACAATATGGCACTGATCAGATCAACGCCAATGCTGTTTACGACGTCTTCCGCATCCTTGCCGAAACGCTGATATTCTCTAGCATCCTGGTAGTATTGCTGATCTGCCACTGGTAGCGAGTCGATGGCCGCTTCAAGGAGTACATCCTCGGAAATGTTACGCACGCGAGCCGCGTTCTTTACGTCCTCATAACCCACTTCAAACAGACGTCAAATGCTAGAGTGAGGCGATAACATCCAGTGATTTCCTTTGGTTCTTCTGGCATGTGTAAGGTCCTTTCGATGGAGTCTACCTCCATTATAGGGACGATTCCGCTTAGGGAAAGGCACATGGATAGCAGAAACGGGAGCATACCATGCGATGAGGGAGTGCGAACGGAAAGGAAAGGAACAACTTTTTATCGACAAAACCCCTTTTCAATTCAAGACTTCTGAACAAAGCCCTTGTTTTCTTTCAGAAAGTTGAGAAAATTTCTCAAAAGCATCTTTCATTTTCTTTTTCCAAGCCTCTTTATTCGATAATTTGTCTCTGCTATTTCGTTTGGCAATTTATTCTTTTGTATCTCGAATTCAATATATGAATTACTTGCGACCCTCGAACGGGCTCCACAGGCCATTTAGCCGGTTAACCTTGCAACGGTGCAGAGATCATCCCATATTGTTTCAATCCCGAACGGGCTCCACAGGCCATTTAGCCTTCGTACTTCATACAGACTGGCAAGTGAATTTCAGGGTTTCAATCCCGAACGGGCTCCACAGGCCATTTAGCCCAGTAGATAACTTCGCTGAAATCCTGCATGCTACTGAGTTTCAATCCCGAACGGGCTCCACAGGCCATTTAGCCTCTATTGAAGTTTTGAACGTCAAGCTGCCCACTGTGATGTTTCAATCCCGAACGGGCTCCACAGGCCATTTAGCCGTTTTTGTTGCGCATTATGTACCCTTTCGTACTGAAGTTTCAATCCCGAACGGGCTCCACAGGCCATTTAGCCCATGTGTACAATTGCAAACAAGCGCAGATGATGTCTCTGAGTTTCAATCCCGAACGGGCTCCACAGGCCATTTAGCCAACTCTTGATGTCATTACTGACCTCCTTTGGTCCAGGTTTCAATCCCGAACGGGCTCCACAGGCCATTTAGCCTACTGAACTTTTTGCTGCCCGGTTTGAGCGACAAGTTAGTTTCAATCCCGAACGGGCTCCACAGGCCATTTAGCCCTCCCGGTGGTAATCGCGAGTGATCAGGGCACACTACAGTGGCACTTTGCAAGGGAGGCAGATTCCAGGGAATCTTCCCGCGATCTCTCCCCCCGTTCGCTGTCTCGCGCTTGCCTTGCACCAGCACCGGCAAATTCCAGGGAATCTTCCCGCGCTCCGCACCGACTTCGTGCACTTCTCGTGCCGAGGTGACATGCTAGAAGCACCAAAACTTTCTTCTTTCACCTGTCCATCAGAAACGAGAACCGCATGAAGCACTCTTATGATAGCACACCTGCGCAAGTTGGCCCCACCCTGGCTGAGATCAGCACCTGGCCGCTCGCCTTGCGCCAGCTCCATCAACGCGTCGCCTCTTACTTCGCCCGTCCCGAACCACGCCGCCATGCCTTGCTCTACTTGCAGGCCATCCTCAGCGAGATTCCTCGCAAAAATGGCTGGCAAATCGCTGAACACGCGCGCCAACTTCATCCCTATGGCATGCAGCGCTTGCTCTCGCGTGCCGTCTGGGACCACGATGGCGTGCGCGACGAACTGCGCCGCTTCCTCGTCCAGACCTTGCTCCCGCCTCTCGTCGGACCCACCCCCGCTGACTCCGAGGCGCTCTTCCCCGTCCTGGTCCTGGATGAAAGCGGCTTTCCCAAACGCGGTCGCCACTCCGCTGGCGTCGCACCGCAATATTGTGGCGTGAGCGGACGCGTGGAAAATTGCCAGGTCGGCGTCTTCCTCTCCTACGTCACCGCTCGCGGCCATGCCCTGATCGACCGCGAATTGTACCTGCCCAAGGAGTGGTGCGGCGATCTGCCACGCCGGCAGGCTGCCCATATCCCCAACACCGTCTGCTTTGCCACCAAACCCGAACTGGCCCAACGTATGGTGCAGCGCGCTCACGAGGCTCACCTCCCCATCCACTGGGTCGTGGCCGATACCGTCTATGGTCACTGCCCCCAGCTGCGCGCCTTCTTGGAGGAGCAAGGCGACGCCTACGCGCTGGCGGTGCCTTCCACCGAAGTCGTGTGTGTCCAGACCCCAGCCGGTCCCTTGCTGGCTGATGTGGGCAGCCTCCCTGCGCGTGCCCTGCGCCCTGCCGACTGGCAGCGCCTCTCGCAGAGCCAAGGCACCAAGGGCGAGCGCCTCTTTGATTGGGCCATCTTGCCCCTCCTGCACCAAGGCACCGTCGATGCTCGCCACTTCCTCGTCTTTCGGCGCTGCCTGGATGATCCTACTGAGATGACCTATTACCTGGTCTGGGCGCCCCCTGACACGCCGCTCTCCCTCATCGTGCAGGCCATCGGCGCTCGCTGGCATATCGAAGAGGATCTGGAAGTCACCAAAGACCTGGGACTCGATCAGTATGAAGTCCGCAGCTATCTCGGCTGGTATCGCCACCTCACCCTCGTCCTGCTGGCTGCTGCCTTCCTCGTCGCCCTCTGTGTGCACGCTAACGCTCCTGCTGCTGCTGCCCCGACACCAGAGCCGCCACCTCCACCTGCTTCTTCACTCCTCGCCGCCACTTCCCCGACAGGCTCCCACGTCGCCTCACCGCCTGAGCTGCCACCTCCCCTGACGTGCCCGCTCATCCCCTTAACCCCCTGCGAAGCCCATCACCTGCTCGCTCGCCTCTGTTGGCCCGCTCCCACCTCCGCTCCCCTCATCTGGCACTGGTCGTGGTGGCGACGCGCCCACCAGTATTGGGCCGGCTACTACCATCGCCGCCGTCGGGCCAAACGGGCCTGCGCCTAGCTCGCTCCTCTCCGAGGACATCTCCCTGGACTCTTCCTGGGACCGCCCCCAGCAACGGGCTGGGTGGCTGGTCGTTCGTGTCGTGTCACACGTCTCTCGTGAAGTGAAAGGAGTCACTCCATGACCTTTCTGTCATTGGCCGACAGTTGTCGGCACCTGGGCATCGATCCCAAAACCTTGCGTCGTTGGCTGCTGCAAGCGCACCTGCCGGTCCAACGCCATCCCACCGATGGGCGCAAAACTGGCCTGAGCGAGGACCACCTGCGCCAGCTCGCCTGCCTGCATCATCGCTCGCTTCCGGCGCTGCCTGAGCAGGAACACCCACTGCCTGCGCTCGGCGCTCCCGCACCCCTGCCCGCGACACTGCTCACCCTGCCTGAGCAGCTGGCTGTCATGCAAGCCCAGCTCACCGCTCTCCAACAGCAGTTGGCCGACCTCATCCACTTGGTGCCGCAGCTCGCTCACCCACCAGCCCTCCCGGCTCCGGCGCTCTCCCAGGCTCCAGCAGCCAAGCGGCCACCCACATCGGCACCCTCGGCCCCCAGCTCGCCTCCTGCCCTCGCTGCCAAGCCCACGCCGCCCAAAAAGCCAGCGCATGTCATTCCGCTGGTCGAGGCGAGCCACGATGGCCAGTATGTGGTGGTCTGTCCCAAGCAGGGGCTGCTTGCCTTGACCCCAGAGAGCCCCGAGTGGTTTGCCTGGCTCGCCACGCAGTCTGCCTTTCGCTTCATTGGCAGGCAGGGCCGCTTCACCGCCCATCATGAGGTGCTGCGCGTGCCCAACGGGGCCTGGCGGGCGCATCGGCACATCCGCAATCACAGCTACAATCTGCGCCTGGGTCCGACTCAGGAGCTCACCATTGCGGTCTTAGAGCACGCAGCAGCCACGTTGCACGCTCATCTGACCTAACTGCTGGGGGTTTTTGAAGCTTCCGGATGGGCTTGCTTCCTCCTCCCTTCCGCGAAGTGCCACTGTAGTGGGGCAGCTTGTTTCAATCCCGAACGGGCTCCACAGGCCATTTAGCCGATGACTCCAGAGTTGTTTGATGCGTTCGCAGTGGAAAGTTTCAATCCCGAACGGGCTCCACAGGCCATTTAGCCCAAAGTCTGAAAACCCAATGATTAGTCGATTATAAAGTTTCAATCCCGAACGGGCTCCACAGGCCATTTAGCCAAGATATCTCAGGTCGAGATATCTTCAGTCATGACTGTTTCAATCCCGAACGGGCTCCACAGGCCATTTACTGATCTCTACATAAGTTGCTAAACCTTCTACGTTATTTCATCAGCCTTGGAAGCTGAATATAAAGCCAAAAAGTTTACCTACCTGTGCAGAGATCAGTAGCCTGCGAACAAAATCGCGCACACTAAGATCAATTTCAGTTTCAATCCCGAACGGGCTCCACAGGCCATTTAGCCCTGAGACTCGGTTGGTTATTCTCAGGTTTTGTCACTGGTTTCAATCCCGAACGGGCTCCACAGGCCATTTAGCCCTGGCGCTCCGAGAATCCATGTAGCTATATATTACAGTTTCAATCCCGAACGGGCTCCACAGGCCATTTAGCCGATCGACTGGTTGTCTCACACAGATAGGGAAATGCAAGTTTCAATCCCGAACGGGCTCCACAGGCCATTTAGCCCGACGAGAAAGCCCCGGCGATCTTCGGCAATACGCATGTTTCAATCCCGAACGGGCTCCACAGGCCATTTAGCCCCGGTAGCTGGACATGATTGGCCTAGCGTTACAACCGTGTTTCAATCCCGAACGGGCTCCACAGGCCATTTAGCCATGGCATGGTTGCTGATCTTAGCGACAGCCATAATCGCGGTTTCAATCCCGAACGGGCTCCACAGGCCATTTAGCCGTAGAAGCGGAACGGGTTAAGAACAAGAAAAAGTTCGGAGTTTCAATCCCGAACGGGCTCCACAGGCCATTTAGCCCCGGCATTCAACTGATGTGTGATAGTCATTATCACCAGTTTCAATCCCGAACGGGCTCCACAGGCCATTTAGCCGCTGATAAGTCTGACCGACACCGAAGCAATATTCTCAGTTTCAATCCCGAACGGGCTCCACAGGCCATTTAGCCCGAGGGCAGCGTTCTGGTTCATTTCGTCGTGGAAGAGTTTCAATCCCGAACGGGAGGGTCGCAAGTAATTCATAACTAGACAAATATTTCATCTTTAAGTACAGGGAACAACTTTTTATCGACAAAAAACCTTTTCAGTTCAAGACTTCAGAACAAAGCTCCTTGTTTTCCTTCAGAAAGTTGAGAAAATTTCTCAAGAGCATCTTTCATTTTCGTGATCCAAGCCTCTTTATTCGATAATCTGTCTCTGCTACATCGTTTGGCAATTTATTCTTTTGCATATCGAATTCAACATATGAATTACTTGCGACCCTCGAACGGGCTCCACAGGCCATTTAGCCTTTTGGACTTCTGTTGGTAGACATCGTCATGATGTAGTTTCAATCCCGAACGGGCTCCACAGGCCATTTAGCCCGTGCACGCGGGATACTCCGCCTCAGTCAGTTGATCGTTTCAATCCCGAACGGGCTCCACAGGCCATTTAGCCCATGTCAGCACGAATTCTTTCTAAAGGCGTACAAAAGTTTCAATCCCGAACGGGCTCCACAGGCCATTTAGCCCTATGCTTCAAAGGAGGCAATAATGCAAGCTCTTGAGTTTCAATCCCGAACGGGCTCCACAGGCCATTTAGCCCTTAAAAGATTTAGCTAATATGCCTTATATCGGTATGTTTCAATCCCGAACGGGCTCCACAGGCCATTTAGCCGAATATTATTCTATATTGTAAGCCGGGTCTTGCGTCAGTTTCAATCCCGAACGGGCTCCACAGGCCATTTAGCCAAACAGTAAGGTCACCACACCCGAAGAGATACCAAGGTTTCAATCCCGAACGGGAGGGTCGCAAGTAATTCATAACTAGACAAATATTTCATCTTTAAGTACAAGAAACAACTTTTTATCGACAAAAAACCTTTTCAGTTCAAGACTTCAGAACAAAGCTCCTTGTTTTCCTTCAGAAAGTTGAGAAAATTTCTCAAGAGCATCTTTCATTTTCGTGATCCAAGCCTCTTTATTCGATAATCTGTCTCTGCTACATCGTTTGGCAATTTATTCTTTTGCATATCGAATTCAACATATGAATTACTTGCGACCCTCGAACGGGCTCCACAGGCCATTTAGCCTCTGGAACCCAAAAAGTATCAAAGCCAGTGAGTGCAGTTTCAATCCCGAACGGGCTCCACAGGCCATTTAGCCAGTAAGAGGTAACTCAACTAGAGTTTTGCCTTCTTTGGTTTCAATCCCGAACGGGCTCCACAGGCCATTTAGCCTTGGTACTTTATTCTGGTTTCCCGTGACCAGGCTGCGTTTCAATCCCGAACGGGCTCCACAGGCCATTTAGCCGAGAAATTCCGTTACTGGACAAGGAGTCTTCCTATAGTTTCAATCCCGAACGGGCTCCACAGGCCATTTAGCCGCTGAACCTGCTCAGCAAGAGCAACAAGAGTCGCAGTTTCAATCCCGAACGGGCTCCACAGGCCATTTAGCCTTTGGTCTCTTGTAAAAATCCTTGGTTCTTTCCGGGGTTTCAATCCCGAACGGGCTCCACAGGCCATTTAGCCTGTAGAGTCTACGCCTAGAAATGTACCTGGAGATGAGTTTCAATCCCGAACGGGCTCCACAGGCCATTTAGCCATGGAAAGAACTTCCTGTATCCGCCACCGGGAAAAGTTTCAATCCCGAACGGGCTCCACAGGCCATTTAGCCCCAAAAATTGAAACATCGTTTCTCTACTGCGGCAAAGCGTTTCAATCCCGAACGGGCTCCACAGGCCATTTAGCCCTGGAAAAGCTAGCGATTAGAGATACGGATTCTGTTTGTTTCAATCCCGAACGGGCTCCACAGGCCATTTAGCCAACGTGAATTTCAGCGGAACGTTTACGGTCGGAGAGTTTCAATCCCGAACGGGCTCCACAGGCCATTTAGCCCTAGACCGCAGCAAGACTACTTTGAGCATTTCGAAGTTTCAATCCCGAACGGGCTCCACAGGCCATTTAGCCTGAGAATTCCTTGCTACTGGGAACAATAATAACTAATAGTTTCAATCCCGAACGGGCTCCACAGGCCATTTAGCCGGTGGAAATTAAGTCCGCTAAAGTGCATACCTGCATGGTTTCAATCCCGAACGGGCTCCACAGGCCATTTAGCCGATGAGCCCGTCTTTTCTTGCGAACCTGCTCCTGACGAAGTTTCAATCCCGAACGGGCTCCACAGGCCATTTAGCCAATCAAAATAGCCAGAGAACTGCGCACCGTGCCACGTTTCAATCCCGAACGGGCTCCACAGGCCATTTAGCCCTGTCTGAGCCAAAGGATACCGACAACCCGATGATTGTTTCAATCCCGAACGGGCTCCACAGGCCATTTAGCCTTTTATTGATGTGACTCTTGTCTAACCGCTCTGCTTGTTTCAATCCCGAACGGGCTCCACAGGCCATTTAGCCACTCAAACCGCCCCCTACTATCCTCCGTTTTTAAAGGTTTCAATCCCAAACGGGCTCCACAGGCCATTTAGCCGGGCATGTGGTTCGTCGGCAGCCTAGTCATCAAGTAGTGTTTCAATCCCGAACGGGCTCCACAGGCCATTTAGCCGTAGGAATTGCATTTGTCATGGTTGCTTCCGTTTCTTCGTTTCAATCCCGAACGGGCTCCACAGGCCATTTAGCCACTGGGAAACTTGAAGACAAGGACCTATCTGAACTACTGTTTCAATCCCGAACGGGCTCCACAGGCCATTTAGCCGGAAAGCAGACCCAAAATCTGCTTTCCAAAATCTTCTGAGTTTCAATCCCGAACGGGCTCCACAGGCCATTTAGCCACGAGCCTGAGCCGCTTCAATATGCGCTTCAATAATTTGTTTCAATCCCGAACGGGCTCCACAGGCCATTTAGCCTTTATGAGTGGGTACGAGTCAACACCATCCTTGAAACGTTTCAATCCCGAACGGGCTCCACAGGCCATTTAGCCTAAACTGACTAAGTTCGCGATTTGTAGGCATAGAAACGTTTCAATCCCGAACGGGCTCCACAGGCCATTTAGCCAGTATATCGTTCTGTCCGGGCTACGAAGGCCTGACGTTTCAATCCCGAACGGGCTCCACAGGCCATTTAGCCCTGAATACAACGGTGTTCAGGAAAATTTTTCCTATGTTTCAATCCCGAACGGGCTCCACAGGCCATTTAGCCATTATATTTTTTCTCCCAAAAATCCTGCAATTTGTTGTTTCAATCCCGAACGGGCTCCACAGGCCATTTAGCCTTGTAAACGAACCTCCGGTCAGCGTCGCCCTTGCTAGGTTTCAATCCCGAACGGGCTCCACAGGCCATTTAGCCCGAAATTGGAGTCGGTTATCCTTAAGCGATTTGATTGTTTCAATCCCGAACGGGCTCCACAGGCCATTTAGCCTAAGACGCCCGTACGGCATTAGTATAATGTTAGTTGGTTTCAATCCCGAACGGGCTCCACAGGCCATTTAGCCGTGTCATATCTGTCATGGACAGGGATTCACGATCTCAAGTTTCAATCCCGAACGGGAGGGTCGGAACAATTAATACCGGCAAAACCAGGAGAAGCGAGAGAACGTGAATAACAGGCAAAACGTCTGGACTTGACAGAAGGAAAGCTCCTGAGACAGAGTATTTTTATCAACTATTCACTCGACTCTGAAGACAAGGAGCTTGCCCCTATGATAACAGAACCGCTTTCCCTTGACCAGTATACGCTGACCTGCCTGCGCGAAGCCGACCCCGTGGTGCAGCACTATCGCGCCTTCTTTGCCCTCCTCGATTGGAACGAGATCGATCAGCAGGACGCGACGCGCCACCAACGCGGCCCGCGTCCCCATCCCAGGAGCGCCTACATCAAAGCGTTCCTCGTCGGCCTGTGCGAAGGCAAACCCTACCGCACGCAGTTGCGCACCTTTCTGGTGCAGCACCCCTGGCTCGTGCTTGAGCTCGGGTTCCGCCCTCTCACCGAGAGTCAGGCCGCACGCAGCTCGCCCTACGGCTTCGATGTGGAGGCGACGGTGCCCACGGCTCGCTGGTTGTGTGAGCAATTACATCGACTCGATCCTGGCCTCCTCCACGATCTCTTCGTGCAGAGCGTGCACGCCCTCCAGCAGGAAATCCCCGGTCTGGGCGAAACGGTGGCCTTCGATGTGAAGCACATTTTCGCCTGGGTGCGCGAGAACAACCCCAACGTCTATGTCAAAGGTCGCTTTGATGTCACCCACATCCCTCAAGGCGACCCTGATTGCCGCCTCGGCGTCAAAAAGAGCAGCAATCAGGTGCAGCCCGACGGCAGCACGAAAGAAAAAAAGGTCAGCCTCTTCGGCTATGGCACCGGGGTCGCCGCCTGCACCGATCCCGTGTATGGCGATGTGGTGGTGGCGGATTTCACCCAACCTTTCAATGAAGGCGATGTCACCTACTTCCGCCCCTTGTACCGCCACAGCGTGCTGGCCTTGGATGCCTATCCTCCCAACATCACCGCCGATGCTGCCTTCGATGCCTGGTACGTCTATCAGTGCGCCGCGCTGCATAGCGGCATTGGAGCCATTCCGCTCAATCAGCATGCTCATCCCACGTTTTCCCGCGATGCCGATGGCACGCCCAGGTGTCCCAAAGGCTTGCCCATGCATCCTACCTTGCAGTTCCAGCACACCAATGGCTATCGCGCCCAGCGCTTCCGCTGTCCCCTGCTCTTTCCTCACGTCACCGCAGAGACGTGCGATCATGCGCAATTTGCCAAAGGCTGTGGCTGTGTCAAAGATGTCAACTGGGAACTGGGAGGGCAGATGCGCGTGACCTTGGATCGCGACGGGCCGCTTTACCACGGGATCTATAACCAGCGCACCGCGGCTGAGCGTATCAATAGTCAAGCCCAAGCTCTGGGTATTGAACGTCCTAAAGTGCGCAATGGGCGCTCAGTGGCCCACCTCAATACCTTGATCTATCTCATTATTAATGTACGCGCTCTAGTAAAGGCGAAATCCATCAATGCTAGACTTCTACAAATAAAATAGTTCCGACCCTCGAACGGGCTCCACAGGCCATTTAGCCACAGAAATGTGGCATGGTAAATTCAAGTCTCTGTTGTGTTTCAATCCCGAACGGGCTCCACAGGCCATTTAGCCTTTCTGCAGTTCTTTCTGACTTTACTAGTCCATATCGTGTTTCAATCCCGAACGGGCTCCACAGGCCATTTAGCCTTAATATATTTTGCCGGTCTTTCAGCACCAGCCTGGCAGTTTCAATCCCGAACGGGCTCCACAGGCCATTTAGCCCCAAACATTATTCAGGACGGATCGAACTGATGGGAATGTTTCAATCCCGAACGGGCTCCACAGGCCATTTAGCCTCAGATGTTCATCGCAGATACTGTCACTTGGTTTGAGTGTTTCAATCCCGAACGGGCTCCACAGGCCATTTAGCCTGCTGCCCTCATAGTATAGCATGAGAAGCCACTTTATGCAATACTTTGCGCGAGGCTCTTTTTGGGAGATTTTTTCCGTCCAAAAACGCCTTCATGTGAGAGACTTTTGCTTTCCAACGGCTTCCAGAGCCAGGCGCGAGGCCACGCTCAGCAACTTCATCACTGCGCCTCGCGCTCAATTGCTCTGCTTAGACGATGAACAGGTGATCGTCGGCGGGCAATGGCCCGCCCACTGTCTCTACCTTGCTCACACAACTGGCACACAGGGGATAAAACCGCACGCTGTCCTCTCTGGCCACCAGGTGTTCGGTGAGCTTTGCTTGTAACAGGATGAGGTCTTTCCGACTCAGGAAACATTCGAAGAGCGAGTATTGCGTCCACTTTCCAAAACCTAACAGCACTTTGTGGATTTTGGTGCGTCTCTTGTCATCGGGAATATCGTAAGCAATCACGTAACAGGTGATCAAGCTGCTACTCTTGATCCTGGCTTTGGTTTTCATTGCTTCCTCATCAATGAACGAGAAAAGGAGGATACTCCTCAATTTCGCCAGTGACACACTTTGCCAGAAGCCGTCCTTGCAACTCGATACAACGCCGGTAGGTCGCGTTGTAGCCAAAGATGGGATGGCTCACCTCTTCATTGAGCCGCTCTTCAAATTTGGTAAAAAACACCTTGCGCTGTTCATCCTTGAGGCGATAGGCTCCCAACTCGATCACAAAGTCGTCCGGTGTCACCATGCGGTTGTTGAGGAGCGTCAACACGACTGAATTGACAATGACCGGTCGAAATTCTTCCATGAGATCCAAAGCTAAGGCGGGACGACCATAGAAAGAACTGTGCAGGTACCCGACAAAGTGGTCGAAGCCCACCAATTGTACCGCACTCGCAACCTTGTTGGTCAGCAAGGAATACCCAAAACTCAGCAAGGAGTTCACCGGATCAGTCGGGGGACGCTTCACACGCCCGGGGAAAGGCCACTGCCTGGGGTCACTCAGGAGCTTGCCAAAGCAGCGAAAGTAGGCAGCACTGCCTGCCCCTTCCATGCCAAGGATGGTTTCCAGAGCTGTGCCTGCAACACGATGATCCCCACTGGCTAACGGCTTCATCCCAGGTGATCGATCCACTGGGAGGGTTACCAGACCGCCGATCAGGTCAGTCAGCTGCTTGATCGCCTGACTTACCTCAGCATCCCGGTGCGTGCGGTTGAAGCGTTGTAACCGCTGGCGCTGATTTGAGAGTTTGCCGATCACGAAGCGCCGCGCCAGCTCACAGCGTTTAGTCATATCTTGATGTGCCCGGTACTGCGCTATGCGCAAGACCGCATTCTTCGAAAAGGGCGGTGACAGGCGCCCTTTGAACTGTCCAAAATGGCTCAAAAAGGTGATCTCGACATCCCGCTCTAGCAGCAGGTGCACAGCCGAGGCGGTGAGCGTCACCTCGCCCAGCACCACCACCTCATCGATCTTGACCAGCGGGATACGTTCTTTGCGAGCAGGCGAGAGTACTGCCCCATTTTTCCCCTGCTTTTCGGGAATTTGCACCAGCAGGGAGTCTTCGCCATCACGGCGCACCAGGGCATAGTCTTCAGTCAGGTAAAGCGTTGGCATGAACATTCTCCTTATTACTTTCCCTTCTTCGAGCGAAGAAGTCGTACTTCCTCCGGCAGGCACAGGGGCAACAGGCTACAATTGGGACATCGCGCGGCCATGTTGCCAGCGAGCGGCAGCGGCGGGGTCTCAAGGGCCGCTACTTTCAATGCCTGGGCGATAGTAGCCCGTGTCTTATCTCGTAGCTCTGTGGTAAATTTCACCTGGGTTCGTCGTCGCGAACCAATATAGAAGATGTAGCCATGCGGAATGAGCGGTTTGCCCGGCTGTCGCTCTTCCAGGCACAGTGCCTGTGCGCAGAGCTGGATATGGTCGTTGAGCCACTGGCCCTGGTGTCCACGCTTGTACTCCACCGGAAAAAACACACCTGCTCTCTCCTCGATCACATCGGCAAAGCCGGTCAGGTGCAGTGCTTCGCTGTAGAGGTACAGGCGCGTGGTCTGCATCTCCCCTTCTACCGTCGTGTGAGTCCCGGCCTGGTGGACGCGCTGGTGGGCCAGCGTCCCTTCCAGCACAAATTCGTTGACCAGCATCTCCCCCTGCACGAACTGGTAGTAGAACTTCCGTGGACAATACTCCAGCGCATTGAGAGAGGAGATGGGTAGCATCTCCCCCGCTGATTCGTTCAACATAATCAGTTTCCTTTCTCCAGGGCGGGGCAAGCCCGGCCCCTACTATGCACGAACGCAACGCCCAGTAGGGGCCGGGCTTGCCCCGCCCTGGAAGCCTGTTGGGGCCTATCCACTCAGGATGCTCATTTGCCGGTATGTACGCAACTGGACACCATCGGAGGTAGCAAAGATTCTCCTGTGGTTCCCGGCGCGATGCCAGTAGCGGGTCAGCAGCCAGTCGCGTGCTTTGCCAGGATGGCGCTTGCTCGCCCAGTTGATGAGCCGCTGCTCCACCAGGTCATCATATCGGCTCATGGTTGAGGCTTCGACGACTCCGTTGTAGTAGGCTGCCCATCCCACGATCAGCGGATTGAGCTCTGCGATGACCCGCGCTTGTGGAGCTGTTTGCAACTGCTGCAACCTTTGATCAATGGTAGCCAGGTGGCGCTTGCTCACTTCCTGGCTGGGGGTGATGATGGTCTTGACCCTCGGCGAGTGCTCCTGTCCATTCTTACCCGTGGGGATTTTTTCTACCGACTCCTGGCGAATACCGAAACCCAGGAAATCAAAGCCTACCTGTCCTTGATAGGGCGTCAGAGTATGCGTGAAGCGTGTTTTGTCAGCATGGAGATGTAATCCCATCCTTGCTAACCAGTGCTTGACGCGCCTTACTGTCTGTTGCAGTTCTTTGAGATCAGCGTGCACAATCACGAAATCATCCGCAAAGCGCACCAGCAGCGGCTGTTCCCTGGCATGACCGTTGGCAAAGCCTTCTGTGACCACCGCTTCCATTCCATGCAGTGCGACATTCATGAGCAGAGGCGAGAGCACACCTCCCTGGGCTATCCCTGTTTCGCTGGAGAAGTAGGTGTTGCCATCCATCACCCCCGCAGTGAGCCAGGCGTTGATGGCTTGCCTGAGTGCGGAAAAGGTCTGCAGCTTATCCAGGATCACTGCCTGGTTGATATGATCGAACGCTTCTTCAATATCGGCGTCGAACACAAAGGTGGGATGACATTCAATCGCTACCAGAATGGCTGCTATCGCATCATGTGTGCTCCGACCGGGACGAAAGCCGTAACTATGCGGTTCAAATCTCACCTCCCATTCCGGTTCGAGCGCCAGTTTCACGAGCGCCTGCTTACAGCGGTCGATCATCGGCAGGATGGCGAGCGGACGCCGTTCTGCTGTTCCTGGCTTGGGAACCCACACACGCCGAACCGGCATAGGAGGCTGGTGCTTCCAGTGGTTGGGGTGAATGATGGATGCCATCGTCAGGCGTTCCTGGGAAGTGAGGGATTTGACGCCATCGACTCCCGCGGTATGCTTGCCCTGGTTCTCCTCGGTTACCCGGCGAACTGCCAGCAGCCGGGCCGCTTCCGATTCCATCAACCGCTGTTGCAAGTCGTGAACTGCCTGTTTATCACCGCGCTGACAGGCTTGAGAGATCTGCTTTTGCATGCGCACCACCTGCTGCTCCAATGAGTTCCAGGGCAAGCTGTTGCGGGCCTGGTTCGCAGGGTTAGGCGTCTGTCGTGGACGCTGGGTTCCAAGCGCTTTCTTATCCTTCATCTGACGTGCCTGGCTCACTTTCAATGCATATTGGCCCACGGAAGGAAGGCTTTCACGGGTAGGTATTTTATGAAACGAGCAGGGAAGCGGGCTCGTCTCGTAGGGGCGGGGGTGGCAGGGATGAGGGGTGGGGGCCCTTGGGTCCAATACATCTCACTTAAGGACCTCCCACAGAAAGCTCAGAGGCGAGAGGATCAAGCAGGTCGACAAAATCGAGAAACTGATCCTCAGGACCAAAGGGCTCAGGTGGAGGCAGCTGGCGCTTCTTGGGTTTGTATTTGTTGTAGATCTGCTTGACCTCACGGCGGTTGATGCGCAAGCGACGTGCTGGCAAAACGTGCTGTGCCATCTTGTGCCGCAAGCGCGTGAGCAGTCGCTCGGTTGCCTCCTCTGGCTCCAACGTGAGGGCCAGATCGATCATCTCGGTCAGTTCAAAGAGGCCTTCGGTAAAACTGAGGCGATCAGGGTCCAACTCTGCCTCCACCGCCGCGTGCGCCAGCAGAACGCGCACGGCGTAATGGGCTAAATAGATCCCGTAGAGCTCCTGGCGTACCCCTTCAGGGGTCTTGGAACGCAGGACCTTGCGTTGGGCTCGCTCGTGCGTTTTGATCTCGTCGATCACCAGCTCGACTTCCCAGCGCTCATGATACAGGGCGATCAGCTCCAGCGCCGGGGCTACCCGCGGATTGAGCAGGGTCGTCACCAGGCGATACACTTTGCCCACTTCTCCCACGCGCTCATCGGTCAGCCGGTAGGAGATGATGCGCACCCACATCCCACCCCGCACGGGATACTTCGCATCCCCTGGACGCGTTGGGCCCACCCATGCCAGCACTGAACCATCAGCCAGCCGACGTTGAGGGCTGAGATGTTCCCACGCCCCAGCTTCCAAGGCGCCCAGAACATGAGCCCCTCGCTCACGGGCGTGCTCGAGAAACCCTCCCGAGGTGATGCCTGCGTCCACCAGCACCAGCATATTGGGTCCCACCTGTTCCAGCAAACGGTGCGCTCCATGCACTTCCGAGACATCGTAGCGGCCGATCTCCAGCCCGACCACCGCATGGCTGCCACACTCGGCCAAGAGCACACAGCGCACCTGCGGATAGGCGCCTGGCCCGTATTGATTGCTGCTGCGACCAAAGGCCAGCGCGTTGGCTTTGGTATCAGCGGTGTTGAAGACCGTGCCATCAATGGCCATGAGCCGATAGCGACCAAAGAAGGCGCTGGGCATGGTAGACGGCTGGGCCATCACCTGACAGCACTCGCGCATCAGCGCCTGCACGCACTGGCTCCCCAGTGCCTTGCGGCGTCCACTCAGTCCCGCATCACTGATCGTGCTCTTTGGCTCAGCCGGATGCAGATCGCTGAGCTTGCCCACCAAGCTTTGCCACACCTGGCATTGGTTCCGACGACTCCACAGCGCCATCGCGATCACAAACAAGACCAGGCTCAAGGCCGTGCTCAGTCGCACGCGCCGCACTTTGGTGGACCAGGGCTCACTCTGCTGCACACATCGCTCGATCACTTCCTTGGGGTACACCTCACTCAACATCGTCATGCTCACCTGTTCACACACCTTGTCATCGACATCCATTTCGCGTAATCTGTACATCGAAAGCTCCTTGGGTTTTTCTTTTTCCTTTCTGGTAGTATGCCAGATCGGGAGCTTTCTTGTCTTGTTTTTCCCCCTTTTGTCCTTAAGTGAGATGTATTGACCCTTGGGTCGCCCGCGTCCTGTTCCCTCGCCGCTTCATGCCTGCCATCATGGGCGACGCAAGCGTCCCCACTCCACTCCGCACCTCTCCCGCCCCTACGAGTGCGAAACTTCTCCTCAATAACCTACCCCTGAAAGCGGTGGGAAGGCACATATCAAACGTTACACAGAAAACAGCGCTTGTTCCTTTGCTCCACACTCTCCCTATCCTCGTAAATCCTCATACTTGTGTTGTTTTCATAAACCAGAACCGGCACATGCCTTCTCACCTCGGTATACTGATTGACCAGCACCTCTACTGCCATAGTCGCTACGTACGTGTTCAGCGTCTTTACCGCAGGCTCTTTTATATCCTTCCCTGTCACATACCCCCTCTTCACCAATTCTTCTCGAATAGTCTTATCTGGATGTCTCTCACTTGCTACCTTAATAGGATTGATCCGCTTGAGGCAGTTTAAACACAAGTAGTCTCCTACTCTGGCCGTAATAACCTCTCCACTCATGTCCTCAATGTTGTTATCTTTCACGGTGATATTTACCCCAACAGATACTAATGGAACAAAATACTTTACTGATAGCTCCTGAGTCCTTAATCTACTTGAATGATTATCGGTTGCCACAATAATCCAATCAGAGAGAGCCAGAACTCTTTCCACCTCCTTGTCGTGGACATCCCTTTTGCATGCCAGGACAGTAGCTTGTGGGTTGATTTTTGTTACATGTCTCTTGACCACATCGACTTTATAGAGCTTCTGTTGAGCATCCTCGTAGTATGCTCCAACAACACGGTTCAGGTTCGACATTTCCAGAACATCAGGGTCTATGAGATTGATCTCATGAAACCCCATATGGATGAGATGCTCTGCCACAATTGAGCCCAAACCACCGGCGCCAACGATTGAGATGACCTGATTATGCATAATTTGTCGCATAACATCCAACCCAAGCACTAATGCACCCCGATTGAAAAAGCCCTCTACTTCTGTAACAGCCGTTTTTTCGTATTGCTCATCTGTGTCCTCATGGAAGTCAGAACTGACGATGTTCTCTGGACTCGTTTGAGTTTTTATCAGAGCTCTTCTTGCAGCGATAGAGCCGCTGCTGAACGTCCATACTCTTGCTGAGTACCGTCTTTGAGAGAAAACAATACTCGCATAGTTGATACCTTCAAACTTTTCCTTCAAAAACCGAAAGAACGTTTTTTCGTCTCCATCATCTGTTGCCGAGAACGAGACTCTCCCCTGAGAAAACGGATGCGTATGGACATCGATAATGGTATCGACATCGTACCTGTTGGTAAGTTCAACTAATGACTTGTGGATGAAATCTTTTTTGATCCGTAAAAAGGCAACATTCTGCTGATTGTAGTCTGATTGCCCAGGGAAAAGAAGATCGATGACATTGATCATCGTGTAGCCATCGATCTTCTGTGTTTTTCCAAGGAGAACAGCAAAATGTTCTCTTGAAAGGTCTTCCAGAAGCCTTGCCCTTAAGTATGCAAGATCACCATGTTTAAACTTGATGAGGTATCGAGATTTTGTGCTCATTCATCTGTCCCCGACAACACTTCGCTGATCAGCGTAAAATACGTCCAGAGGCTATCACCTTTTCTCCAATCACCAGAATGCATTACCGGAGCAGGTTGCCAACTTCCAGCGTTGATATAGACGCAATACCACTTCCATCCCTGCGTTAGCGGATCACTACATGCATCATGGTAGGCAGTCTGATACAGGTGTCCATTGACGGAGAGTGGTATTTCTTCCTTGAGATAGAAACCGACAGGTGGCAACTCCGGATACTCAGTAGGAAAGATAATCAACAGGTCGGTTGTTCTGGCAACGGTATGCCATATGGGTGGCAATACATATTGATTGGCAATCATCCAATCAGCGTGTTCTTCGTCGAACGATACGCCTTTCTTAAACAACTTCTCTGCTATATCGTATACTTGCTCAGTGATGATCTGTTTTGAAAGAGAAGTTCGCTCTCCCCCGTAAGTTACCATGCCCTTTGTCCTATCAGGGATAGTGGTGATCTTTACTGGATTGCCGTGTCTATCAAACAACTCTGCCGGTTTATACGTATAGCCCGGCTGAATAGGTCTGAAAGCCACTCCTTGTTGAATGACTGGTCGCCGGCCGGGGCCAGGATTCACTTGCTGTATCAGGTTCTGACCGGTAATACCAGCGGGTGGAACTATAATTCTTCTGCCGTTTATGATTGCCATGAGTAAAATCTCCTTCTAGTTATCTAACAGTGTCATGCTGAGCGCAGCGAAGCATCTCTGCGCCCATCGAGCAAGACCCTTCGCTACGCTCAGGGTGACAGCGGGGTGACAGGCAGCATGTTCGCTGACTTGACCGGTGTCCCAGGCTCACAAATCCAGTTCATCGATGATGTCAGGCGCAGGCACACGTGTCTGCTTGTCCACCTGATCTACAGGTAATTTCACATCATCCTCCTTCAGATTGCTACCTTGTGGTTGGATCAGGTCGTGGTCTTGTTCTGCTATGCCATCCTCACCCTGCTCACTTTGTTGTGATTGGATGAGGTCTCTGTACTGTTCTGCTATGCCATCCTCACCCTGTTCACCATTTTGAGCTGCCAGGTAGCCTTCATAGTACACAGCCAGGTCTATAAAACCCGAACACTTGCTCATAATGTCTGTCCCAGCTGTCTCTTCAAAAGCTGCCACCTCGACACGAACACCGGATTTCCTTACTTCCTGGATGAGCGAGACAAAGTCAGAGTCACCGGTCGCTAACACAATGATGTCTGGTTTCATCTGGTACACTACCTTTAAGATGTCCATGGTGATTTCAACATCGAAATTGCATTTGTATGTTCCACCGGCGATAGTGCCCACCTTGGTAGTAACAATATATCCAGAACGCCATAGTTCCTGTATTTCTCTGTCCAACCTATGTTCGTTCCTCGGATTGATTGGGATGTAGCAATGCGCATCGATGAGAAATCGCTCCTCACCCACATACTGGAGCAAGTCGTGATAGTCCAAACGATATCTTTTCTCCCTGGCAGCTCTGTTGATATTCGCATAGTCCAGGAAGAAGACGACTTTTTCTTTTTCCATAATGATCTCTCCTGTTCAGAATATGGTTCCTACTACGTATGCTGTAAGGGTAATAATGCCATAGTGCAGAAAAAAGGTGAATATCAGAAGTATCATTGACGTATCATCCATCTATCAGTGAGATATCTTGTCCCTCCTGGTGTGCGATGACACATACAAAATATGAAGAAAGGAACGTTTTACATACCAAATATGAATGACGTAACGTTTCTAGAGAGGTGCTGTTATGGAAGAGAAAGTACCAAACCTTAAGCTGAGAAATGCACGCACGAGAAACAATTGGAAGCAACAAGATGTGGCCGATCGCATCGATACGACACCGCTTTCTGTTGGTCGGTGGGAACGTGGAGAAGCTTTTCCCAGCGCGTATTACCGGAAACAACTTTGTGACCTTTTTGGGATGAGTCCAGAAGAGTTAGGATTTACAGAAGAAGAAGAACCATTGTCCCAGTCTTTTGATAAGACAGACACAGAGACACATGAGGCGGACAAGGAGACGCATCAACGTATTGCTGATGATATGACTCTTCCTGTGCAGCGAAAAGAGAAGAGAAACAGGCTGTTCATTCTCGTTGGCATAGTACTTGCTCTTATCGTGACAAGTGGTGTGATCACTTACGTCATATATCTTGCCCATCCGTCAGCAATTAAGCCTGGCGGTGGATGGATTAGCCCGATTGGAAAGACGGTCAAAAGGAGTATCTATTTTGCCGCGTATGCTTACCCTACGCACGAAGGTGAACCAGCAATTGACCATGTCAACTTTACCGTATACTGGCAAGGCGCAGACCCCCGTAAGTGGGTTATCGCGTGTGTGTCACGTAAACCTTTCAAGAAAGATATCTTCTCTTGCACTGCTGATCTCCATGCGCTTGGTGTCCCTGCTGGCGAGGTGATGATAAGTTTTGATGTTTATGATAAACAAGGAAATCACAATAATTCCCCAAATGGGTCGCATACAGTAACTTACTCACCTTAACACTTGCATCTGAGTGTTGTCTTATTGACCTCAGTACCCCACAATACCTGTGTAAATCAGGTAACGGTGACTCAAACAATTCCTCTCGATCTTGTTGCTCCCGAGAGTGCAAACCAGCACATAGACTCTGTCTTTCTCCAAGAAGTGATAAAGGGTGATTGCTCCAAGGGCGTTCATTTGATGACCGATCATTACGGCAAGGGCGGCAGGTATAGCAGCGAAGAGATGGATATGCGTAACACTTTCGTTATTACATAAACGCCTCAATTCCCGGCCAACCTGGTGAGACATGGCGAGGGCATGGGAGGCATCTTTCACTCCGGAGATATAATCTGGGCCACCTGGTAAGTCAAAACGGATGCGATGTTTATAAGAGAGGCCCAATAATGGGAGATTCTTTGTTACATCCAACGCGGTATCGGTAGCTATAGCAATTTCCATCACAGCAACATGGGCATCTCCGTTATTCTCATAAGTCAAGTAATGGAGAGGTTCTGGAGTTGAGGCTGAACCCTCCGTACTCCAGGTACCATGGCGTCCTTCGAGCAGCAAGGTGAAATGTGAGCTCGCTGGAATGGTGAAGCCAAGCGCAAAGGCTGCTGGCAGGTGCGCCTGTACAAACATATGCAACCTGCGACTTGGGATTTTCTCACTGAGCACATTTTTTACATCGACTAGAGCGGGCAAGAGAATCTCGTCCCACTCTTTCTCCGTCGGCAATTCGTCCTTACTTGGAAATAACCCTGTCCAGTTAAGATCAAGGTCCAGGCTATCGGTTGGCGGTTCGTACG
Organism: uncultured Chloroflexia bacterium; assembly: GCA_963775585.1. Taxonomy (GTDB): domain Bacteria; phylum Chloroflexota; class Ktedonobacteria; order Ktedonobacterales; family Ktedonobacteraceae; genus UBA11361. The sequence goes on along the minus strand of CAVZJN010000065.1, from coordinate 172,846 downwards.
TATAGGTTCGAAGATAGAGACATGGCTCATACTTGCGATCGGCTCCAACCCGGCGCAAGCGTAAAGCAAGGGTTGCCTCCAGGATACGCCTGGCAATTTGCCTGAGTTGCCTGTTGAATTCCTCATCAGGCGCGCCAGTAGCTCTCTCGGGCAAGGATACGCCGTTAAAGGCTTTCAAGGAGCGAAGGCCACGATCGGCACAATGTTGCTCCAGTTCATTGAAAGTGACGCCATGAAGGATAGGTACAATGTTGAATGTGCGGTCGCGTTCCCAACGCTGTAAGGCAGAAGGGACCTCAATATTCCAGATGAATTGCGATTCGAGGGATTGCCGGGTGATGTAGATCACGAAGGCATCAGATTCCTGTTCGATAGCTTGGGTGATCTCATCTTTGTTCGAACCTCCAAGGGGCAGATCGGTGACATCGCGCCAGGCTCGCACGCCGCGTACGTTGAGTTGTTGTTGCAGGTATTTGGCTTCTTCGGCGTCCTCACGTGCGTAGCTGAGGAAGGCGGTGGCGGGACGGGAATGGTCAAGGGTGGTGCTCATATTTTTGCTCCTGATTTTGAACCTGACTTTTACTTGCCAGCGGGCAAGACCGGAACCTTGAAGAGCACGAATTTTGTATAAGGCCCTTCACCCTTTACCTCATATTCTCGCAAGAAGAGGCGATTATTGCGCAATTCTTTATTGCCCTTTAATTTTTCTAGTGATGAGACACTCGTATCGCCGTGGTCTATCTTACGACTCACTTCCTTATCTTTAATGAGTGTGTGGTAGACATAGCGTAAGCCCATCTTTTGGGCGACAAACATGGCCAGGGCGGCCATACCCTTACGGCCGCCTGAGAGGGCAAGCTCAATTTGCCAGTCAGAGTGCTTCTCGCGAATCTTCTCGCGAATTTCTTGATTGTCTCTTCTAATGATTGCTGGTACTCCAGGCAGGCGTGCTCGGAATTAACGTCTTTCAGCTTTGGAACAGGTGCCTCCCAGCATGTGACGCCTGTGTTCTCGTGTTCAAAGGCATCCATGACAATTTTAGCACTGGCACGGACGTCGCGGGAAAGCTCTGGATAAACGAGAACGACTTCACGGATGTTCCATCCTTCGCTTTTGAGCAAGGTGTAGAGTTGAGTGGCTATCATTGGCATTTCGCCGAGAGGGACGATGAGTATGCTTTCAAGAGACTCCTGGGCTTTTTGTGGAAGAATATTCTCGACAGGTATTGTAGGCGATAAAGGAAATTTGAGTGAGCGTAGTATCTCTTCACCTTGTTTGTACACGTCCCCTTTCTCAATCTCCAGTTCAGAGATAATCACTCGCTCTACGTCGCGATCAGGGCAAGCGTTAATATCTTTTGGCTCAGTGTGAAAGAAAGGGCGTACCTGGGTACGCATAGATTTATAGAAGTGAAAGACATTAGGCGAGGATTTGATAGAGAAATTCCCATGCACCCCGTGGCGCAGCTTGTTGCTAAAGCGCATTTTTCGAACGCATTTTTCCAGCCACCTTTTATGCTTCGCATCATGAGCAAACACTTTTCTATATCTCGTTGCCGCGCGTTCTGTCATCACTACTTCAAGAGCTTTTCCTGAGTTGGCTATATTTTGTGCAAACTCTAGAGCATCTGCCTGATCAGGCTCTTCGTCCCATAGATCATCTAACTCTTCTTCCGTGATGGTAAACATGCGTGAACGAAATTCATCACTGACAAAGTGATATTCCCCAAAGGGTATGGGTACCAGATCCAGGCGATCCAGTTCGGGATGCATAGCTGCTCGTCGCTCTTCTTCGGAAAGTTCCAGGATGAGTTGTTCTATTGAGCGGAAGTCGTCTTCATATTTGTCTAGCACATGATAGAGCTTCTTAACGCAAGTAAAGAGGGGCACCACTAAGGCCATGAGAGAAGACATACTTTTGCGTCCGCCGGCAAGGGAGAGATAGACATGATCTCCCTCTTTTTGATGTGTGGAGAGCCGTTGAAATAGCGCCTGTAAAAAAGAAAAGGATGTTTGTTCATTATTGGCATCTTCAAATGACAGCATCAATGGTTCTAATTCACAAACGCCTTCAAGCTCGGTTTTGATTAAACCATACCCTTCTTGTACCATTTCTCCCCAGGGATATAAAACAACCACTTTGTCTATTTTTCCTAGCTCCCGCTGTTTCTCTTCCGTTGTGAGCAAATCGTACATAGCCGTAACTACGATAGGGGATTCACCAAGTGAGGCGATCAGGATGTTTGCCATAGAAGTCTCTCTTTATCCTCTCTTTATCAAGGAACATTTTTGGTATCCGCGATGCGTTTGCCTATGCTATCGTCGGTGTCAAACCAGTCGCGTTTGCTGGGATAGTAGTATTCAACGCCAGGTTCGGGTGGCCAACGCCAGATACGTCTGAGATCATCCATAGCGATCTGGAGAAGGTGTTTTTGCGAGAATTCGTCGATATGCTGATTATAGACATTCCACATTGCCTCGCCTTTTAATACTGTTTTGCCCCGTTCCTGTCCAGCTTGCTTGTAACGCGTGGTATAATCTACGAGCGTCAAGCAAGTTGGCGTGAGATAGATTGATCCAAGCCCTAATGGTTTGCATGCACCAATTTTGTGGCGCATGTCTTCCTCTAGCGCGACGGCAAGAAGCAAGACAGCAAATTCGTCGGCCTCTAGATTGGTAAAATCGACACGGAAATGGAACGCAGTGTCACGATCAATCGGCTGAATGTAGCGATTGGTGACGTTACCGGTACGTATAGGACCGCTGGCGGTGATAGGTTCTATATCTGGTGAGTGGTGAAAGTAATATTTACGACCTGCAATATGCCTCTGGGCTTCATCAAGATAAAAATCTCTATGATGGGGTTTGGGTCCCATTAAAATCGCGGTATAGATAGGAGGCTCGTATTTATAGACTTTATCGGCATAGGTGGTGGCATCTCCAATATTGACCTTGCCGAGAAATACACCGCTGGTGCGCTCTCTGAGCATACCAAAGATACGACAGGCGATACAGAGATTAGTGTTAATGGAACAATGCTGGAATTGATCACCTATCATTCTTTTATAGGGAGCTTTATACTCCGTTCTGTTGCCTCTGCGTTCTGGCTCGTAGTCTCCATCAAAGAGCGTGAAGCAGCCATTGCCGAGCGTCTCCACTAGGCAACGCAGCATACCCTTGAGGGAACTGCCTGGAATGATATATTCGCCTTGCTTATTCTTAATAGACTCCGCCGGCCTTTTAGGATCCTGGGGAACAGTGCGCGGATCAGAGATAAAGATGGGCGTCTCGGCAAACACATCAACCTCAAGAGAACCAGCATAAAGCTGCTGTGAACCTTGACCAACGAGGCGATGATGCCATACTGGTGGATGACGATCTGGGGGGCGCTCCCAGTCAATACGCACAAAATCATATGGATTCATGCTGTCTACCTCCTAATCCGCTGGCTCCAGGCTCTGAAAACGAAACAACTCCAATTTGCCCGTTGTTTCTTGTACATACTCACAAACACCGAGATGAACACGTTTGGCATTTTCGAGTGGGGGATAGCGCAGGAGACGTGGAATCCGTACCTCAGCGAAATCTCCCTCAGTTGCAGGTTTCCCTATCAGTTCAAGCTCTTCCGGCTCAAGGCGCTTACCGAAAAGATAATAATACTTAATATCCGAGTTTTTCTTCAGCTTGAGGTCGTTTTTCACTTGCAATGGTTCTATACTGCGTTCTTCACCCACATACACCACTCGCACTGCCCTTTCATCTATTTTCTCCCAACGAAGCTCGAAATCAGGATGAAATATGCGGCCAGAGGTATAGTCAGCAAACGGTATGTTCTCGTCAAAATAGGTAAAGCGTAGCAATTCCAGTCGCTCTTCCGCTTTCTCAACAACATGCTGAGGTGACTTCTCCGCCAAGAAGAGAACCTTCTCTTTCAGTTGAAATTTGCAGTTTGCAATCAGCCCAGCAATATCATAGACATCGCCCGTGTAGAATCTTCTCCGTCATCGCTATCAGCATGACATCCTCCTCTGTTGAACAACCAATCGTCAACGAACGCTGGCTGCCGCGGGCAATGGGTACGATTCCCAACGCTGCATACGCGTTATAAAGTTTTCGATAGCAGCATTGCGCAGTGCACTCAAGTCCGCATCGGTAAAGACGCGAATACGACGAATGCCCCAGTCTGTTTGCTCAACCGATGGTGAAAGCTTGAGTATATCAGCATCATCTTTGAGCGTTCCGTAGCTCCCGTCATTGAGCCAGCGTCCCAATCCCCACAATTGATCGGGGGGTTCATTGTTGCCGCGAATGGTACTTGTTACCAGGCCGCCAGGACGCCCATGCTTTTCCTCTGCGCTAATTGTCGCAGTGATCTTGCCCAGGCCACGCGAACGCCCCGAACCGACGCGGATAAGCTCATCTTCCATATCCTGAATCACTACGAAGAGCATACCAAGCTGCCATATCTCGAAGTTGCGCAAATGAATGTCCGTCTCAAAGACAACCCCTGTGCTGACAACTTCTAGCTCGAACTTAGCACCATGGCTGGCGCCACCGGTCAAGCGATCGATACCAACACCGTCACGCTGCTCTTTGATCTCTTTGGAAACGAGGTAGGCATCGCCAATAGCAACACGCCCGATAAATCCGGTCGAGCCAAAGAGTCGGCAGGTAGGACATGACGCGGCATAGACCAGGTCGGTTCTATCTTCAAGCATTTTACGTTCTTCGTCACTGCGCTTAGCACGCGCTGTAAAAATGCCACCGCACGATTCCAGGTAGTCGCGCTGTCGCTGGCTCAGGTCGGCCTGTTTATCTTCATTCCCCTCAAAGGGATAGCAGACAACTCGCGGTTTCAGGCTACACACAATCTTCTCTATATGGCTGCGAAAGACACCCTTTAGTGAACTTCCCGGCAAGAAGGCTTCTTGCTGCCCGTTGCGAAAGGTGAGAACGGGCGTCATATCCGGGCCACTGACAGTGGCGTAACCAGATTTTATGAGCAACGGCCCCGTCGTCGTAATGCGCAACGTAAAGTATACCTCATTGATTAGTTTTTTCAACATAGTAGCCTGCCCCTTCCTACCTAAAAGATGGTGTTAATATAGCTGTCTAGAAATTTCTCACCTGTCTCTGATGAAGAAAATTCTCGCTTAAGCAAATAGTTTTTCAGGCGATTGTTGCGTTCACTTTCACTTATGCCTTCACCTATTAGTTCAAGCATGGAAACCTGCAATCCTTCGAGGCGACAGGCCCCAAGGCCGCGTGAACGTTTGCCACCGATTGCGCCAAAGCCATGCACAAAGTCGCTTAAACCCACACAGAGAATTTGTAAGTCCTGGGTCGTTGCGTTCTCCAGGGTTATCTCAAGGTTGAAAACGGCATGGGATGGAACTACCTCAAAGTCATACTTCAGGCGATCTTTCGCTTTTTCACTATCGCGGTCAATGGCTACCCCGTCGCGTACCTGAATAATGCCGCTCCATTCCTCCAGTGGCATGTAGAGATCGCTGACATTAATGCATGAAGCGGCGTAGGGCGAACCAAACAATTGACACGTATTACAGAGGTCCGCAATGGCCTTTTTGAGGATATTTGCTGCTTGCCCTGGATTCTCGCGCATCTCTTTGACAATCGCTTTTTGCCTGGCTGTAGAGCAAACCTTCCTGCTTTGCTTTCGCTCTTCCTTTTCAGCTTCTTCGTCGAGTTCGATCAAACCACACGAGAACAGTCCTGCTTCAGCAGGAAGACTGGAAACGATTTTTTCAACTGTGCTACGTAATGCACCCTTGAAACTGGAACCAGGAATAAAGGGGATATTCTCTGGTGTGAGTACGACAGGGCTGTCACTATGGCTTAATGTGACTTTTCCTCCACCAATATGTAGAGCCGTCTGCATGACCAGACGTCCCGTGAATTTATAGCGGTTTCGTAATTCATAGCGAGGTACTACCTGTTCAACCATGGTCTTATCGACTCCTATCTGCTCCTGTTCGCTCTCCCGCGTGTCCTTGCATCTGTTTGTGCTGCCACAAACAGTCCGTTCTCCGCTACCAGGTGCTGTATAAAATTCCGTGCCAGTTGTGCCATCAATTCGTCTGACTCTTCCTTAGCAGCCTTCGTATTCAAACCATCTGTTAGCAAATGAAATTCATCTTTGAGACGCTTCTTCTGCATCAAAGTGAGATATTTCTCAAGGGCGGTATAAAATTTTGGGATGTCGCTTCTGGAAGCAGGCCAGTTGCGGTCGCGCTGATGAACAACAAACGTATAGAGTTGGTCATAGGTAGCAGACGCCGCAACGTTCAACAATCCCGTGACCTGGCTGGTGGGCAATGGATCGCATTCCTCTTCTCGCACCAGTTGGCGTATGAGTGCTACCGCTTCAGGATAGAGTATAGTATCACTCAGTAGCCCAATTGCAGATACCTGTTCTTTAGAGAGCATCATTACCTCTTTTTACTGCCAAGACTGACTTGATACTCGTATTCGACGACCATCTGACGAATAAACTGACGCATAAGCAGGAGATGAATACGCCGCCGTTCCTGGATATCCTGGATATCCAACTTTTTATCTCCACAGATGACATCACGTTTCTTCGCCAGGTCATTTTCCAGGTAACTCTTGAGATGTTCGCCGAACCCCAACTCAGGGTTTTTGTACTCAGGAAAACCCTGACGCCAGTAGGGAAAACGTGCCGTCTGTTTCTTGATATAGTCAAAAACATCCGAGGTTTTGAATGTGCTTTCAGCGATAGTTTCCAGGCTCGTCATTTGCGAACGATGCGCTGCCTTTAGAGTATGTGCTGCATGATCTCCAAGTTTTACAGCGTCTTCGTAACAATTTTCTGCTTGATCGCTGACCTCGCGAATGATCTTCATTTCAGGATTTATCGCAACTCTACCTCCAAATGAAATGGGTCGGACACACACACGCGCCCAAAGCCTTCAGCTCGCCTCCGACCTATACCTTGTTCTTCAAGATCAAATAATGCTTCCACCAGTGCATTATCCAGATTGTCCAGGTAGGCAAACAAGAAAACTGATCCAGTCTCTATTGCATACTCATTCGTTCTCGGTGTGCCCCACAACTGATTCCATCCCGTTACTCGTCGTATGCTTGTGTTCTGATAGACATAGTGAAACTTTTTTGAAGATTTCCTGGTAAGTGTTTCCAATAGAGCTTTATCAATGGTACTGCGATAACGCAACAAATCATCGCACAGGATCAGCGGCGAATGCAGTGTCAAGGCAAAGTAGAATGGCTTGAGATCATTTTGCAGATCTTTTTTTTCTGCCTCTTTCCTGAGTGCTTCATTGAAAACCACTAATCGTTCTTTGAAGGCGCTCAGCCCATTTGATATACCAGTTATAGGTTGAGTAGAGAGAAAGACATTGCCCAATCCTCGTGTTCTACCAGTTCCTATACGAACCAGCCCTGTATCTCCCACATCTTTAAGAAAGTCTTCAAATTGAGTAACAAGCCGATCATCACCATCGTCGTTGATCTTCACAGTGCCCCAGAAACGCATTCCATCGTCAAAGACCTGGCGATTATATAAAATACCTTCATGGACGGTGCCCGATTTACGATTAATGCCTGTATGCGTCTGTAAGCGGGTATGCGCATCGATCTGAGCGGAGAAAAATGCGCCTGGTTCATGATCATCGCGGCAATAGTAGCCGCTAAAATGATCCATACTTTCATTGCAGTCTTGAGGTGCATCTTGACTTGTCCCAATATTAAAAGTACAGAATTTATGCTGCCTTAGTATATTGAGCGTTGCAGTTGATTCCTTTTTCATTTCGCGGCTAAGATTAAAAAAGGCCCAATCAAATAACTCGTCGCGCACGCCATGGCGTTTCTCTTCACCGCGTTTGATCTCATCCTCTGTCATATATTGAAAACCAGAAAAACGTTTGCAACTCTGCGCTGTTTTCGGCAATGGATAGACGGGTAAGTCTAAAGTGTACACACTGGGATCAATAAACAGTGCAGGATAGAGATTAGGATAGGAGACCTTGTTACTGAGAAAGAGAGCTTCAAACTCATCCGTATTCTTCTCATGGAGAAGTCGATGCACGGCAGCCAGGCTTCCTGCCAGTGTTGTGCCACTGATATATTTAGCTGTCTCTGCTCCTCCAGGCGCGTGATCGGAGCGTATAGCCAGCGGAGAAGTCGCTTTTAGTTCGACAGAGTACTGTTTCATGCCTGCCACCCTCCTACGACAAGTAATAATAAGCGAGTGTATCTAGCTGCTCCAACCAGGATTGCCATTGTGTTTCTTCGCATTCACTGCCGTTCAACATCACCTTCGTAATCTCACAGGAACATTTCCCTTTTCCCGTGGATTTATTGCCGCCGATGCGCTCAATCATCTGCAGTCCAGCCAACAATAATAGGAGAGAATATGTAGGGCTATTGTCAGGTATTTCTTTGTTCACAAGGCTAGTATGGTCGACAGCAGTACACTCCAACCATCCTTTAATATTGCCGGTAAAGCTCGTGTCAGTTACGCCAAACTCGCTGGTATACAACGCCCCTTTTACTGCTGTGCGTGTTGGCCTGTCAAGGCGCACCTGTGTAGAGAGGTCCGCTTGCAATCCCTTATATTTTCCCAGACCACCTTTTTCAGGGCTATCGTATTGCAGCAGGTCTTCAGGCAACTGTCGTGCGTCATCAAAGAAAAGCCGCCCTGGATAGGTCTGCGAACCAAAGATACGCGTGACCATCGTGGCTGTTTGCCCAAAGCCCTGCAATGCACCCCTCGCTTCATGAGGACTTTGAACAAGGAGTTTCACCTGGTCATCTTGTTCGTAAAAGCGGGCAAGCTGCTCGCAGCGTTCACGTAATACTCCTTTTAAGGTAGAGCCTGGCACATAGAGGTAGTCGTTACTATCGCGCACAATTGAGCGATCGATCAGGCCAATACGAATACCTGTGCCGCAGTGGAATGGTGCCTCAAATTTCAGTAGATAGTCTATTTGAACGCGGTCAACCTTCGTCGTCACTGTCCCCCTCCTCTCTTGCTACAAAGTCATAGAGTTCCACGAAGTCGAGTAAAGATGTGCGATACGTTTTCTCACCATCAGCAAACCAGGGAAAAGTCACACGGGGAAAGAGAGAGGCAGGATTTTGCTCATCTCTATAAGGTATCTGATAGATTCCCCCCAGAGAATAGATATGGTTCACGACATACTCGCGCTGTCTGACACGCCAATTTCTCAGCACAGCTAATCCTTCACTCACCGACGTCGACAGGTTCATTTTGAGAACCGCCTCACGCACCTGGTGCAATTTGGTACGCCCCAGGCCCAGTTTATTACCTTCGCGGATAGCATCCAGCAAGGTTCTGAGCTGCTCAGGGGTATAAGGGCGTAATGTTGCGTAGAACGCGGCCTGCTGCGAACGTCCAGCAACGCTCACTGGCACTTTTTTGTCGGATAAATTTGTATAAACCTTTTTGAAGTCGAGACTCGTGCTGCCCGTTACCACCATAAAGTTGATGAGAGTGTTACCATACTCGCTCTGTTGTGTCGTGTGAGCTTTGGCCTTCTTTGCGCCTTCCATCTTCGCGAATTTCAGCGTACTACTGACAAGTTCCTGTAGCAAACCAAAGGGATACTTGATTGGTGCGAGGACAACGCCGACGGAAAGAGTATGAGGTTTATACAGTTTCTCTCTTTCACCAGTGATCTCTCCTATCTGTCTCTGGATTGCTTGTTCTTTCCTCTTGGCTGCTTGCTCTTCCGTCAGTGCGTAAAATTCCTTAGCAATAGTGAGTGCAACATCCATTGCTGATGAGGCAGGTACAACCAACATTACATCATCGCCGCCCAATAGAAGTATATCAAAGGGAAAGAGAGGCTTTTTGAGAGTATCTACCAACTCATTACTCGGCTTGATATGATCTTCAATTTTCAGATGCTTCGCAATCGCCGAGCAAACAGCATTATAAATGGCCTCATCTACATCAGTAGCAAACTGCTTGAGTTCAGCCAACGTTTCACACGCTTCAATTTTACTTCCCATACCATTTGCATCTGCATAGATCAGCCCGAAATAATCTTTGCCACCTTTGAAATTACGAAAGATATTAAAATCATGAGGACGCTCAGTTTCTGGAAGCAGGTTATAGTCGTTCTTATTGCGTAAGCCACTTATCAGACGCCACCATAGATACTCGTCATGGGGTTGCCGTTTTCTCTCTTCTATGTATTCGATGTTCTTTTTAACCTGGTCATCTCGCTTACGCTTCTTCTGACAACTTGTGCCGTAAAGTTCATTTTCCTCGCCAGGGTCTCGATGTATTATTTTCCTTTCTTGAGTTACTTCATCTAGACTGATTTCATCTGGGCTAGCATACTCTACACCGCATCCATCACAGAGCCGCATAAAGGGATGAGAAGGGAGAGCAACGACACCTCCAGAGTTATCCTTCTTTTGGTGCGAAGGGTTGTCCACTCCATCAATATCAATTGGACAGTCCTTTGCTTCGCGCAAGCGGTAGCGCATAAGCTCAAGGGTATTATGTAGAGGTACCTGCAAAAGAGCATCTATATCTTCCGGCGCATCCTCTGGAAGTTCCTGCACAATGTACGTGACAGTTGCTCCGCCACCAGTCACGTCTTTAAATGCTCCCTGGACTTTTTGACCAAAGTAATCAGCTTTATCTGCATCAATAAGGAACAAGCCAGAACCGCCATTCGCATAGATGCGGCATCTCTTCTCATCGAAAGACGGGTCAAGCTTAGCGAATTCTTCCATTACTATGCGGTTGAGGTAATCAAGTAATGAGCTAGCTCCTCGGATTTCTTTCAGCTTATTCGTCCCGAAAACATATTCTTTAATATGATCAGTATCCAACGCTACAAGTGATTTCCGCACGAAGGTTTCACCTCCATCCAAGCCGCAATAAGCGCGTGTATGCCGAAGTATATGTCAAGCATTCGCAGTATAGCATAATTGCAGTGCATTTAACATCAGAAGTACTTCTGGCTTTTCTCAGAGGTCGTTCTGAATTCTTGTAGAAGGAGCATTTTCTGTTTGACAATGTTTGCACAGGACATGCATAAAAGTGTCAAGTGCATTTGAAGCATGCCTTACCAGATAAAGTTCCACATAAGCTCAATAAAGTAAAAACACCCATATTGCCATAAAGATGGGTGTTTTTATATGACGCCATCCAATCCCGAACGGGAATCAAGTAAGTGGCGTCTCAGAAAAATTAGTTTGTTTCAATCCCACACAGGTTAAACGTGTAATAGCAGTATAGCATAAAAAATTCTTCATAACTACTCTTTTCTATCAGAATTATATACAAACAGGGCAAGTGATTCAAAAAAGCAACATTCGCCGCTAGACCTAAGAGCTGTAAACCAAAAATATTTGTTCAGATAATTTTATACAGTGCCTGTACTGCTTCAAGGTAGTACAGGCACATTTTGCCAATTTCTCTAACGAAGGAAGTAATAGCTCATAATCCACCTTAGAGACAGAAACAGCAAACCATCGGAAACTAAAGAACCGATACTTTCAACTGTAACTATGGCGACAGTGCCCAGCCCAGGTTCTCTCAAAATCAGAAACAACGCTACAAATTTCATTACTTCCGAAAGCAAAAATGTAGTCATTGTCCAGAAAACAATACCTACGCGAACATTTTCATCTCGCTTATGCTTCCAAACATCAATTTTCTCAATTTCTTGCCCTACTGAGTTCTTTCCATCGAGAAAATCAGTATGTTTAGAGCTATTCATTTTGTTCGTAGGATGTTTAACTGGAAAAAAACTACATTTTGCTAAGAAGCCTGTTACACGATTCTGTACTGATTCTCGAGGTGGTGGCACTTTTTGAAGCATAACCTTTGATCCTTCCATAACTGTGAATAAACTTGTTCTCTACTACAGCAATCTGCTGTACAATGTAGTGTACTCAGAATTACCTCGTAAAGCAAGGTTTATAAAAGAGAAAAAGGAAGCTGAGGTAAAAGCCTATAACTCACCCTAATTCCTATTTATCTGACGGTCACACTACTCTATACAGGCTTCGTCCTTCCCATCCCCATTGCTGTCTTATAACCCACACCACAATAAAAGGCCAGTTGGGACAATAACAAGATTTGCTGACGCACAGTCAATGTAGCTTCATCTGTCACTGGTTCGTCAGGGCCGCGTAAAGCATATTTACAGGTTCCTACAAAACCTACCTGAACGTGGGTGGTAAATTTCAACTGGTGGGGTTTGAGGTCGTAATCGGCTATGATGATGCCTTCATCAAGACAGTATTGTTCGACGCGATCTTTTTGTACCATGTTGACCAGTTCTGGTGGAGCCAGTTCTTCCCAGCGCCTGGCTAAGCCAGGGAAGACATAGTTGGGCAATGGTAAAAGGGCGGGATGGTTGCCATAGGCTTTGGTTTTCGCGCTGCCCCTATTGAAAGTAGTCAGCGAGGCAAACTCTAATGTCAGGGGTTCTACTTTGCCCAACCTGAGCGATTTTGCTTTCTCTACCAGATTGGTCAGTGACGTGTAGCCTGTCCAGCCAGAAGGGTCATCGAGGTCGGCGATTACCTCTTCAAGCAGGAAGGATTGTTTACCGATCTGCATGAATGGCGGTTTGCTTGTTCCGTTGTTTTGCGTATTGAAGTCTGTGAGAGCTTTATAGAAAAGCGGGAAAAGCTCACCTAGAAGCAGAGTAATGCGTACGGTGTAGGTTTTTTCTGGGTCAAGGGGGAGATGGATATTGTCTCGTTCTGCTTCACGCATTCTTGGTGTCGGAATGGGGAATTGCAGGCTGGAGCAGGTGAAGAGTCGGCGTTTGTTGCCTTCGTGCAGCCAGTTGGCGACGTCAGGTGCGGCATAACTTAGCCATTTCAACCACGCTCCGTGCACCAGTTCACCGGAGAAGGCCATGAGGGTACCTTGTTGTAATGGACGCAATTTTATTAAGAAGGCGTAAAGCCTGGTTGGTGCTAGAGTGGGAAATGGTGTTTCCATACGTATGCTATCCTTTCTTTTCGTCATTATAGATGTATGATACATTTTTAGATACTGTATTAGCAATTATTACCTATAGTGCAGATTAACTTCCTTTGAGGGCATTTCCTGACTCAAAAGCCGTCCCAGGTATGAGCCAGAACACGCCAGGATGATATGAGTTCCACTGGCTTCCCAAGCCATTGCATTAAGACGATTTTCGAGAGAACCGTTTCTGGTCACTCCTTTGAAGTAGCAAAAGGCCAACATGTCGTAAGCCAAACTGTGCTATAATTTCACCGATGCCATTTTCTTGCGAAGGTACCCGTGAAATGCATTCAATCATCATTGGTTGTGCGATCACCGGCTGTAGCACGTTTGTGTCAACGCTTTGGAACAAGTGAGCCTCGTTCAAGTCGATCGAAAAGAAAGTTTAAGGTATTTTTAATGGATAAGGAGATCTACCATGTCCGCATCGTTAATTGAACGTACACCTTCCGCATATGACTACCCGTTACTCATCAAGCACTTGCTTCACACCCCTCTAGCGACGACCCCGGAACAGGAGATCGTGTATCGGGATAGGAGTCGCTATACCTACCGAACGCTGCGCCAACGTATTGGCCAGCTGGCAAGTGGTCTTGCCGGACTAGGAGTGAAGCCTGGCGATACGGTCGCCGTGATGGATTGGGACAGCCATCGCTACCTGGAGTGCTACTTCGCCGTTCCGATGATGGGAGCCGTCTTACAGACCGTGAATATCCGCCTCTCCCCGGAACAGATTCTCTACACCCTCAATCATGCTGGGGCCAATGTCATCCTCTGTCACGCCGATTTCTTGCCGGTCCGCGACTCCATCAAGCATCACCTGAAAACGGCGAACACCTTCATTCTGTTAAGCGATGAAGGGGAGCGCCCGCAGTCCAGCATTGCGTTTGCGGCTGAGTATGAAGAACTGCTGGCCAGGAGCGCGCAGGACTTCGATTTTCCCGACTTTGATGAAAACACTCGCGCCACAACCTTCTATACGACCGGCACCACCGGTAACCCGAAAGGGGTTTATTACAGCCACCGGCAACTCGTGTTGCATACCCTGGCCGTGCTTGGGTCGTTGGCCAGCACCCCTGGGAACGAGAGCTTCCATCGTGGCGATGTCTACATGCCCATTACCCCCATGTTCCACGTCCATGCCTGGGGGTTTCCGTATGTGGCAACGGCCATGGGAGTCAAGCAGGTCTACCCGGGTCGCTACCTTCCGGATGTGTTGTTGACCCTGATCCAGCGGGAACACGTGACCTTCTCCCACTGCGTACCCACCATTCTGCACATGCTACTTGTCCAGTCCGGCGGCCAACAATGTTGATTTGTCTGGGTGGAAAGTGGTTATCGGTGGCTCAGCCCTGCCGAAGGGCCTGGCGAAGCTGGCTTTGGACAAGGGGATCGATATTTTCGGTGGCTATGGCATGTCGGAGACTTGTCCGATCTTAACGCTTGCCCAACTGAAACCAAGCATGACTGAACTGAATGCAGACAAGGAAATTGAATACCGGGTTAAGGCAGGCCTGCCGATCCAGCTCGTTGATCTACGTATCGTTGATGAGCGGATGCATGACGTGCCCCATGATGGCAAGGCGACCGGCGAAGTAGTTGTCCGCACCCCATGGCTCACCCAGGGCTACCTGAACGACCCGGCCAATTCAGAGGATCTCTGGCATGGCGGCTATCTGCACACCAAAGATATCGGGACGATCGATCCCGAAGGGTATCTGCTGGTCACTGATCGGATAAAAGATGTGGTCAAGAGCGGCGGCGAGTGGATTTCTTCTCTGGCGATCGAAGACATCATTTCTCAGCACCCAGGGGTAAGTGAGGTGGCGGTCATTAGCATACCAGACGAGAAATGGGGGGAGCGCCCGCTGGCCTTGATCGTGTTGAGAGAGGATAGCGTGAGCACGGTCACAGAGCAGCACATCCAGGTCCACGTCAAAGCATGGGCAGACCAGGGTGCCATCTCAAAATGGGCGGTGCCAGATGTTCGATTTGTGGACAACCTGGAGAAGACCAGTGTTGGCAAGCTCGACAAGAAGGTCATGCGCCAGAAGTACGTCTAGCACTCTCATACTTGAATTGTCATGCAGAGCGCCATCCTGTCATGCGGAGCGCAGCGAAGCATCTCATGCGTCACTCGAGAGAGACCCTTCGCTGCGCTCTACGAGGGTGACAGGCCCTGCATGCGGAACGTCCTGTCATGCTGAGCGCACGAAGCATCCTGCCACTGAGAGACCCTTCGCTGCGCTCAGAGCTTGCCCTGAACGAAGTGAAGGGGTGACAAGGGAACCCTGTCATGCTGAGCGAAGCGAAGCATCTCCTGCCCCCCCGCGAGAGAGACCCTTCGCTGCGCTCAGAGCTTGCCCTGAACGAAGTGAATGGGGTGACACCCGGGGAAGCAGCCAGGGGGACACCCAGCGGAACGTTCTGCCGAAAAGAGCGTATGTCTAAGGTTATAAATAATGAGAGCATTATTACAGCGGGTAAGTAGGGCGAGTGTTGTCGTGGATGGGGAGATTGTGGGCCAGATAGGGCGAGGGTATCTGGTGCTGCTTGGAGTGGGGCAGGGAGACAGCGAGGCGCAGGTGAAGACGCTGGTCGAGAAAATTGTGCACCTGCGCGTCTTCGAAGACGATGAGGGGAAGATGAACCGTTCTCTGCTCGATATTGGTGGAGAAGTTCTGGTCATCTCGCAATTTACCCTTTATGCTGATGTGCGCAAGGGGCGACGTCCGAGTTTTACTGATGCTGCACCTCCTGGAATTGCGGAGCCGCTGGTAGAACGTTTCATGGCGGCGCTGGCTGCTTATGACCTCAAGGTGGCAGGGGGAGTTTTTGGGGCGTTTATGGAGGTTGAATTGCTCAATTATGGGCCGGTGACAATCTGGCTGGACAGTGAAGAATTGTGATCTATTCTGGTTGAAAGGAAGCACGATGTCAGATATTGTGCAAGAACTCACTATGAAGCAACCCCGGAGAACGTCTTCAGCGCTATTACCAATCAAGACGAGCTAGCCCAATGGCAGATGCCATCGCGAAAGTTGTGTAACGACAAGTGGTGAAAAAAGGCGCGGTGAGCCAATAATACAGGCAGAGATCGTCTCATTGACGTTCCTCGTTCAGTTCACAAGAGGAGGATAAAGATGGATGGGCTTGCCTGCTGCACGATCTGCGCAGACGAGGAGCCACCCACATCGATCTGATCGTCACCGGCGGCCATGAGGGGCTCTTGGCAGCCGTCTCGCAACTGTTTTCAGCCACCCTTCGTCAACGCTGTTTGGTGCATAAACAACGCAATGTCTTGAATGCCATCCCCAGACGCGAGCGTGCTGAGGTACAGACCGAACTCGTTGGGATCTGGGACCAACCCAGCAAACAGGAAGCAATGACCCAATTGACGGCCTTCAAAGCCAAATACAGCAAACGCTATCCAGAGGCGGTGCGAAGTTTGGCTGAAGATGAATAGGGCTTATGCGTTCTAAAAAAGAGAAAGGAAAGAAGACAAAATCCCTCTTCTCTGGTAGGATGGTGTTCTAAAAGCAAAAACCGATCCGTCCAGAAAAGAAGAGGCCTATGCAGTAGACAGAGTCCGTCGTAGATTGTCCAAAGGGAATGGCTCAGGAAGACCCAACGCCAGTGGATTGGCAGAGCGCCTTCGAGGGAGTGAAAGATCCCCGGAGAAAACAAGGGCAACGGTTCACTCTCACCTCGATGTTGTTATGAGCGTTGGCGGCACTGCTCTCCAATCATGTGTCAGAACTGGCCATAGCCCAGTGGAGAAGTGCACAAAGTGATGAGGTAAAAAAGGCGCTAGGATTTCAGAAGGGAGTAACGCCCCATCAAAGCACCATTCAACGGCTCTTTCGGAAATTGAGCGCTGAAGAGATAGAAGCGGCTTTTCGGAGTATTTTTCTGCAAATGTTTGAGCAAGACCAGGAGAAAAGAGGAGCATGTGCACTGGCAATTGATGGAAAAGCGCAACGAGGGCGCTTGAAGTTTGAAGAGGAAGCTAGCTCTCCCGTGCATGCCGTCAGTATTGTCGAACATGAGACGGGGATAGTCCTCACCCATTTGGAGGTCTTGTCTCTTGCTCTTTTTTAGAACGCATAAGCCCTACTCGTACTAGGTGGCGCTCCATACCTGTGCAGCCTTATCTTTCCCGCCAGAAGCTACGAACTTGCCGTTCGGGGACCAGGCCACTGCATACATCTCATTATCCATCTTTCGATTGAAGACCAGTTTTCCCGTGCTGACCTCCAACACTTGTACGGAATGGTCATCACCCACCGAAGCGATAAGCTTGCCATCGGGTGACCACGCCACTTCCTCTGTCCAGTACGTATGGCTGGTATTCTTGAAGAGCAGTGCTCCCGTGCTGGCATTCCACACCTGCACGGTCTTGTCACGACCTGTCGAGGCGATAAGCTTGCCATCAGGCGACCACCTCGCGGAGAGCACCCAATCAGTATGCCCTGTATAGTTGAGGACCCGTGTTCCCGTTTTTGCATTCACTATCTGTACAGTACGGTCATCACAGGCTGTGACGATGAGATTTGCATCCGTCGGAGACCACTCCACTGACTCTACAGGAGCAGTATGTCCTTTATACTCGGAGACACGTGTCCCTGTCCGGGCATTCCAAACCTGTACAGTATGGTCATCACTCGCCGAAGCAACGAGTTTGCTATCAAGGGACCATGCTACTCCATGCACGTCATCAGTGTGTCCTGTATAGTTGATGATGCGCGCTCCTGTGCCGACATCCCATACCTGCGCTGAACCGGCTCTGCCCCCCGAGGCAATGAGCGTACCATCCGGGGACCACGCCACCGAGAGCAATTCAGCTGGATGCTGTCTATAGGTCAAGACTGTTTTTCCTGTACCGGGATTCCAAATTCGTACGGTCTTATCCTCAGCGCCCGAAGCGATAAGCTTATTATCCGGGGACCAGTCTATTGTACGTACTGCCCCGGTATGCCCAGTATATGCGAGGAGCTGCTTGCCTGTGAATGGATTTGGCGTAGGCGTTGCCTTCGTAGTTCGGGTTGGAGTCGGAGAAGAGGCCGATCGTTGGGAGTGTGATGCAATCAATTCGAACGCAGCAACCGCACTACTTCCCACCGCCACTATGCCAAGACCTATCAACCCTCCTACCACCACTCTACGCGAAAACTGCCGTTGGTTTGTCTCGCCTGTTACCGGAACCTGCGCGTCGGCAGTGGGCACGGGAGGAGTAGGAGAAATGGGGGCACCAGGGGGATGAGCAGCATCAAACATCCTGGCGGTGGCAGGTACAATGGGTGCCGGAACCGGTTGCTGTATTTCCCATCCCTGATAGGGAGGGGTTATATGCATAGGAGTATCGGGAGGAGGTGACACCGCTTGCAGTGGGTAAGGCGCGATTGATGGGTCGGTATAAGGACCCGCCAGTATTGTCCGGTCTTCTGATCGAGATTCTGGTGGCATGAGGATGGTTTCATAGCCAAGACTGGCCTCTGTCAGCGCTCTGGCAAAAGCCTGCACGCTCCCAAAGCGTGCTCTAGGCTCCTTGGATAAAGCAGTCAAGACGATCTGTTCCACCTCCAGCGGCATGTTTGGCACTGAGCCGCGTAGTGGTGGTGGCGGTACCATCATTTGTTTGACCGCCACCTCGGTGAACGTACCAGAAAAAGGCAACCTTCCTGAGAGCCATTCGTAGACAGCGATTGCCAGTGCGTACTGGTCACTGGCTGGTCGGGGATGCTCCTGGATCTGTTCAGGAGCCATGTAAGAGGGTGTACCGGCGATGAGCTGCGCACTCTGCGAGTTGGTGCCGTGTGCGATCGTCGCGATGCCGAAATCGCTTAGCAATATCTCGCCGTGTAATCCAATCAGCATATTGTCGGGCTTGATGTCACGATGAATGATCTTGCGGTCATGGGCGTATTGGAGTCCCTCTGCTATCTGCTGAACGTAGGAAACCACACTTTTCAGATCTACCTGTTCACCACGCGGGTGGCGGTGGCGTAGTGACCCACCGGGTGCATAATCCATTACCAGGAAAGGAATACCTTCGTTTAGCGCAAAGTCCAGTACTCTCACGATATGCGGATGTATCAGCGAGACGATGGTTTCAGCCTCACGCTGAAAACCGTCAACATCCCCTTCGGTTAGGCGCGTCGCAAGGATTTTGAGCGCGGCTCGTTGCGATGCCAAGCGGATGTGCTGGCCCAGATATACCTCGGCAAAGCCGCCGCGTCCGAGCAATTGAATCAGCCGATAATTGCCCCATAGCTCGCCGACACGATCACTCATCGTTACCCTCAACTGATTATTCAAAAATGGGAAGTGAAACTACGTACCTATGTAACCCCGATCTTGCTGAATAGTATAAAGCACAACCAAGCAAAAAGTCAAATGAACTATAGAATCAGCACATGGGTGAGGACAAAAGCACCGTCCATGCTGACAATGAACCCAAAATCATGGCCGCTTTACGCAATACCGTGGTCAGTTTGCTCCGTCGTGCTGGATTTTCCACCATTGCTGCTCGCATGCGCTACAATAGCACTCATCCTGAAGCTGCTTTGGAGGTCTTGTCTCTCTCTCTTTTAAGAGGAATGAAAAAACGCCTGGACTAACCGGCATTTGTTGTAGCCTACTTCGACGGAGAACCGTGCTATACTACAATGGTTGAGAGATATTCGCCTATGAGGAAGGACAGTACAATGGACGAATTTCGCGTCTCGAATCCTGATTTTATCCACACGGTTCAGCAGAGTTTTTCCAAGCAAGGCTTGATGCGCCACCTGGGAGCGACAATAGATGTGATAGAACCGGGACATGTGAGCATTAGCATGCCATTCAGCGATGATGTCACACAACAACATGACTACTATCATGCAGGCAGCCTGACCAGCATCGTTGACTCTGCCTGTGGCTATGCTGCCCTAACGCTCATACCCCCCAACACTGAAGTTTTGACCATCGAGTTTAAAGTCAACTTCGTCTCACCGGCGATCGGCGCCCGGGTGGTTGCACATGGGCGCGTTGTCAAACCCGGGAGCATCGTCACCGTCTGTCAGGGCGAGGTTGTCGCCATCAAGGATGGGGGCGAAAAGATATGCGCCATCATGCAGGCAACGATGCTGAGCAGACCAATGAAATAGATGCCATACCGAATTTTGTGTAACGGTGTACAACGAGAAGGTGCTAAACTCAGTCAAGCTTTGGCCTCGAAGCTTTTCTGCTATGTGCCATTACACAAAATTTGGTATGGCGTCTGGTGCCCGCCCTACAGAGTGATTGCTTTTCACAGTGAAACACCTGAAACACCTGATACAGTGAGCCACTTCGACTCAAACTTGTCTGATACACCTGATACACCTGATACACCTGATACACCTGATAAGTGAGCCACTTCGACTCAAACTTGTCTGACACAGGTGAAACACCTGAAATAGGTGTGTGTAGGATTCTTGCGCCGTGAGAGTATGGGCGAGCGCAGCTATGTTCAGTGTGGTAGGGGCCCGATTATGTACCTTAACGAATTCCCGAAATATACACGCAATTGTAGTGCTGGCGTTGGTGAAGTACCCCATGTCTAAAGACAAGAGGCTTCTACGCAGGTTGCCCCGCGTTGGGTTCTTCCAACCCATAGAATGTTAATGGCGGCATTCGTGTCCCGATCGAGTTCTGCTCCACACTCGCAGGAATGCCATCTCTCAGAAAGGTCTTTTTTGCGCACGGTGCCGCATTGCGAGCACACCTGGGAGGTATAGCGGGGGTTCACTTTCAGGACCGTGCGACCGGCGCATGCTGCCTTGTGCGTCACGATCTGTTGGAATTGTCCCCATCCTGCATCCAGGATGCTCTTGTTGAGTCCTGCCTTTGCCGCAGCGCCGTTGGGAAGATAGGTCCCGTTCTCATCCTGTTTGGGCTTGGCACGCTTGCTGACATGCGTGATCTCAAGCGCTTCAAACACGATGGTTTGATGCTCTTGGACGAGCTGCTTGGACTGTTGGTGATGGAAGTCTCTCCGTTGGTTCGCTATCTTGCGGTGCGCTTTGGCTACCGCCTTTCGTGCTTTCTCACGGCGATGAGACCCCCGTTTCTTCCTGGACAGAGCTTGCTGCAATTTCTTCAGCTTCTTTTGAGCACGACGATAGTGGCGCGGGTTCTCGATGAAGGTGCCATCTGACAAGGCGGCAAAGTGTGTCACGCCCAGGTCTATCCCAACCTCGCTCTCGACCGGCGGCAACGGTTCAGGCGGTGCTACCTCGTCCGAGAAGACGGCGTACCACTGACCTGCCTCATACTTGACGGTGCAGGTTTTGATGGTGCCTTCCATCGGGCGATGCAACCTGATCTTGATGGAGCCAATCTTCGAGAGGCACAGACGGCTATCGTGCGTGAGGCTGTAGCCGCCCTGGGGATAGGTGAACGAGTTGTAGCGGGTGCGGCCCTGAAACCTGGGATACCCTGGCTCTTCCCCCTTTTCGACACGACGAAAGAAGGCATCAAAGGCCCTCTTCAGCCGCAAGAGGACATCCTGAAGAACCTGGGAGTGTATCTGCTGGTACTCTTCCCGTAGCTCTGCCTTGATTTCAGGTAAGTCCCGTTTCTGCTCATAATACGTGATGGACTTGCCCGCCAGGCGGTAGGCTTCTTGACGTTCAGCCAGTGCCGCATTGTACAACTCACGGCAACGAGTGAGCGTCCAGAAGAGCGTCTTTTCCTGCTGCTTCGTGGGGTAGAGCCGAAACTTATACGCCTTCCTCATTTGCCTTTTTGTCCTTCTACATAGCGCTTGAGCGTTTCCACCGTCACAGCGCCCACGGTAGCGACAAAGTAGCTATTCGTCCACAAACTCGGCAACTTGCGCTTCAGTTGCGGAAACTCTTGCCGCAAGGACCTGCTACTGGTCCCCTTGATGTACTTGACCAGTCGATGGATACCGAATTGTGGGTCACATCCTACCAACAGATGCACATGGTCCGGCATGACTTCCATCTCAAGAAACTCTTGCCCCCATTGCTCAATGGTTTCTAGGATAATAGTTTTTAGCCGTTCGTCTATGGGTGAGACAAGCACCTTACGCCGGTACTTTGGGCAAAACACTACATGATAATGGCAGATATAGGCTACGTTGTTGTTGGTTTGTAGTGCGTACTTCATGAGAGAAGTATAGCACACGATAATAGATATTGCGAGGTTATCTACTCCCACCATGCGCCTTCTATCCCTCTATCTGGAAGGCCAGGGGGCTTACGGCGCGTATGCTAAAGGGACGTTGCGGCGTCACCAGGTGAGTTAAAGTGGAAGTGGACCGGTTATATTTGAGCAAAATCCTCTGTGAGCCATATTCTATGTTGAGAGTCAATCAAGACGTCAATGCCAACGAGGGTATAACTGGTGCTGAGAATGTTGCGACGGTGTCCATCGTTGGGTGGTTGCTCCGCCATCATGGCCTGGTGATTGGAGAGTACTCCCTGCTGTGGATCTGGATAATTCGACCAGCCAATGTTCTCGCCGGCCGCCCTCCATGCAAGACCATCTTTGGTAATGCGTATCCCGAGGTCGGGTTCACCGGGACATTGATGGGATAATTGACCGTAGGCCACCATGCGCATATTATGCAGGCGAGCGCCTCTGGCCAGGGCTGCACTCCACGTGTATGGGGGAAGCCCCATTGCCACGCGATCATGGTTGATTAAACCAAGAACATACTGCGCCAGCTGCTGCTCCTGGGAGGTGGATCCACCACCACTCGTCCTGGTAGATGTAGCAGGCGGAGGTGTTGTGTGGGTCAAAGAAGAGGAAGTTGCTGTTTGTTGCGCCTGGTTGCCTTGCAGGGAAACAAGGCCAGTTCCACATGCGGATAATGTAAGCAAGAGAAGAAGGATGCCAACGATAGGCCAGAATATTCTGCTAAGTGTCATTATGATGCTCCACCATCTTTGTCTTTCAGTAGTATAACATACGAGTAGGATCCATCAGGAAATTATTTGACATGCCCATAAACCTGAGACTATACTAAATGAAGTAATGAAAGGGAAAAGGCAGAACATTCTTTTGCTACATTTCCCTTTTTTTTGCCAGTAGGAAAGGACTGTTTCATTGCTCGTCGATAGTCATACACATCTTGACGTCTCCCGTTTCAATGCCGACCGCGAAAGCGTTATTCAAGCTGCTGTAGCTGGTGGTGTTACGCGCATGGTCGATCCCGGCTGTGATCTTGCCTCCAGTTGTGCCGCAATCGCGCTGGCGAAAGCGTATCCCGGCGTGGTATTCGCTGGCGTGGGCGTCCACCCGCACGATGCCACGACGTATAATGATGAAGTGGAAATGCATTTTCGCGAGCTGGTACGCGACTCAACAGTCGTGGCGATTGGCGAGTTTGGGCTGGATTACTACCGTATGCTTTCGCCACGAGAAGTGCAGCGTGCAGTGTTTTGCGCACATCTTGAGCTTGCTCGCGCGTATGGCTTGCCGTGTATTATCCATGTGCGGGACGCGCATGACGATGTGATGGAACTGCTGCGGGCGCATGGACGGGGGCTACGCGGCGTCTTTCACTGCTTCTCCGGTGATGTGGCGCAAGCCGAAGAGTGCCTGGCTTACGAAGGTTTTATGATCTCTTTTGCCGGCCCATTGACGCGCCAGGGCAATGCGCTGCCAGAGGTGGCCCGTATGGCTCCATTGGATCGTGTCCTGGTGGAGACGGATAGTCCATATCTTGTACCACAGCCCTTGCGTGCTAAGCGTAATGAGCCGCTTTTTGTGAAGCACGTTGCTGAAAAATTGGCTGAAGTCCGTGGCATGACCCTGGAAGAGATTGCCCAGATAACCACAGCAAATGCCGTCCGTTTGTTCGGTTTAGGAGTGCATGAGGAATGAAACTGTTTAGTACGCGGCATGTCATCCTGAACGAAGTGAAGGATCTCTCGGCTTAGGAGCGCATGAGGAATGAAACTATTTAATACGCTGACGCAATCTCTCGAAGATTTTGTTCCTATAAATGATACTATCGTTCGCATCTATGTCTGCGGCATTACCCCATATGATACTACTCACCTGGGCCATGCCTTCACGTATGCCGCATTTGATACGCTTATCCGCTATCTTGAGTTTTGTGGTCGTTCCGTGAATTATGTGCAGAACGTGACAGATATCGATGACGATGTTCTGCGAAAAGCAAAAGAACTGGGGATGGCCTGGGACGAACTGGGGAGACGCGAGACCGAGCGTTATCTGAGTGATATGGATGCGCTGAATGTGCGGCGCCCCAACGTTTACGCCCGCGCCACCGACGAGATACCGTCAATGATCGAGATTATCCAGACGTTGCTGGCACGAGGATATGCATACGAGAGCGCTGGCTATGTCTTCTATAGCGTCAAAAAGGATGCGGAGTTTGGTATCATGGCCCGCGCCATCGGGCTTAACGATTATCATGCCATGTTGACCATTGCCAACGAGCGTGGGAACTATCCTGACGATCCCCGCAAGCGCGATCCCCTTGATTTCGTGCTCTGGCAGGCCCAGGCTCCCGGTGAACCTGCCTGGCCGAGCCCGTGGGGGGCGGGTCGTCCCGGTTGGCATATCGAGTGCAGTGCAATGTCTATGCGCTACCTTGGCCCGCAGATAGATATACACGGTGGCGGAGTAGACCTTGCTTTTCCGCACCACACTTGCGAAATTGCGCAGTCCGAACACTTCACGCAGAAAGCGCCTTTTTCGCGCTTCTGGATGCATACCGGCATGGTACACCAGGATGGTGAAAAGATGAGCAAGTCTTTGGGCAACCTGACCCTTGTCAGTAACCTGCTCAAAGACTACAGCGCAAATGCTATTCGCATTACATTGCTGAGTCACCACTACCGCTATCCCTGGGAATGTTTCCCAGAAGACCTCGCGGTTGCTTCAGAGACGGCTGCGCTCTTCCAACAGGTACAGATGATCGTTGGTGATCAGACAGGTGGGGAGGATAGCCTGTTACGCGGTCGTTTCGTCGCGGCTATGGAGAATGATCTGAATACGCCGGAGGCGCTCTTGTTGCTCAGGCAGGCGGCAGAGTCGACGCTGGCAAATCGCTGTGTGAACACTGCTGCTGAGATTTTACGGTTGGTGAGAGTGTTGGGGTTAAGAGTATAACTGGCGGATGTGTCACTATCCGCCAGTTACACTCTCTCTTCCACATGGCCGCCTGTCATGAGGATTCCTAGTTGTTCTTCGGTAGCCTCTGGTGTGACTACATCGACAATTTTACCCTCGTACATGACCGCGATACGATCGGAGAGCGAACGAATTTCGTCCAATTCGGCGGAGATAAGCAAGACTGCTTTGCCCGCGTCGCGCTGTTCAATGATACGGCGATGGATAAACTCAATGGCGCCAATATCGACGCCGCGCGTGGGTTGTGAGGCGATCAGGGCAAGAGGATCGGCAGCGAATTCGCGGGCGATGATGACCTTTTGCTGGTTGCCTCCCGAAAGGGAACGGACCGGGGCTTTGATAGAGGTAGTGCGAACATCGAATTCAGTGACAAGCTTTTTCGCCCAATTCGCAATACTGTGTAGTAATAGCACAAGACCATTCCATGAGAATTGCGGCCAGCGCTGTCGCCCTAAAATAGTGTTATCTTCGATGGAGTCTGCGAGCACAAGCCCACTGCCACGACGGTCCTCTGGAATGTGAGCAAGGCCTGCCAGTCGCTCTTCGCGAGCATTCATGACGGTAATATCCTGTGTCTCACCGGCCCGTCCGTCTTTGACCTGGGTGATGGAAATCTTGCCACTGGTAATTTTGCGCATTCCCGTCAGGGCTTCGACAAGCTCAGACTGGCCATTGCCTTCTACGCCCGCGATACCAAGGATCTCTCCCGCGTGTACATCAAAGCTCACACCGTGCAATACTTCGAGGTCGCGATCGTCTCGCGCAAAGAGGTCTTCTACGTGTAATACGACTGGGCCTGGGTGAGCGGGAGTTTTATCTACGCGTAAGAGCACTTCGCGTCCGACCATTAAGCGTGCGATCTCCGCCTGGTTGGTCTGGCTGGTAATCAGCTCGCCTGCGTTCTTGCCTCGTCGTAGCACAGTGATGGTATCAGTGAGTGCAAGCACTTCGCGCAACTTATGCGTGATAAAAATAATGGTCTTGCCCTGCCGTACAAGTCCACGCAAAACGCCGAAAAGTTCAGACGTTTCCTGTGGAGTCAGAACGCCGGTCGGTTCGTCCAAAATGAGAATGTCGGCGGCGCGGTAGAGGATCTTTAGTATCTCGACACGTTGTTGCAGGCCCACCGAGAGTTTTTCAATACGGGCGTCTGGATCAATGGGGAGACCGTATTGTTTGCTCAAATCAAGTATCGTTGCCCTGGCATTTTTCACGTCATAAATTGAGGCAACATTGCCTGGCTCATGTCCCAGCACTACATTCTCCGCTACAGTCAAGGGTGGAATCAGCATAAAGTGCTGGTGCACCATACCGATTTTCAGGCGAATGGCATCGCGCGGACCGGCTACGTGTGCGAGTTGGCCATTAATGTAAATCTCACCGCTATCAGGGTGAATAAGACCATAGAGAATGTTCATCAGAGTAGATTTACCTGCGCCATTCTCGCCTACCAGAGCATGAATCTCGCCTTTACGCACCTTGAGATTGACATGATCGTTGGCAACGACGCCGGGCCAGGTTTTAGTGATGTTGCGCATCTCCACAGCGAATGGATTGGATTGCTCCTGGGTTGCAGCCTCAAGTGTACTTTCCAGCATAGGTGATCCTCCTACTTCGCAAGCGGGCGACCATAAAGATTGCTCCTACATTTATTCCGAACCTGGCTCGTAAGGTATGCCATCAGCTGCGGGTGGTGTGGTGCGACCAACAAGACCTACCAAAGCAAACAACGTGAACACATAGGGCAACGTTTGGAGCAGATATGGCAGATTGGGATTGGAGCTCAAATCTGCCAAGGGACTGATGCTAAGTCCGTAACCCAATCCAAATATAAGGCAAGCCGCAGCAGCTCCCAGGGGATTATATTTGCCGAAAATCATAGCGGCCAGGGCAATAAAACCCCTGCCATTCGTCATATTCGCGTTGAAGAGGTATGCAACACCTAACGCCAGGTAGGCCCCTGCCAGGCCTGAGAGCAGACCACTGCTGATAACACACAAATAACGCAGCAAGCGCACGTTCACACCGGCA
This sequence comes from uncultured Chloroflexia bacterium, assembly GCA_963775585.1. Classification (GTDB taxonomy): domain Bacteria; phylum Chloroflexota; class Ktedonobacteria; order Ktedonobacterales; family Ktedonobacteraceae; genus UBA11361. The sequence continues at coordinate 145,633 of CAVZJN010000065.1, read as the reverse complement.
GTATCGGCAGCCTGTGGATGTTCACCCACCGCTCTGATGCGCAAGCCAATGTTTGTCCTGAAGAGCAGGAATTGAACGCCAATCAAAATCACTATAGCGACGTAGAAGATAACATTCTGCTGAAAGAGAACCTGTCCTAGCCACGGAATATTGCCGAGTGGTCCCCAGGTGAGTGTGGGAAGGCGCAGTGAGGGTGGTAGAGATGGAACCCCCTGGCCAGCGGGTGTAAGCACAAACAGCAGGTAGCTCGTCAGGCCAAGAGCAAAGATGTTAATAGCAACACCGCTCACAATCTGATTTGCCTTGAAATTGATGGAGACAACACCGTGAATCAGAGCCATCGCACCGCCGGCAAGGATGGCAGTGAGCACACCAAGTATTACACACAGCGAGTTATTGAACCCCAGGTTATAGAACAGTAACGTTATCATCACGCTTGCGAAAGCGCCGGTAAGCATCATTCCCTCCATAGCAATATTGACAACCCCACTGCGCTCAGAGATAATACCGCCCAGAGCCGGGAGCACGAGCAATGCAGCAAATGTCAAAGCAGTTTCCCAGGTGTTGGAGGAGGTTAGCGCTTTAAATAGTACTTGAAAGAACATAGTTATTCCTCCTTCTCAAGATCAGATATTTCTATCCCGTTCTGCGCATCACCATTGCCATTCTCAGGCAGATCAACACTTGTTCTAGCAACTACGGTGGCTTGTAGGGTTGGCACGAAACGAGGCCTCAGCCATGCAGGCAGAGCGCGCCGGAGCACGGGTAAGAATTGAGCAGCTATAAAGAATAGCACAAGCGCCTCAATAATGAGGACTAGATTTGGGTCCACGTGAGCAATTGCTTGCATGGCCGTACTCCCTGATCGTAGTCCCCCAACAAGGAGCGAAGCCAGAAGGATACCTATCGCGGTCGTCTGGCCAAGCAGCGCAACGGCAATGGCATCGAATCCTGTTGGATTGATGCTGAAGGCGGTAGCGGTTAAATTGTATCCAGGCTGCCCCATCAAGTTCGTCGAACCCGCCAGGCCGGCGAAGGCACCAGCGATCGCCATTACCAGAAAGATATTGCGTTTGGTAGGGATACCTGCATACTTTGCCGCTTTAGGATTCTGTCCAATCACACGTATCTCATAGCCAAAGGTTGTGCGGGAGATAATGAACCAGTAGACAACCAGTGCGAGAAGAGCGAAAAAAATGCTGATATCTACTTTATATGTGAAGGTACTGAGCGGTGGCAGTGCACTCCCAAAAATCTGATTAATAACGGTGACAACCGGAGGTAGTGTCGCATTGGGTGGAAGAGCGATGGTCTGGGTAACGCCAAATGGAGCTGTGAATGGATCGCTATTAATGAGATAGTCGGTTCCATAGAAAGCAATCCAGTTGAGCATAATGGTAGTGACAACTTCATGCGCGCCACGCCAGGCCTTGAGAAAACCGGCGATTCCACCCCAGATCGCTCCTGCCAGTATGCTTGCCAGCAGCATCGTCGGGATCAGTACCCAACTGGGCCATGAAGTGAATGTCAGGCCGATCATATCTGCTGCCATCGCGCCCACAGCCAACTGGCCGGCGGCTCCGATGTTGAAGAGGCCGCCACGAAAAGCAATTGCCACCGAAATACTCGCAAAAATGAGCGGGGAAACTCTTACTAGAGTATCTGAAGTACTGGCAAGAGATCCATATGAGCCAGTAAAGAGGGCAGAATAAGCATTGAAGATGTTTGTAAAAGGATCAACTGTCTTGTCTGGCCAGGTAATAAGGATAACAATGGCTCCTGCGATCATTGCCAGGATTACAGCAAAGACAGGGGGTCCGAGCGCAGCGCCATATTTGCGAGCCCTCGACCCAAGTCTCGATGCCAGAGGACGCTGTTGAGGCGCCTCAGTTTGCTTGACAGGTACAGCCATATAGACTACCTCCTTTATACGGAGACGGCTTCACTGACGACTATTTTTGCCAAATAACTGTTCCTTAATCATAACATTAGAGGTGATTAAGAAACAAACATAAGCTCAAGGAATCTGTTCGGGTGGAACCAATGTACCAGTCTTGATCTGATTTGCAAAATCCATAGCTTTTTGCACAGCGTCTTGAGGAACATCGCTGCTCGGTGTAGCAAACCCTACTCCATTATGAGCAATATTGAACTTGAATGGATTTGCAACTAAGCTGTCAAAGGTACCTTTCTGTGCATCATTGATGATATTGAATACGGCATTATCAACACGTTTGATCGCACTTGTGATAACACTCAGGCGGGTTGCGCCTGTCGAGTCTTTGTCTGATCGGCATTAGTTCCAATACTGACGATATTCTGTTGATTCGCAGCATCAAATACGCCAATGCCACAGCCACCGGCAACCTGGAAAAGAATGTCGGCCCCGCTATTATTAATCTGATTCAACGCAACAGCTTTGCACTTCGTTGGATCAGTAAAGTCATTCGAATAGCCGACCACAACAGTAACGCTCGGGTCGACCTTCTGGGCGCAATGCTTGTACCCGGCGATATAGCGAACGACCGGTGGAATAGCCAGGCCACCTACAGCGCCGATAGTGTTATGACCAAGTAACTTCGGCGCCTTTGATTTGCCATCAACCTCCATCTGACCAGCCATTGCTCCAACATGCTGACCCACACGATCCATCATTTTTGATTCTCTCCTGGCAAGAAGTCTGACCTGGGTATCCCCAAGGGGTCCACTTACGGCACAACTACATCTCTCCCCTGGGCTCAGCATGGGAGGGAAATACAGTGATACTCCCTTGCAAGTGTCAGGTAAGCTCGTTCGTTTAATAATCCAATTGTAGAGAAATGTAGTAGGCAAGTCAAGTGAAATGGATGAAATGAAAGTCCATGTTGTAGAGACATGGACTTTCACATGTTGGATGAGGCAATGCCTCAATCGCTCTGCTTTTCTTCCTTCCTCCAAAGTATTGCTTTAGGAGTTTAGGAGGGAATCGTCGCAGGTGGAGTAAGCGTACCAGCCTTCATCTGATTTTCAAAGTCCATCGCTTTTGCCACAGCGTCCTGGGGAACATCAGCGCTCGGCGTAGCATAGCCAACGCCATCGTTGCTGAGATCAAACGGGGGCGGGTTTGCGGCGAAGGTGCTATAAGGACCTGAAGCTGCAGAACCCTGCTGCTCTGCCATCCGGATAATGTCATATGCAGCAATATCAATACGTTTGATCGCGCTCGTTATGACACTCGGACGAACTTTGCCTGTCGAGTCTTTGCTCTGGTCAATATCGACGCCAATGCTGTAGACGTTATGCTGGTAGCTGCGTCATGGACGCCAATGCCACAACCACCGGCAACCTGGAAAATGATGTCGGCATTATTATCGCTAATCTGTTTATCAGCGATAGCTTTGCACTTCGTGGTATCACTAAAATCATTCGAAAAGCCGATCACGACGTTAACGCTCGGGTCAACTATCTTGGCGCAATACTTGTACCCGGCGATGTAATCGGACGACCGATGGGATAGCCAGGCCACCGACAGCGCTGATAGTGTTATGACCAAGCAGCTTCGGCACCTTGGCTTTGCCATCAACCTCCATCTGACCGGCGATCGCGCCAACAAAGCAGCCTGCCTGTTCCGCTTTAAAGAAGAGCGGCGCGACATTGGGGAGCGAAACACATTTACCAGATTTGTCTGCAGGGTTTACAGCGCAACCGTCGATAAGGGCAAACTTCTTGTTGGGGTACTGTTTGGCTACCGTATATATCGCTTTCTCCATCAAGAAGCCCTACGCCAATGACCATATCTGCCTGCTGTGCCGCCGCGGTGATGTTTTTGGTGTATTCAGCGTCACTGATCACCTGCGACTGAATGACCACGTCAGGGAAACCGTACTGTGCTCTAGCCTTTTCGTAGCCTGCATGTGAAAACTGGTTGAAGCCGCCATCATTCAAGCCACCAATGTCTGTCACCAGTCCGACCGGTCACAGCAGCTTTAGGGGCTGAGGTGGCTGTAGGCGTAGTAGTTCCACCACCTCCTGTTGTGCCGCCGCATGCGGCAAGTAGCATGGCAAATAAGACCAGGAACGTAGTGATAGGGGCGAGGCCGCTAATTCTTCGCATATTAGCTTCCTTTCTCTCTGCAATTGAGAAATAATGCCGGACGAGTGTACAGGCCGATACGACATGCCGGTAGAAGCAGAGATAAACCTACAATCCACCTTAAATAGAAAATAGCGAGGGGAAAGAGGGCTTACTCTGGTGCTTTAAGTATAACATGAAATATGTCGCCTGTAACATTATTCCGAACTAGGGAACAGCTAAAAATAGCTGTTATCACCAAATAATACGTAGCAAACAGTATTTTTCTCACAAAGAAGAGAACCTGGTATGAATGATGCCAGGTTCTCTTCTTTGTGAGCGGCTGTAGGTTATGCGCGGATCTCTTCGAGCATGGAAAGGTTAATAAACAGGTCGCAGCTCTGGCGCAGTGTGGCGGACATAGATTCGTCGAAGGCCGCTACCTCAACGCGCACGCCGTGATCAGAGCAATAATCGAGCATCGGCATGAAATCGCTATCACCGCTGACGAGGACGATGCAATCAACAGCTCGTCCATCGACGAGGCGAACGACATCCATGCAGAGGTCGAGGTCAAGGTCTGCCTTTTTGGCGCCACTGGAGAAGGTCTTGTAATTCTTCGTGGTGATGCGATAGCCTAAGCCCTTGACCGCTTGCAAGAACATCTGCTCGTCGCCCGGTTGTGGGCTGGTGGGGCAGTAAGCATGTGCCCTGATGAGGCGGCGATTGCCGCGCAGGAAGTCGAGCAACTTCCCAAAGTCTACCGTCATACGGAGAGTACGTGCCGAGTAGAGTAGATTAGCCACATCTACAAAGACCCCTACTCGCTCAGTTGATGGGAAGGGCGGCATTGAAACAGAGACGTTGGTAGGACTCTGGTTTGCGCGCCGTAGTTCAGCCACCATGCGATCTGTTTGTGTTTGAATTGCCTGTGCCACAACATTGGCAAGCTGATGTACCGAGGCCGAGCTTGCCTCAGTGGTACGCACGGGGTAAACGGGTGTACGCTGCGCATCGGTACGGATTGAACGTACATTCTGTGCGGCAGTAGTACCACGAGCAGGCGATGGTTCAGGTCCCATAAACGGATTAGACCCCTCGCGAGCTTGATTCATCTGGTTGACAGTGTAGCCGGAAGTGATAGTAACCTGAGTTGTTGGCGCGGGCATTGGAGTGCGTGGTATGACGACTGGTGGCGTTGGTGTAGGTAGTGGGGCAGCAATAATTTCCGCTGTTACTGGTTTCACTGCCGCAGGCAATGGAGCGCCGTTGGCCGTGCCAGCAGGACTTGCAGCGTTGCTGGAATGGCGGCGACGGCGGCGACGCGAGCTAGCTTTTTGCAACTCGGAATATTCCAGTGGTGGAAGTTCCTCTGGATGCTCCTCTTCCTTCGAAGGAACCTCCGCTTCCACAGCCTCTTGAGCAATTTCGGACACCGGTGCTGCTGGAATGGGTACCGGGGATAGTGCCTGTGCTTTCGCACGCTGGCGTTCCTGAGCATGACGACGGCCGCGGGCGTGCTCAGGAACCGCTGCTGTTGCCGGTGTAGTACTGCTCTGCGCCGCGGGAGCTTCCTGGACATCAGCTTGTTTGGCTGCTGCGCTTTCGGGCGGCTGTGCGGGTTGCGCAGCTTGTTTTGCCTGTTGGATAGATGGTGCCTCTTTCTCTCCATGTTGTCCATTAGAAGCTTGCCCATTCTCCGTTCGTGCGGGCACCGCTGGAGCGTTTGTTGTTGCCGCTGGCCGGTCGAAGCGGTAACGGCGCGCTGGGCGCGGCTGTTCTTCAACAGCAGGGGGAGCAGATTCCGTTACGGCTTGCGCTGCTTTTTGCGCCGCTTCTGTCTTCTGTGGCTCCCCTGTTTTCTGGGAGGGCTCTTCTTTTACTACCGGGGTCTCCTCACGTTGGCGGGCATTCCCATGGCGTGATCGTGTTCGCGGTGAAGCTGGACGTAAAAGCGGTGAGACAAGGCGCACTGCAGGTACAGGGGTTGGAGTCTCACGTTCAGGTGTCGCACTTTCACCAGTTGTAGAGGGTTGAGTCTCTTCGTTGTATGCATCGCCTGATTCAATGCGGGGAGTGGATTGCTCCTCTTGCTGCTCATCCGGCGCCGGCGATTGAGTAAGAGGATTGCTGGCGTAGTCTGGCAGTGTAGAGCCAAAGCGTGTTTCGGCCTGTCGAAATTCTTCAATAAATGCAGTGAAAGGTGGAATCTCTTCTTCTTTCGCCAGCGAATTGACGGGGGATGTCTCTTCTGACTCCGCGATGGGTTCAGGTTCGGTCTGCGCATCAGGGGCGGCAAAAGATGCGTTAGCCTCTGTCGTTGCGCTACTTACCATAGCCTGGTCTGGTTGAGAAACGTGGTCTGGTTGAGAACTATGCTCCTCTTGCGATACGTTCTGCGTACCGTCCGACGAAACACCTTCGTTTGTTGCGGAAGCTTCCGGGGTGGGAGGAGGTGTACCTGTCTCGGCTTCGGAGACAGGTTGATACTTAACGACGGATTCTTCAACGTCGCTATGCTCGGGATGAATATTTTGTGTTGTCACTAAGATCTCCAGTCTCAGTATTACGGACCGGAGCGCAGGTGCTCGCCTCAGAGAATGTTCGACTGAAGATGGCTGTCCCTACCTACCTTATCCTCGGGCAAATTTCTTCTACTACGCTACGTGTATTGTGTGTGTTGATCCGGTCCGATCTTCTTTGTCTACGCCGTTATCTTCACATTTGATGCACACCACTATCGAACGGCGGAACACTGGTGAGCACAGGGAGAACAACAGGCTACACTAGCCTACACTAGCCCCCATCGTTCGTCCCCACTGTTGTTGTTGGCACATGGCGATTGTCTGTACTTGTATCGTTCGTTTGAGCGAGCACATCGACTGAGATGTTCGCTGCCTTGCTCAGTTGGACAGTGCGGTTGGTTATGCGCCAAACGTGGACAACACGTTCTATAGCGGTTACCTGCGAAAAAATCGCAAGCAAAATCAGAGCCCAGATACTTGTGCCAGATAAAAGCCCAATAGCCAGTAAAACGACACGTTCAGGGCGAGCTAGCAAGCCAGTTTTGCACTCCAGCCCCAATCCTTCGGCGCGGGCTTTTGTATAACTTACCATTAAGGAGCCGACCACTGCTATATAAATTAGCGCGATCATCCAGAGTTGCTCATACGCAAACGGCCAGAAATTATCATGTAGGCCTGGTCGCAGCAAAGCGTAAAAGAGCAGTCCAAACAGGATGATACTTTCCGAATAGCGGTCAAGTGTCGAGTCGTAAAAAGCGCCAAAGGTTGTGGCGCTGTTACAAACACGCGCCATCGCCCCATCGAACATGTCAAAAATTCCAGCAAACAGCACCAACAATCCTCCAGCCACCAGGTATCCCTGGGCTATTACCACAGCTGTCAGTATGCTGAGCAGCAGCCCTATTACGGTCAAGGTATTCGGTGTGACGCCTAGCTGGGCTAGCGGACGTATGAGCAGAGTAACAAAATGCCTGGCTCGTTGCTGTATGCGTCTGCTAAACATATCCCTATTGTATCATACCTGGCCCTTGTAGGACTAGCCTTTTTTGACAGCATTGCAGGGCCGATGAAATATCAGGTTGACAAGAGCTAATAGGGCAGGGCAAGCCCAGCTCCTACATTATCATCGCGCTGCCAGGCTACTAAGCTACACTCAGTTTACGGGCGAGGATACTGGGATTGCTAATATGGTGATGGGCCAGGCGCAGGTAGGTATTCATGCCCCATAATTTTCCGCCTGGAGCAGTGAGACCGGCCTCAATGCTGACGCGCACATCCTGCGCTGATTTCCCTTCAAACCAGGTGCAACCTCGTCCAATGGCATTTAGTGTATGAGCATCACTATTGCCGACCTCTGCCCACCCATAGACCTCACGATTGACGCGCATGGCTATGCGATTGGCGCCAATACCACAAAAACTCGCGTTCCACGTCTCAATACCATCGAGCCACACATCTTTGTCAGCATAAATGCGATCTAATACCTCGCGCTGGCAGCTATGGCGAAAGATGGGATTGAGTGGATGGGCGACGATTGCCAGTCCACCTTGCTCGTGTACCAGGTCAATGGAGCGTTCGATGCTCAATCCGGGCTGGATGCGCTTCTCAATGAAGAGTGCCAGCATATGACCTTCTTTTGTGCTGATTTCTTCACCGGCAATAAAATCAAAGCGATAGTTTCCCTTTGCCCAGAGGTCACGTGCCCTTAAAGCCCCATTTATGACATCATGGTCGGTGATTGCGATCACATTCAGATTGGTACGATGCTGGACGCGATGAAGAATTTGCTCAATTGTTGCCAGGCCGTCGCTATATGTGCTGTGCATATGCAGATCAGCTTTGCCTAACTTACCAGAATGATGCGCCTGTTGTTGCGTCATCTGCCGGCGTTTGCGCAGCATTGCTGTCCCCGAATAAGCCCTTTCATTTTCCTCTATCCGAGTTTCGTTAGTTCCTTTGATTGTAATCATGTAGCTCCTTAACGATGGTGATCCCCTCATTGCTATTGTTAGCATACATTGGGGTAATTGTTTCATCTCTACCTACCTACCTACCTACCTACCTATACATACATACCTACCTACCTACCTCATGTATACATTACTACAGGTAGGTTAAAGATCAGGCTTAATGATATGTAAAGTTCTGTTAAGACCTTACAATCAGCTTCTTTTTTCTTAATCTTCCAGCATCGCTTCTGCTTCGATGAGGGAATCACCGCTGAGTAACAGTTCAAGCTGGACAGTAGGGTCAACAAGGGTTTCTAAACGTTGCAGGCATTGCAGGTAGCGATTCCTGTCCAGGGAACAATGGACCTGTCGTCCGGTACGCTGTGTGCGTATAATGCCTGCGCGGCGTAATTTACGAAGATGCCAGGAAACGAGAGGCTGGCTAAGCCCCAATATATCGGTGAGTTCGGTCACGGTAATCTCGTCCCTGTGGGCAAGATGGTACACAATTGTCAGACGCGCTACGTCTGCGAGCGCCTTCACCATTATTTTGAGTTCACGCCAGTCGTTCATTTCTCTTCCTAGTTGCGGTGCGGTGATATCAAGTTGTTATATAAACAAAAATTATATAAACTTTTGTTTATATAGTACCCTATTTTGGGGCTTTTGTCAAGGTGGGGAGAGTTTCACCGATTTCCATAGGTGCAAGCCCACTCCTATTCGCTTGATGCCAGGTTTTCTTGCGGTTGCCTGATGCGTATAGCTTTGGCGCTGCGTCCTCTTCGACTGCTGCCCAGTGAGACCAGTCCTACTCCAGTAAGGGTCACTAGGATAGCGGCGATTTCCATGGGTGTGAGCCGCTCACCTGCTAACACAACTCCGAGTCCTACAGCTACCATAGGGTTTACGTAGGCGTAACTGGTTGCCAGAGCTGGGCGTGTATGGCGCAGCAGGTAACCGTAGGCGCTGAAGGCCAGCAAGGAGCCGAAGAAGACGAGGTAAGCTATAGCCCATAGAGACTGGCTGATGGCCAGGTCAGGTGTCCTCTCCTTGATCACCAGGCTTAAAAGAATGAGCACGACGCCACCGACCAGCATTTGAGCTGAGCTTGACATGAGCCCTGCCGGAAGCGAGATGTGCTGGCTCCATGCCGAGCCTAGCGCCCAGAATATAGGGGCGAGGAGCAAGGCTATAGCTCCTATGGGATTGGCCCAGACGCCATTGCCGAGGTTTAAAAGCATGACACCGATAAAGCCTAAGCCCAGGCCGAACCACTCGATGCGGATGGGCCAGCGTCCCCAGAGACCAGCGAAGAGGGCCGTCCAGAGCGGTACGGCAGCTATACCTACCGAAGCCAATCCGGTCGATACCCACTGCTCAGAGAAGGCGACACCTGCGTTGCCTCCTGCTAGCAAGAGCGTACCGATGAGGGCCGCCCCAATCCATTGTTTCCTTGTAGGAGCACGCTTGCCTCGCACACGCAAAATCAAAAAGAGGATGCTTCCTGCTATTAAGAATTGAACGCCGGCCATTAAAAAAGGTGGGAAGCCAAGCAATGCTATGCGCATAGCCAGGTACGTTGAACCCCATAAGATGTAGAGGGCGAGTAGTGAAATCAAGATAAGGAAACGATTGGCGCGAGGCTCCTGTGTGATATGTTTATCCGTTGCCAGCTCGTTGTTTACGATTTCCTCGGATAGTATTTTTGCAACAGGTTCGGCTTGATAGCTATTCTTCATGTAGTACCTATACGTCTAGAAAAGAAAGAGAGGAGGGACACGGGATTATCCCGCTCCCTCCATACCATGGTTAAAGAGGTGACAATGCTGTTAGTGAAAACCATACCAGAGTTGTCTGCGCAGCCATTCAAGGCTGTTTATACCGTCGGTGCTGTCAACACCCCAGCGTAAAGACGCCATATCCAGAGCAATGATCATGAGCAAGATGATGAGAAGTGCCATCATATGCCCTCCTTTGGTCCTTCTTGCGAAGGATGCTTGTACTTACATTCATTCAGCTAACATTAACTCAATATACTTCAGGACATATTACTATATATTGTATAGTAACATATGAAATGTTTTACGCCTACAGCCAAGTCAGTCATTTTATGTATAAAATTGACTCTCGACAGGGGTTGTTTTCTGTTCCTGGGCTAGTAGACGTTGTTTGCGTTCTTTGCCCCAACGATAGCCGGCTGGGTCGCCGTTTTGGCGCACTACACGATGGCAGGGAACGATGAGTGCGACGGGGTTTGTCGCGCAGGCCTGGGCGACGGCGCGAGTGGCACCGGGTTTCCCTATGGCCTGGGCAATTTCGCTGTATGAGCGTGTGCTACCGTAAGGGATGGCCTGTAGTGCTTCCCAAACGCGCCACTGAAAAGCTGTTGCCTGTACATCTATAGGTAGTTTGAGATGTGGCTGCTCGCCGCTCAAGTAGTCCAGGAGCGCATTGACCCATTGACCAAGCTGGTGATCGTCCCGCTGTATCTGCGCGCTCGGATATTCGCTGATCAGGGTAGACTCAAGTGAAGTATCGGAGTCACCAAGGCTGACGGCGCAGACGCCTTTTTCGGTAGCCGCGACGAGTATGCGACCCAATGGGCAATTGACGATGGTGTAGTTGATGCACATGCCTTTACCTCCGCGACGATACACGGTGGGTGTCATACCAAGCTGTGCAGGGGTACGTTCGTACAGGCGGCTACTTGAGCTATACCCGACTTCGTACAATGCCCTGGTTACAGAGTTACCGTCTTTGAGCTGTGTTTTTAACTGTCCCAGCCGGTACGCTTCAGCATACTGGCGAGGTGTGATGCCCATAACGCGTTTGAAGACGCGCTGCAGGTGATAGGGGCTCAAGTGCGCTTGTTCACCAAGGGTGGCGAGTGTTAATGGCACGTCAAGGTGTGATTCGATGTAGCGACAGGTCTGCTGGACTAGCTCTACCTGATTTTCGAGTAGGGAGGGTTCTCCAGGGCGGCAGCGGCGGCAAGCGCGAAATCCGGCTTTTTCGGCGGCTTCGGGCCGGGTGAAAAAGAGGATTTGCTCGCGTTGTGGCTTGCGTGAGGGACATGAGGGGTTGCAGTATATTCCTGTGGAGCGCACGGCGTAGACGAAGGCTCCATCTGAAGTGTTGTCTCTAGTTAGCACTGCCTGCCAGTATCTTTCGTCCTGTTGCATTTTTGGTTATGCCTTTCTTTTCTCTCGGCTTCTGTTGCTTTAACAATATGATAGGATATTAAGACGATGAATGCTATCTGATTCTTGCGCTGAAACTTTGGCGCGGAGAATCCTTTGTTGAACCAGGAGGAGCTATGCCTGCACCGAATTTGATCGTTTGAAGTCTGATATTGATGAACTCGTGCCAGATATGGTGGCCTTGCGCCGCGACCTGCACGAGCATCCTGAACTTGCCTTTGAAGAGGTGCGTACCTCTGGTATAGTAGCGCAGCGTCTGCGTTCGCTTGGCCTGGAGGTGCAGACAGGGATTGCCAAAACGGGTGTGGTGGGCCTGTTACGTGGAGGAGCAGGTAATCCAGGCGCCAAAACGATCGCTATTCGCGCTGATATGGATGCCCTGCCTATTCATGAGTTGAATGAGATTGATTATCGTTCCACCGTCGATGGCAAGATGCACGCATGTGGTCATGATGGACATACCTCCATTGCGCTGGCCGTCGCCGATATCTTGAGCAAACGGCGGGCTGAACTCACCGGCAATGTGAAATTTATCTTTCAACCTGCTGAGGAGACTATTGGCGGGGCCGAACCAATGGTGAAGGAAGGCGCGATGGAGGGGGTAGATGGCATCATTGGCCTGCACTTGATGAGTGACTATGCGATGGGCCGCGTCGGTGTGCGCACAGGTACGGTCTTTGCCAGTGCCGACAAGTTCTTGCTGACCGTGAGGGGCAAAGGTGGCCATGCCGCTATGCCGGAAACAGCGGTTGATCCTATCGTGATCGCGGCATACGTCATTATGGCGCTGCAAACGTTGATCAGTCGTGAGACTTCGCCTTTCAGCCCCGCAGTCATTACCATTGGCAAGGTAGAGGCTGGGACAGCGTTCAATATCATTCCCGAAACAGCGGAACTGCATGGCACGATGCGTGCTTATAGTGTGGAACATCGTGAGAAGATGTTGCGCCGGATTCGCGAAGTGGCTATGGGCGTCGCCAGTGCCATGGGGGCTACTTGCGATGTGAAAGCCTTTGATGGCTGTCCACCCTGCACCAATGATGGGGCGATGACGGAGCTGGTGCAGCAGGCCGCCGTTGCCTCTGTGGGAGCGGATAAAGTCGATAGTGGTGAAGAGGTGATGACCACCGGCAGCGATGATATGGCCGCTTTCCTTAATACTGTCTCCGGCTGCTACTTCATTGTAGGAGCAAAGAACGAGGCAAAGGGTGCGAAGTACCCACTTCACCATCCCCATTTCAATGTAGATGAAGATGCCATGCCCATTGGGGTCGAGGTTTTGACGAGGGCTGCGCTGGATTTTCTCAGATAGTGTATGAGAGAGAAACAAGGGTTATCCCGCATTAGAAAAGGGCGACCACAAGGGATCGCCCCTACCATGGACGATTTAGCCTGGGAAGCGACATCATAGCATAATCGCCCTGCCTCCTTGTTTCTCTCTTCCCTACTTTAAAACCTCTGCCACTTGTTCGAGCAATTTCTTGCTATTGGCGAAGCCATAATTGACTGCTCGCGCACGACCTGTAGCATCCAGCACCACAGTCGTTGGCACGGTAAGCACACGATAACGTTGCGCCAGTTCAGGCTCATTTGGGGCATCAACCTCAACTATAGAGACCTGTTCCCCGTAGGCTTGCCCTACTTGTTGGAGCGCGGGTGCCTGGAGTTGGTGGCACTGGCTACAATCGGCGCTGCTGAAGGTCAGAATACGTATCGGCGAAAGGCTGTTGAGCGTTGCCTGGTTTTCTTCTGCTGGGAAAGCTGGCTCCAGTGGAGCAGTCAGTACACGACGGCGCTGTATTTCGACGAATTGCCGTCCTGACCAGACGAGCAGCCAGGTTAGCAGACCTAGCAGGATGAGAACACCTGAGCGTACAAGAGTATCCGGCATCGCGCTCACACCCCTCGCCAGTAAAAGCCGCCCTCGTAGCGTACGCGCGGCAGGAGGCCGATGCGCCCGAGGTGATAGTAGACAAAGCAGCCAGCGCAGAAGCCAATGGTCAGATTGATGCCTGCCAGCACAAAGACGATTAGATCGAGTGCCCAACCAACAGGTGTAGCTCCGGTGAGGTAGAGAACGAGCGTCGCGGCAATAAGAAATGTTGCGCCGACGCCCTGGGCGAAGCGGTGCGGAGCGGGGTCATCCTCGACAATGCGCGGCTTCAATAAGCGCAGGGGAAGTACAACACCTTTATAGATCAAGCGGAACGGGCTGATAGATGGAGCTAACGCGCTTAGCGCCATCACTACTGCGGTAATGGCCACGATGATAGGCTGGTACAAGAGAAAGGCCAGGGCGGTGAGTAGCACGACGCAGGCTTGCGAAAATTTGGCCAGGTGCGTATCTACACGAGGGATAGTAGTTGTGGTGGAAGATGAACTGGCTGCCATATATATCTCCTTCTTAAGCAACAGAAGGACTTCTTTGTCCCCATGACTTACTGTTGATAGGTTCGGCCAGTTAAAGTGGATTTATTCTATCAACAAACTTAACTACTGTTTATTGTATTGTCAGGATGGGGTATATGTCAAGGAGGAAGAGGCTGACTTATTGAGACAGTATTGTTGCTATCTCTTTTCCAGCTTGATGGCCAAGCACAATGCCGGGCAGGACGCCGAGCGCGCCCAGCCCCTCGATGGCGTACCCGGGAACTGCGTTCCCGATGTTGTGCAGTGTTGGTATCATGTCTGCGGATACTGCCAGGTCTACTCCCCAGGTATAGGCTGGCTCTTTGCCCTTGAGTTCTGGCAGCCAGTGGCGGGCGGCATCTGCCAGCCGTTTGTGATAGGTGGCGTCCCGGCGAGTGACACCGGTTTTGCCATAGCGTCCGCCGCTGACGGTGAGGCGCCCGTTGCCGGGCCTGAAGTCGGCGTAAGTATAGGGGGAGGCGTCCCAGAAGAGGGGGAAGCTGTCCGGGAGATCAGCAGCGAAGGCCAGCGCGTAGATACGCTGGTTTGGCTGCGCGGTTGGTCCGACCGCGCGAATAAGTCCGCGAGCGGTGATGATCGTGCCATTGGCGAGGCTGACTTGCCAGTAATTGCTCTCCATTTTCCCCGGTATTTCCTGGTAGGTATCAACATGTGCGCGCCCGGCGATGACGACACCCTCAGATCGCGCCTGTTGTGCCAGGTGCGCCAGTAAAGTCAGCGGGTGTATGCGTCCCTCGTCGGGCAACCAGAGTGCGCCCACCACCGATTCTGTACTGAGATGTCCCTGTGTCAGCTCAGTCACCTGCGCAGGCGTCCACATTTCAGCGCGCAGGCCAGCGGCCTGGCGGGCCTGAGCCTCGCGTGCCAGTTTACGCGCTGCATGGGCGCTTTCTGCGAGACTAAGCGCTCCCGTCAAACGGGCGGAGAGGATAGCTCCTGGTCGAGTGGCTTCGTTTACAAGTGAGAGGAGTAAGCGGGTAGTTGCGGGCCAGAAGGCGGCCTCGGGTCCAGCGGAATCCAGGTCTATGAGGTGCATGTTGATGCCGGCGCTCAATATTCCTGCATTGCGCCCGGTGGCGCCCCATCCCAGTATGGGGGCTGCTTCCAGCACCAGCACCAGCGCTCCTGTCTGGCACGCACTCAACGCGGCGCTTAGACCTGCTACGCCGCCACCAATTACCAGGACATCCACGGTTTTTGCAGGCAGTGATGAGATATCTGGCAGCTCCAACATGGCGCGCGTTGCCGCGTCAAGATCACTCCACCAGGGGATCTGCTGGCTAAAACGTGGATCGAGTTGAGAATCTGTGTCTGATTGCATTTTTTCCTGTTTCAAATGGTTGGTGGTCTGCCGGTTGGGGCAAGCGGGCGGGGCAAGCCCGGCCCCTACTATGTTTCAAGAAGCTCGAAGCGTTTATCGCGCAGGTACTGGGCAATTGCTGCTGGATCATCCTTCTCAAGGGCCATTTTCTTCAAGTCGGAGAGTACCACACTCCATTGTTCTTTGGCTGGCAGGTAGCGATTATCGCGACTGACCAGTTCTTCAAAGATGCGGCGCTCTAATTCGTGCCAGGCTGAGCGGTCGCGTCCATCGATGTCGCCACCTTCAGGGATATAGTCCTGGTCGTTTGTATTATTATCGACGCGCACATAGAGGGGGCGGAAATAGCTGTTGATCATCTCCTCCATATGGACCCTGTCGAGAGAGCCGGCATCGAAGTTCAGCGTACCGATCAGTTGTACCTGGACTAGAGGTCGCAAGGAGTCGTGCTGGTGTTTGCGTCCCTCGCGCTGGCAGTAGTCTTCCAGGCGAGCATAGAGAGCATTTGGCTCAGTCAATCCGTCGACGCGCAACTCGTGACGCACAAATGGACGGCGTTTGCTGACCAGGTGCGTGGCACGGTGAAAGCGTGCTGTTTTGTCAGGGTCGATAACGCGCTCCGGGTCGTCTGTATCGATTTCGACGAAATAGTAGCCGCGATCCTCCCACGCCGATTCTTCTGCGCCGCAGGTCTCGGTCGAGCCAGGGTTATACATCCAGCCATCATATTCATAGGGCTTATGAATATGGCCCAGCGCCAGGTAATCTGCGTGAGAGCGCAGCGGTTGGAACTGTGCCATAGCCGGTAAACCCTGGACGCGCGGAACAATGCCCTCAACGCCAGTATGCATCATCAGGAGACGATACTCGATATGCGCGGCCTCTTCCTCGGCGCGAGCGGCGGCCATAGCCTCGGCCAACCCCTCCATGCTGCGATTAGTGGCTGCCCCCTGCCAGGGGAGACCATAGACGCGCAAACATCCGCCAACTAGATCGACATGCGAACCGCGCATTGTATCAGGTTGCCAACGACTCAAAACCGGTGCGCCGTCGCGCATATAAGGAGCAAGGAGAATAAGATATTCCTGGTGACACAAAAATTGTAGCCAGGAGATGCCGTCGCGATAGTAGCTGCGGTCGTGGTTACCCTCGATAGCTATGACGGGAATACGGCGCTCTTTCAGCTTCTTTAAGCCTTCAATGGCGTGGATGAGCGTCTGGGCATCGATGGCTCGCTTATTAAACAGGTCTCCAGCAATGACCACAAAATCGACTTGCCGGTGTACTGCTTCTTCCATGATATCCCAAAAAACGCGGCTAAAGTCGTTAAATCGTTCGCGTACGCCATACTGTTCGTAGCCGAGGTGCGTGTCTGCTATGTGGATAAAAGAAGCTCGCATGAATTTCTCCAACCGTGGGGGGTATCTCCAGGACGCTCAGGTGGCTGTTCTTGTATTTTTTGTTATGGCCATTGAAGTGGCCCGGTCATCCAGGCGCGGAAACCGGCGGCAAAGAGAACGAGGGCCGCAATGCTAAAGATCAGGACGTCCCGCCGGGGATTCTTTCCGCTGGTAGCATAGGTCAGTGCCACGGGGATGGCCAGTGCCACGATGCCGCCATAGACGTAGTGCAAGTAATAAAGACCTGTGCCAGTGCCTGGCTTTTGCCCAAGCAGTACGAGTGTGACGCCAAAAATACCCTGCAACAGAGCAAGGATAGCTGTTATAACGACGGTGATACGCCAGGGTCTGTAAATGGTCCTGGTTCTCTTCATAAAGAAGAGTACGAGTCCCCAGATACCTGCAACCAAACTGGCAGCGAGTACCAGGAACAGGTTGAAATAATGTAGTTGAGCGATGAAATCCGCCATTTTGCACTCCGAGGCCGCTTATATTGCGACGAATATATCAGACAGTTCTTTTTTGTCTATCAAAACCTGGAACACTTTGCAGGTGCCAGGTTGATGACTCTTACTATAGCGTGTGTGGGATATAAAGACAAGTAATGGCCTTCGCACCAGTTACCTGCGCTTCACTGTGTCCTGGTTACTGTCTGTTCTCGGTTTACGCGCGCTGGGTAGTTCTTGGCTGCTGGTAAAGCGAG
The DNA here is from genome assembly GCA_963775585.1 of uncultured Chloroflexia bacterium. Lineage (GTDB taxonomy): Bacteria > Chloroflexota > Ktedonobacteria > Ktedonobacterales > Ktedonobacteraceae > UBA11361. The sequence continues at coordinate 128,054 of CAVZJN010000065.1, read as the reverse complement.
TTCTAAATCTTGAGGGTTGCCGAGGCGTAGCAGATTAGCCAGCAGGGCTTCTAAATGTAACGCCTTTGTTTTTGCATCGCTGTCTGGATACAGCATATTGACCATCTTGTTGGCTGTCTCAAGGGCATAATCTATTTGCTTAGTATATAACTCCACGCGTTCCTTTTGTAAGGCCAACCGTTGTTTCTCTAGCTCGATTTGTTCTTTCTCTCTATCCAATGGAGTCATTGATTGCCTTCGTTCTGCTTTTTGGGCATCTCTATTGGTAAACGCCTCCTCCGCTAACTCCTCTTCTAACAGCGATTCCTCTGAGGAACTAGACTGATACGACTGAAGGTAGGTGTCCAGACCACGATCGAAGACTGGTCCATCGCGATGTCAAACTGGGGAATATATTGCTGGGCCCACGCAACACTGTTTGGCTCAGTGATTTTGGTATTGCTGTCAAAATTCCCAGGTTGTTCTTTTTAGGGGAGTCGCAAGGTAGCGCAGGTACGGTCGATTATATGTCGCCTGAACAACTGCAAGGAAAGCCTTGTCCGGCAAGTGATCAGTATGGACTAGGGGTTGTCGCCTACGAGCTGTTAACTGGCGATACTCCTTTCCACGGCAGTAACCGGGAGATAGCGGAACAACATCTGTATGCTACACCACCACGCTTGTGTTCTCGGTTTCTGGAGATCGCGCCTGCTGTTGAGCGAGTAGTCAGACGGGCGTTAGCGAAGGACCCACACTTGCGCTTTGGTAGCGTGAGGGAGTTTGCGGTTGCGCTGGAGCAGGCCAGCAAAGTGCCGACTGTGGAGATTTGTCGGAGAAGCGGCGGTGTCGATCTACAGGCAGTAGTCATCTCCCGGCGACGTGTAGCGATCGAGGAGCCAGAAGTGGTAGTCCCTCGAAGGCGGGTAGCGCTTGATCCGTCACCATTGGTGCTCCATAGGAGGGGTGCAGTTGATCTGCGGGTGACGGATACCTCACGGCGGCGTGTGTTCTAGTGGTCGATGCGTCTCCGTACTTGGCCTGAAGGTTACTGGCTGCCGCCACCGGCGTGGGGGTTAAACCATTATGCAGATAAATTGTGACAACTCCCCATGCGTAAACGCAGGGGCTTCTCAGGAAACGCGGCACCCATCGGTGTACGTTAGCTCCTGATGGCCGTGCCCCGGCCTTGCACGTTTTAGAATATTCTTTGCAGCGTTGACATCACGGTCTGCCACATAGCCGCAGAAAGGGCAGATATGCGTACGAACCGACAAACTTTTTTGGACGATCTCGCCACACTGAGAGCATTTTTGACTGGTGAAACGGGGATTGACTCGTATCATCTGGTGACCAGCACTTTCAGCCTTGTTACTCAGAAGAGCGAGGAATTGTCCCCAGCCTGCATCAAGAATGCTTTTAGAAAGATGGTGATTCTGTACCATATTGGTAATCTGCAAGTCCTCTACGGCAATGTGGTGATAGGACTCTGCGTACTGTTTCGCTACCTTGAAATGGTGATCACGTCGTTGTCGGTTAATCTTGAGATGGGTTTGCGCAGTACTTCTGGCGGCTTTGCGCCTGCGCTGACCGCCTTTCTTTCGACGGCAGATCGTGCGTTGCTTGCGTCTCAAAGTACGCTGAGACGTGCGATAATAGCGCGGGTTCTCAACGGTGTTGCCCTCACTATCGGTGAGGAAGGACTTGAGACCCACATCAATCCCGATGTCAGGATGATTGCAACCGCTCGGAAGATGCGAAGTCAGAGGTTCGGTTTCGCACACGATCAGCGCATACCAGTGCCCATCTGCACGATGGACGAGATGTACGGTCTTGGGCGTGCCCTCGATAGGACGGTGCAGCTTGATCTTGAGAAAATGTCCCAACTTCTTGGGCACAATGAGGTGTTTCTTGTCCTCATGCAGATAGCAGTCTTTGCCGTACTGCCGCAGTTGGATAGAGTGCCAGCGGTTCGGCTTCTTGAAGCGAGGAAAGCCGACATCGGGAATACCCAGCTTTTTAGCAGTCAGAAAGCGTTTGAGGGACTTGGAGAGCCGATCTGCCAACATCTGTATGGTCGTGGCAGGTACGTGTTCGCCTTGCCCTTTGAAAGTACTCTCGAGATCATATTTGGAGAGGAATGTCTCCTGCTCTGCATACTGTGTTTTGACCATTTCAAGCATCTGATTATAGAGCATGCGAGATTCGATCAGGCATTGCATCAGCAAGGAGGATTGTTCTCTATTTGGGTACAAACGGTATTCAAACGTTCTCATAGAGAGACTCTACTGCAATCCATTAGAAATGTCAAGAGAGAGTTTCCGCCTGCGGGTGGGCAGCAATTCACCCACATGGCTGAAGCCAGTGGCCCTCTTACCGCTTTTTTGTAGATTTTTGTGATATACTGCTGAGGCAGGCGTAAGACCATTCGTTTCTCTATGAGGTAGCCTTATGGCTAATGTTGCGGTTCACATGGCAATCCGCTTGTTTGGCTCACCTGAATCACGGATTGCGGGAGTACCCCTGGTTTTACATAACCACAAAGCGAAGGCACTCCTCTACTACCTGGCAGCTACAGGGCGATCTCATACCCGCGATCACCTTGCCACCTTGCTATGGAGTGAGTCTCCTGAAAGTAATGCACGCCACTCACTGCGCTCGAGCCTCTATCGTATCCGCCAAGCCCTGCATACTAAAGGCGCCGACGAGGTGCTGGCCGGAGATGGCGATATTGTCTACCTCAAATTGGATGATGATGCCTGTGATGTTACATATTTTCGCCGATTGCTAGCGAAGGGAAACGAGAGCGCATTGGCCGAGGCTGTGACCCTGTACCAGGGACCATTGCTGCAAGGATTTTCGCTTACCGATGCGGCGCTGTTCGAAGAATGGGTGCGCTGCGAGGAGATCACGTTACGGCAGGCCTATCTTGTGACGCTCCAACGCCTTGCATCGTGGGCTGAAAACCGCCAGTCGTGGGAAGAGGCGATTGCATATTTGCAGCGCATAGCCCAGCTTGATCCCCTCTCCGAGGAAGTGCAACAGAAGTTGATAGGGCTGTATGTGCGCAGCGGGGCATTTGGGCAGGCATTGCAGCAATACCAGCTGTTCGAGGCTGATTTGAAGCGAGAACTCGGTCTCATGCCGTCCCCCGAGACTCAAGCTCTTGTTTTCACTGCTCCCAAATCGCTGCTCAGCAGCACGTCTCCTCAAGCTGGAACCAGGACACGTTATGCGATTGCTCAAGCTACTGCCCACTTTGAATTAGGTGAGCTTGCACTGGTTGCTAACAACTATCAGGCCGCGGTCTCAGCGGCCAGGGCGGGCCTGGCAATCGCTGTACCTGCTGAAGATACACAGCGCATGGCACTCGTTGCGCGAGGGCACCGGCTACTCGGCGCGGCATTGGCAATGGAAGGCAGTGATCTTGCCGCTGCCGAAAGCCACCTGCAAGAGGCGGTCGCCGCCCATAGAGTGACCGACAATATGAGTGAACTCTGTGCGACCTTATTTGAACTCGGCAATGTGGCCGCGCAACGCGGCGAACTCAAGCACGCCCTGGAATTGTACGAGGAGGCCGCGCGAACTGCCGAGATCGCGCATACATACTATTTCCTCGCCCTCGCTTATAACAATTTGGCCTATCACAGTCTCTTGCTCGGTCAATTGGAAGCTGCCCGGCGCGCGCTCGGCAGAGGTTTTAGCCTGGCCGAAACCCATGAGATATTTGGCGCGCATTTACACCTCTTCAGCACGCAGGGCGAAATTTACCTGTATCATGGTGAATGGGTGGAGGCATCCAACTCATTCCAACAAGGTCTCTCGTTGGCAGAAGAGTTGGGCAACCTTGAACGTCAGGCAGGCTACCGGGCCGGACTGGCCCTGGTTGCGCGAGGACAGCATAACGTTAAACGCGCAATCAGCCTCTTTGAGGAAGCACTTTCGCTCATCAGCGAAAAGGGTTACTGGCATCTACGAACACGCATTCAACTCTGGCTAGCTGAGACGTTTCTACGGATTGGACGTTTGAGCGAAGCAGAACCACACCTTGATGTAGCTTTAGCGACAACACAGAAGCAAGGGCGGGTGCTATTACTCATGCGAGGCGAGCGCCTCTATGCGCGACTGCTCGCTGCTCGGGGCGATTGGTCCAGCGCGCATGCTCTCTTTATCAAAACAGTAGAGCGAGCGTCTGGCCTGGACCTCTCTATGGAAGTTGCACGGACACAAGCACTATGGGGCGAAACTGCTCTTCTTTACGCACCTGTTCCCCATAATGGACGCGAGCTGTTGATGAAAGCTCGCAAAGTATTCGCCGCTCATGATGCTCTTGCCGAATTACATGCATTGATGGACGTGCTGTAGGGACCATTTATCGCAATACAATTAAAATACCTAAGTTTTGTCCAAATTAATGACAATAGATGCCTATTTTGGCATATTACGAGCAATAATTGCTTTCAAATCATTCCAGTGCTGTGTAGGGTTATCAGATGCCATGGTATCATAGTAACTGTACCAGAGGATAATTCTCGGATGTGAATGTGCCAGTGTTTGGGAAAGCATCGACTCCAATTGGCTAGCAGTAGGATAGGGTGCACCTGATGTACCATAATCACTTAAACTAAATGCTTGCAAAACGATCGCACTCTCCTCTCCATGTGCATCGGCGTATGCTTGTATACCTGCGGCAACCGCAGCTGTCTGATCAATGGTGGGATAAGGGGGAAGATGTCCAACCGGGTAAAAATCACTGCCTATTACTTCTGCGGTATCAGAAAAAGGACTGTTTCCATGCCATACAGCTATGGTATCTCCTCCAGCGTCGATAAAGAGTCGGGGATGGGTGGGATCCAGTTGGTGTACCACATCAGCAAGCGCACTTTTCATCGTGTCATGATGACTTGGGTCTACTTCATCACCAATATAATAGCCCCACACCGCTGGATGATTTTTTACTAAGTTCACCACATACCGAATAAAACCATTGTTATCTGTACAATTGCATGTTTGCGCTAAAGCAGGAAAACGTGAGGTTAAATCTTTTCCATTATAAAAGGCCGGATTATTAAGCGCCACAATCACTTTCATGCCTACTGACTGTGCGCGATCAAGATATGCTTTTTGAAAACTTGCATCACCATACAACTCATCATAATTCATAACCAATTTAAACCCTGCCGCGGCCATATCGTTTAAATGGGGAAGACACATGGCTGCATTCTTTGGACTACAACTTTCATAAATGCCATATCCATCAAATGGTGTGGCAGAAGATGGTGTGGCAGAAGATGATATGGTAGAAGATGGTGTGGCAGAAGATGGTGTGGCAGAAGATGATATGGTAGAAGATGGTGTGGCAGAAGATGGTATACTTGTTTGTTTTGGTGCATTACATGCATTTAACGCAAGAGCAAGAACAATCATTGTGAGGGAAAGAAACCCAAGAATAGATGCATGTTTAGACTTCATTGATTGAATATCTCCATGATAGCAAAATACATTATTGCTTATCCTACTTAGTGCAATGATGAGAGCTTTTGTTTATTTGTACTTCATGATCGTTCTCATAGACATGAGGAGTGTTTTGACGATGGTTCTGATTGATTTCCCGACTTTTTCTCTTTGATTGTTTGCTGTGAGGTAATAGCACATAAAGCAGTAGTATGTCAAGTTCTCGCTTGAGGGCAAAAAAGCCACTAAAACCGCTTCAAGCCTAGATTAAAGCTCGGAGAGGTATGGGCCATCATTTTTCTTTGTGTAAGTCTCTTTCTCTCGGCGTTATTCTCCCGCTATTTTGGACAAAATTTAGGTCGTACACACATCCGCCGCCTTCAGTGACGTTTTAATGACGCCTCCTCAGTATACTTAGCTTGTTGCCCGGAAAAACGCCGATCGAAAACGAGGTTCGCTCATGAACGAGTTTCGCTATACCAGCTATGCCCAGGAGATTATCTTTGGGCATGGTTCACTTGCTCGTTTGAGTGAGGCTGTGGAACGGTTTCACTGGCGGCGATTGATGCTTTGCTCAACAGGTACTTTGCGTCGCGACGGAACCGTTGCGAAGATTGAGGAAGTTCTAGAAAAGCGGTTGGTGGCAGTGTACGATCATGTTCAACCGCACGTTCCCGATTTTCAGGTTGTTGAAGCAACATCAATCGCCTATGAAAACGAAGTTGACGCGGTGATTGGTCTGGGTGGGGGAAGTCCGATTGGCATGGCAAAAGCTGTCAGCCTTTCTCTTGAAGAGAAACGTAGTGGGCGGCCAGCGCGTGCAGCCTTTCCAACTGACCAGCCTCTTGTGCCCGTTGTTGCTATTCCAACGACCTATGCCGGGTCAGAGATGACATCGACCTATGGTGTCACAGGCCAGGAGAATGGATCGGCACGCAAAATTACGATCACCGATGTCAAGGTCACCCCGAAACTGGCCATTTACGATCCAGTGCTCACACTCAATCTCTCGCCAACGATGACCGCGTCGACTGGGATTAACGCCCTTGCCCATTGTATTGAAGCCCTGTATTCGATTACGCGCAACCCGCTCTCCACCGCTGCTGCCATCAGTGGCGTCCGTGCGATTACTTCAGCTCTCCCACGTTGCTACGCTGATGGAAGTGACCTGGAAGCACGGAGCGAGATGCTGATGGGAGCATACCTGGCGGGGACGGCCTTATCCAGTGTTACAATGGCATTACACCACGGCCTATGCCATGTGCTGGGTGGTACGGCTGGCGTACCACATGGCATGGCCAATGCTATTATCTTGCCGCACGCCATGCGTTTCAACCTGGAAGCAACAGCGCAACAACTGGCGCCAGCAGCGGCGGCGATGGGGATTTCTCTTGAGGGCAAAAGCGCAGAAGCGGCAGTGGAAGAGGCTGTGCAGAGAATCTATGAACTGATCGGTCACATGAATTTACCGCAGCATTTGCGCGATGTTGGTGTGCAGGAGGCCGACCTGCCTCAACTGGCGCAGATTGCTCTGCTGAGCCGCGCGGTACAAAGCAATCCCAGACCGATCAGCAGCACGGCACAGGTAGAGGCAGTGTTGCGGGCGGCGTGGTAACGAAGCAGTTGACCGTGAGGGTCAATCTTATCCATACACTGCAACTCTGCTCTCTTGTAGCGCTTGGCTATCTGACGGTCAGCAGCGATGCAAGGAAGTACCTACGGTCAGCAGCGATGAAATGAGGTAGTGGCACCGCTGTGGGTGCCGGGCCAGGTATGATCACTGAACATTGTTGTACACATTTCAAGGAGGTTTACTATGGTAGTCAACTCGATGGATTATAGTGGCAAGGATACTGTAATCGATGTAATTCGTACTGAGCGTTCGAAATTCTTCGATATCGTTAATGACCCGAAAAATTGGTACGTACAGACTCGCTGTACCGAGTGGGAAGTACGCGATATTGATGGTCATATGATCGATGTGACCGAAGGCTATCTTTCTCGCTGGGACCTTGCTCGCAAGGGTGAAGCGGCTGGCGCACTCGGCCTGCCGGTCATGGGAGAACAACTCAATAAGAATGCTCAGGCGTTTCGCAGCCTGGCGCGTGAAGAAGCCATTGCTCGTCTCAAGGCTGATTCTGATAAGATGCTGGCTATCTTTGATGCCTTGACACCCGAAGAGTGGAGCGGCTTCATGGTTACCCATCCCTATATGGGGCCTCTCCCAACGTTCTTTTATCCCGCTTTCCATGTGATGGATTACGGCGTCCATACATGGGATATGAAGTGGGGGCTTGGTGACAAGCAAGGGAAATTGGATGAACGCACGGCAGGCGTGCTTGTGCCATTTATGTTTGTGCTTATGCAGTATACCGTCGATCAAGAATTTGTCAAGGGCCTGGATATCGTCTTTGGGATAAAGGTTGACGGTGAATGGGGCGGCCAGTGGCGTGTGACCGTAAAAGATGGCGCATACGCAGCGGCGCCAGCCGATAATCTTGAAGGCGTACAGGCCACGTTCCACTTCAAAGATGCCTCTGATTTCGTGCTCACCACTTTCCAACGCTTTCCAGGCGGAGAGACAAGCGGTGATCCAAAGGTCGTCGACCAGGTTCGGCACATGTTCTTCAGGATATAGCTTCCATGAGGTGTAGCTGGCATGGCACAACATTCAGAGATCAATACGCAGCATATTGGCACCTTCTGGATGTTGAAACTTGACAGGCCATTGCCAGCCGGCCTCGTGCCGCGCATTCCAACAAATTTTATGCGCATCGGGCCGGAGATAGCTCAGGAACTCGCGCAGGCGATGGAGCTTGACCATCCAACAGTAATCCTGCAACGTTTCGCTGCAGGACGGCATTGTTATGCCGCCAGGGTCGCTGGTCAACTTGTCACGTATGGTTGGGTGACATTTGATGAAGAGGGTATCGGTGAGTTAGGTCTGAGTATTCGTCTCAAAGCAGGGGAAGCCTACATTTGGGATTGTGCGACATTACCAGCATATCGCGGGCTACGTCTCTATCCGGCGCTGCTGACCCACATGTTGCACGCACTGCACGCACAAGGGATACAGCGCGTTTGGATTGGTACAGATACAGATAACCTGGCCTCGCAAATCGGTATAGTCGCCGCCGGTTTCCAACCTGTGGCGGATTTTTTGACGATCAACACTCCATCAATGCGTACAGTCCGGCTGCGCGGATGCACTGGCGTATCTACACAAGACCTGGAAGATGTCCATCATGCCCTTTTCGGCAATCGGGATCATTGACGCTTTAGTGACGTCTATAGACTATAATGTTGATGAAAACGATTTTGTTTTGTTACGCTGGCTTCGGCTCCAAAGGAGAAATATTGCATGTCATCTACGCTTACTATTCAGGGAATTCACCATATCACCATTGTCTGTTCAAATGCACAGCGAACGATAGATTTCTATACAAAGGTGCTTGGTCAGAGATTTATTAAGAAGACCGTCAACTTTGACGATCCTGGCAGCTACCATCTCTACTTTGGCAATGAACGGGGTCTCCCTGGTTCCGTTATCACATTCTTTGAGTGGCCTGACGCATCTAAGGGGCATCCCGGCATTGGCGGCACACACCACTTCGCGCTCATCGTGAATGATTATAACGGCCTGTTACAGTGGAAACGGCGACTGGTGGATTTCGGCCTCTCGGTCGAAGGACCGCTTGATCGCCATTACTTCAAGTCGATCTACTTCAATGATCCCGATGGCACCATTCTCGAAATCGCGACACTCAGCCCTGGTTGGACCATTGATGAAGCTCCCGACGCGCTTGGCACAGAGTATCGCGAACCACCGGCACAGATGCTCATCAATAACCGCGATGAGGCGCGTATCCAGGCTGAGACATGGCATGAAGCGGTGCCAGAGATCACAAGCGCTATGGCGCTGAGCCAGGGATTGCACCATATTACAGCTATTGGCAGCAACATTGAGCGTACACACGCGTTCTTTGGAGAACTGCTTGGTATGCGGCGCGTTAAAATGACCTCCAATTTTGATGACCCCAAGTCGGCACACTGGTATTGGGGCGTGGGGGATGGGCGTCCAGGTACGCTGATTACCTACTTTGATCGCGATCCACAGAAGAGTCCCCGCGTACGCATGGGGGCAGGTCAAACGCATCATTATGCCTTTGCCGTTGCCGACGAAGAGACACAGCTTGCCTGGCGTGAGAAACTGCTGGAGGCTGGCTTGCGCGTCACACCTGTTCTGGATCGAGTGTACTTTAAGAGCATCTACATGAATGATCCCGATGGACACATCGTGGAATTGGCAACCGCTGGCCCTGGCTTTGCTGTCGATGAGCCTGTTAGCGATCTTGGCCGAAATTTGAAGTTACCGCCCTGGTTGGAAGAGAGCCGCGCCGCGATTGAACAACAATTGAGCCCGGTTACCGCGCCGCAATGGCAATCCCTGGGTGTCAGGTAATGCCAGAGGGCGAGCACACGAACCGGGCGACCACAAGGGATCGCCCCTACCATGGACGAACGGGGCAGGGCGATAGGAAGAAAGAATGGCTAATATGACAGGCCCGCACGAGGGGCAGCCGCTATTGACGGCTGGTGAACCATTGGATCGAGCAACTGCTGCGATGGTGATGGTGCATGGTCGTGGAGCCGCGGCGGAAGACATTCTGGCGCTGACTGCTGAAATGAACCAAAGCGGCTTTGTCTACCTGGCGCCGCAAGCCGCCCAGAACAGCTGGTATCCTAACAGCTTCCTCGCGCCTATTCCCAGTAATGAACCAGGGCTTTCGTCAGGGCTTGCTGTCATTGCGTCGATACTCGCACAACTGGCTGAGGCTGGCATCTCAGCTGAACGCACAATACTCTTAGGTTTTTCGCAGGGAGCATGCCTCTCGTTGGAGTTCGCTGCCCGCAATGCTCAACGCTACGGCGGCCTGGTGGGACTGAGTGGAGGTCTCATCGGGCCGGACGGTACGCCGCGAAAATATGCCGGTTCCTTGGAAGGGACGCCCGTCTTTCTCGGGTGTAGCGATGCGGATTTCCACATTCCGAAGGAGCGCGTGGAGCATTCTGCCGAGGTGTTACAACGCCTGGGCGGAAACGTCACGAAGCGGCTTTATCCTCGTATGGGCCATACGGTCATTCGGGATGAAGTACGCTTCGTACGTGGTATGATGGCTGCGCTTGTCGAGAAGTAATAGCGTCATTCAGGCACATGGGCACCGCGCGGTGCCCATGTGCCTGATTTATTGTTTGTTTTCGAGTCGGCGCACAAGTTGATTTGCCAGGTCGAAAGAATAGTTTTGTCCACGATCATGGGGATAAATCTGGAACATGTTGGCAATCCACAACCCCTTCAGGGGAGTGTGCAGAGGTGGGATGTGTTCGCGGTATTCGGTGGTCACGATCGGCTGGGCAAAAGGTGCCTGGAATAACCAGCTTTCCTTGACCCATGCAGGCTCAAAATCGGGTCGAATGCGCTTCAAGTGTGGCAAAAACACGTTGAGGATCTCTTCTTTGCTCATTTTGAAAAGCGGGTCATCCATTGGGCGGTAGTTGCCCAGGTAGATCAGGTGTCGCCCGCCATATTCGGCGGCGGGACGGAAATTGGTATGTTCGAAGAGGCCGGTGAAAGGATAACCTGGATCGCAGATGTTGACCCAATAGCTATCCGTGAGCGGGCGATCAAGGGCAAGGATCAGGCACTGCGCACCGTAGGCCTGTCCCCAATCGTATTTCGCGCGGTAATCCTCAGGGAGGGCAGGAACAAGGCGACAGGTCAGGCGTGTTGGCAAGGTGGAGATGACCCGATCAACCGTCCAGGTACCCTGGCTGGTCGCTACTTGCCAGCGTTGGTTCTCTACTTGCTCGACCTTCTCTACGCGAGTACCCAGTAGCACTTTGCCCCCTGCCTCGCTGATCTTCTCCACTAAGCGTTCGTAGACCAGCTGGAAGCCGCCACGTAGATAGCCCAGATAGGTAGTGCGATCATGGACGCGCGCCCAGAACCAGGGCATAGCGATCTGCTCGCGCATGGCGCCAAATTTTCCATCAAACAGTGGTTCAAAGAGCATCTTGTACGGGCGCTTGCCCATCCAGCGGCGCAGCCAGGCATCGGCAGTTTTTCCCTCAAAGGGTTTGGCGTTCGTGAGTTTCAGGATAGCCAGCACAGCAAAAACACGCAGGCGTTCATCGAGGCGCAGCGGTGGGAAGAGCAGCAAATTGAAAGGGGAATCCAGCTGGTGTATTTGTCCACCTGTCAGGGTAACCGTGCGTGGATGGGACCATGTCAGGCGGTCACCGAGGCCAAGCTCTTTAATAGTGCTAATAGCTGTTTTATCGGTACGGAACAGGTGATGATAGTACTTTTCCAACCATTCAGTCCGTTCAATCCGTTCAGTCCGTTCAGTCCGAGCCTCACCGTCATTGCCGACGTGAAAGCCAGCTGCCAGGCCTCCGGCAATCTTCTCCTGCTCAAAAACCATGACTGAGTGGCCTGCCTGGCTAAGGCGGTAGGCGGCCATTAAGCCTAGTGCCCCACCACCTAAAATTGCATATTCCATGGTTGTTCCTAATGTGTCATTTCCTGTCCTGGCATCCATCTCAAATTGGGTTTGCGCGCCGCTAAAGCCTGGTCCAGCCTGCCCACTGGTGTGGTATGGGGAGCCGTCTTGACGATTTCGGGATTCGTGCGAGACTCCTCGGCGATCTGCTTCATGACGCTGACGAAGTAATCCAGAGTTTCGCGGGTCTCCGTTTCGGTTGGCTCGATCATCATGGCCTCGTGCACGATCAGCGGGAAGTAGATTGTTGGCGCGTGCATGCCAAAGTCGAGCAGGCGCTTAGCGATATCTAGCGCTGTGACGCCGCTCTCTTCTTTCTGACGTTCAGCCGTGGCGATGAACTCGTGCTGGCATATCTGAGGATAAGCGATATCATAGTCCGACGACAGTTCATGTTTGAGGTAGTTGGCGTTAAGGATGGCGCTCTGGGCTACATGCAGCAGGCCGTCGGGGCCGTAGGTGCGAATGTAGGTGTAGGCGCGTACCAGTACGCCAAAGTTTCCTTTATTGGCGCGTACCTTGCCGATGGATTGTGGACCGGGGTCCTGCCAGTAATAGCCCTGCTCACCTTTGGCCGGCAATGGGCCTGGCAAGAAAGCGACGAGGTGCTCTTTGACGCCGATGGGACCTGAACCTGGACCACCGCCGCCATGTGGCGTGCTGCACGTCTTATGCAGATTGAAGTGTACCACGTCGAAGCCCATGTCGCCAGGGCGAGTAATGCCCAGTACGGCATTGGCATTTGCGCCATCGTAATAGAGCTGTCCGCCGGTTTCGTGAACCATGGTCGCGATCTCCGCGACATTGCTATCGAAGAGTCCCAGTGTGTTGGGGTTGGTCAACATGATCGCGGCAATGCTTGCGGCATTCGAATCCAGCAGCGCTTTTAAGTGTTCCATGTCGATGCCGCCCGTTTGGGGATCGCTCTTCACCTCCAGAGATTTATAGTCGGCGAGAGTGGCGCTGGCGGGATTAGTGCCATGGGCGTTGTCGGGAATGAGCACTAGATTGCGATGCTCCTGTCCCTGGCTCTCATGGTAGGCCTTGATCAGCATCAGGCCTGTGAGTTCGCCATGAGCGCCCGCGGAAGGCTGAAGGGTGACACGCGTCATGCCGGAGATTTCGGCCAGGTATTGTTCAAGTTCGTAGAACAGCTGAATGACACTCTGAACGGTAGATTCAGGCTGTAATGGGTGAATACGGGCGAAACCTGGCAAAACGGCCATATCTTCGTTGAGCTTGGGATTATACTTCATGGTACAGGAGCCAAGCGGGTAGAAGCCAGTTTCCACGCCGAAGTTTCGCTGCGAGAGATGGGTATAGTGGCGTACCACCTCAATCTCGCTTACTTCCGGTAGAGGCGCAGGCTCTTTACGCAGCATATTTGCTGGGACCATGCTATCAAGCGCTTCGGTAGGTACATCCATGGCGGGCAAGGTATCCACGCGGCGACCGGGGGCGCCTTTTTCAAAAATCAACTTCTCGACACTCATGCCTGTACCTCCTTTAACACTGCTACCAGATGATCTATATCTTCTTTTGAGCGCGCCTCGGTGATACAGAAGAGCAGGCAATTCTCCATATCTGGGTAAACCAGGCTCAGGTCATAGCCTCCGATGATGTCGGCCTGGGCAAAATGTTGCTGCAGTTTCTGTGTTGAAACAGGAGATTTGATCACGAACTCATCAAAGAATGGGGCGTTGAAGACTGGCTCAAATCCCGGCAGCGCGGTGATCTGGCGGTAAGCGTAGTGCGCTTTTTGCAGACAAAGCTCACCGAGTTCGCGGAAGCCCTGTTTGCCAATGGCAGCCATGTAGATGGTCGCACCAACTGCCAGCAACGACTGGTTGGTGCAAATGTTGGAGGTGGCACGTTCGCGGCGGATGTGCTGTTCGCGGGTCTGCAATGTCAACACGTAGCCTGTCTGCTTCTCGCCGCCCTCCTCAACGGTCTGTCCAACCAGTCTCCCGGGCAGCAGGCGCATATACTTCTGCTTGGAGGCCATGAAACCAAGCGCCGGGCCGCCGTAACTCATCGTATTGCCGAAGCTCATCAACTCGCCAACGGCGATATCGGCACCATATTCACCCGGAGAGGCCAGGATACCCAGTGAAGCGGGCTCGGTGATCGCGGCGATGAAGACAGCTTTGCCTTTGTGGGCGATTGGTTCGATGGCGCTCATGTTTTCAATGGAGCCAAAGAAATTGGGCTGCTGGATGACGATCGCTGAAGTCGTCGCGCTGACAACTTCGTTCAAATCCTCAATTGAAGTGAGGCCGTCGCGCAGCGGTACCTCTTTGACCTGGAAGCCGCGCGTATGAGCGTAGGTATGCAGGACGCGCCGATACTGGGGATCGACTCCCTGTGAGACGACTACTTCACCACGTCCGCCGGGGCCGACCGCCAGCAACACGGCTTCGATTACCGCGGTTGAGCCATCATAGAGCGAGGCGTTAGCGATATCCAGGCCCGTAATCTGGCAGACCATGGTTTGAAACTCGTAGATGGCCTGCAACATGCCCTGACTGACTTCGGGCTGGTAGGGGGTGTACGAAGTGACGAACTCGGAGCGCCGCTGCAGGTGAGGCACAACGCTGGGTATGGCATGGTCGTAGGTGCCCGCGCCGAGGAAAGAAATGACGGTATCCAGGTTTTTATTTTTCGCAGCCATGGCGTAGAGCACTCGTTTGAGGTCCGGCTCAGAGAGGGCTGGAGGTAGATCAAGTGGGCGTCGAAAACGTACATTTTCAGGGACTGGCGATAACAACGCCTCCAGGGAGGGAAGCCCCAGGCGCGCAAGCATCGCCTCCTGGTCTTCCCGGGTATTGGGTATATAGCTCATGCAGTTACTCTCCCTTGAGCAAATAAAAAAGATACGTGACCGCAACGAATGGTGTGAGTGTGCTCTACCGGCCTTCAAGATATGCCCGGTATTTTTCGGCACTCATAAGGCTATCAAGTTCCGCCGGGTTGCTCATTTTGACAACGAGCATCCATCCCTCGCCATAGGGACTGTCGTTGATAAGTTCCGGTTGATCTTTGAGCGCTTTATTGGCTTTCACCACATGGCCGCTGACAGGAGAAATAAGCTCGGAGGTTGCTTTGACCGATTCAATATCACCGAACTTTGTCTCATAAGAAACGCTCTGGGACGCGCCCCAGGGTAGCTCAACGTACACGATGTCGCCGAGTTGGTCCTGGGCATAGTCAGTGATACCAATCGTTGCCTGGTCTCCTTCCACGCGTACCCACTCGTCAGTTTCGCTGTATTTGAGGTTGTCAGGATGATTAAGACTTGCCATGGTTGAATGTCTCCCTTCATTATGAATGGACGGACTGAATGGACGGACGGGACGCGATAAATCGGGTCCCTACAATTGGACGTTCGAGACCCCACCCAGGTTGACCGCAAGGGTCAACCCTACTATACACGGAGTGGCTGGTGAAGCGCATCCGTGGTGGGAGTGTAGCATATTCCCTATTTAAATTATTAAAGTCCATAATTGGGGCCCTACTTGCGTTTATAGAATGGTAGAGCGACGATCTGGGCTGCTGTGCGCCGACCACGAATATCGATCTGTACAGCCTTACCAGTCTCGGCATGTGCCACGTCGACGTAGCCCATACCAATATTCTTATGGACTGTTGGGCCAGGGGCGCCGCTGGTGAGGACGCCGATGGGCTGGTCGTTCTCATAAATGGTATAGCCACCGCGAGGGACGCCGCGTTCAAGCAACTCGATGCCGACGAGTTTCCGTTTGAGGCCCTCCTCTTTGACCTTGAGCAGGGCAGCGCGTCCGATGAAATCTCCCTTATCGAATTTGATGGTCCAGCCCAGCCTGGCTTCGAGTGGGTTGATCTGCTCGGTTAGCTCATGGTCGTAAAGACACATGCTGGCCTCCAGTCGCAGGGTATCGCGCGCGCCCAGGCCCGCGGGCAGCAGCCCGTGTGGTTTGCCAGCCGCCAGCAGGTCGTTCCAGAGACTGACGACATCCTCGGGAGCGCAATATAGCTCAAAGCCATCTTCGCCGGTGTAGCCCGTGCGCGAGATAATGCAGTGTATCCCATTCACCGCGCCGGGTGCAAAGTGATAGTATTTGATGCTGGAAAGGTCAGTATGTGTCAGGGGCTGCAGGATGTCCTGGGCGGCAGGCCCTTGTAGCGCCAGGAGGGCAGTGGTATCCGATTGATTGGTGACCTGGACGTCCTTAAAGTTTTTTGCCTGCTTTTCAACCCACGCGAAGTCTTTCTCGATGTTCCCGGCGTTGACAACCAGCATGTAGCGATCTTCAGCCAGGTGATAAATAAGCAGGTCATCAATCGCGTTGCCGTTGGGCAGGCAGAGTTGGGTATAGAGCGCCTGGCCTATGGCGAGACGGGAGACATCATTGGGGACGAGATATTGCAGGAAAGCGAGCGCGCCAGGTCCTTCGGCACTAAATTCGCCCATGTGACTGACGTCGAAGAGGCCGGCGCGGGTGCGCACCGCTTCGTGCTCCTCCAAGATACTGCTATATTGGACAGGCATCTCCCAGCCGCCAAACTCGACGAGGCGTGCGCCCATTGCGCGGTGCTGCTCATAAAGCGGGGTACGTTTCAACGGGGCTGCCGTGCTGTCGTGTGCTGTCATAAACATCACTCCACTGTGATTTTAGGGGTACAAATACGCATGAAATAACTGATTCACTATATCAGATTTTTGGGGGAACGACAAATGAACCTGACCCTTGGGTTCCGCTACAAATCGGGGGCAGTGCATACGAGCGACCGCAAGGTCGGGTGCGCCCCGCCACCAGGTCGACCGCAAGGGTCGACCCTACTATACACGTAATCACTCTGCTGTCGAACTTGTAGCTGGGGTTTGTCGCGTTTGTCGCTATTGTTGCTGTTGTGGTCGCACAATGAGGAGCGGAAGCTTCGTTCCGTCAAGGATACGTTCTGTGATGCTGCCAAGCATCCAGCGTTGGAAACCTCCTCGTCCATGCGTTGCTATAGCGACCAGGTCACAGCCCTTGATCTCAAATGAGCCAGTTTTTTCGCCAAGCTCTGCCATTCTGATGAGCGCATCCGCTACGTCCTCGCTCACCACAACCGACCACGTGATCTCCAATCCAAGCACTGACCCCAATTCGCTGCTGAGGGCATCTGCTAAATTGCCGCTGAAGCATCGTCTTCCTCCTTTTACCAGTGATATATTCCTCTTCTATGAAGTATATATCTCCACTGTAAAATATATACCCATACAGTCACATTGATATCACGGGGAGCATACGGAAACTCACGCGCAACTCACAATAGACGTGTCACCATGATAGCTCACTCATACGTTTTAAACGTGAGGGAAAAAGTAGAAGGAAAAAGTATGCCTGAACTTGTAGGACAACAGCTTGGGAACTACCGGCTCACCCATTTTCTTGGAAGTGGCGGTTATGCCGAAGTGTACCTGGGCGAACATATACGGCTTAATAGCCAGGCGGCTATAAAGGTTTTACGTGCGCGGTTGGTAAGCAGTGAAGAGGTGGAAATCTTTCAGAACGAGGGGCGCATTATCGCTGGTCTCATTCATCCTCATATCGTGCGCGTCTTCGATTTTGATGTAGAAAAAGACATCCCCTTCATGGTGATGGACTACGCGCTAAATGGCAATCTACGCAAGCGGCATCCCAAAGGCACGCGTATCAACCTGGCAACTGTTCTACCCTATGTCAAACAGGTGGCAGAAGCATTACAATACGCTCATGATCGGCACTTTATTCACCGTGATATCAAGCCAGAAAATATGTTGTTGGGGCGCAACAACGAGGTTTTACTCAGCGACTTTGGGACGGCCCTGGTAGTACAGTCTACAGGGTATCAAAGCACATTACAGGAAGTTGTAGGCACGGTCACTTATATGGCTCCTGAGCAGTTCCAGGGGAAGGCGCGGCCTGCCAGCGATCAGTACGCGCTCGCGGTTGTTGTCTACGAGTGGCTAAGCGGAGAACAGCCATTTCGCGGCACAAGTACCGAAATCGCTATGCAACATTCAATGAATCCACCTCCTCCTCTGCGCGAGAAAGTGCCAACGATTGCGCCTCAGGTAGAACAGGTGATCATGAAGGCCCTCTCCAAGGATTATCACCAGCGTTACCCGCGCGTGCGAGACTTCGCCGAAGCCCTGGAGCAGGCCAGCCAGGTCGATATGTCGTTTTACAATGATGCGACGGTAGCGGTAGCATCGGCCATACCTCGCTCTGCAAATAGAGTAAGCGAGCCGGTTTTAAATCCTCCGTCTGTACCTGTAGTATTTCCCGCAGTGAAACCGTCTCCTTTGTCAATGGATACCGCAACGTCCCAGGTTCCTCACGTTGCTGCGCCTCTACCACCTAGGATAGGAGTATCGAGGCCATCTCCGCGCTTCGATCCAGCCAGCGCGCCATATGCCAATCAGGGGAAAGTCAATCCTCGTCAAAGGAGAGCCTTGCCAATTGTTTTGCTACTGCTTGCTCTCCTGGTTCTCCTTGCTGGAAGTATCTTCTGGTTCGCTATTCCTCGTAGCTCTGGAAATGTGTCTCCGACAGCGAATCCGACTTCGACTTCGATCGGCCAGGTATATCCGAATGTAGCAGGGGCATACCATGGCACAATTATTAATACCACTGCGGATATTACAACCGGCATGGCTCTCTCTATCCAGCAGAACAAAGCGACCATTAATGGCGACTTCACTGTCAGTGCGCCACTGTCAGGAAGCAATCCTTTTCAGGGAAGGGTTGATACTGCTAACCACATTCAATTTACGGTTCAGAGTTATAATGGAAACGCGCCACTTTTCTTCGACGGAACGGTACATGCTGATGGCAGTCTCTCAGGGAACTACTGTAGTCTTGGGGCTAATGATCAATGTAGTGATCAAGTAGGTGGAAGGGGAACATGGAGGGTTACTAAGGGGGAGGACCAAAATTCTCAAAGCTTTGAGGGAAGTGGGAAAACAGATACCCATGGTCATGGTAAGAGGGATAAGCACTCTCACTAATACTGATCCTACTTTGCCTCGAGGCAACGGTGGATCTCGGCATAGGGCAGGGTTCAAATGGTGGCGGTGGTATTACCTGGTGGGTACTCTCACCATATCTACTCTACACCTATCGGGGGCATTCTTGGGAGGTGAAAGCGGTGGCGTGGTCGCCCGATGGCAGGCGCCTCGCCTCGGGGGGCTATGATAAGACGGTGCAGGTGTGAGATGCCGCCGATGGCGGGCATGTCTTCACCTATCGGGGGCATACCCTTGCTGTGAGGGCGGTGGCGTGCTGGCTGGCGCCTTCATGGGGGGCAGCGTCGGAGGCACCGTGGGCTTTCAACAGTAGGTTTTTTGGGGCAGATCGTCACATTCGTAGGGGCGGGAGAGGTGCTTTCACGGGTAGGTTTTTGGAAAAGGAAGGAGAAAGAAGTGACAAGACGTGATAATCTAGTACGATAGAACAAAGAACGTCTCATATCGAAACAGGAGAACATCATGTCTTGTCTAGAAAGAGTATCGCAGTGGGAAACCATCGTGTCAACGCATTTGCCGCACTTGAGTCGACCGCAAGCCCGTGTGTTGGCGTGGTGGAGTTATGGCATGGTGCTGGCGAAATCGTGTGGCATCACCAGCGTGGTTGCCATCCTCGCACCGCTGCTCAAGCAATCCGAGTCCACCATGAGGCAGCGTTTGCGCGAATGGTGTTACCCCATCAAGCAGAAGAAGGGAACGCATCGGCAAGCGTTGGAGGTGAACCTGTGCTTTGCGCCCTTGTTGCGATGGGTCTTGAGTTGGTGGGATCCGGGCGAGCATCGTCTGGCTTTGGCGATGGATGCCAGTACGCTGTCCGATCGCTTCACGGTGCTAGCGATCAGTGTGCTCTACCGTGGCTGCGCCATCCCCGTGGGCTGGAAAATCGTGCGCAGCAATGAGCCGGGCTCGTGGGAGCCGTACTGGAAGGAGCTGTTGAGCCAGTTAGCAGAGGCGGTGCCGCCCGACTGGCTGGTGATCGTGTTAGCCGATCGTGGCTTGTATGCCAAGTGGCTGTATGAGCACATTGTCAGCCTGAAGTGGCATCCCTTCTTGCGCATCAATCGGACGGGCAAAGTGCGTCCAGCCGGGGAAAGCCACTTTCGCTGGCTCTCGAGTGTGGTGCCGAAGGTGGGGATGAGCTGGAGTGGGGCGGTGGACTGTTTCTCGGAGGCGACGTGTCGCTTACCATGCACGCTGCTGGCACGCTGGGACGAGCCATACGCGGAGGCATGGCTCATTGTCACTGATTTGGCCCCGCAGGCAGCCAATATCGTGTGGTACAGCATGCGTAACTGGATCGAGGCGGGGTTCAAAGATACCAAACGTGGGGGATGGCAGTGGCATCAAACCAAGATGAAGGATCCCGAGCGAGCGGCGCGCTTGTGGGTGGCGATTGCCGTGGCGACGTTATGGGTGGTGAGTGTGGGAGGGCAGGCCGAGGCGACGAAGACGTGCAGCGGGCTGGAGGCCTTGCCCGAGCGGCATATTGCCCGACGCACGGCCACGAAGCGATCACAGCCGCGGCTCTCGAGTTGTTTTGGGCAAGGGATACGGCTGATCCTGGTGGCCTTGCTTCAGCACGAGGATTGTCCCGTCGGCTGTTTCCTGGCGGAACCGTGGCCCAGCGAACTGCTTCCGCGCAAGAAACCCACGGGCAAAGGCAAAGAGAAGAAGAAAAAGAGTCACGGGCAGAAGCAACGCTGGCGAGAGGCGCGTCGGGCTTCCAAGGCGGCTTCATGAAAAACCTACCCGTGAAAGGAGAGGTGCGGAGTGGGGTGGGGACGCTTGCGTCGCCCTGGCTTCACCGATGGTAGGCAGGTGCGAAGCGGCAGGGGAACAGGACGCAGGACGACCCAAGGGTCCCCACCCTTCTTCCCTGCCACCCCCGCCCCTACGAGGCGAATCCGCTTCCCCGCTCGTTTCACAAAATACCTACCCTTGAGGGGGCACCGTGGGCGGGGTGCTGGGAGGCGCGACAACCTCCGCTACTTCGCCCAGGAGGTGGAGGCGGGGTACTCGCTTCTCAGCCTGCGGACACCGAGCGGGCGCGGGGCGCGCTGCTGTCGGCCGGTGCGATGGACGTGTTGGACATCGGGCGACTCGACATCGGCTCGCCTCCCGAGGCCAGCGAAACGCGCGGCTGAGCGCCGTCTCAGCCGCGCCTGGGCTTGTCGTCAGGCCGCCGGTCGGTCACTGCCACTGGAACTCAATTGGCCATTGACTGATATCTATCGTCATACCCTGGACTGCTGCCCGTATGGCCGCTTCTAGTTCTGCCATCCCACCCTTCCTGTTGGGGTCGGGAAAGATATACACAATGAGCTTGTGCTCCGTGGGCCTGAATACTCTCTTGGTCTTGTCCGTATATACGTTGAGGTGTCCACTGTACGGTGGTTTCCTATCGTCCGTGTTGCTGACTATAGCCACATCGCTTTGGGCATGTCCCTTTCCAAGCAAAACCATTGTGTGGCCGGAGCCCAGCCGTGCCTGAGCATAGCCAATCTCGTTGTGCGTTGGGTTTTCTGTGTCGCGAAGATAGCTAATCAGCGCTTGCAAGTTCTCGCTGTTTCGCTGTTCATACTGAACATCGGCCATATTAATCTTACTCCTTCTGTTGAATGTTCATCTTACTGGACTAGAACTGATAGTCTTTCGCATCTACGTAGTACATGCTTCCACAACGTCGCAAAGAATGGGCGGAGACATCAGGCTCCTGGGAAACGCGCGGCTGAGACAATGCTTAGCCGCGCCTAGGCTCGTCAGACCGCCGGTCGGTCACACCCATGTGAACTCAACTGGCCAGCGCTTGATATCTATCGTCATACGATGGGGGAAGGGATGAATTTACTCTATATTCGGCCATACGAACTCAACACCCCACTCCCTGATATTTATCGTCATTGACTCGACTGCCTTCCGCACGGCATCTTCTAGTTCGAGCCGATCACCCGTCTGAGGCCTGTTGGGGTCGACATGCATAATGAGCTTCTGTTGGGCCCTATCCATCATTACGCTGATCTTTCCCTCGTGTTTCCAGTCACTAGCCCCCTGCCTGATCCTATCCTCATCAGCTTTGTTATGTCCCCTTCCAAGCGGAACCAACTTCTGTAACTGCTTGTACTCGATTGAGGGCACTTGGGGTCCTTTAATGGTCTCAATCAGCGTTTGCAAGTTCTGGCTGTTTCGCTGTTGATACTGAACAACGGCCATACTAATCTTACTCCTTTCGTTGAATGTTTGTCTTACTGGACTAGAACTGATAGTCTTTCGCATATACGTAGTACACGCGCATGCTCCAATTACATCCCCGGTCGTATTGCGACTTCACATGAACGGCTGCGTAATGGGTCGCGAGGATCTGATTGGTCGCCTTCCACCAGGAGCCATTGCTGCCATCGCCCCAGTTCGAGATCACTTGCCAGCCCACGATGAGATAGCGGTCGTCTGGGCCGAACTCGAAGGTGTGCTCGCGCCAACCAATAGTCCAGCTCTCGGCATAGTTCATATCCATGCTCGAGATGACGACGGCGGAGCTTTTTGAGTAGGTGCTCAGGCCATACATCCACTGCTGCTGCCCTACTCTTTCTACAACTTCAGCTCCATTGCCTGGTTCCGTCCCGACCATCGTCAGGACCTTGGAGTAGAAATCCTGTCGTGCAAAGATATCATTGAGCTGTGTCAGCAGGGCATCAGCTCGTAGTTGATACTCCATATAACTTCCAGTGTCCGTCGCCAGAACACTCTGGTTGGCAGTTACACTTGTATCCAGGGCGGTATAGTCCTTCCTGAGCTGTTCCTGGTAGTGTTTCGGGCAGGAGGCATAGCGGGAGCGGATATCCCACACCGTCGTGTAGAGCTGGCTCAATTCCGTGAACACGGACGGGGCAATGTCAATTGTTCGTGGATAGGTGGGATTAATGGTACTGTAATGCATCAACATCGCTTCGAGATGGACTCCTTTTTCGGCTCCCTTAAACCAGGTGAGTGCCTCGAGCACTTTTTCTGGGTCCAGGGGCCGCTTGGCGCTTGCCCTTCATAGCCCTCCAACGAGAGGTCGACTGAGATGCTGATATTGGACTGGGAAGCCTTCTGCATGAAGCTGACACTGCCTTCCGCGCTAAACACATTGGGGGCTTCGCCTGCGAGGGTGGCCTTGAAGCTATTCATGCTTTCGGCGCTGCTGGACTGGCACGTGTACACCGCAATGAAACGCGAACTGCGAAGTCCTCCAGCGATGAAGTAGTCACCATAGGCGTGCCGAAATGCCGCTGGATCATTCATCAGCCTTTTCGCTTCGTCTGTGAGCACGTAGCTATCAGCCTTATCATACCCATTGTGTTGCGACTGGTATTGAGCTATCAACGTGATAGAGAGTTCTGAGAACTTGATCTTTTGCAAGAACTGTGCTGATGCACTGACGTTCACACCCTCAATGTTATACTTCCCAGAGGCCGATGCTTCAACCTCCCGTTCCAGATCGCTCTGGCTCTGAATGAAGCGATAGTGTTCCGGGGATTGGATGGGGAGAATTTCTGGATTGCTGAACCGGTTAAGCTCCCTGTAATAGCGTCGATACCGACTCCGCAATCAACCCCTTTTCCCAGGGAATGCCTGAGAGCGTAGGGATGAGGTCTGTCTTGTGCTCTCCGGTGAGGGTGCTTTTGATGTCTCGAGTCATTGATATTTCTCTCCTCTGATGACCGATTTACCTCTGCAAACTGGGTGTGAACTACGAGGACAGATCACGGCGATAAGGGGCTAGTTGGAGTAACCTCCCATACGCATCAAGCTAAGGGAAGTGGCACCTCTAGTGGAGACTGCCCCTACTATTGGCGACTTAAGTGGTTACTCAGTTTTCGCCATTGCTTGATCACCTCCTGCGTCTACGATAATTTTCTGCTACTATTGTATACCGCTCGCTTCTCTAGCAAACCTGCGGGCAGAGCGCTGAATCCTCTTAGCGCTCTGCCGAGCGATGTCTAAGTTCAACTGCCCGCGTGCGGCAAAGTCCTGCCGGCCTGGGATCTAGCCAGCTTGGCGCGCGAGAGGATCACCTGGTTCCACTCTCACAACTCACATTGCTGTTCGACAAAGTCAACAGTACTGAGAAAGAACTGGTCTTTGTTCCAGGAAGTCACTTTGCGCTTGCTATAGGTCAGCAGGCAGTACACGACCTCTGGCCCAGGGAATTGAACTGGCTCGCCAGGCACTCACGTATCTGAACACCATACAACTCACATCCTGTCACAAAAATAGTGAAGATGGTCTTCACTATGTTGACTAGTCTTTCTATTGAGACATAAACAAGTCTATTCCATCCATTGCTGTTTTTTCAAGCTTTTTTGTCGCTCTCGCATCACATATGCATCACAAAATCAATGGAAGAGCTTAGCCTCTCACTTCCGCTGAGGTATTATCTATACTAATCTCTTCATTACCATCTCCATCGTCGGAATCCCCTTCACCCCTACCTGCTCAACCGAAAAAGAGGCTACGCAATTCGCAAAGTTCACCGCCTCGCGGGTATTACCATGTCTGTATAAGTGGCAGAGAAACGCGGCGGCGAAGACATCTCCGGCGCCGGTCGGGTCCACCTCGTGTACTGGATAAGCTTTGAAGTGCTCAGTCTTACCGTATTGGAATAGGGTTGCACCATGTCGCCCATCGGTGGCAACGAGCAAGGGGACTTGTAAGCTCCAGCGAGAGAGGATGGCGTCAGCCTCGCTACGGTTGCCGTTAGCAAAGGGCAGGAGATCGTCATGGCTGAGGATGACGACATCGAGTTGGGGCAGTACCTTTTCCGCAGCAGACCAGGGTGTTGGCCAGATACGTCCAGCGGCATCCCAGTGGCGCAGCCAACCCTGGGGCGTGGCCGCGATGATCGCGCCTGGGCGGCGGGGAAAGAGCGTCACAAATTCCGGATCTATTTCCTGGGCCAGTGGTCCGAGTAGCACAATGGGGGCGTTGAGCCATGCAGCAGGTACATCTTCGCGTTGTTGCGACTCCGCCCTGGCACGCAGGTATTGTGTGCGAAAGCCCGCCGCGTGATATTGGTTGATGAAGGTTGTTGTGGCAGGTGAGAGGCGAGCAGCTATGCCGATAGTGGGGAGACGTGCAGGAAGTTCTTTGAGTAATTCCTCGTCCGCACAGGTGACGATGGCGGCTGCTAATCCCAGGCGGTGGGCAGTGACGGCGGCAAAAGTAACGGTGCCTCCAAGTGAATACGAGCCATCGGGGTGCACGTCGCGTGTCACATGTCCGATGGCCAAAAATTCGGGGGTACGGTTATCTTGTATGGGTTGGATAATAGACATGATCACACATGAAAATGCGTCGCGGTGCACCATGTCGCACCGCGATGCATTTTAGCAAAAGATTAGCGGCCAGGACGTTTGAGCGAAATAACGACCCGTCGTGCTTCACCCTCGCCAATACTTTCAGTACTGATGTCTTTACTATCAGAAAGGGCAATGTGAACGATGCGGCGCTCATGAGGAGGCATTGCCTCTAAAGCGATGGAACGGCGATAGTTGCGCACCTGCTGTGCGACGCGCAAGGCCAACGAGCGCAAATTCTCTTCGCGGCGCTCGCGGTAATTCTCAGCATCCACCACGATTCTCATGCGGTGCTTGGTGCGATGTCCGACGATCAAGCTGACCAGCAGTTGGAGCGCGGCCAGGGTTTCACCTCGACGACCTATCAATAAGCCCAGGTTCTCGTGGATACCGTGAATGTTGAGTGTGAGAGGGTTGTTGGAACGCACCTGAACGGTGGCATGAATATTCATGTAACGCAAGATATGCTGTAAAACGTCAACGGTAATTTCGACGTCCTCACGAGTTGCTACCTCGACCTCTTGCATTTCCCCTTCAGCGACACTCACGTCACCCAATCCAAGATCCGAGGACAACTCAGGGATATAACTTGTGGATGAGATAAATTGTTCTTCCTCTTCTAACTCACCTTCCTCAAACTCTTCCTCGTCTTCGTCATCAAATTCCCCTTCTTCTTCTTCTTCTTCTTTCTTCTTCCATGTAGAGTTCCTCTTCTGGGAAGGTTTCATCTGGACCAAGGATGGCATCGGCCATCTCGGGGGTAATTACAGCGCTGAGATTGCCCGTTCGCACTGAGACGCGCACGCGGGCTTCTTTGCTCCCTATTCCGAATGCTCCGCGAGATGGCAATTGTAAAACTGTGATCTCTACCTCATCCCGACGTTTTCCCAAACGTGATAGAGCTTGCATGACTGCCTCATCAACACTTTTGCCACTGACCTCTATACTTTCCACTTTTTGATTGCCTCCCTTTATACTCATTTCAGAAGTTCTCTATCCACAGCTACGAGGGCGACCCAAGGGTCCCCACCCCGCGTCTTCTCCGCCCCCGCCCCTACGGGTATTTCTCCGGAAGAATGGAGAACCATTTCTGAAAACTAGCTACGCGATGCATTCCTCTTTGGAGCATTGTTGCTACTGCGGCGGCGAGCAGATGCGCTGCGACGGCGTGCAGACGATGAGCCATTATGCGAACTTGTCTGCAACTGGCTACCAACGGGGCCGCTCTCTACTACTTTAGCCTTCTCAGGTTCGTTAGCTTTTGCCACGAGTTTCGTCTCTTTTGAGCGGTCGCTTGTATTGCTCTTATTGCTGGCGCCATTGTTGTTGCTATTCCTGCTGATCAGGTTGGGGGTAACCAGCAGAGAACCCCAGCCGGTGACAAAGTATTGCTGGATTATAGCGAAAAGCGATGATACTGTCCAGTAGAGCGCGAGACCGGCAGCATAGTTCCATGCGAAGAAGCCAACCATCAGTGGCGAAATGTACTGCATGATCTTCATCTGCTGCTGTGTCATGTCTGGCGCTGCTCCTGGCTGAGGTTTTGGCTGCGACATGCGCAACTGAACAAAAGTGGCCAGGGCCGCCAGGATTGGTAGTATATGCGTGGGGTCTGGAGCGCCAAGCGAGATGTGATAGAGCGGGTAAAGGAAGACCGAGGTGAGACTTGGCATCGTTAGAAATGGTTGTATGAATGGATAAAGAAGTTTATTGATATCGCATACAGTTTGAGCATGACTCAAGACGGCGCTCAGTGCGTAGAAGAGGCCGAAGAGGACAGGCATCTGGATCAACAAGGGGAGACAGCTGCCTGCTACGGGGTTCATGCCGTACTCTTTGTAAAGGGCCTGTGTGGCGTCCATCTGCGCTCGCTGATCTTTGGCGTATTTCTTCTTGATTTCTGCCAACTGCGGCTGCAGCGCTTGCGTAGCCTTCATTGACTTCAATTGCTTCAGTGTGAGCGGGAAGAGAATCAGTTTGACGATCAGTGTCAGGATGATGATTGCCAGGCCAAAATCCCCAACAAGGCGGTCCAGCACCATCAGTAGATTAAAGATGGGATAAGTGAAAATGAGATTAAACAAGTAACCTATTTGACCCACGGGCCTATCCTGCCTTCCTCGATCTAGTCAGCCAGGCGTTCTGGGACTGGATCATAAAGATTACCATGATAAAAAGGATGACAACGCCCGATGCGTTTAGCCGCCATCCATCCTCCACGGAAAAAGCCAAAACGTTGAATTGCCTCATATCCATACTGTGAACATGAGGGCGTGAATCGACACGATGAGGGCAGGACTACCGACAGCGTGTGCTGATATACACGGATTAAA
Organism: uncultured Chloroflexia bacterium; assembly: GCA_963775585.1. Classification (GTDB taxonomy): domain Bacteria; phylum Chloroflexota; class Ktedonobacteria; order Ktedonobacterales; family Ktedonobacteraceae; genus UBA11361. The sequence continues at coordinate 100,360 of CAVZJN010000065.1, read as the reverse complement.
AAGAGTGCGATATATTTCACTGCTGTGACCTTTGTGCCTATTTGACGGCTCGTATCCCTTTATACTTATACGTATTATACGTTTGTTTGTTCTGTTTCGGGTCCGAGAAGTCGCGCCCGATGCAATAAATTGACAATTTCCACTTCAAGCGCAGGTAGATCAGCTGCTGTAATGTAATTTCTCGCACTAAGCACAATATCCCATCCGGCGGGTAGCTCGGAGAGATGGCGCCGGATCGCTTCACTGAGTAGTCGTTTGACGCGATTACGCTTTACTGCCAGCTTCGAGATACGCTTGCTGACCACGAAACCAATACGCAGTCTTCCTACTTCGTTTGGTACCCACGCAAGTATAAGCAGCCGAGACGTTATGCTACGTCCCTGCTGCCTTACCCGCTGAAACTCACTACTTTTGCGCAGGCGTAACGCACGGTTAAGTGCCACAACTATATATAGTACTAGACGGTAAGCTTCCAACGCCCTTTGGCGCGGCGAGCTTTCAGAATGCGACGGCCGTTGCGAGTCGACATGCGTTTCATAAAACCATGTTCGCGTAAGCGCGGAATGCGCTTGGGTTGCCATGTACGTTTCATGTCTTCCTTCTCTTTCCTCCACTTGAGATGTCCTGTAGATTATAGCGGCTAGAGGTACATACTGTCAAATGTTTCAAAGAAGGTAAGTACCACACCCGTAGTGACTTGATTGGCTGCGCTCTTAATTATTACGCTGTTTTGAAGCGCAGAAGCACGCGACCAAGTTTGATCTCGTCGTTATCGTTCAGCTGTGTCGGTGTCTTGCCGGCAAGTCTCTGGCGATTGAGGAACGTGAAATTTGTGCTGTTCTCATCTTCCAGCATATACTGGCCGTTATCGACAAAGATGCGGGCGTGTAAGCGTGAAACGCCGCCCTCTTCTCCACCGTGTGGCGTCAGATCCACATCGGGGAAGATATTGCTTACAGCGTCCTCGCGTCCAATGATGATGCTATCTTTACCGCTTAGATCAAATTCCTGGTTGTCCGCTTCAACGATCAACCGTGCTGCTAAGGCTGCTGGAGCCGCTGTGACAGCTGCGACAGGTTCAGCAGCAGGAGCTACTGCTGGTTCAGGTGCGGGAGCCGGGACAGCTTCGGGCACGGGATTTGCGGCAGGTGCGCCGAGCAAACTGACTCCACAGTTCGAACAAAAAGCCTCGCCAGCGGGATTCTCTGCTCCACATGATGGGCATTGTTGGGTATTACCTGCTGCAGCCGGCACTGGCTGGCTCACAGCCGCTGCGCTAGCATCGGGTGCAACGCTTGCCAGAGGCTCACCGCACTCATCACAAAAGGCTGAACCATCAGGATTTTCATGGTGTAAAGAACAATATACTGCCATTTTACTCTATCCTCCTTAACGATTATACGATTAAGTTGCTTGTTAGTTGAACGTGTCCGTGTATCATATCGACATCCTCATATATAAAGAGGGGGAGTTGAACGGGAGACACTCCCGTTTTCGGCAAGGGGCATTGCCCGCCGCACCCCCATTCCCGAATGGGTCTCTTAAACACGCATGTTAAACCAGGTCATCCAGGCGCTGTGTCAGTTTGCGCGTCTTATTCCCGATGGATTTAACCTGGTCTTGTGAAATTTGCTGGCCCTGGTTAATCTGTTCAAGGGCTGCCTGGGTCTCCTCGTCAAGAACGCGGGTGACATTTGGCGCCAGGCGTGTTGTGGCTTTGCCAGTGCGCTTATATTCATCCAATACTTTGGTTACCAGGCGATGAGCATTGGCCTTTTCAGCAAAGTTCATTACAAGAGCGTTGACCTGGGCTGCTTCATTGGGGTCGGCGGTGAAAGTCACTTTAATGTCGTCGCGCACCCTTTCGCCGATGAGATTGGCAATAGGAACGTCATAAGTGAGTTCCGTCTGGGCGATGCGGAAGAGACCTGCTGGTCGGGGGTCGATCATCAACTCCACCAGCACGGACTGCGCATTATCTTTCTCGAGGTCACCAAGTTGCAGGATGACCTGCCGGTCAGAGAGAACAGATTGACCAAAATCGCTAATGATGGGCAATACTTTCACGGCTTTTTTCGGCGTCACGCCTGACGGTAGGCGCAGTGTCAGCGTGGCATTGCGGACAGCCACGGCCACCGCGCTCTGGAACTGCTGCTCAAAGACGGTCATAGCATCGGCCGGATTTCTGATAAACTCGGCGGGCATACCACCACTCATTTCACCGACGGTGTCCAGCAGGTTCTCGTCCCAGTCCTGGCCAATGCCCAGGGGATAGATCGAAACGCCTGCCGCCCTGGCATCTCTTGCCAGTTGACGACAGCGGTCGGAGTCGCCATAGGTTACGCCATCCGTCAGGAGAATCATACGATTGACGGCATTCGGAATATTCCAGCGCCGTAGCTCGTTGAGACCCTGGATCATACCCAGCGACATGGTTGTGCCGCCGGCATCGCGAATACGGTCAATGGCGGCTTTCATACCGACGGGATCGCGCGCTGGCATGGATGGGATAATGACTTGACAGGTATCATCGAAGATGACCACCGAGATATAATCGGTCGGCTCTAATCGTTCGATGACCATCTTGACAGCTTCTTTCACGTTCTTGAGTTTTGCCCCTTTCATGGAGCCAGAATGGTCGAGCACCAGGGCAAAATTGAGTGGCATACGAACCTGAGCCATCAGTTCAGTAGGTTTAGCTTCTATTAAAACATATGCCAGCTGGCTTCCACCAGTGACCGGCATAAAATCCTTTCCGACCTGATGTACCAATGTTACCTCACCGGGCATAATGTATAGCTCCTTTCATACTTGGCTTGATGTAGTATATCATATTCATTAACACACAAAAACCACGACCGCGCTGACGTTATCTTCTCCACCATTTGTGTTAGCGGCCTCGAGTAGTTGTGTACAAGCTGTTTGCGGGTCGGGGGCATTATTTAAGATGCTCTCAATCTGAGGGTTACGCACCATCTCCCACAGGCCATCTGAGCAACTGAGCAGGATATCTCCAGGAAGCACCTGCTGTTTGAAGATATCGACCGTTACATTGGGTTTATCGCCCAGGCTGCGGAAGATCTGACTGCGTTGAGGATGAGTATAGACATCATCTGGCTCAATCAAGCCGCCCGCAACAAGCTGTGCTACCAGCGAATGGTCGGTAGTGAGTTGATAAATTTGCTGGCCACGGACCATGTAGGTGCGGCTGTCTCCTACGTTGAGGATATAGACATGGTCGCCTACCACCATAAAGCCCGTAATCGTTGAGCCCATATCGGTCTTATCGCGCTGATTTACCTGGCAGATGGTGGCGTTAGCATCCTCAATTGTGCCCTGCAAGAGCGAGACCAGGCTATCTTCATCTGCTGGCGCGACAGTTTCACCGGCCTTTTCGGAGACCAGCGGCGTCGCCAGCAGCTCACGTACCATGCGTTCCGCGATGATGTTGATGGTCATGCGGCTGGCTTCTTGTCCGTTATCGTGGCCTCCCAGGCCATCAGCGACAATGAACACGCCGACAGGGGCTGCCTGGGATTCGTGAACCCGCTGAAGCATCAGAACCAATGTGCTATCTTCGTTTGGTTCACTGCGCCGCACATCGCCGGCATCTGAATCAGACGCTGCTAGCAGGTGGACGCCTGTAGGAAAGGCATTTTCGGCTGCCTGAACCTGCTCAACAGCGTAGGTGCGTTCCTCCTCAACAAAGGTGTTGACGATATTGCCGTGGAAGGTGTTGGCGTCCGCATCATTTTTCTTTGAAGCCGTGTATTCATGCATCATGTAAACGGCATTCAACAATTCGGCGCCGCAATCGATACAAAACTCATCTCCCTCCCTATTCTGCTCGGAGTTACAATTCCAGCAGTGCTGGTAGCCCTGGTGGTCGGTCACGCTATAGATGTGTTCCTCCGCGCTTTCGCTGATGACCTGGGTAACCTCGTAGCGTTCATGAACGATGGTGCCAACTGCCAGCACGGGAAAATCTGCGGCTGGCGCCTGGTCTAGCTGATCGGATGGCGTTTGTGTCACTCCGTCTTCTTCTTTTCTGTGTTGTTGCAGTCTGATCCTGCATTATTTCCTCTTTTGCTGCCCCCGCAGGTTGCTCCTGGTTTGTCTCAACTGCCCCGACTGCCTCAACCGTCTCCGTCTCTGGCATTTCGACAGGTGTGGATGCTACCTCAGCAACCTCAGGTGGCGGCGGTGGAATAGGCGTTGACTCGTCAGTTGAAGCTTCTAGCATTTGAGCAGGGGTGGCTGCATCTGTCGAAGTCGGGGGTGGCGGTGGTGGAATAGAAATATGCTCCGAGTCCATTGATGGGTTGATCAACAGAGTCGGCATGTCCGCGATATCAGGTTCCGCTTCATCTCCAACAGGCAATGCTCCTGGTGGGGATGTGGACAACTGCGTCGGTATATCTTCTTCGTCGCTAGCGGCAGCCTGGTTTTTTGGCGTTGCTGTTGTTTGCTCGCGTTCCAACTCTTGCTGCCAGCGGCGGTTATGGAATTCCAACATCTTTTGTGGGGATATGATCTGCGTTGGTGTAACGCTCGGATCCTCGGCGTCCATGTGCTCCTGTACAGGAGTGGAGACTTGACTGACCGCGGCCACCTCGGGTACTTGCGGTGCTTCTATGTGCAACGATTGTCCACACTTTTTACAAAATTTGGCATCGTCGCGATTTGGTGTATTACATGACGGACAGAGCATACTGTCCCTGCCTTTCTCGTAACTGCTATAATTGTCTTTGTAATCGGATGGCTTCGCTATTGTTTGGGTCGAGCTGAAGCGCCTCGTTTGTCTTCTTTTTTGCTTCAGTTTTCTTGTTCATCTTCTGGTAGCAGGCTGCCATAGCGCTGTAGATGGTTGAAGCGTCTGGATTGAGTTGCCTGGCCATATCCAAAGCATTGAGCGCTGATTTCCAGTTCCGTACCTTCATGTACGCTCGACCTAGCTCGTACCAGCCGTCGGGTAAATTTGGTTCTCGCCTGGTCGCCTGTAAGAGTACCTCAATAGCTGAGTTGGGCTGTTCCAATTCAACATAGAGATGGCCAAGTGAAGTCAGGATAAGTGCGTGATCAGGGGTAATTTTGAGGCCTTCCAGAAAGTACTTTTCTGCCTCTCCTCGGAAACCTTGCTCTACAGCCACCATGCCTAATTGATAGTAGATAGCTGGATCTCGCGGCGCCAGTTGCTGCGCCTTCTTGAACGTTGCTGCCGATTGAGGATAAAGGTCCATGTCCCGATAGCACATGCCGAGCTGAAACAAGGCGTCCAAGGCATCCGGTTTGAGACGAATCGCCTCTTCGAACTGTTCAGCGGCCAGCCTCAAGTTGTCGGTGAAGAGCTTTCTGTCTTTCTCTCTAGCAGATTGTCCATACTGGCGATAAGCCCGGCCCAGGTTGTATAAGACATCATAAGAGGGGTTGCCAAACGCCAGAGCCCGCTTGAATTGATTGACCGATTCGGCAAAGTTTTTGTTGTTCAGATATTGCAGGCCCAGTCGATAGGCAGCCGCAGAATCACCAGCAGGCGGTGTGCTGACAGCTACCGGCCTGGCGCGAATTGGTTGTGGAACAATAGGGCGCGGCTGAGCCGGTTGGGCCTGAATTGGTTGACGAGGAGCAGGTAATTGCACGCGTGGCTGTGGGGGTACAGTTGTTGCCCCATGGAGCAATGGTTGCCCATCGCGCTTGCAAAATTTCGCACCAGGTCGGTTTTGAAAGCCACACCTGGGACAGATCAGGCCGCTGCTCTGCACCAGAACAGTTGCATTTGATGAAGCCACAGCTGGGATCTGCACGGTAGTTGGAGGTGCAAAATTGGGTAAGCAGTGCTGCAACGCGGTTCGCATTGCCTCGGCGCTTTGAAAGCGCTGTGCTGGATTTTGCTGCATTGCTTTGATAATAACCTGCTCTATAGGGCAGATCACCGTATTATTTACTCGCACTGTACGTAAGCGAGGATTCTTCGCAAGAATACTCCCTGTCGCAGGCGTCTGAATCGGGTCTGGCTCATAATTGGTGAGCAGGTGATACATGGTTGCCCCCAGAGAGTAAATGTCTGAACGGGCATCGGTCTGTACCAATTTCCCGGGATTCTGCGCACTGCGCCGCTGTCCACGGTCTGTAATTGAGCCGAGATGCTCAGGGGACGCGTATGAAATGGTCCCCAGGTTCTCGGTGTTGGTGCGTTTGTTTGGGTCAAAGCGACGCGCGATGCCAAAGTCGATCAATTGAACGTCACCACTATCGGTGAGCATGACATTGCCCGGCTTGAGATCACGCAGGATGATGGGTGGGTTGCGAGAATGAATATAGGTCAGAGCTTCACAAACCTGCATCATCCATTTGATTACATCCTCTTCGTTCAACGGCCCTTTGTTCTCTTCGAGTATTTTGTCCAGGCTTTTCCCTGGCACAAACTCCATTACGAAGTAATAGTTCCCACGCTCTTGAAAACTCAGCATAAACGAAGGGATACGTGGATGCTTGAGGCCGAACAGCAGGTCTATCTCTTTATTGAAACGTTCAATGGCAGTTTTGCGCTCTTCTTCACTGGTGCTGGGATTGATCAATAATTCTTTAACAGCACAATAATTGCCTGGCCGATCCAACAGTTCAACTTTATAGACAGTGCCCATTCCGCCTTCGCCAAGCACCTTCACTATCTTGAATTTTCTATCAAGGATTTCGCCTAAAGGGAGAGCCATACGCCAGTTTTCTCCAAAGTTTCTTAAAGAGCACTGAAATGAACAACCACAGCAGTGATATTATCTTCACCGCCATTGGTGTTTGCGAGGTCAATCAGGTTGTTGCAAATTGTCTGCAGGCTACTTTTCTCACTGAGTTCTTTGAGCAAATCTTCGCTGCGCACCATTTCCCAGAGGCCATCAGAACAAAGGAGCAGTGTATCACCAGGGCGTAAGGTCAGGTTGAAAATGTCTACCTCGACTGTTTTATGTCCAGCCCCAAGGGAGCGGTAGATCAGGTTGCGCTGTGGATGCGAGTAAATCTCATCCGGCTCAATCTGCTTTGCCTCAACCAACCTTGCAACTAGCGAATGATCTCTGGTAATAGGGTTGAGTTTCCCATCGCGCAAGAGATATGTGCGGCTATCTCCAACATTGGCGATATAGGCAAGGTCATTCTGAATTAAGGCAGCAGTAACGGTGCAGCCCAGTCCGCGAGCAGAAGTTTTTTGCTCGCCGTAGCGTAGGATGGCTTTGTTTGCTTGCTGAATGGCGGCTGTAAACTGGTCTTCTACAGATTGTGTTATTGCCGTCTCAGGTAGTTTGACAGTCTTGTTTCTTTTTGCTTCCGCTTCAGCGGAAGCGGTTGTGGGATAGGTAATAGTCGCTTCCGAGTCCACGGACACCGATGGTGAAAGCCTGATCGTGGGTTGGTCTGAGATGGATTTGAAGAAGCTGTCCATGGCTTGACTGATTGTTTCCACGGCCAGTTTGCTCGCTACCTCTCCAGCCTGGTAACCGCCCATACCATCCGCAACGATAAAGAGACCATGATCCCCCTCGTCTAGAGATTCAATACGTTTATAGGCACAATCTTCGTTTTGCTCACGTTGCTTCCCCACGTCAGTTTTATCAGCAGCAGTCAATTTCAGATGCATTGGTATATCCTCATATAACATATTTTAATTACGTGTTTCCATGCGCACTTAATATAACATAATTGTGTTATTTATGACAAATGAAACTGCCTTGTTCGGCTTCTCTTGCCAGTTCACAAGGCATAAGCAGTTTCGTAAAACATATATCTGTCGTTTGGGTTGAATGCAGACTTATAGAATGTACGTACCAGGGATAGGAAAGGTTGTTATTTTAGCTCGACTTTGGAGCGTGGCTTAAAGAACATGCGAAAAGCTGTTCCTTTAAAGCTGAAGGCTTCGCGCAATTTATTCTCCAGGTAGCGCTCGTATGTAAAGTGTACCGCCTCAGTATCGTTGACAAAAAACACAAATGTAGGAGGATTTACTTGCGTTTGCGTGGCATAGTAGATCTTCAGTATTTTGTTCCGCACAACGGTGGGATTGTGGCGGCGTACAGCCTCCTGTACTACCTCGTTCAGGCGAGCGGTGGGGATACGCAGGTAGCGCATCTCGGCAATATTCAGGGCCATATCCAGCAATGATTGCACATGATAGCCTGTTTTGGCAGAGGTAAAGACAATGGGAGCATAGGGAATGAACTTCAGACCCTCGGCGATGATACGGCGATAGGCCTCGGCGCTCTCAATCTCGTCTTTAGGATGCACATATTCGCCTTCGCGTTCCGCACGATGCTGTGCTTGCGCCAGGTCCCATTTGTTGACGACGATAATGACCCCTTTGGCCTTCTCCTGGATTTCGCCGGCAATATGGGTATCCTGTGCTGCCAGGCCCTCGCTGGCATCGATCAGCAGCAGCGCGACATCACAACGCTCGATGGCGCGGGTAGAGCGCAGCACGCTGAATTTCTCAATGCCCGGGCCGACCTTGCCTCGCCGGCGGATACCTGCCGTATCAATCAGTACGAGTTTTTTCCCCTTAAACTGGATTTCGGTGTCAATCGCATCGCGCGTCGTGCCAGGGATATCGCTGACAATCGCGCGTTCGACTCCCAGAATCGCATTGAGCAAGGAAGATTTGCCGACGTTCGGGCGTCCAATGATGGCAATGCGAATAACATCCTCGTCCTGTTCTTCCGTCTCCTCTTCCTCGGGCGGCAGCGCCTCCACGATCAGGTCGAGCAGGTCTCCAGTGCCTGTGCCTTGAATAGAGGAGATCACAATAGGTTCGCCAAGGCCAAGGCTATAAAATTCGACAGCATCCAGGCGACGTGCTGCGTTATCCGCTTTGTTGGCTGCCAGGATCACGGGTTTTCGCGTGCGGCGTAATAAATCCGCGACTTCTTCATCTGCCGCCGTTATGCCAGCGCGGGCGTCAACCATAAAGACGATGACATCGGCTTCCTCGATAGCAAGTTCGGCCTGCGCCTGGACATGTTTCATAATATTACCAGGTTGTCCGGTCAGTCCGACCTGCCCAACAGGAATATCGTCGCCCAAATCAAGTCCGCCCGTATCAATGAGTGTAAATTCGCGCCCGTTCCAGTCAGTATCTCCGTAAAGGCGATCACGGGTCGTTCCAGGCAAATCTTCAACAACGGCCACGCGCTCGCCGAGCATGCGATTAAAAAATGTGGATTTGCCGACATTTGGCCGGCCTACAATGGCAACAAGTGGTTTCATACTGTGAGCCTCCCCACCCTATATCATAAACGGGGCACCCATTTATAACGGGTGCCCCTTTGTTCAGTCCGTTTCTCTTTGTGTTGTAGTTTATTATAGCACACTATGTGTTTTTGGCACAGGGGCTGATTTGGCGGCTTTATCGAAACTTGCCTTCCGGTCAAAGAAGAGAGAAGAGCCGTAGCGGGGCCACGGCTCTTCTCTCTTCTTTGACAAAAGTTGTCTAGGATACTCTCTCGCGAGCGTAAACAGGTGTACACCATTGGGTGTGATAACCGGGCAGGCGGCCATGCGTGGCATCAGAGTAGAGTTGTTTGATGGCGCTGGCGATAGGCCCAACTTGACCATTGCCAACGGGACGATGATCTACGCTGATGACAGGCGCGACCTGTGCTCCTGTCCCGCACATGAAGATTTCGTCAGCTACGTACAACTCGGTGCGATCGATTTGCCGTTCACGGGTGATGCGGCCTAACTCGCGGCTCGCCAGTTCCATCACCGAATCGCGGGTGATACCAAGCAGGATATTCTCGGTTGGGGCAGGTGTTACAAGCTCGCCATTCATTACCAGGAAGATATTTTCCGCGCTGCCTTCCGAGACATGGCCTTCGTGGGTAAGCATGATGGCTTCATCGAAGCCGTTCTGCATAGCTTCGCTTTTCGCGAAAGCAGAATTGACGTAAGCGCCACAAATCTTTGCGCGGGCAGGAATAGCGTTGTCGTCGATACGTCGCCATGATGAAACACCACAGCGCATTCCAGTTGTAGCAACGTAGTCCCCTTGTGGTTCCGAGGTGATAATGAAATCATCCGGGAGGCCATGCAGGCGCACGCCGATAGTCTGAGCAGCTTTGTAAGCAACGGGACGGAGGTAGACATCCTGCCGCTGTCCGTTGCGTTGAACGAGTTCAACGCAGATATCTATCAGTTGGTCAACCGTGTAAGGGAGCGATATTTGCAGAATCTTGCAGGAACATAACAGTCTCTCGAAGTGTTCGCGCAGGCGGAATAGGTAGACCTGTTGATCTGATTCGTTCCAATATCCTCGGATGCCCTCGAAACACCCGGTACCATAAGCAAAGCCGTGGGTACGTATGGAGATCATGCCATGTGAGGCGGGCACGAACTCGCCATTCATGAATAGTTCTTTCGCGTCCATGTTGTGTATGCGGCAAGCAGCGTCTTTGCTACCTACCTACCTTCCCTCCTTTTTTGTTTCTAGTTCGCCTCCATGTTACAACATTTGAGACGTAGAAACACGGTATGGAACGACATTGCTCCTAAAGGATCTTCTTGCCAAGGGCCGAAAGTACTAATTCGACCGCGAGCAACGCCGTTGCATTTTCACGGTCGAGGATGGGATTCACTTCTACCACATCCATCGAAACGAGCTTATGCGAATCTGCTAGGAGTTCCATTGCCAGGTGGGCTTCGCGATAGGTCAAACCACCACGCACAGGAGTACCAACGCCAGGAGCTTCTGTTGGATCCAATGCATCCATATCAAGGCTAAGATGGATGCCATCGTTATTTTGTCCCGCGATTGCCAGTGCCTGCTGCATCACTTCGGTGATACCAAGCTGATCAATTTCCGACATGGTGAACACATGAATGGAGTTAGTACGGAGCAGTTCTTGTTCACCAGGATCAAGGTCGCGCGCGCCCACTATGACGATTGTTTCTTTATGAATTTTGGGCGACCAGCCGCCAATGTTGGTCAGGCTGCTATTGCCTAAGCCTGCCAGTGAGGCCAGGACCATCCCATGGATATTGCCGGAAGGAGTTGACTGGTCTGTATTGAAATCAGCGTGAGCATCAATCCATAAGACTCCAACGTTTTTGTGGACGTTCGCTACTCCGTTGATTGAGCCGAGCCCGATGCTATGATCTCCTCCGAGAACGAGGGGAAAATCGCCTTCCTGAAGGATGGTGGTAACGATACCCGCCAATTCTTCAGAAACGCGCACAATTTGGTCAAGATACTTTAACTTGGGGTTGCCTAGAGGTTGGCTTTCAGGCTGGGGCACGACAAGGTTGCCCATATCCTGGACGTGATGTCCGAGGCTACGTAAACGATGGTTAAGGTCCGCGTAACGAATGGCACTTGTGCCAATGTCAACGCCGCGTCGATCAGCACCTAAGTCCATAGGTGCACCAATCACACGTATGCGCACGTTTTCCCTCCTGCTCGTCGCTGAACAGTACGACAATCTGCCTTAATTATAGTCGGTAGCGAACCTGTTTGTCCATCTTTGCCAGTAAGGCAATTAAAGCCATGCAAGGAGTAATGCTGCTTGTCTCCCAGGATGTAGAAGTTGTACAATTATCTGCAAGGTTCATCTCCCTTGTGGTTTTCACCAGGGAGCTTCTGAAAGCGAGGCGATACGTGTATCATCGTACGTGGAATATACCTGCTACCTTCCTACTTCTCAGTGCGCTGCTCGCGTTGCTTGCTGCTTGCGGCGGAAGTACAACAACTCCGCCAACGACTGGGAATGGGACACCTGCACTGTCGTCCCAGCAAGTATTGCGTTTTCCTAACGTGGGCATCTCCGACAGCGCTTCGCTTGACCCGGCGTTGGGGCCGGACGCCAACACAGGCCAGATCGTGAGTATGATATATAGCGGACTCGTCAAATCCGATATCAATTTAAACGTCATTCCTGACCAGGCCACGTGGGACGTTTCGACTGATAATAAAGTCTTTACATTTCACCTCAAGCCAAATATTACCTTCTCAGATGGAATGCCTGTTACTGCGCAGACATACGTATACACCCTGACGCGAGCGCTTCTGCCTGAAGTAAAATCAGGGATAGCCTCGTTCTTTGAGAGCGCTGTTGTTGGCGCGGATGCGGTCAGCTCTGGTAAGACGAAAATCCTGACTGGCGTCAAGGCTCTTGATGATACCACGCTGCAAATCACGTTGACACATCCGACGCCGTACTTCCTCGAGGTACTGACGAATTCTCTCTATTTCCCATTGAACAAGTCAATAATCGACCAGTATGGGCAGGGCGATTGGCCGAATCACGTGGCAGGCCTGGGCGTTGGGACGGGACCATTTATGGTGAAGGAGTGGGACCACAAAGTAAAGATGGTTCTGGTACCCAATCCCCATTATTATGGCGCAAAGACCAGGTTGTCGGAAGTAGATATGTACTTTGTGAGCGACCCTTCGACGGCTTTCAAGTCATACCAGGCCGGGCAGTACGATTTCGTCTGGAACATTACTCCGGATGACCAGCAAATCGCCAAGACCTTGCCCGGTTTCGTCAGAAAGTCGCTCCTGCAATCGGATCTGCTTTTCTTTCTTAATACGACGCCTCCCTTTAACAATGTAGCGGTGCGACAGGCCTTTGCCTACGCTATAGACAAAACAACGCTGGTTCACGCGATTTTCAAAGATGCTGTGGTGGCCGCGCCGACGATTATTCCGCCAGGAATGCCTGGTTATCAACCAGGCTACGCCGGTATACCCTATGATAGGGACAAAGCCCGGGCGCTGCTGCAATCGGTTTATCCTGATGTCAGCAAAGTGCCGCCAATCACCTTTTCCTACCCGAATGGGCAGGTTACCCCATCTGAGGCGGCTGCTTTGCAGCAGATGTGGCAGACGGCTCTGGGAGTCCATGTCAACCTGCGTTCTGTGGATCTCGTGGCGTTTAATACTGAAACAAACCAGCACGCGGTGCAATTTGGCTTCACGCAGTGGGGAGCCGACTTCCCAGATCCGTATGACTGGCTGGCATTGAACTTGACGTCGAAAGCGGCAGATAACAATGGTCTGTGGAATAATCCCACATTCGATCAGACGATTGCCCAGGCGGAACAAGCGACTGGTAATCAGCGCATCAGCCTGTATAACAAGGCTGAGCAGATCGCTATTCAGGATGTTGGCTGGCTGCCCATCGACCACCAGGCATTAGCGGCGGTTATTCAATCGTGGGTGCATGGAGTGAATCTGAATGGCAACGGGCTCTACTTCGGAGATTGGTCTGGCATCTACATTTTGCAACATTAAACGACGCGGGACGCGATAAACTTGAAATCGATCCCTGTAACTCCGCTCTCTTGTGCCGCTTCTATCTATAGTCAGCAGGGATGAAAGGAAGTACCTAGAAAGCCATCCCTGCAACGAAGCTAGCGCTTCTACTTTCAGTCAGCAGGGATGAAAGGAAGTATCGGGTCCCTACGTCACCCGGTGCTTTGAGGGTACAAGGGCGGCCGTACAGGTCGCCCATTCGCATGTAGGATAAGAAAAATGTGTGGGCATCATGAATTGAGTCATAAAATGTATGCTACTTTGTTGGTAGCCATGCTGCTCATACTTGCTGCTTGTGGTAATGGTAATGGGGGCGGTGGTGGCACTACTTCTATCGCAACTAGAATACCCAGGTTGGCGGCAAAACAAATATTGACTTTCCCCAATGTTGGTATCGACGATAGCAATCCGCCTGATCCCGCGCTGGTGAGTGATCAAAATACGGGCCTGGTTGTAAACATGATCTATAGCGGCCTTGTTACATCCGATATCAACCTAAACGTCATTCCTGACCAGGCGACCTGGGATATTTCCGCCGACAATAGAAGCTATACCTTTCACTTAAAGCCAAATATTGCCTTCTCTGATGGAACGCCTGTCACCGCCCAGACGTATGTCTACACGCTGACTCGTGCCTTACTGCCAGAAGTACAATCGAGCCAGGCTGCTTTGTATGAGGGCGTCATCGTTGGAGCAGACAATGTAATGAAGGGCAAGACGAAGACCTTGCAGGGCGTCAAAGCTATCGACAACCTGACATTGCGCATCACCTTGTCACGACCCACACCGTATTTCTTGCAGATGCTCACGAACGCTATTTTCTTCCCGTTAAACAAACAGATCATCAATGAGTACGGGCAGGCTGATTGGGCAAATCATGTTGCTGGCAGCGGTGTGGGTACCGGGCCATTCATGATTTAAGAGTGGGATCGCAGCGTCAAAATGGTCTTTGTTCCCAACCCTCACTACTATGGGAACAAGACCAGGTTAACGAAAGTAAATATGATCTTTACCAATGATGCTACTACGGCATTGACCGCTTATCGCGCAGGTCAATATGATTTTGTTTGGAATATTGCGACAGCTGACCAGGTTGCCGCAAAAGGCCTGCCTGGCTTTGTGAGAAGCCCTCAATTGCAAACGGATGCACTTTTCTTCGATAATACTAAGCCGCCTTTTGATAAACCGGCCGTTCGTCAGGCTTTTGCCTATGCGACCGACAAAGTAACACTGGCACATACTGTCTTTTTCGACTCTGTCATCCCGGCGCCTACTATTATTCCACCGGGTATACCTGGCTACCCGCAGAACAATGCTGCTACAACTGCTATGCCTTACGATAAGAATATGGCAAAATCACTGCTGGAATCTGTCTATCCTGATCTCACAACGGTACCACCAATCACTTTCTCCTATTCAAGCTCCGAGGTCAGTCCTCAAGAAGCCTCAGCTCTACAAGGAATGTGGCAGGACGCATTAGGTATTCCAGTGACACTCCATTCTGTAGAGACGACGGCATATAACGATGAGTTGAACAAGCGCCTGGTACAGTTTGGCTTTATTTCCTGGAACGCGGATTTTCCCGATCCTTATGATTGCCTGACTTTAAATCTGTTCTCAACGGCGGCCAATAATTATGGTGAGTGGAATAATCCGGCCTTTGACCATGCGGTGACACGGGCTGATCAAGCTCTCTCAAATGACATGCGTATGTTGCTGTATAGCCAGGCGGAACAAATTGCTATTCAAGATGTGGGCTGGCTGCCGCTTGATCATCAGACGTTGGCGGCTATTTTCCCGTCGTGGGTACAGGGAGTGAGCGTCAATGCCAATGACCTTTACTTTGGAGATTGGTCAAAAGTCTATCTACTGCAACATTGAGTTGTATAAGCAATAGACACCTCTTTACAGTAATGCACCAGAAAGCTTGAAAGCCCCTCATTTTAGATGATATACTTTGGGAAACATAGTTTGGCATTGGCCCGCTTGAATGCTGGTGGGCTTTCCCCTATATCGCATCGCTCAGTGTTCCACCAGGATGTCTATGATACGCCTGCGCGAAACGCCATGGAAGCACTGGCACTTCGCAATGCAATGTTGCATACAAGACCTAAGGTAGGTCAAACAGTAAGGAGGTTCTTCAGCAGTGGCTATTGATATTGTTAACCCCTATGATGTCGCGGTTTCGCAGTTCGATGAAGCAGCAGACCGTCTCGGACTTTCGCAGGCTATGCGAGCTATTTTACGTAAGCCGAAGCGTGAACTGATCGTTAATTTTCCTGTGCGTATGGATAATGGTGACGTGGAGATGTTCACAGGATATCGCGTACAGCACAACATCAATCGCGGCCCAGCCAAAGGTGGTATCCGTTTTAGTCCCGAAGTCTCGCTCGATGAGGTGCGTGCACTGGCAATGTGGATGACATGGAAATGCGCGGTTGTTAACATTCCTTTTGGGGGAGCCAAAGGAGGCGTTCTTTGTGATCCGCATAAGCTCTCTCGGGCTGAGCTTGAGCGCCTGTCACGTCGCTATGCAACGGAAATTTCTATTTTAATTGGCCCGAATAGCGATATTCCCGCTCCCGACATGAATACGAACCCGCAGGTCATGGCCTGGATGATGGACACATTTTCGATGCACCAGGGGTATTCGGTACCGGCTGTGATTACCGGGAAGCCTCTCGCTATCGGTGGCAGTGAAGGCCGTCTCGAGGCAACAGCGCGGGGAGTACAATTTGTCACACGCGACGCGATGATTGATCTGGGTATGAATCCAGAAGAATGTAAAGTTGTAATACAGGGCTTTGGTAATGTTGGCAGTATCGCGGCTCGCCTTTTGCAAGAACTGGGGTGCAAGGTTGTCGGCATAAGCGACATCCGAGGCGGTGTCTATAATCCTCATGGGATCGATATACACCAGGCCCTGCATTACTCTAAGGAACACGGTAACCTGGCTGGACTGCCCAATACAGAGGCTGTTTCAAACTGGGAATTGCTGACGCTGCCATGTGATATCCTGATTCCTGCCGCTGTGGAGAATCAGTTGACGAGGCATAATGCCACGCATGTCAAGGCTCGATTGATTATTGAGGCGGCCAACGGTCCCACCACGCCAGAGGCAGACGTGATCCTCAATGATCGCGGTGTTACCATTGTGCCTGATATCCTGGCAAATGCTGGTGGTGTAACGGTCAGCTACTTTGAATGGGTACAGGATTTGCAGCGCTTTTTCTGGGCTGAGCATGAGATAAACAACCGCCTGGAGTCTATTATAACGCGTGCCTACCGGGCTATTTGTGAGAAAGCTTTGCAGCAAGAGACGAATCTGCGCATGGGTGCGTACCTGCTTGCGGTGGCTCGTGTCGCTGAGGCGACCGAAATTCGGGGTGTCTATCCGTGACAATTCCCCATGGCTAATGCCGGGGGCTTCTCAGAAGAAAGGATTGTCACACTCGAAGGGGCGGGAGAGGTCTCTCAAGGTGCAGTATTTTCAACCAGATCTCCTGCTTGCTGGTGTCCTCTGTCGAATTCCAGGCTGGCTCAAGGCTGAAGACCACGTTAACAACCTGACCAACCGGAAATGACGACCGCTGTGCACCTCCACGAATCAATGTGCCTTTGAACTGAACATGCCCATTTCCCAGAAGAAGCCGCAAGTTGCGCCCATCAAAGCCGCTTGACCAGCTACTGAGAATGCCCAGGCCTTCAATCATAAAGATGGGTTCCGGATTGGCCGCGCCAAAAGGAGCGAGTTCACGTATTTTAGTATACATGCTGTAATTGATACGGTCCAGGCGCTTGAACACCAGGTCAACCATACGAGCACTGATTGTTTCTTGCTCAATCACAACACCGGTTTCGTCGGCTATCTCTACCTCTGTCTCTCCTGTCACTTTTGCCGTTCTAGAAGCTATCTGCTGTCCATTCCAATTGAGAAAATGCTCGCGTAGTTTTTCAATGTGGTTATTTGCGATGGTGAAGCCTGCCGCCTGTGCATGTCCACCGTAACGCACCAGGATGTCAGCGCAGCCACCCAGTGCATCGATAATGTTCAGTCCTTTCTGGCTACGTGCAGAGCCACGGCTGAACTCCGGGCCTCTACTCAGCACCAGCACGGGACGATTGATTTCTTCGGACAATTTTCCTGCTACCAGGCCAATAATACCTTCGGGCCAGTTATCGCCGCTGACCAGGACAACCTTATCATTTGGTCGAAGCTGTGCCTCCATACGCACGTGGTTCATCAACTCCTCGGTTTGACGCTGCCGCGACAGGTTGAGTTGTTCCAGTTCTTCGACATAATACGTGGCTTCTGCCGGGTCATCAGTCGTCAAGAGTTTGAAAGCAATGCCGGCATCTTTCATCCGCCCTGCGGCGTTGATGCGCGGGGCCAGTACATAGGCGACATCGCGCTCGCGAATTTTGCCGGGCTGCAATCCGGCTTTCCGTACCAGGGCCAATAAGCCTGGATTTTGCGTTTCATTGAGTTTTTGCAAGCCGAGGTGTATGAGGGTGTGGTTTTCGCCAAGCAGTGGTGCAACATCGGCAATAGTGCCCACTGCGACCAGGTCCAGGAGAGCCAATTCTTCCGCTGAGGATCGCTGATAGGCACGGTAGAGCGCCTGTGTCAGCTTAAAGGCAATGCCCACACCACAAAGATAGCGCTCACTGTACGTACAATCGGGTCGCCAGGGATTGACCATTGCAAACGCGTCGGGCCGCTGTTCTGGGGGATGGTGGTGATCTGTAATGATAACATCGATGCCCAGGGTCTTTGCGTATGCTACCTGTTCAACATCAGAGCTTCCACAATCTGTGGTGATAATCAGTGATGTTCCCCTGCTTTTCAGCAGGTCAATAGCTTTGAGATTCAGTCCACAACCATCGTGTAGACGGCTGGGTATATGGAAGTCGAGAATTGCTTCAGGGTGTTTGAGCGTGCGCAAGGCGCGAGTGAGTAGCGCAGAAGATGTGACGCCGTCAGCATCGTAATCGCCATAAACGGTAATATGTTCCCGTTGAGCAAGCGCGTGCTGTATGCGTTCAACTGCCCGGTCCATATCGATCAACGTGAGTGGGTCCGGCGTCTGATCATAGCTGACAGCGAGGAAAGAACGCATGGCCTCGGGCGTGATAATTCCTCGATTGTGGAGTAACTGCGCATGAATGGCTTCAATACCTGCTGTTGCGTACTGCTGAAATTGTACATCCGTGAGTATGTCATAGACATTCCAGGGTGTTGTTATTTGAGATGTTGACTCCACATATCTATCCTTTATGTACATTAATCGGGAAGTAATCGATGAAATACTTCGTTCCCAAGCAGGCGTCCTCGCTTACTCAGGCGTATCCAATCGTGATCGCGCTCTAGCAGTCCTGCTTCTTCTACTGTGAGTAACCGGTCACCAACAAACTCTGCAAATGGTACAGAGAAACGTTTTGCAAATGTAGGCAAGTGCAGCCCTTGAGCTGTGCGCAGAGCCAGAAAGGCTGTCTCGGACATCGCCTGCTGCTTGTCTATGGTCTCGCTCTCAGCCTCTGGCGATTGATGGGCATTGAGCAGGCGCACATATTCAACCGGGTCGCGGACATCCGAAAAACGCCTCCCGCCAAAGCTTGAGCAGGCTCCTGCTCCCATGCCAAGATATGGGAGATTGTGCCAATAGGTCAGGTTATGACGGGATTGATGTCCGGGCAGCGACCAGTTTGAGATCTCATAGTTTACATACCCCGCCGCCTGCAGGCACTCATCGGCGTATTCATACATATCCGCGCACAGATCTTCGTCGCCCGGCGTAATGCGCCCTTCGCGTGTCCAACTGTAAAAAGGTGTGCCTTCTTCAATGATCAAGGAGTAGAGCGAAAGATGTTCGATATGCATATCCAGTGCGCGGTCAAGAGTCTCGCGCCAGTGACGCATAGTTTGTCCGGGCAAGCCAAACATGAAATCGACATTGATGGAAGTGAAGCCCGCAGTACGTGCATAGCGCACCGCTTGCGTAATATCTTTCGGCGAGTGAATGCGCCCCAGGGTTTTCAGCAGTTCGGCGTCAAAACTCTGCGCGCCCATACTGAGGCGATTGATGCCGGCAGCACGTAGTCCCGCCAGTTGGTCCTGGTTCAGCGTACCGGGGTTGGCCTCCAGCGTAATCTCGGCATCTTCATCGACTGCGAAGTTCTTAAAACAGGCATCCAGAATGCGGCTAATTTGTGAGACGCTGAGCAGGCTGGGTGTCCCGCCGCCAAAAAAGATGGTGCGGGAGCGGCGCGGACTTCCATCCGGCAACTGTGCGAATGTGCCTGCCATCGCTATCTCAGTGAGCAGGGCACGTACATATGGTTCTCGTAGGGGAAGAATACCGGCGTAGGTATTGAAATCGCAGTAGTGACAGCGTGTATGGCAAAAAGGGATGTGGAGATAAAGGGAAGCGGTCTCTAAGAGCTGCTCAAAAGGTTCTTTTATCTCTCTATAAGTTGTAACGGGTGCGATGCTGGTCATGAATAAAGCAGTTCCTTTGTAAGAATGCAGTGACGAACGTTGCTTTTACAGCAAGTTGCCACTGCGTTCCTACGATGTCAGGCGCTGTCAGGGTTGTCAGGGGGTGCCACTACCAGGAAGCGCGTTAGACCCACTACTCGGTTGGCCTAACGGCAGGTCTGGCGGCATATTCATGGTATTGAGCAGCATATTCTGGTCAACAGGTGTAATTACCGTACCGGGAAGAGCCTGTTGTTCTGTTAACCAATTCGTAAGTGCACTACTCTTCAACGTTTGTAAGGTGGACGTATCTACAACACGAGAAGGGTCAATGCTCAGCAATTGGACAATTCGGAAGGTCCCATTTTCTTTGATAATAGGACTAAGCTCGTTCATTGAACGTGCAGGATTGAAAAGCCACATTTCTACGTTGGCCGCCGTGTAGTTTTGTGCATACTGACCATGCGCCAACCAACCCAGGGAACCACCGTTGACGGCGGTCTGGTTGTCGACCGAGTTAGCTTTTGCCAGTTTTCCAAAGTCTCCACCGTGCTTGAGCTCATTCAGTATTTGCTCTGCCTTCTGCAGCGTATCAAGCGTCATCATGCGGGCCAGCACCTGATATGTTGGCGATACTACCTGGGAAGCCAGGTATGTCTGCATACCGTCGCGACGCAGTTTGACCGTCATCATTGCCTGCATGTCGCTGTCGGACGCACCATCCCTGCTCAGGAAAGCACTGTAACTACTTGTCTTAGGAATGTTGGCCTTAAAGGCAGTCATAGCTTGACTGACCGCCTGAGTCGATGGATTCACCTGCGATTGAACATGGCTGCTTTGTGTAGCTAGCCATTGACGGAAAAGTTCATCGTTCTGTAGCCAGGTAACACTTTCGTTACCAACTTGCGACTGGTTGATGTTTGCCTGGTCTTGTGGAATGGTAGTTTTAGTCAGATTCGAATACTGCTGGCTGAGAGCAGCATATTTAACCTGCTCGTTGTACTCCGTCGTTTGCGCGTCTTTCAGCTGCTTCTCCAGGTTGGTGCGTTCAGGACTGGGACCAGGTTTGAGCGCAGCTATCTGTTTGTTCAATGCATCAATCTGTTTAGCGGTGTTCTGGCCGGCTGCTTGCAGCGCTGAAATCTGCTTCTTCAAACTATCGCCCTGTGCAATCTCTCCATTTGGCCCGTTGATGCTATTTTGCGCAAGCTGTGTTTTGAAAGCGACCATCTTACGGTAGAGCGCTTGCGGAATTGGTTGACCGTTGACGCTGGTAATGGGTAAGCTCGGAGTGATCACATTCATATTGACCCAGAAGCCGACAATTACTGCGACGATAAGCACGATGACGCCGATGGCGGCAGTCCAGGTGGCACGACGCTGAATTTGTACTTTCTGGTTGTGTGAAAGGTGTTTCCCCCAGCCAAATATTAGGGGCTTCCCGTCGCGTTTTCCCTCGAAACGTGCTGTCTGCTTGTGATAATTCTTTGGTTTTTGAGAACGTGCTGGTCGCTTGTTTTCTGGGCGACGCACTGTTTGACTGGTCATTAGTAATACAGCTCCCTCCCGTTTGATGCGCTGGCTTGCGTCAACACAGTCAACACATACAGCTAAGATGAATACGTTTCTTCTCTCAAAAAGTTCACGTATTCATCTCGGACTGTCATGTTTGCTTGCCTACTTCTACGAGTGCATACCACGCATATGCTCTGCGGTGTAGGGGAGCAACGCCATATGTCTTGCTTCTTTCAGTGCCACACTCAAACGGCGTTGATGCTTGGCGCATGTCCCGGTCTTCCGGCGCGGCTCGATTTTTCCGCGGTCGGAGATGTAGCGTTTCAAGAAACGGCTGGCATCTTTATAATCGATTTCGCGTACATGATCGTGGCAAAACTGGCAAATTTTGCGGCGAGAAATGCGCTCGCCTCGCCCGCCCTCGCGCCGTTCGCGGCGTGGGGCGCCTTCCGGTCTTCTTTGCACGGATGTTCTCCTCAATAAAATTTAGAAGGGATGATCTTCTAAATCTCCAAGAGGGTCGGTTTCGTCTGCGATTACCTGCTAAAAATTCTGAACTACTACCGCTCTGCGCCGACTTAGGGGTGAGCATCTCCATATCACTGGCGACGACATCGAAAGTGTAGCGCTCAATACCATTTTTGTCAGTATACTTGCGCTGTGATACACGTCCTTCGATAAAGACTTTAGAGCCTTTATGGAGGTATGTATTGCACATCTCTGCAAGTTTGTCCCAGGCAACGATATTGAACCACTCGGTTTCTTCCTGTCTCTCACCGGTACTTGACTTCTTATAACGGTTTACCGCGAGTGAAAACTTCGTGACTGCATTACCGCTGGGCGTGTAGTTCATCTCGGGGTCTTTTCCGAGATTGCCGATCAGCATAATTTTGTTCATGGTTCAAGATCCTTTCGACGTGTTAATCACTTCCTCAACTCTTCTCTACACGCAGAGATCAGACGAACCGACCCAAACGTATTTAACTACTCAGGCTTCGATGGTTTCTTCTTCTACTTCCTCTATTGCAGGTGGGACATCTTCGATGTCCTCAGGGGACAAGCCAACTGGGAGTTCTGCCTCTTCGCCGACCAGATTCTCGTCGGGAGCTACTTCCTCCAGCTCTTGCTCTTCCACTGCTGCAGTTGGAGCGGCAGAAGCTGCCGCGGCGGCAGCGGCACGAGCCTCGCGTTCCTTCTGTACAGTCTTTGGATCGCGCCGCTTGATTAGATGCCGCAAGACCTCTTCCGAAACCTTGAGTGTACGATCGAGTTCAATTACCGTCTCAGGGGTCAGAATCATGTCTATGAATACATACAATCCGTCGCGGTGGTGTTGAATGGGGTATCCCAGGCGACGACGCCCCCATTGGTTAACTCTGACGACCTCGCCGTTATAATTCGCGACGACCTGTTCGACACGGTCTAAAATTGCCCGTGTTTGCTCTTCACTGACTTCGGGGCTGAGAATGAATCCAAGTTCGTAATCTCGTCTCACGAAGTCACCTCCTTCCTTTGGGTTTGCACCTGGTCAGATTTACCTCTGAAGTGCCGGTTGAGATGAGTACCTACCTACATCTGCTGGTAGAACTCTTTCCCTTCACTCAGGGACTGCCAGAGCAGGTGGAACACCGGCTTTATGCCGGTGCATAAGAAGACAGATGCCGCTAAAACTGCGCGGCCTCAGCATGTATTGTCCCGCGATGGTAGCGGGGTGCTCAAAACACCTCGCCATTATAGCATTCTTCGCTATGTCTGACAATAGAGCTAAGGTTTACTAAGAATTCCAACTTCCTATTCCTTCTATACACTAGAAAAACGGAAAAGCGGAAACAATTGAGCGCTTTTTGTAGCAGAACTACTCATTGACAGCAATTGCTCTATGCCCGATACTATGTATGGTGATCAATAGCGCAAAAGGAAGGGTATGAGGGGATACCCACCAAGGGAAGTGGCCTTTGCTCCCTTGCACTCCCAGGGTTGGTGAAACATATGCAGTGGCGTCCAGGCGGTAGAGACAAAAGCTTATATCCAGTGCGCTCGGGCAGAACACAGCCGGCGCTACCCGGCGCTACCTTGCCAACGGCGCCCATTGCTACGCGTTCGCAGTCCTATCCCATTAAGCTGCAAACTCCTGCAAAAAACCGTCCGAATTATGGACGGCGCGCCCTGTTGACGCTGTTGGGCCTGGGAGCGCTCCTGGAATTGCTCTTACTGGCAGTCTATCCTCTGCTCGCTGCCGCTACGTCCAGGACGGACGCGGCCAAGCAGGCGTTGCTTGGCCTCTTCCCCTGGTTACCACACCTCTATTGGACTTCCGCATTGCCCTTCGTTGTAACAGCGCTTTCGCATGTCCCACTCTTTGCCCTGGCTCATGAAGGTTTGGGTACGGAGGGTGGAAACGCCAACTTGCTCTTATTCTTGTTCGGACTGGCTTTTGTAATCACGCTCCTCGCAGGACGTGTAGGAAATCGTGTGCTACGAGAACGGCTCTCGCTCAACGATACCCGCGTGTTGTTCAGCACAATCATCATCCTGACAGGCGTCTTTGGCGTGACCTGTTACTTTGCTCCTGCTATCCTGTCGCAGGGGATGTTTCTCTATGGCATATATGGACACCTGGTTACCATTTCTCATGTGAACCCATACGCGGTCTCTCTTACGGCTTTCCCGCATGAACTATTACAAAAAGGTATTGTCAACGGCACACAAAGTGTGACAGCCCCCGGTCCAGTCTGGATAGATCTATGTATTCCCGTGGTACTGCTGGCGCGCGATAGCGTCGCGAATGTCCTCCTGCTGTTCCGTGGTATTGGCCTGGCATCACATCTCATCAATACTGTGCTCATCTGGGTTATCCTGGCGAAACTGAAACCAGAGATGCGGATATCTGCCACCATACTCTATGGCTGGAATCCGCTGGTTCTGCTGCTGAGCATCAATGGAATGCACCTGGATGTAGTGGTCGTCCTCTTCATTTTACTGGCGATTTTCTTCTTTCAACGCAAATCGCCCATTTTAGGCTGGGTATTGATGCTTCTGGCAATGCTTATCAACATGTTAACGATCCTGCTACTGCCACTCTTTTTCCGCCTTTTGCTGAAAGAAGCTCAAACAATACCCTCTGGACGGCGTGTGTTCTGGTGGATGTCGGCTGCCGGTGTCTCTGCCCTGGTTGTCATACTGGCATACGCACCTTACTGGTCGGGCTGGGGCTTAGCAGGTTTGCTTACCTCTACGCAACAAGTCTTTTTACAAGACAAGGCGATCAATTCGCTTGATGCTGCGCTCATCAACCTGCCCGTGACATTACCCCTGGTGCTGTCCTGGCTGGTTGCTCCTCACCACTGGACGATTTTCGCCGCTGTGACGGTTGGCGCTCTGCTGCTGCTTGGCTGCTGGTTAGCCGACACCGTCGAACTGGTCGTGTTGTTCAGTAGCTGGATTGCCCTGGCGCTACTTGTCTTGATGCCCACCTACTGGCCCTGGTATGCCCTATTGCCAGTGGCCCTGTCGCTGTCTTCAGCCAGCCGTCGCACTATGTTGCTGGCTCTACTACTCACGATGGGGGCCCTGCTCAGTTGTTACTTCTGGCTCTGGCAGCCTCCCTGGACAGGCCAGGCTCTGGTGACGATAGGTTTTCCACTCCTCGCCTGGGGATGGATACTCTTCTTCTCCACAACCTGGGAAATGACTCATGCTAACGTGCCGCAGCCAGTAGCGCAGGGCACGAAACCGGCGAGCAGGGGTCTATCGCGACCATCCAGGCCTTCGCGACCTTGGGGAGGCAGGTAGGATTGACAATAGTCTAGAAAAAGGTATGATATTCAATAACTGCCGCTAAAGGAAAAATCACTTTGCCACCCGCGCGGGTGGCAAAGTGATTTTTACATTCCTTTCCTAATCTCTCGACCGAAAGATCTTCACCCTTCGATAGGGTTCTTTTCCTCTACTGCGCGAGATCAGGTTATAGCGCGTTGCCATCTGGTGCTGCAATCTGCGGATGTAGGCATTGGCTGGAGCCAATTCTGCCGTCGTCAAGCCTTTGTTCAGGACTTGATGAATGGCGTCCTCTGTCTCCAGCAAGGCTCGCGTCGTTGAATCAACTGTATCTTTCCCTTCACCCTCTGCCTCGTCTTCGTCATCAGGCGGCGCGTCCGCCGTAGGAATGTCGAAGATGTGCGCAAGTGCGTGCTGCATTTGGGCGACGGTATTGTTTTTCAGGATGATAATCAACTTGCGGTCCTGTTCCGCTTGCTGCAACCGCTCAGGTTGGCGGCGATAGTAATTTTTCAAAGTTATGACAGCATCGGCATCACTCTGGTTGTTCGTGACAATGATGGGTACACGCAGTTGGCGTGCTGACTCTGCCAGGCGGTCGCGGTTCACGCCGAACGGATAGACGCGCAGCGTCTTCATGATCGGCACCGGTTCCTCCATCTCTTCAGGTTTGTAAACCCCTTCGGCCTGAGGAGCACGTTGAGCGGCTAGCAATGCCGTGGGGCGCTGGTGTTCCACGTCCGCTGGAGACGTCCCGGTCGGCGCTAAAGCTCGAAATTGCGTTTGCGGCTGGCTCTGGCTTCGACCGCGTGCGCGCTCGTTGCCACCGCCTCCAGCGCTACCACCGTTACGAAAACCTTGTCCCTGTCCAACCTGGCGAAACTGTCCCCAGTCCTCGTTGCTGTTATTGCCACGGCTGGAACGCTCATAGTTTCCACCTGGACCTGCCAGGCGAGGATCGACAGGTCCACCAAGGCCGCCAACGCCCCAGGTCGGTACCTCCATACCACCTGCGGAGATACGGCGCATGGTGACACGCCCACTCTCTTCATCGCGCGTGCGTTCCTCGGCAGTGACGGCGTGCCCTCGCAGCATACTGTCCACCGTTTCAGCGACATCGCGATGCACGATGAGTTCTTGCCAGCTCTGCTGTTCAACCACCACATCGAAGGTCGGTGGCGCTTTACGTTCCAGGATACTCTTCTGCGTATGACGTCGCCGCGCCTCCTCGTCACCAAGGGTCACGGTCTGGATACCGCCGACAAGATCAGAGAGCGTAGGGTTGACCAGCAGGTTACCCAGTGAGTTACCATGGGCAGTTGCCACAAGCTGTACACCGCGTTCAGCAATAGTGCGCGCGGCGGCGGCTTCCAGCTCTGTACCGATTTCATCTATGACGATTACCTGGGGCATATGGTTTTCGACGGCCTCAATCATCACCGCGTGCTGTTCTGCGGTGCGTGCCACCTGCATGCGGCGGGCACGACCAATGCCGTGATGCGGAATATCCCCATCACCTGCGATTTCATTGGAGGTATCGACGACCACTACCCGTTTATTGGCTTCGTCCGCGAGGACGCGAGCTATTTCACGTAGCAGAGTGGTTTTCCCCACACCTGGACGACCGAGAATCAAGATGGATTGACCCTGTTCGACAATATCACGGATCAGGGCAATACTGCCGAGTACCGCTCGACCAATACGGCAGGTCAAGCCGACAACTTTTCCTTTGCGATTGCGTAGGGCGCTAATACGATGGAGCGTGCGCTCAATACCAGCACGGTTATCGTCGCCAAATTCACCGATGCGTTCGACCACGTATTCGAGGTCTGCAGTGGTAATTGGCTCTGTACTAAGGATCACCTCCCCTTCTGGGAACCGGCCTTCGGCGAAACGCCCAAGGTCCATTACGATCTCCAGCAGTTCGCTTCGGTTTTCTAGCCGATTGACCGCGTCGTGGATGCCAGGCGGAAGTGTCGCTAGCAGAGCCTCCAGATCGTCAGTGATCACATGTTGCATAGGCAGTTCTATCACCTCATTGTTGGCGGGAATTGACCGTCCCCAGGCCCTTCACACCATAGACCACTCGTTGCTCAAGTGCGGGGACTGTGCGCTGACGCATAGCCAAGAGTGCTATGTGTCGCACGAGCAGAGCCCTGATGGTGGTCTGCTCAAATCCACTGTTGCGCAGAGCGGCGATTACAAACGACTCGTACTCTCGCACCTGACAATAGATGCTTCTCGTCGTTACACCTTGGTCCTGTAACTTTCTGATTCCAAAGCGCAAAAGCGGTTCAGCAAGTTCAGAATGTTCAGGATGGACAATAAGAGAGAGCTGGTGCGGCGCCGAACCGTGGCCCGGGCAAAGACGCAGCCATGCTCCTAAACGAACGCCTACATCACACACATAGTTTTCCTTCCCCCGCGAGAAGGGAGCAGGCAACGGCTGTAGTGATCCGACGTGTAGCTTAGCAAATTCTTCGCTATTCTCCAGCATCTCTGCCATCTGTACCCGTTGTGGAGTAACAGAGCGGTAGAGTTGATGCAAACCCCACACATGGTGGCGGTTCCAACGCCGCAGTGAGGGAAGGTTGGGAGCGGGGTCAGAAGTAAAAGATTTGGCCCCAGCAGGATCATAGACATAGGTCAACTCGCGGGCATAACGTTGAAAGCCTGCTCGTTGGAACAGTTCCTGTTCTGGTATTTCGTCCTCAACCTTAGCGAAAATACGGAGGATGCCGTGTCCTGCAGCCATCTCTAACATATATTCAAGGAGTGCTGTCAGAACATCGTCGCTGGAGACATTGCGCTGTACCATCGAGGCCAGGTAGGAAACCTCCCACATGTTATGGGACGGTCTCTCCTGTACCTGGGCGAACCCGAGAATGCGCCAGTGGTCTTCACAAATCCAGGTGCGCGAGGCTGGATTGAGCGGAAAGATATTACGCAGAAAAGGTGGCAATGGGAGACGTTTCTCCTCCGGCTCGAGCCAGCACACAAAGTTTGCAAACTCGTGCTGTCTACTACGAGCACGGCGATCAATCGAGTAGATGATTCCCGGCAAATCGACGTATAGTACCGGTCGTATCATCCATTACTCCCGCGTCTGGGGTCTCCGAATGGATATTACCCTTTGACGCTCTGTACTATGCGGAGAAAGTAGTGATGAAAGCGTGGGTCTCCTGAAACCTCCGGGTGAAATGCAGTGCCAAGTAACCTTCCTTCGCGGACAGCAACGATGGTTCCATCGTCGAGCGTTGCCAGTGTCTCCACTCCAGGTCCTACCGACTCAATGACGGGTCCCCGAATGAAGAACGCGTGGAATGGCGCTTCTCCTAGTACTGGCACAGACAGATCAGTCTCAAAACTTTCCCGCTGACTGCCAAATGCGTTACGACGGACGCGAATGTTCATCGAGGCCAATAATGGTTGACCTTCCAGCGCGTTATCCGTCTCTTTTGCTAATAGTATCAATCCCGCACATGTTCCCCAAATGGGGAGGCCTTCGCGAATCTTCTGTTGTAATGGCTCCTGTAAGCCATACAACACCATTAGTTTGCCAATGGTGGTACTCTCACCACCTGGTATTATTATACCATCTAATCCGTCTAATTGCGCGGGTAATTTGATCGCTTTTCCCTCGACTTCGATGCCCAATTCGGTCGCAGCTTTTTGCAATGCTTTACAATGAGCT
Organism: uncultured Chloroflexia bacterium; assembly: GCA_963775585.1. Lineage (GTDB taxonomy): Bacteria > Chloroflexota > Ktedonobacteria > Ktedonobacterales > Ktedonobacteraceae > UBA11361. The sequence goes on along the minus strand of CAVZJN010000065.1, from coordinate 71,602 downwards.
TCAAAATCGCCCTGTAATGCTAATACGCCTATACGTAGTTTTGAGTTGTAGTTTTTAGATTCCATATATTTTTCTGTTTGGATTGCGACTCACCAGGCCCTGCGCGGGACGCGATGAATCGGGTCCCTACGGCAGTTTTTTTGAGTGCAGGTATGTCTCGTTCAAATGTACATTACCAGCCACGCCGGGCCATTAATTGTTCCTCGGGCAAGGTATCGAGGTTAATGCCCACCATTGGCTCGCCAATGCTTCTCGATACCTCCGCGATTATGGCGGGGTCTTCAAAATGGGTGGTGGCTCGCACGATGGCTTTGGCGCGTTTCATTGGATCACCTGACTTGAAGATACCGGAGCCGACGAAGATACCTTCAGCGCCTAAACGCATCATCAGAGCAGCATCGGCAGGTGTGGCTATGCCGCCCGCTGAGAAGTTGACCACCGGGAGTTTTCCTGTACGAGCTACTTCAGCGACCAACTCGTAGGGTGCGCCAAGATTTTTAGCCTCGGTCATCCATTCCTCTTCAGGGAGCATTTGCAAGCGGCGGATACCATCCATAATGGCTCTCATATGGCGGACGGCCTCTACGACATTGCCCGAGCCTGCTTCACCCTTGGTGCGCATCATCGCTGCTCCCTCGCCAATGCGGCGCAATGCTTCGCCAAGGTTGCGTGCTCCACAGACAAATGGCACGGAGAAGAGGTGCTTATTGACATGGAAATGTTCGTCTGCTGGCGTCAATACCTCTGATTCGTCGATACAATCCACGCCAATCGCCTGGAGAATCTCGGCTTCGACAAAATGCCCGATGCGGCACTTGGCCATGACCGGAATGGTGACTGCCGCTTTGATCTGGATAATAAGCTCGGGGTCGCTCATACGAGCAACGCCGCCGTGAGCGCGAATATCGGCTGGCACGCGCTCGAGTGCCATCACTGCACAAGCCCCAGCCTCTTCTGCGATGCGCGCCTGTTCCGCGTTTACCACATCACAAATGACGCCGCCCTTGAGCATTTCTGGAAATGTTCGTTTTACTTGTATGGTTCCTGTCTGCTTTTGCATGACTGTGTGTCTCCTGCCCTGATTGATTGTCCCATTACATGGATTGCATGGATGTATCATATGTATGTCACAATTCTATCATATGGGGAGTTTACGCTGCTACAGCCAATGAATCTGGGAGATACCAGCCATATGAGCCATTAATCAGCCAATTTGCTACTTGTCTCACCGCGTTTTTGCCGCTTCCAGCATAGCGATGACAGTATCCAATCTGTCTATGTGCTCTTGCGCTTTTTGTAGCAGGTTGAGGTTATTCAAGACACTATTGAGTTGTATTATGCCAGGAGTAAGGCGAGTTGCAGCTGCGTAGGTTTGTAAAGCCTCGTCTTTCATCGCTTTGTTGTTATTGATCTCTCCTAACACCAGTTGAGCCAGTGCCTGATCATAGTAGTCCCAGTAAATTTCCGGCGTACGTCCCGCGTTCAAAATGCGTACCTTTGCAGCAGCCTCAGCAAGGATGAAGTATCTTTTGGCGTCATTCTTCTCGCCCAAATACCAGGAGAGACTGGCAACATTTCCCAGTGCGTAAGAAGAAGAAGGATCAGCGATTTGGGCCTGCGCATAATATTTTCTGGCTTGCTCATAATATTCCCTGGCTTTGGAGTCATGCTGTGCATCTCTCTCAATATCTCCCATGCGGCGGTAGACTGCACCGAGTCCCGCGAGAGCGTCTTCATAATTGGGGCGCAGATCAATGGCGCGCTTTAGATGGACTAGCGCTTCGTCGTAATCGGCATTACGCAGTGCCTCTGCATCTGGTCCTTTCTGTGCTTCTCCACGACGGCGGTAGGCCAATCCTAATTCCATTTCGGCCTCAGCAAAATTGGGAGTAACGGAAAGGGCTGCTTTAAACGCTGTGATAGCGTCGTCATAATAGCCAGTTCCGCTATAGATGCGGCCCAAACTATTATTAATCTCGCTGTCTTCTGGGAGAAGACTTCCGACCTTACGATAGAAAGCGACTGCTTCTTGTTTCCTGTCGTGATTGTAAAGTTGGTCACCTAAACCAAGATACACAACCGCTTTTAGCGTATTGTCCATGGCAGTTCTCCTCTTGATTGCTTCCTCTCGCTCCTCACTTAATTGTTTGCGATACCTGTTTAATAAAGTTAAACCAAAAGTAGTAAATAATCCAACCGCGATGGCTGATATCCCGACAACGACAGAACCGAGATTTAGGATACTGCTTATAACGTTCAGTGTGCCTTGAGCTTCGGATGTGGCCTGATTGGCCTGATTAAGAATCTGATTGGGATCAGGTGTCGCCGTTGGCGCATCAATAATGGTGGTGTTGTGGGCCAGTGCATGTGATCCCGATGTTGTTACCAGGAGAATAGAGAGTAGGATAGCCAGCAATGCAACAGCAAAGAAAAGGTGTTTTCTTTGCATGACATCCCTCCTTCTCACGATAACAAATTCAAACTCAACTTCAGTGCCACATCTACGCGGCTGAGTTCATCGGCGGTGATGTTGCCACGGCGACGCACCAGGCGTGATTTTTCAATGGTCATGAGCTGTTCACATTTGACATCGGTGAAATCGGTCAAGCCATTCTCTTCGGATGGAGCAATACGTACGTGCAGAGGCAGCTCACGTTCAGTGCGGCTCATCGAGGCGACAATAGTCAGGGGATAAGAAAGAGAGGCATTGCCTCGATCATTCTGGATAATCAAGGCGGGACGAGTACCTTTTTGTTCTGCACCACGGCCAGGGGACCAGTTCACATCCCAAATCTCTCCACGCCGGGGGCTTGGAGGAAGCGATGGAGGAGAAATTGATTCTTGCTGTCTCGATTGTTGTTCGGGGCTGGGCTGTTGTGTTTGCCTCGCCTCACTACTCATACAAATTTACCTTATTACACAATTACGCAACCATACCTTCGTGACCGGCATCAAAAAAGAAGCGGGCATCGTCGAGAGTTTCTGGGAGGGAACCGAGATAGTCGTAGGCTTCATCGAGTGAGTAACTGAGAGAGGAGATTGCTTGTTGGCGTTTCTGAAGGATTGCGGTCTTTAACTGCTGGTAATTATCTTGCTGCATTAGTTCCATAATTGTCTCCACAACGTCTCCTAGGGAAGCTTCTAGTTCAACCGCGAGCGCCTTCAGTTCTTTATGCTGCGTCGAGGGAATCTGAATGGATTTGCGGATGAAGTTATCATGACGATAAAAGTCAGGATGTGCAACAGCCATGAGACTGCCTCCTAATCATTACATGAAGCCTTTCAATCTTTTCTATCTAATTGTAGCCTCTTCATCCAGATTTGTCAATAAAGATTTTGCATGTTTGATTAGAAAATTGTAAAATTGTAATTTTACAAAAAAATAATGCATGATGGCGCCCTTTTGACAGATTTGACAGGCAAACACCTTATCACGTACACTTATTCTGTATAAGGGTGATCTCTTTGTCATGGGGGTAGAGCCATGAGAGTAATAAGTTGCCCAAATTGCCACGCACCACTACCTGGATTGGCAAACTATTGTGCAATCTGCGGAGAAACCCTCATGCCTTCCTCAACAAGTACTACAATACAGTCCGCCGGGCGCCCTCGAGCCTTCAACATGCTCCGCTTTTTCGCCTTTCGAAGTGATGCTGAAGAGACCTTGCCCTTCGCCGAGCTATCCTCGACCTCGTCAGAGACGATAAAACTTGCGCAGAAACCTCAACGATCCGCCAGGGATAGCGCGATACCGCTGGCCGAAATCGCGAACGACTTCTTAGAGGACGAGGCAATAGAAAGTAGCAGACCTGGTGGGAACTGGCATAAAATTGTGGATTCCCGGCCTCGCACGCCCTCAATGTCGCGGACTGCCATACCAGCGCTACGCAGATCCTCTGCCTTTGCCTCCAGAGCATTTGCCGGCAGCCACGTCGCCTCGACCGCCGTTCACCAGCCCGCGTCAGCGGCAACCTTCCCTATTTTTCTGGGCAAGCATACTGGTGCTCTTCACTGTTCTGGCAGGAAGCCTTCTGGGGGTAGTGCTGAGCCTTGGTCACGGTGCATTGGCGCAGAAATCTTCCCATGCGGGCGAGATTACATTACAGGTTACACCTGCTACTGTGGCACTTGGGAACGTGATTGAACTACGCGGCTCTAACTTTAGTCCACACGGGCAGATTGGGCTGACACGCGATAGCAACATACCTATCGCCGATACAGTGGGCAACACGATTATCCAGGCAGATAGTAAAGGTTCCTTCGCCGAAACGGTCATCGTTGAAGCGGAATGGCAGGCTGGTTCGCATCTTATACGCGCAGAAGATGCTAAACTGCATAAAACAGCGGCATTCACTATAGCTGTGACAGGCCATAGCCCTTCCTTGCGTCCTCCACACCTGGTACTTTCAAGCAGCGCTATTGATCTTGGCGCTGGTGATCAAGCCACCAATAGTACGAAGACGATCACCTTAACCAACGGCGGCGGCGGACAAATCACCTGGCAGAGTGTGACGACACATTCATGGCTTCTGCTCAGCCCGAAAAGCGGAACCTTTTCCAGCGGACAGCGTATCCAGTTGACGGTTGCGGCAAATCGCTCAAACTTGCTGCCAGGCGCCTATGCTGCCGGGATAATTTTCACCTCTAATGCGGGCCAGGAGATACTATCCGCGAAAATGCGAACTACCGTGCTTGAACCTGGACACGAGGCAGGTCTCCAACTTACACCAGCCGTCCTCTCCTTGACAGGCGTTGATGGGAGTAGCGACCCTCCTGCGCAGGTGCTGACTGTGAGCAACCCGGGTGTGTTGCCACTGCAATGGAGTGCTTCCAGCAGCAGTAATTGGCTTTCAATTACTCCTTGGTCTGGAGATGTAAGCAAAGGTAGCAGCCAATCTGTGCAGGTAGGGGTCAATATAAGTACCCAGTTACCGGGTACTTATACTGGTGTCGTGACCTTTACTGGCAGCGGCCCGGCGCCAACCAGGGACAGTCCGCAAAACGTATATGTCAGTCTAACCATTGTGCCAAAGTGCGCACTCCAACTCTCTCCAGGAGCTTTGGCATTCACTGGCGCCTACTTACAGCCGGGACCTGGCGCCAGGGCCATTCGCCTGAATGTCAGCCAGGGGTGCAGCACGCCGTTGCATTGGAATGCGCTTGTCACAACGAAAACTGGCGGCCACTGGCTTAACATTGGCAGTGACAGTGGTACCACCCCATCTTCTCCGGCGGTAAGCGTGAATGCTACCGGTCTAAAACCAGGCGTTTATAGTGGCTCAATCATTTTTAGTTGTTCGGCGGGTACGCTGATATTGCCCGTATCTTTCACAATAGGGCAGCATACTACGCCGATAATGACGACTACTCCTGCCTCGATGGTTTTTAGTGCTACTATTGGTCAGACGAACCCCACTGGACAGGCCGTTACGATTACGAATTCCGGGGGCGGTACCCTGAACTGGCAGGTGAGCGCGGCTACGAATTTTGGCGGCGCCTGGCTCTCTGTTGCTCCCGCGAGCGGTATTCTTACTTCACATCAGTCTGCGACGGTGAATGTGTCGGTTAAACTCCTCAATGGACTGACTCCTAATACCTATACAGGCATGGTGACCATTACTAGAACGGACGGTTCAGGCCATACCACCCCTGGTAGCCCACAGATGATCCCTGTAAATTTCGTCGTGCAGGCTCCCTGTACAATTATAGGCACTCCCAGCGCTCTCAGCTTCGCGGGGTTGGTTGGTCAACCTACCCCTCTAACTCGGGCAGCGACGATCAGCGCCAGTGGCACCTGCACTCATACATTGAACTGGACGGCATCCGCTGGCAATACAACATGGTTGACTACAAGCCCTACCTCTGGCACCGTTAGTGTTCACTCTACCTCCGCAACAAATATAGGCATTGTGCTCTCGGGTCTGGGTCCCAACACCTATACAGGCCAGGTAACAATCATAGCAACCGATAGTATTACCCACCAGTCTGTAGGCACGCCGCATATCATCATGGTGACATTGAGGGTGATTGCAGCGTCATCTCTGACGGTAAGCCCATCTTCTAATGGCTTGACAATCAATGTCACAAGCGGAACGATGTCTCAAGCTTTCAGCATTAATAATACTGGCGGTGAGCCGCTGAACTGGACAGTTGCGCTCGGTGCGGGTGCCCCCTCCTTTGTTTCGCTCTCGGCTGGTGCTGGTACAAACCTCCTGGGAGGTGCTAGCGTCTCTGACAACGTCATCGTCAACGCAACAGGGGTGCCGGGTGGTACATCATACTCGACTAGCGTGACTGTCAGCGCCTTCGATCCCATTACGGGCCATCCCGTTGCTGGCAGCCGGGCTATCCCTATTACCATTAACATTGTTCCACCTTCTATGCAACTCAATACGAATGCGCTTGTATATTCGACTTCCGTCGGAGTTAATCCCCAAGTACAATCGGTAAACCTCACCAATAGCGGTGGTGATGGCTTGACATGGAAGGCATCTTCCTCTCAATCCTGGTTGAAGCTGGGCCTGACTAAGGGGAGTGATAATTATCAACAAACCTCGACCATACCCTTCAATGTAGATGCCACCGGGCTGGTCAGTGGATTCTACAAGGCAACAGTCGTAATAAGTCCTTCGGCTGGAGCAGCACAGATTGTCACGGTCACATTGACGATAAAGTAGCAACCCGCTACCTGGGCCCCCAACGCGTATTTCTGTCCTTGTTCACCTCTGGGGAAGTCCAGGGAATTTGGTGTACAATATGATATCCATCGCTGCAACGAAGCCAGGTTGACCGCAAGGGTCAACCCTACTATACTCGGCGCGATGCTGCGCATCGCACGCGCGGCTGATGGGAGGTCAGCAGCGATGCAAGGAAGTACCTACGGTCAGCGGCGATGAAAGGAAGTATATGATGCGCATGTTGATATTCAAAGCGAACTACCTATTTTTGGAGGGTTTGACTGATGAAATATATTGTAGGTATCTCTGAGATCGTGCTCTGGACGGCTGATACGGAGCGTTCACTGAAATTTTATCGTGACTTGCTGGGATTGGAAGTCATTTCACCACCCACTCTACCAAATGTCTTCCTCAAAGCTGGTGAAGGCAACGCGGGAATCCCACAGATGATCGTGCTTGTACCCAAGTCAGAAATGGTGAAAGCTGCACCTTTCGGCTACCAACTTCACCATATGGCCCTGGAACTTCCAGAAGAAGCCTTCGATGCCCAATACGAGGTATTTGTTGCGGCTGGCTACGAACCGCGAGACGGCAAACATCCTGTTCTCGCCAGTCGGACGATGTATATCGATGATCCTGACGGTAATGAGGTTGAGTTTATCTGTCGCTCATCCGCGGAATGATGACTGATACCCTGATACCCAGGAAATTTGCCATTACCCTGACTCTGTGCGATACTACCGTTTAAAACTGCCGTGCCCTAGAACGCCTCCGAGGCGTTTCTAGCAGGGTGTGGACAGTTACAGCCAACTGCTTGAGTCCGTCAGCACAAACGGGGCTATCGCACGAATGTCCTGTGACGATGCGCCAACCAGCACCTCAAACTCCCCCGCTTCAGCCACCCACGCGTGCGCCAGGTCATCGTAGTAAGCCAGCGCGTCACGGGCTACGTTGAGCGTCACCGTCTGGCGCTCCCCCGGCTCAAGGTGGACTTTCGCGAAGGCCTTCAGTTCTTTTTCGGGGCGCTGCAAGCTTGCAACAACATCCCGTATGTAGAGTTGGACGATTTCTTTGCCCGCACGCTCTCCCGTGTTGGTGACATCGACCGAGACCTGCAACATGTCGTCCGGGCCGATCTCCTGGGCGCTCAGTGAGAGCGAGCTATAGCTAAAGGTCGTGTAGGAGAGGCCAAAGCCAAAGGGGAACAGCGGCGCGATGTGTTTCTTGTCATAGTAGCGATAGCCGACGAAGAGCCCTTCCCCATAGTAGATCTTGCCGTTCTCGCCGGGAAAGTTGAGGTAGGCCGGGTTATCCTCCAGACGCACCGGGAAGGTCTGAGGGAGTTTACCCGAAGGCGTGGTGTCCCCAAAGAGCACGTCCGCGATGGCGTTGCCACACTCCTGACCGGGGTACCAGGCCTGCACCACCGCCGCTACCTTGTCAAGCCAGGGCATGGTGATGGGCGAGCCGGTGTTAAGGACCACGATCGTGCGCGGGTTGGCCGCCGCCACCTGCTCGATCAGTGCATCCTGCTTGCCCGGCATGGCCAAAGCTTCCCGGTCGAAGCCTTCGCTCTGCCATTCACCCCCAAATCCTACACAAACAATGGCAACATCCGAGGCCGCCGCCAGTGCCGATGCCCGTTCGATGGCGTCTGCAGGTAGCGGTGGCAGGTACCCCAGTCGGACTGTAGCCAGCAGGCTCTCCTCAGACTTGGCATATTCAAGCATCAGGAGATATTCGCGTCCGGCTTGCAGGGTGATGGTCTCCTGCACCTCTGGCGTTCCAAGGAAATCTCCCCCAGTCGTTGGCTGACTCCAGTTATCAATCACTACTCGCCCATCGATAGAGAAGCGGCCACGCCCTGCGCTGACCAGCCCAAAAGTGGAGTCCCCGGTCTCCTGGGGAGTAAAGCGGCCGGTGGCACGAAGCGAGAACTGCTGCAGATCGACTCCTTCAGGCATCTCACCGAACCACATAAACTCCGATGTTGTTTTCGTCTCCTTGAAGATGGGAGTGCCAGACAGGTCGCTGCTATTGAAGTACTCGATGGCTAATCCATGCTCGCTTCCCTGTTCGCCAGCGAGCAGCAGGCTCATATCGAGTAAGGGCTGAAGCCTGTGGTTGGTGCAGCCCTGCTCGTAGCGCACGCTGACATGGTCGCCGACCTTGTTTGCGATGCCCTCGAAGGGCGTAATCGCATAATGGACATTGACCTGAGCGCTACCCCCACCCATAATCTGCGCCACCTGGGCGTTCGGGCCAATCACCGCGATCGAGGTGAGGTGTTCGCGATCGAGTGGCAGGACGTGCTGTTCGTTCCTGAGCAGGACGATCCCCTCAGCCGCCGCTTCCCGCACCAGAGCGCGATGCTCCGGCAGATCGAGGGCCTGCTCTGGCACGGCTTCCGGGTGCCCGAAGAGGCCCGCTTTGACTAGCAACTGTAGCAGGCGACGCACGCTTGCATCAATGGTGGCTTCCTCAACCTCACCCCGCTGGACGGCTGCGAGCAGTTTCTCGCCCCGCCATTTGGGAGAAGGCATCTCCAGATCGAGCCCAGCATTCACTGAGGCAGTGGTGCTCTTGACCGACATAAACCAGTCGGACACCACCACTCCATCATAACCCCACTCGTTGCGCAATATCTCGGTTAAGAGGTACGAGTTTTCCGAGGCAGGGATGCCGTTTACAAGGTTGTAGGCGGCCATGATGGTCCATGGCTTGACCTCTCGCACAGCAGTCTGGAAGGGCTGGAGATAGATTTCGCGCAGCGCCCGTTCGCGCACTTCTGAACTGAGGGTGAAGCGCTCGAACTCCTCGTCGTTACAGACGTAATGCTTGATCGAGGCACCCACTCCTTCTCCCTGCAGACCCTTGATATAGGCCACAGCCAGGCGAGCAGACAGATAGGGGTCTTCGGAGAAACATTCAAAATTGCGCCCACCCAGCGGGGAGCGCTGAATGTTGACCGTTGGGCCCAGGAGTACCTGCGCTCCCTTTAATGTGGTTTCCCGCGCTAGCGCCTGCCCAACACGTTCAATCAGGTCCGTATCCCACGTTGAAGCCAGTGAAATCTCTGCTGGAAAGCAGGCAGACTTGACCCCACCGGTGAAGCCTCCGGCTCCACGGGCCCCATTAGGACCATCGCTCATCTTTAAGGAGGGGATACCGAGTCGCTCAACAGGGACGGTGTACCACATGTTCGTTCCGGCAAGCAGCGCAACTTTTTCTTGCAGGGTCATCTGACCGAGCAGGTCTTCTAGATCAGGCATAGTTTACTTACTCCTTTACGCTCGTTCTGTTTTTGTGCTTAAACAAAAACCTCATTTGGTTTTCAACGTTCATATAACTCTATCATAAAACCTACCGCTATTTTGCCCAATCCATGGGTGCTGGCTGTGGAAACTCCGACGTGATCTCCACTCGACGCCCTTCACGAAACGCCGTCTGCATGCCACAAACGATATCTACGACATGCGCGGCTTGCGCACCTGTGATCCGTTGTGGGCGATTTTCTTTCATGGCCTCTGCCATATCCACTATGCCACGACTCCATTCGACGCCAGCATGCGGGTCTTCTTTCACATTGCCAGCATAGGGTTCTTTCACAGAAGGAAGCGGTTCGTAGGTAGTGTGAAGGTCAGGCCAGGTACCGCCAAAGCCAGCATACTCCACCGTGCCATTAAAATTGTGCCAATCACTCAAAAACAGCGAGCCTTTGTCACCATGGAACTCAATCCCCCGTTGCTTGCTATGAAAGCCAACATAGAAGTTGGTTGTCAGGCGTGCCACCGCTCCATTGGCAAACTCGATCGCAGCGATGGAGAAATCGGGCGTCGTAATGTGGAAGCGAACTCCTTCTTTCGTGACACGATCAGGATAGAGTACCTTCCCTCATGATCTGGATACATGCAATGGGACAGGACATTGCGCTGTATGCGCAGGAGTTTCCCGATCTTCTAGATGTTCTTAACTCATTCACACCGCTTGTACTTATCGATATCTTTGTGGATTTGTACCGGCGAAGCCAGGAAAGGGAGGCATAACAGACAAGGGTTATCCTTTTTGGGCGATCAACAAGTTAGTTTTCCCAGTCTGATAAAGCCTGGTCAATCACTGCTATATCTTCGTCCGTGAAGCTCCAGTCGCAACCGTTCAGCGTCTGTCGTGCTTCCTGTGCGCTGCGTATGCCGATAATAGCTCCCGTCACAGCCGGATGTCTCAATATCCAGGCAATTGCCAGCTCGAATAGTGTTCTATTATGGTCGTGGGCGAAAGATTGTAACGTTTTCCGCAACTGCTTGAGCTTGGTATAGGTTGGTTCCTGAGCAAAGGGACGCTTTCGGCGAAAATCCTGGGGGTCAAGGACTTCTAAATCAAAGGTGTCCACCAGAAACCCACTGGCCAGAGGTGACCAGCAGAGCACACCGATGTTGTGCTCTTGCGAGAAGGGTATAACATCATCTCCACATCATCCATTTGATGGATGTTTTATAGGACTTCCAACCGTATATTACCTATAAGGGTTAAGGTTCCGCGGGAAAAGTATGAGGACACCTAAGAAAAAATAGTAATAGCGAAAGGAGATACGTGAATACATGGACAAAGCTGCCTTTCAAGCCGCGTTAGTCGCGGCGGGATTATCTCGCCTGGTAAAACATATTGACCGGCTGGCACGGCCGTCGATACGGCTTTCTGTCACAGAAGCCGATGAGTCTCTCATGAACGTTGGAGCATCGAAGCTAGGAGGGATTCCCGACCTGCCGCCTGGATTGGCCTGGCCAGAATTAAAGGGCGCGCCACAGTCATTTATCGCGCAAATACGTCTCGATGATGTGCGCCAACTTGATATTGAAAAGGTGCTGCCCCAAAGCGGCATGCTCTGGTTTTTCTACGATGCGGAGCAGCAGACTTTTGGAGCGGACCCCACTGATCGCGGAGGCTGGCAAGTCTTATTCCAGGATGGCGATTTCACCAAATTACAGAGAACGCCAGCCCCGGCAAAGCTTCCGGCTGCCAGCCAGTTTCGAGCCTGTTTTCTTGGCTTCGCGAGCGAATTAACCCTCTCTCAGCAGCCACAGCTTGAGATTTCCAACCTGGATTGGACAGATGAAGACCAAAAGAAATATGAGACAGTACTCGCAACGCTTTCCAGCCAGGTCGACCGCGCCACGCCGCATCATCGCATGCTGGGCAACCCTGATACTATCCAGGATGATATGCGACTTGAGTGTCAGCTTGCCTCAAATGGCGTAACCGATATAGATGATCCACGCGCCGCTGCATTGTCGAAAGGGGCTATGGACTGGCAATTGCTCTTGCAAGTAGACACCGATGATACTATCGGGATGCGTTGGGGCAACACTGGGATGCTGTACTACTGGATCAGTTTGGCTGATCTACAAGCGCGGCGTTTTGATTCGACCTGGCTTGTATTGCAATCCGAGTGAAGACATCTTTTTGCAATAGATGAGGCTTTTTCAAGAAAAGGAGCAGAGGAATGTTGAAAAAATATGTTTGTTTGCTTGGTTTGCTCGCAATCGTTACGATCGCATTCAGTGGCTGTGGTGCGGTGACTATAAATCTACCGAATACCACGCCTACAGCGGGTAACAATACGAACGGGGGCCAGCCGCACTGGGGAGTGCAGACCAAGACTTCTGGATGCGTGGCGCAAGGTGGTCTGCCCGACTCGGCGTGTACTCCAGGTGCTCTCCTGGCAACTGGAACGAAGGATGCCATCTGTCAATCAGGATACGCCAGCTCGGTGCGCAATGTGCCGACAAGTGAGAAGGACCAGGTATACGCCGAGTACGGCATAGCACATCACTCTCCAGGCCAGTACGAAGTTGACCACCTGGTCAGCCTGGAGTTGGGCGGATCAAACGATATCTCGAACCTCTGGCCAGAACTTGCCAGTCCCAAGCCAGGCTTCCACGAAAAAGATAAAGTCGAAAATTACTTGCACAGCCAGGTATGTACAGGGGCTATCTCTCTGAAAGAGGCGCAGATCGAGATTGCTACGAACTGGCTGGCAGTATACAATCGGATGCCGCATTAGTAGTCACTGCTTCTCTTTCTCTGTCTTTGTAGAAACAATCGTGACCAAATCAAAGGTAGTCATTACGCCTTCTGCGAAGAAGGCATTGATCTCTGCCCCTAATATAAGAATCATGGCAAAATAGTAAAAGAAGATGAGTAGGATAACGACGGAGCCTATTGCCGCGGCTAAGCCGCTTAAAAAATGCTCAATGTAGAGCGGAAAGAAGACCACGTACAATTGTAGAAGCAAGGCTGCCGTTGCTGCTCCGAGCCAACTTTTACGAAAGCGAATTTTTTGATTAGGGATAATGATATAAATGGCCTGGAACAACAGGTATGCCGCTAAATACCCCGCTAAAAATTGTATTACATCGACGATGCCGCCAGAAAATTGGCCCGGCAGAAGAGAGATGGCTAGAGCTGTTAAAGCTCCTGCGCCTATTGAGACCGGTATGAGCACAATAAACAGGATAAGCATGCCTATAGCGGTAACATTCTGGGCGATAAATGTTCTTGGGCGTATATGGTAAATGATACCAAAACAGTTTTCCATGAGGACGAAGAGGCGCGAACCATAATAAATAGCAAACCCAATGGTGATTATCCATAGGATGCCATTGGCTTTCGACAATTCCTTGCTGGCGCCATTTAGAATGGCTGAAATTTGTGCTGATGTTGCCGATGGGAAGACTTCAATGAAGTGATTGACGAGGGTGTTGTACTGTTGAGGGCTCAATCCACCGAGGACAAGCCCAAGAATGGCCAGCGCTGCAGTGCAGAACGGAAACATTGCCATCAGCAAGTTATATGCCAGGGCCGCTGAGAGGTTCCATGACCAATCGTTATTGAATTTATTCCAAAAATCTAGTAGGGGCTTAGCGTTTTTCACGGCAGTTTGCACCGGTTCCGGTGCTTTCTTTAATACATTTTCGGCCTCAGTCTCCATGCTATCTGCCATCGTATCCCTCTCGGATTTTTTATCATAGAATGTAGTGCGTTATTTGACGTTTTATCTCAGGCACACTATGCTTATATTATGCATAGTCTATCACGTATTACGATTTAAGAGCTAAGGAAATGGACACTCAAGAAAATAGTTTGAATGTTACTCAAGCAGACACAAACGTGAAAAATCCCGTGTGGAAAGTCTGGGTGAAGACGGCGCGCCCTTTTTCACTGACTGCCACGGTCAGCCCAGTGCTGGTAGGGACAGCGGTAGCAGCCTATGATGGAACATTCCACCCGCTAAGCTTCCTGGCCGCGCTCTTCTCGGGCCTCTTCCTACAGATTGGCGCAAACTACTTCAACGAATACTTTGATTACCTCTACGGCCTAGATCACCCTGAATCCCTGGGTGCCAGCACGGTTATCTTCCGCCATGAAATGACAGCGGCACAGGTGCTCGGCGGAGGTATCGCTAGTTTTGTAATCGCGGCCCTTTTTGGCCTTGTACTGATCATCACCAGTGGCCCTGCCATTATCCTCTTCGGACTGGCGGGTATGGCTATAGCTTACTTCTATAGCGCAAAGCCGTTCAAGTTCGCTTCTCGTGGCCTTGGTGATATCCTGGTCTATATCGCCATGGGTTTCCTGATGACCTGGGGATCCTACTACGTCCAGATCCCTCGCTGGTCCTGGGAAGCCTTTGTCGCCAGTATACCCGTCGGCTTTCTGGTTACGGCTATCCTGAATATGAATAATGTGCGCGATTACCAGGACGACCTGGCGGTGCGTAAGCTCACATTGCCCGTACGTCTCGGCCAGGCGTTCGGCAAGCGGTTCCACGCATTCCTACTGTTTGGTAGCTACATCGCGGTGACCCTCTTTGTCCTGCTCAGGTTATTGCCCCTGTATAGCCTGGCGGTCTGGATCACATTCCCACTGGCCTTTAGCAATGTGCGAACAGTGTTGACGGCGACTGACCGCAAAGCCTTTATCATTGGCATCAAGCGAACCGCGAGTCTCCATCTTCAATTTGGGGTGATGCTAGCATTAGGGATTCTGGTCGCGGCGCTTGTGAAATCGTTTGGAGTGTAAAGCGGGTGGTTGAAGAGAAATTGAGTTAGAATAAAAAGAAGACGAAACATTTTAATGACTAAGAATGTAGCTTTAGAGGAAAAATTTCGGGCGACAGGCGGCAAACGTCCCTATGTGCAGCGCCTTTTCGGTCGCATTGCCCGTGTCTATGATCCTATGAATCGCCTGATGAGCTTTGGGCTGGATCAACGCTGGCGCGCATTTGCCGCGCGTTACCTGGCACTGGGAACCGGCGAACTCGGACTTGATTTAGGTGCTGGTACAGCAGATCTCTCCATTGCCGTTATTCGCCGTTCTGGCCCGGGCACACGGATAATCGGTATGGATATTACGCCGGAGATGCTGGAACTGGGACGTACCAAGATTGCTCGTTTGGGGCTGCAAGACCAGATTGAGTTGCGAGTTGGCGATGCCGAGGCAATCGATCTACCCGACAACAGCGTAGATGGTTGTTGCTCCGCTTTCACGGTGCGTAACTTAACCGACATCAGGCAGGGCTTCCGTGAAATGCTGCGCGTCGTACGACCAGGAGGACGAGTTGTCTGCCTGGAGATCAGCCACCCGCCCGGCAGAATATTCGGCTCCCTTTTCAACTTCTACTTTTATAAACTGGCGCCGTTATTCGGTACGGTCATCGGGAAGGCTTTTGAAGAATACAACTACCTGCCCAATTCCCTGACGAATTTCCCTGATGCGCCCGCACTCAAAGCGATAATGGAAGAAGTTGGCTGGAGTGATGTGCGCTTTTATCTGCTGACGAGAGGAATAGTCACGGTGCATGTAGGCACAAAAGTAGAGTAAATTATTGCGCCCTGGTCATCCTTCGTGTAAGATACTTCAAACTGGCATGCAAACAATCAAAATAGCGCAGCTGTAATGCAGGAAGAAAGTCAGGAGGAAAAGAGTATGGATACCACCGTCACGATTGAATTCACTTCAAATATGGAGCAACATCTCAGAACCCTCGAACAACAGTTAAAGCACATCCGTGATGTGAAGGTTGACCTGGTTGAGGCAAGGGACCACAAAGCGCCGTCGCTTTTCGCCATTGCTATCGGTAAAAGTGGAGAAAGAGCCGAAAAGGCCGCAGAGACTGTGGCCCAGGTGCTTCACGATTTCTTGCACACAGATACCGCCGCCCTGAGCCACAAAACCATCTACCTGGTAACGATCGAGGGCGAACGTATCGATATAGAACCGATGTCGGTGGAGGATATTACGGGGATTATCATGGCGGCTAAAGCGGGGGAATATTAGAGAGGTTTTTGACTTATGGCTATCCGCATTGATGTTTGGTCCGACTTTGTTTGACCTTTTTGTTTTTTAGTAGCCTCCAGTTTGGAGCAGCTTCAAAAGCAGTATGATATTGATATCCACTGGCACTCATTTGAACTTCGACCGGCGGGCTCACCTCCCATGCCACCACAGTACCGGGCGCGAATCGAGGCATCACATCCAATGTTAGAAAAGAGGGCACGCGAACAATACGGCCTGGATCTGAACGTTGGCCCATTTGGCATCGATAGTCGCCCCGCACTCATTGCTGAAAAGTATGCCGAAGCGCAAGGAAGGGGAGCCACTTTCCATAAAGCCGTTATGCAAGCATACTGGCAGCAAGCCCGTTCGATCGATGATAAGGCCGTGCTGAAAGAGATCGTAGAGCAAGTCGGCCTCAGTAGCGAGAACTTTGATGATGTCCTGGCAAACCCGGCATACGATGCGGCAGTATCCGCCGATGTCGACCTGGCGCGTGAATACGGCTTGACTGGCGTGCCCGCGCTCGTCTTTGCCGATCGATACCTTGTAGTAGGGGCGCAACCATACGAGGTCCTCAAGCAGGTCGCCGAGAAGATTCTCGAGGAAGCATAGTACAGAGATCACATGGAATGTAGAGTTGGTTGCGGGGCGTGCTGTATTGCCCTGTCCATTTCATCAGCGATTCCTGGGATGCCGAATGGCAAGCCTGCAGGGGTCCGCTGCATTCAATTGACGAAGGACAATCACTGCAAGCTCTTTGGCAAGCCAGAACGCCCAGCAGTGTGTAACCGGTTACGCCCTTCCGAGGAGATGTGCGGCCATTCCTCACATGAAGCGCTCATCTACCTCACGCATCTCGAACGAGCAACGACTCCTGGGACATGCCACGAGCTTTTGTGAGCGCGCTCAGATATTCCAAAACCATCATAGGTAAGAGGTAATTGTCCCTGACGCGTGCGTGTGCTTGTTTCCCGAGCTTATGCCATAAATCGCGGTCCTGTAAGAGCTTGAGAGTAGCCCTGGCGCACCCTTCAGTGTCATCCACAATAAAGCCGTTACGCCCCTCTATGATTTGCGTGCGTAAGCCCGTAACAGAGGTTCCGACGACAGGCTGATATTTCCACATCGCCTCCGTTACAGTCAAGCCAAAGCCTTCGCGAGTCGAGCGTTGCAGGATAACGCTAGAATAACGCTGGAACGCATTCACTACCAGGTGTTTTATCACAGCAGGATTGTACAACAAATGTATATCCGGATCGTCGCCTGCCATCTCTTGAATGTCTTTGAGTATCTCAAGGGCTTTGATATCATCAACCGCTTCCATGGCACCTACAAAAGCTACCTGGACAGAGGGAAGTTCCTTCTTTACCAGGCGATATACATCAATTACCTGCCATGGATTTTTCCAGTTGCCAAACCGTGAAACTTGCGTGATGAGAGGTCGTGTCGTGTCTATCCCACAACGAGCCAGCAACTCTAAACCCTTCGCTGGTGTGATGAATTTATTTTTTTCACTGAAGGGATCTATTGTTGGTGTAATCACATGTGTCTTTTCTCGTGGCAGATCTTTGAAGATAGATAACGGAGTGTTAAAAACACAAACGTTATAGGCGTCAAGAAACTGTTCGACATAAGCCTTTCCACCTGTATCTGGATGCGCCGTATCTACATGGCACATCCAGATAGCCGGTCGCATCCAGGGAAAGAATGTTGCCAGGGGAGCGAGTTGAAAGTCGTGAATGAAATAGATATCAGCCCGATCTTGTTCTACGCCATTGTATAGTGCTGTACGGCGTAATGTATCAAGGTACACGTCCTGATTTTCTTTAGAAATGTTTCCATGTTCAATGCCTTGCAGTAGATCGACGAGATGGGCTGTAAAGCGGCTAGAGGCATCATCTAACGGGAGTACTTTCCACGAATTGATAATGCCGAGCTCATTCATCAGAGGAATGAGTGCATGCAGGAGTTCCGCCACTCCCCCACCTTCTGCTGTTGTGTTGACGTGAAGTATGTGCAATCCGGCCAGAGACTCAGCGGCACGATAAATCTGCTCAAGCAAATCTTCCCCAACAAAGCGCCTGTAACGATCTAACCTGGGTGATCTTTTCATGATGAATTGCTTCTTTCTGGCGTAAGTAGCGCCATTGACTGTTACCAGGCTTCCTATGCATTGGAAACATAGGCGATGCCGCCCATCCTGGCGGAAAGGTATTGTATACATTGTATACGAAAATATCGCACATGAACCACAGCAATATCCAGAGTAACTCGCATGGTGCCTTGACATCAACCATGACTTTATAGTATATATAATGACTAGAAAGTCATTTATTGGGATAAGAGGTCAGCAGTATTTCCATGCAAAATCCCGTAGCCGCTCCGCGCCAGGGTGGGCGCGTCTCCTATAAATGGATTGTGGCCCTGGTGGTGATCTTCGGGTTGTTCATGACGATCCTCGATGGCACCATCGTCAACATTGCTATTCCCCGGCTGCAAAACGTCTTTGGGGCCGACCTCGCGAGCGTCCAATGGGTGCTCACTGCCTATACATTGGCGCAAGGAGTAGCCACGCCCCTTACCGCCTTTCTCGCCCAACGCCTTGGTCAGAAGCGCCTCTATTTGATCGCCCTTGCCGGCTTCACGATTGGTTCGGCCTTGTGTGGGCTCTCCTTGAATCTATCTATGCTCATCTTCTTCCGCGTGGTGCAGGGGGCGACCGGCGCATTTATGTCGCCGTTGGCGATTACGCTGCTCTGGAGCGAATTTCCACCGGAAGAGCGTGGCACAGCCATGGGCGCTTTGGGTGTTCCCATTCTGCTGGCCCCGGCCTTTGGCCCCACCCTTGGTGGCTATATCGTGACCTACCTGGGCTGGCAGCTCATCTTCTTTGTCAATGTGCCGATCGGCATCATCGGGATGATCCTGGGGATCATATTCCTGCGTGAGGGACGGTCTGAAACGCGCAGGCCATTCGACATTCCTGGCTTCCTCTTCGCTTCTATCGGCCTGGGCTCCCTGCTCTATGGTTTATCAGATGCAAGCACCGATGGGTGGACTTCGACGAAAGTGGAAGGCTTTTTGGCGCTAGGAATAGTGATGCTAGTGTTCTTTGTTATCGTCGAATTGCGTATTGTCAATCGAGGGGGATATCCACTGCTGGACCTGCGTGTCTTCGCGAATGGGCCCTTTACAACCAGTATGATTGCCAGTGCCCTGGTCACGTTCGCGCTCTACGGCGGCCTGTTCATCATCCCGATCTACTTGCAGAATGTGCGTGGGTTGAGTGCCTACCAGGCTGGGTTGCTCTTACTGCCTCAGGCATTTGCCTCGATGGTAGCAGCGCTGGTGGGAGGTCGCCTGGTGGACAGAATTCGGCGTCCGTCCTGTCGTAATCCCCGGTCTGGTCATTCTGTCTGTGGCGCTCTGGCTGTTTACCTCGATCAGTCTCACTACCCCTTATGGGACAATCCAGTTCTGGCTGATCTTGCGTAGCTTCTCGCTTGGCTTCTGCTTTCAGCCATTATTTGTCTCAGCACTCTCGGGGTTTAAAAACCGCATGTTGCCACAGGCCACAACAGCCAGTACCACGGTGCGCTTTGTTATCAGTTCGTTTGCCGTGGCTGTAATGGCGACCCTGGTACAGTCCCAGACGACAATCCATTACAAGCACCTTGCTGACATGGTCACGCCATCTTCACTGCTCGGACAACTCGTGCCGCGTTTGCAAGCTCTTTTCGAGCTACATGGAGCATCACCAAGTGCAGCATATGCGGCAGCGATCCTGGTGATAAGCGGGCTGGTGCGACAAGAGGCAACCGTCCTCGCGATGCAAGACTCCTTCCGCTTAAGTCTAGTCCTGGCCCTGTTAGCGATCGTCGCCGCGTTCTTTGTGCGCTACCACAAGCCGCAAGCTGCCGCTATGGAAGAGAAGGGAGCCGTCACTGAACCAGCGCTAGAAGAGGAAGCGGCGGCACTGGGAGAGGAGAAGCTGGCGGTGTAAGGGTTGCACCACTGGGGATCGTGACTGCATTGGCAAGGAGCTATGTGTAGAGTTCGCCAAGCAACTGCCTCTCCCCAGATGGAATGGCCCAGACCCGATCGGGATACGTGGGAATGAACGCTTCGGGAAAGACGATCAGACGTGCGCCTTCGCGTCCAGCACAGGCAATCAGTTCCCCACACACTCGTTTATCTTACCACGGCGAGAGGGAATGGTGTGCATGGTATGGCTGGCCCTGGTGATCTCTCAGGGGAACCACCAGGGGCATTGGTGAATGATTTAGGAACCACTACTTTGCTCCCACAGCGACGAGCATTTCACATGGACCGACAAATCCATCAGCTGTTTCAAACTGACGCAGTTCGTTGGCTATCTCCTCCCAGACCGACGTTCGTTCCGCCTCGCTCACCCCTGCCAGCATCTGGTGCAAAGCGCCGAACGACTCACGCTCAAAGCGCACACACTCCTCGGCTGAGGACAGGTGGAGCGGCGCTGGGACGATACGCGTCTGAATGTCGTGGAACCCGGCTTGTCTGTATGCCTCCTCCAACACACCCGGTGTACCGAGGCTGAAAGGTCCAGGCTGCCCAGGCAATGGCGGTGGCAATTGTGCGCGCCGCCGGATGATGGAAACGGGCAGCGAGAAGAACTTGTTGTTCTCGGCAGTGGTATAGACGATGGCGGCTACCCGACCTCCCGGCTTGAGCGCGCGACGCATTCCGCTCAAGGCCTTCTGCTGATCCGGGAAGTAAATCAGGCCGACGCGAGAGATGACGGCGTCAAATGCCTCAGGCTCAACGTCGAGATTCTCGCCATCCAGAACGTGTGTCTCCACATTGGTCAAACCGGCTGCCCGCGCATTGCTGGCTGCAAATTCGAGGATGTTCGAGGAGATATCCGTTGCCAGAACGTAACCGGAGGGACCAACGCGCCTGGCGGTTGCCAGTGTCTGCCCGCCTGCGCCTGCCGCTACATCGAGGACATGACTGCCGGAGTGAACGTTGGCCAGGTCGAGCATCGTCTCTGTTGCGGCACCAAGCCATTGGTCGATGAATGGTCCCCAGCGGTTCCACGCCTCAGCAGCCGTCTGCCATTGGTCGCGTGTGGTTTTCTTGTAGTTGATGGGATCAAATGTCGTTGCCATTGCACTGTCATCCTTTCTTTGTTGTTCTGTGTCACTTGCTTGCGAGTCGCCGTTATGGCCATTCATGCTCACGGGGTGGAAGAGCTTTCTTCCTGCGTGTCCTCGCCAGTTCGCCCCCGAGCCTCAGGTCCCGATTGGAGTCTCCACCCGTGTACCCCATTCAGCCCAGGAGCCGTAGTAAACGCGGACGTCGGGATACCCCAGGAGATATCTCAAGACCAGCGCTGCCTCGCTCGCCCGGATGCCTATCGTGCAGTAGATGACGACGCTGCGCTCGGGGACCACTCCGCAGTCCTGAAAGAGCTGACGCACCTCTGCCGCGTTCTTGAATGCGCCGTCAGCCGTGCGCAACAGGTCGGTGTGTAGATGCACGGCACCGGGGATGTGGCCAGGGCGACCGGCGCCCTCCCTGGCGCCTGATGGCCAGAACCGCTCCCCGGCGAATTCGGCGTCCGAACGCACATCAAGGATGACCGGGTTCCCGGTACCGAGGGTGCCTTGCAGGGCATCCAGCGACATCAGCTGTGTGGCCTCCGCTTCTGGGAGTGTGTACGTGGATGTCACCGGTTCGGGGAGATCCGTCGTCCACGGCCGACCCGCGTCGCGCCAGCCTTCCCGTGTTCCATTCAGCACCCGCACGCGCGCGTGACCGTGTGCCTTCATGAGCCAGAAGCCAAGATAGTGACCGTAGCCGTAGAAGACGATCGTGGCGTCGGGCGCGAGACCGGATCTGCTGAGCAGCTCCTCGAACTCTCTGCGGTCCAACGGGCTGTAATCAGCATGGTGGAGGTCGGCGTACGCGTTCCAGAGGATGGCTCCAGGGATGTGGCCTTGTTCGTATGCCGACCGGCTGACATCAACCTCGACAACGCGAATACCCGGATCGTTGAGGCGCTCCGCAAGCCATGCTGGTTCCGCGAACACGGCCGAAAGCGCCGCGCTGCCAGCCCGGATAGAAATGCTGTTCGTCAATTCAACGTACCTCCTTTGTGCAACGTCGGCCGTGCGACCTCGACGTTGAGCATTCGCCCAGACGCGCTCGGTGTGCCGAAGCACTGGGCCTTTCTCTACTGTCCTGTCGTTTGAGGGAAGCACCTCAGACGCTTGAAAGTGGAAGGTTCCATCTCCTCTGCGAACCAGGGATATGTGGTATGAGGAAGAACCTTTCCTCGCTGCAATGGTAGTCGAAATAGCGGGGGGACAACATCGTAAAAAGTACAGAGATTCTGAAGAGGCGATACGTAGGTTTCCCAGGGAACAAGATGGGTGAATACGTAGAGCAGCGTGTTCATCCATGAGAGAGGGCTACTCGTCCTGCTTCAGCAGCCCTTTTTCGGCGGCCCAGGCGGCAATTTGTGTTCGAGCGTTATAGCCCAACTTGGCAAGGATGTTGCCAATGTGTGTTTCCACCGTGCGTTCGCTGATGACCAACGCATCGGCGATCTCGCGGCTGGATTGCCCGCGCGCGATTCTCACGGCGATTGTCCGCTCGCGTTCGGTCAGTCCATCATAGGCCCGCTTGGCAGCGCGCCGGGGTGAGGGCGGTGGCATGAGAGAGAGCTGGTCGTGTGTTTGTTGCCGGAAATTGGCGCGTAGCAACTCTCCAGGCACATTGGGGGTGAGCTGTTCAATAATAGTGTGCGCGGCAAACACACTGTCTTCGGCTGCCTCGTAACGGCGTTGAGCTTGAAGGCATCTCGCGAGAGCCAGGTGTATGCGCCAGAGGAGGGGGAAGGCACCTTGCTGTTGTGCTTGTCTGCCGGCACGCTGCAGTATCGCTTCCGCTTCGCTCGCCTGATTGAGCGCGGTGAGAGCTTCGCCGCGCAATCGCGACAAACGGAGGATAGCGCGATGGTCGTCGATAGATGCGGCGGATGTGATGAGCTGCTCTACGATTTGTAACGCCTGGGAAGCATCGTTCTGAGCAAGCGCCAGCTCTGCACGCGCACACCATACCAGGCGCTGGCCCAACGTTTGAGCCGGGGCAGTGGCATCGAACACTCCGCTGAGGATGGTTTCGGCCTGGAGCAGGGCGTTTGCTAATACATAGGTGGAGGCGAGGTGCCCGGTTGCAGTGCGTATCCAGTGGAAGGAAGAGGTTTCGTTAGCGAGTTGCAGCGCCTGCTCAAGATGGTGTCGTGCCTGTGGCAGCGCGAGCAGGTCGCGGTACAGCGCTCCGAGCGCACAGTGAGCAGCAGTCATCCACTGGCGGTGATCGATCTCCTCGGCGATGCGCAGTCCCTGCTCGGCACATTCTAGTGCCCGCGCATAGTCGCCCTGTGGCCCCAGGCAGAACGCCAGGAAGATGAGGGCGTAGGCTTCAGCAGCGCGTTGCTCCGTCTCGCGCGCGATGTTCAGGGCCAGTTCGCCATCGGCTGTGACCTCGGATACGTGTGCGACGGCGGGGATCATCGTATCCGTCTGGTAGGTGATGCTGCGCATCGTCAAGGTTGCCAGGCTGGAAGTGAGTCCTTGCCGGTCGTCCAACTCTCGAAAGAGCGCTACCGCCTGCATATAATAGGCTGTGCCGCCCAGCAAGTCGCCACTGAGGTAGCTCGTCATACCGAGCAGGTCGAGCGTTTCCGCGATACCCGGCTGGTCTGCTAGCCCTTGAAAGATGTTCAGGGCTTCTTGATGGTGGGCAAGCGCTTCCAGGGGGCGTTCGACGTTGAGATGCCAGTTCCCTAGACGATTGAGACTGTGAGCGAGAGTGGATCGATCTCCGATGATGCGAGCCAGTTCAATGGCGTGCTGGTAGTATTCACCGCTGCGTTCGTAATCGCGTCCAGCCCATAACATGCCGAGGCGCAGCAGTGCCCTCCATTCCGCGCGGTTCTCCCCGGTCGAGCGTGCGACCTGGAGGGCCGCTTCATAGTCGGCACGCGCCAGTTCAAATTCGCCAAGAAGTTCGTACGCCTGTCCACGTGCGTGAAACAGGCTTGAGGGCGGTAGGACAGAGAGCTGGTATTCCGCGTGCAAGGCGTGCGTAAAAGAGTCGAGAGCAGCGCGGGGCGCGTAGAACGCCATGGCTTTTTCCCCGGCACGCTGTGCATACTCGAAGGCACGCGGCCAGAGGCCCGCTTCATAGAAATGATAGGCAAAGTCTGCCAGGCGTGTCTCCACGTCGCGCGCGTACAGACCCTCCATCGTTTCGGCAATCGTTCGATGCAACACCTTGCGTTCGCGTGCCAGCAGTTCGGCAGAGATGACCTGTCGTGTCAGCGCGTGCCGGAAGGCGAAACGCTCGTCGGATTCCTCGATGACCAGTTGAGCGGCGATCAACTCTTTGATCAACAGAAACAACTGCTGCTCATCGCACTGCATGATCTGCTGCAATAAGGTGAAATCGAAGCGTCTGCCGGCTACCGCCGCGAGCGTTAACAGGTGCCGTGCCTGTTCACTCAAGTGCGCTGTGCGTTGTTGTACTGCGTCTTGGATACTGCGAGGAATGTGCAGCTCATGCAGCGGTTTGCGTTCCCAAATCCCGTTGGTGTAAAAAATGCCCCCGGTCGTGATAAGGGACGTGAGAATTTCCTCAACGAAAAAGGGATTGCCTTCGGTCAGTGTGATGATGGTCTCAAGGAGCTCTCCATGTACAAAGCGAACCGCATCAGAGGCGAATTGGTATTGTCCAAAGATGGCCTGAAGCATAGCCTCGATCTGGACATGCGTCAGGCCTTGAAGGACAATTTCCTGGGTGAGTCGCTCGCGGTCAAGCTGTGCCAGCCAATGTCTCAAGCCGAGATGCGCCTCGTCGCTGCGGTAGGTCGCCAGGATGAGCAAAGGGTGGGCTGTGCAGTGGCGCGCCAGGTAATACAGGAACTCGAGACTCGTTTCATCGCTCCAATGGATATCCTCTACCGTGAGCAGCACGGGCTGTTTCCCAGCTACACCGGTGAAGAAGTGCGTAAGAGCCACGAACAGGCGGCGCTTTTCCTGTTCTGGCTCCAGAGGCGGCGGCCCTCTGGATGGCAAAGGTACTAGATCAAGATCGAGCAGCGCCAGGTCGCGTGCGAATGGCTCCAGGTTGGCGGTGTACGTGGTCAGTAGTTCTCTCGCCTGTGAAGACCGCAGCAGGTCGAGCAGAGGCGCATAGGGAGAGGAGTGGTCGGTGGGAAAACAGTTGCCCTGGAGCAGCAGAAAACCTTGCTCGGTTGCATACGTTTTTGCCTCGGCAACCAGGCGCGACTTCCCGATCCCTGCCTCTCCACTGATGAGAACGACCTGCCCTTGTGCGCTCCTGGCCTGGTCGATGAGCGCATGGAGGGTCGTTACTTCTGATTGGCGGCCAATCAGTGTTGGACAAATGATGGGCTTGTTCAGCGATATCGACATGATGCCCCTCGCCTTTTCAGGAAAGTCAATGCCTGATTTCGTACACTCGTCTATGAGAGCTGATGCACAGTGAGTATCGTATCACAGATCAACGCGCGACGGCATCCTGGCAGAGTCACCTGCCTTTGAAGGATCTAAAGGAGCAGTGGTTACCACGTCGCTCCTCTGAGAGTCTCAAGCTCACTCTCTGCCAGACCAACTTTCGCGCAACCCCGTTGACATCATTCACGCTGCTTGGATGCCTCCATCTTGGGCCAATGGACGCAGCTCCTTCACCGTTGGCCCACTGGATGATATCTATTGAGCGCGAAGAAGTTGGTTCGATCCGGTATCTCATGATGCGTCGCTTTCTGCCCACGTTTTTGCGCACACTTGAATTTGAGTCTACACCAGCAAGTGAATCGCGCTCGTCGTTTGTGCGTGGAAAGTAGGCGAACGCACGTTTATTTTGTATAATGTATTAGAACACAAGTTCTAAAAAATTTCTGGCTGAGTCTTGCAAAGCTACGGCTTTGATCGCGCGGGACATAGAGAGGATGCGGGAAGATGCTTACCATACGCACACAACAGGGCAGGCTCATCGAGATCCTGCTCCAGTCCGAGCTGTGCGATCCAGTGAACATGGGAGAATACGTGCGGGCCTATTGCCACCTCCACGGCAGCGACCACCAGCGTTCCCTATCTATCAACACTGCAAACGGCTGGGGACACTGTTTCAATGCGGCCTGCAACGCGACTGTACTGGTCGCAGAATGGAATCCCGGCGTGGCGAAGCGACTCATTCACTTACATTACCGGGGACTCTCTCCAGGATTCTCTGCATCACATCAGTCCCTTCATAAGCGACCACCATTGGCGTCTCAGCCTATGTTGATCCATCCCGCGAAAACGCCACAGCGGTGGCAGCAGGCTGAACTGGTCGCGCTCCAATCAATGGACGAGCAGATGCGTGCGGCGCTGGCATATACTAAACGTGCGCGTGCCTATCTCAACGAACGCGGCGTCCCGCTCGAGGTGGCACAGATGGCTGGTGTCTGCTACCTCCCGCCAGCGCTGCTCAAGAGAGCGGAACTACAAGCGCAACGAGAAGCCTTGAGCCGGTGGACAGAGCGCATCTTGTTTCCGCTAACCTCTCCTGCCGGCAAGGGATATATCGGGCGATCACTCTGGCACTGGCAGCCGGGTATGGACGAAAACGCGCACAAGTCTCTGCTGGATCAGCCTGGTAAGCCCAGGCGCTGGATTAAGACCAACCCGGCTGGCTGGTTCGGACTTGATCTCGATCAGCTTGCTGGCTGCCTCATCCTGGTGGAGGGGGCATTTGATCGACTTGCGCTGCTTGCTGCTGGTTTTCAGACGACAGAGGTCGTGGCGTTGGTAGGTACATCTCTCCAGGTCGATTGGTTCCCTCACCAGGTAAAATCAGTCGTGCTCGCGCTCGATAGCGATACAGGGGGACTGGATGCCATGCGCAGGCTGGCAGAGTGTTTAGCCAGGTCCGGCCTCTGCGTCAGCCTCTGCCCACCACTTCAGGACGGGTGGGGCAAAGACTGGAGCGAGCGTTGGAGGCGTATTGGGCATCAGAGCCTGCGACCAATCTATGAAGTATACACTGAACTGGCGCACCCGGCCTGAGGCTGTTCAGCGCATTTGGCCATCTGCGCCAGACAACCCTTCCCTCATTGGAGGCCCAGGTCGGAAGCCCTGGGATCGGCGTTTTCCCTGGGTGGTGATTCGTGTTTGTCGCACTTGTCGCACTTGTCGCACTTGTCGCGGTTGTAGCAGTTGCTCCAGTTTCCTTGGGTTGTGAATTGGTTGCCTGTTGAGAAGCGTGTGCCACCATAAAGAGCAGCAGTACGCAGGCGAAACAGGAATGCTATAGCCCCACGAAAGCGTTATAGTAAAGAGAAACAATCCTTTCAGGTCTTTTGCAACGAGAGGATCACGAAGTGGTAGTGTCCACGCTCAAACAATATTTGGCAAATAGCACAAACTAGGGAAAGTAAAGAGGAGAACTATTGTGACACAAACGGAAAACCCGCAGCAATTTATAAAGCTCCTGCGCAGCTTGCGCGCAGTGCGCCAGTTTCGCCCAGATGCGATACCACCGGAAATGATCGACGCAGTGCTCGATGTGGCGCGCTGGTCTGGCAGCGCCGGCAACCGCCAGCACTGGGAGCTCGTCGTGATACGAGATAGAGAGACACTGCGGGCGCTGGCACGGTGCGAGGGCTTCGCGGCGCACCTGGCAGGTGCAGCGCTGGGAATTGTCCTGGTGATGGCTGGGGAGCCAGGTCTTGCTGAACAGGAGACCTATGATGAGGGGAGGTTGAGCGAGCGCATCATGCTGGCTGCCGAGGCGTATGGCGTTGGTTCCTGCATTGGTTGGCTCAAAGGGCAAGGAAGGACGGATGCGAAAGCGCTGCTCGGTATCCCGCAGGAGCGCCTGGTGCGTACGGCTATATCGCTTGGCTATCCCGATGAGGAAGCCCGTCGTGCGCGTCCCAAAGTTGCTCGTGCTCGTAAACCCCTGTCCGAGATAGTTCATTTCGAGCGCTATTCGTCGGTAGTATGATTACCGCGGCAACGCGAAATTTGTGCGTGGTACGTGGATAGAGATATGGGCGAGACGAGAAAGATGGGTCGGGCGTGTTGCAAGCACAACTAATCGCGCTCTCCTGTGGGGTAAGTATCGGTATCCTCAGCAACCTTCTTCGGCTTCCTGGGCATTGGCTGCGCGTCTTCCGGCACATCCTCTATCAGCTCGGTCACGGGAACGCCGAGAACTTTCGCTATTTTATCCAGCGTATTCAGCGACGCGTTATGGCGCGGGTCATGCCAGATCGCCTGGATCGTTTTGAGATTGATGTCTGCGGCCCTCTGTAACCTGGCCATCGTAAAGCCTTTGGCCTGTGCAACTTCTTTTACGCGCAAGCGTCTCATGTTTCTCTGTCCTTTGCTAATCAGTGTTTCAATGATACTAAACATGACCACTTGACACAATCCCACTGTAATGGTATCTATTATATTAGATACCTACCTATTGGGTACCTATAAAGCGGTATGCTTCGTCATACCGGATTGGCAAGGCAGGGGGACTGATTATGAGCGAGATTGCGCGACTGCGTAAGCAGATTGAACTTGAGTGCGAAGCCATGCGGCTGGCGCTGCACGGGTATGCCGCCGTCGCTTCTCACAAGGCCATTGAGCAGAAGTACAACTCCCTGGGGCAGCACCACGAGGCTCTAGAACAGCTCGTGGGAAAAGAGGAGGCGAACAGTATCATTGTAGAGACTTATTTGAGGGTTGTGGGGTAGGTTTGTGATTATATTGCAAAAGCCGTTGGGAATTGACACAGCGCCGGCCTTTTCTGTTATTGTGACCCAAAGGTGAGGACTATCTAGTCAAAAACGGTTACAATATATCTAAGAGGCTATACTTTCGGGATGCTTCGCTGGATACCAATATACAAGCGTTTGGCGCGTCCCGGTGACTATATCAAGAAGGGACCCGCTATGGAGCAAATTGCCGATCAGACTTTCAGGCGTGCTATCGAGGAGATGATGTCGGCCTTCTCAACCGAGAGCGACACGCCGGACCCCGCTGTGTTTATTGCCCGCCTGAGCGACCTGGCCCGCTCGAACTCCTTTCTCTGGATAGAAGCGAGCCTTCAGGTGCAGGAGCGTTACAGCCGTATTGCCCCTGCCACCCAGGAGTTGTCGCGCACACTGGTACTGGCAACTCTCGCAGCGGATATCTCTGTCGGGTATATCTCTCTCCGAGAACGAGCGCGCTATTTGCCCAACTTCGTTCGATCGAGAGATTGGGAGCTACAGCATCAGCGCAGTGCGAACCGATTTCTGGACACAGCGGCTTCGCTCGGCGGCGCGCTGATCAAAGCCGGTCAGTTTGCTTCGACACGGCCTGACCTGCTTCCCGCCCCCTACATCCACACGCTCGCAGCGCTCCAGGATCGCATGCCGCCGCATGCATGGCCGACGATTGAGGAGGCGATCACACAGGAACTCGGGCGGAGTCCGCAGGACGTGTTCGATTGGATTGAGCAAGAACCGGTCGCGGCCGCTTCTATCGCGCAGGTACACCGGGCACGGATGCGTGACGGTCGCGAGGTGGCCATCAAGATTCAGTATCCAGAAATCGCGAATCTTGTAACTGTCGATCTGTCGGTGTTGGAAACGGTCGCTGCGGCCATTGCTCGTCTCACGCCCTCGATCCAACTGCAACCTATTGTCGATTACCTGAAGGGGACGCTCCCGATGGAACTCGACTTCCAGCGCGAAGCAACAGCAATGACAGAGCTACGGACCGCGCTGCAGCATCGAGAAGATGTAGTGGTTCCCGAGGTCATCGCGGAGCTAAGTACCGATCACATGATTGCCATGGAGTTTTTCGAGGGGGTCAAGATTACCGACCGTGAAGCCATGTTGCAGCGGGGCATCTCTCCCCCTATGGTGGCCCAGATACTCAACAATCGCTACGCCGAACAGATGCTGCAACTGGGTGTGTTGCACGCTGACCCCCATCCCGGCAATCTGTTCGTGCAACCCGGGCCGCGATTAGTATTGCTGGATCACGGCCTCACCGTGCGCCTGGAGCCCTCGCTCATACACGCGCTGGGTGAGATGGTAAGGGCACTGGTAGCCGGTGATTTCGACGCGCTAACCAGGGCGCTGGCAGAGGCCGGGCTTCAGTTCAATGAGGAGATGGATGTTGCCACCCTCCTGCAACTCGTTGGTGTGCTGCTCGGTGAGGAGGGGACCAGCGACGTTTTGGATGTCGGGTCACGATTGAGCAAGAGCATTGGCTCCATTCCTGTGGATCTCCTCCTGGTGGGACGTGCGCTCGGGCTGCTCGATGGTATCACAAAGCAGCTGGACCCAGAACTGAATACCATGGAGATTGTCGCACGCTACGTTTAACTGCATTTTTGGAGTATGGCGAGGTTTAATAGGATGCATAATTAAGCGGTCATCCATTGCTGGATAACCGCTCATTCTTACATCATCGTTAGTTAACGTGTGCTACGTCGAAGGCTTTAATCAACGATTGCAATGCTTCCCGAGTTGCATCCACAACAGAGTGTGCTTTCCCAGTGATGCCTAAGCATTGCCAGGTG
This sequence comes from uncultured Chloroflexia bacterium, assembly GCA_963775585.1. GTDB lineage: Bacteria > Chloroflexota > Ktedonobacteria > Ktedonobacterales > Ktedonobacteraceae > UBA11361. The sequence continues at coordinate 40,970 of CAVZJN010000065.1, read as the reverse complement.
TACACATCACTGTCAAGTTCACCCTGCTTTTTGATGGTGATAGAAAGAGGTAAATCCTCCAACATTGCCGTCATTTCTTGCTCAATCTCCCACTTAGCAAGATCTGAGGTCTTAACAAGTTGTGTATCTCTCTCAAGGCACCAGATGCACTCGCAATAGGAACCATGCTCGTGCAAGCCATTCAGGTTTTGTGTGTCTCGTTTCAACTGCTTTAAATCGGTCATTCTTATCTTTCTCACTCTCTATATCACTGCAAAGAGCCAGAGAATAATCCAGCCCTCAGCTACAACAACAAACCCTTTGGTAGTACGACAGTACTTTCTGGGTCGTCGATCAGCACCGATCGAGAAGTGGTCCTCAGCTCCGGGCAATAAAAAACACCCAGATTATCACAGCCCTGGATGTTATTTTGTATCTTCTTTGATAGCGTTCTCTTCAGGTTACCCTGTTAGTTTACCATAGTGTTTAAATATTTGCAAACTGAGCATTTAACCCTTCGCCATTTTTTAGATGCAGTGAAGTCAGCACTATACAAAAAAAGAAGGAGCATTTCCTCTCCATGCCGCAAGGCGGGGAGGAAATGCTCTTCTCCTGATACAGGCCTCAAGCTCCCTTTTTGTGTGCTTAATACGAGGGAACGTGTACTGTAGCAGCCAGTGATGTTACTGCTGCCGTGGTCCATTTGTAGCTTCCAACCGCTCGCGCATCTGGTCGAAGGTGGTTGCATCGATCTCACCGCGCGCATACCTCTGGCGGAGTATGTCCAGGGCGGAAGGTTGAGCTGGCGGCGTTCCATACTGGTGGTAAGGCCAATTGTAGTAAGGCGCATGCAGGCGTCTACGGCTGGCCCAGCGTATAATGCTCGCGATGAGGAGCGCCAGGATGACGATCCAGAAAATCTTGCCCAGCAACAAAAACGGTAGCATGAACATAAAGCCGTGTCCAAATCCCCAAAACATGGGAATCCTCTCTTTCTCTGAGTTTACTCTCACTGTCGTGGCAATATGCACTGCTTCTGGCAATTTCTCATGATGTTGCCTGATGCGTTGTTGTGCGATGTCACCACGGCTCAAATCTGTTCTATGAACGATACGATATATCGTTTTACTCATTTAAACAATGCGATACATCGCTATATTCCTATATACGGTATGTTGCGTCGTTGGTTGCAGGATAGAAACAGGAGAGATAAGCTCAAATTCAACGGGATTTAGCGTTTACGATAATGGCCTAATAGGCCATCCCGGTATTTCCGTTCGAAGCGGCCAGCCAGCAGATCGTACCACCTGCTCAGTTGATCGTAGCTGGCTTTGGCCGCTTCTTTCGACCGTGTGACCCTGCTGATAGACATTTCCTGCCTGGATATGGTTCCTCCGCTGTATCAGCCCTTGTGTTTCCTGTGTGCTGCCAGGAACGCCGGCTGGTGCCGATCAAAGATGCGGTAAGCTGCGAGTTTGACGCGATCGTTCACCAGGAACCAGGCCAGCGCATAGCCCCAGACCAGCAGGGCCCACCCCCAGCCGATAGGAGCCATAAACACTCCATAGACGGTGATCAACGTCGCCAACAATTGCGTACCAAGCACCGCTCCCAGCAGAATGGGAGCTGGCCGGATGGACCAGAACGGGCCGCGTGTGCGGGTGAGGAAGATGGTCAGGTGGCCTGCCACCGAGAGTTTCAGATACATCAACGACTGAATCAGGGCCGGGCTGAGGTGGAAGATGCGCTCACCCACGTAAAACAGGCCGAAGGAGGCCACCACGCCGGTGACGCCCAGCACCGTCGCGATGCCCAACACCACCCGCATATTCCAGGCTTCTGGCTGATCCGAGTAATGCACGCGATCATAGGCGATGGAGAGAATGGCCCCGTCATTGAGCAGCGCCAGCAGCACGATCATGACTGCCGTCACTGGATAAAAATTGAAGACCAGGATGGACAGCGTCATGAAGAGCAGCACGCGGATGGTCTCGGCGATGCGGTACATGGCGTAGCTGTTCATGCGCTGGAAGGTCTTACGCCCCTCTTTGACGGCATCGATAATCACGGAAAGACCAGGCGTCAGCAAGACGATCGCTGCCGCTGAGCGGGCCGCATCGGTCGCACCGGAGACGGCAATGCCCGCGTCGGCCTTCTTGAGCGCTGGGGCGTCGTTCACGCCGTCACCCGTCATGCCGACGATGTGACCCCGCTGCTGCAAGGCCTCCACAATGGCGTATTTATGCTCGGGGAAGACCTGTGCGAAGCCATCGGCCTGCTCGATGGTGTCGGTGAGCTGCCCCGTCTGGTGCGTTTGGGTGCCGGCGAAGAGCGAGGCGTCCAGGATGTGTGTGCCAAGGCCCACGCCGCGGGCAACCTCCCTGGCAATCGCGACCTGGTCCCCGGTGACCATCTTGACGTCGATGCCCATCTGTCTGGCGGTCTCGATGGTCGCTTTGGAGTCTTCCCGCGGTGGGTCAGACAAGGGGATCACCCCGAGCAAGCAGTAGTTTCCCCGTTCGTCCGTACGCGCCACCCCCAGGGCACGGAATCCCCGCGCAGCGAAATCGCTCACGGCTTGTTCCACCTGCGCCTGGACCTCTCCCGCGTTGGCAGCGAGCGCCAGGATCACCTGGGGGGCGCCTTTCGTGACGCGGAAGACCCGTTCATCTGGCCCTCGCACGGTGGCTTCCGTGCGCTTGTGAACGGGATCGAACGGCAGGAAGTGGGTGACCTGGTAGGTGTCCTGCTGCTCCTGCGCGATCCCACTGAGTACGGCCATATCGATGGGATCCTGGTCTTCGCGCCGCGACGCCAGGGCTGCGCTCAGGATGACCTGCTCCGCACTGATCCCCTCCACGCAATACGGCGGGCCGAGCGTCAAGCGGTTTTGGGTTACGGTGCCGGTTTTATCTGCGCACAACACATCGATGCCTGCCAACTCCTCAATGGCCGCCAGTCGACTGACGATCGCCTGCTTGTGAGCGAGCGTCCGCGCCCCCACCGCCATGGTCACCGATAACACCGTCGGCATCGCCACGGGAATAGCCGCCACGGTTAAGACCAGCGCAAACTGGAGCGTGGTGAGCATGTTATCGCCCCGGAAGAGGGCCACCAGCAGGATCAGAATCACGAGGGCCACGGCGAGCACGATGAGGTAGTCCCCAATCTTCAAGACCGCGTGCTGGAAATGGCTGGTGGTGTGGGCCTCCTCCACGAGGTGGGCTGTCGTCCCAAAGTAGGTTTCTTGTCCCGTCGCATACACCAGCGCGTCAATGTCCCCGCGTTTCATGATGGAGCCGGAGTAGACATTCTCATCGGCCTTGCGTGTCACCGGCAGAGACTCACCAGTCAGCGCTGACTGATCCACCTCCACGGGATCGCCCTCCAGCAATCTGGCGTCGGCTGGTATAATCTCTCCGATGCGCAGGTGGATGAGGTCACCGGGCACCAGCTCACGCGCAGGGATAGTGGCCCAGGCACCATCTCGCTTGACCCGGGCTTGCAGTGCCAGCTGCGACTTGAGCGCGGCAATAGTCGTGTCGGCCTGGTATTCCTCCCAGAAGCCCACCAGGGCGTTCATCACTAACAAGGCCAGGATGATCCCAAAGTCGGCCCAGTGGCGTACCACCAGGGAGAGGATGGCCGCCACCTCGATCATCCAGGGGATCGGTCCCCAGAAGGAGGCAAGCAATCTCAAGAGGGGATTGGTGCGTTTCTCAGGCAACTCGTTGTAGCCGTAACTGGTCAGCCGGTGTTGTGCCTCGGCGGCGCTCAGGCCACCTTGCGTCGCATCGAGACGTGTCTGCAATGCTGCCAGAGACAGGGATGCGAGACCTCCCTGCCGGCTGGATACCGTTTGATTCCCCGGTTGCTGGTTCCTTATGGCTTTCATCAGCGGGTCCTTCTTTATCTAGCGCCACTGCTCCGGCGTGATATCCCTGGGGGCGTCTCTCTCACGTCAGGGAAGTGGCTGGTCCGTCACGTACGCCTCGTGCAGAGGGAGTTATCTCCCTCTACACTTTAGTCTGTCCACACCCACTCCTGCACCTCCGGCATGTCTTCGAGATTGGCGCGGACATAGGCGTCGTGCCTGGCAAGCAGATCATCGCATTCAGCAATCAGTACCCCCGTCAGCTCTCGTATGGGGGTGGACTAAACGAGCAATGATGGGCGCCTCGTGAAGGAATCGCTCCCGCTCGTCCTCCGCCAGGCGTGTCTGCAGCACTTTGATGGCCGCCTGTGTGTTGAGATACACGTGTTTGCCCAGATAGACTTCAGCGAAGCCGCCTGCGCCCAGGAGTCGGAGCAGGCGGTAGTTGCCAAGCTGCTGCCCCACGCGACTGGTCATCTTTGAAGACCTTCTTTTGTCAGTGTCGTGCCAGGATTGAGTTGGGCTAACGCATCATGAGCCCGAGCAGTAAACCTATCGCCTCAGTGAAAGGCGAGGTGCCCACCTATCCGCTCTTGTCCCTTCACACGTACTATATGCCACGCATGGCAGAAGCGCAACCCCGAATTTTCTCTTCAGATAAGGCGGTGGCTGAATTGCTCGGCGTTCATGAGTTGAGCGCTTGAAGAGAAGGAGGGTATGGATGGCCAGTGCTGGAAAACCCGTGACGGAGGAGAAGACGACGCCTATGGTGATGGCTCCCGCGGCTCTTCCGGGGAGGAATTGACGATCACTTGCTCATCTGTCGGGTGATCGCTCTCAGGAAGAGACTGCAGGGCAGGGGACAAGAGTACGCTATGCAAGACCCAGCGGATGCTCAACCCCTGGATGAGCAGCGTGAACAGGACGACGGCAAAGGTGGAAACCACCAGCACCTCACGCGAAGGCACGTCCAGCGGTAACGCGAGCACCAGGGCGAGCGAGAGCGCCCCACGCAACCCGCTCCAGAACACGATCAACTGCCAGGCGCGAGGCAGGGGCTGCTTGACCAGTGGGGCCAGGATGGGTTGCCCATCTCTGCGTGGCAAGCTCACCCACGAACGGAGGGTGAGCACCAGCACCAGTACAAAGCGCGCGAGTAAGACCACGCCGACCGCCACCAGAGCAACCAGCCAGGTGGCAAGGACGGGTCCCGCCAGGAGCAGCCTGGCAAACGGATGGATCTGCACGCCCATCAGCAGAAAGATCAGCGCATTGCCAAGAAAAGCTAACATGCGCCAGAAGGTATCCGCGTCACTGCGCGTACGTTCTGACATACCGATGGCGCGCCCGTAGTTGCCCAGGATGAGCGCCGTGACAATGACCGCGATGATTGCTGAAAGCCGCAGCATATCAGCGACCCAGTAGATGCCGTAGGCTGACAACAGGGTGATGGTGGTTTCCACGACCGGATCGTCGATGCGCCTCAAGACGTGGCTGATGAGAAACCCTGCGAGCGCCCCGAACAGCAGGCCTCCCCCAGCTTCTACCACGAACATGAGCAGCCCATTGCCGAGCGCGGCCAGCCCGGTGGGAGCCTGTCCGTGAAGGGTGAGCAGCACGAGCGCGAGAAAGGTCTGATAGAGCGACCCGGCCACCCCGTCGTTGAACAGGCTCTCGCCCTCAATGATGTTGGAGAGCCGCTCATTCACGTGCAGTTGCCGAAATAAGCCGAGGACGGCCACGGGGTCGGTCGGCGAGAGGATGGCCGCGAGCAGGAGGGCCGTGGCCCAGTCGAGCTGATCCAGAACGTGGAGGGCAGCCGCTATAATCACGAGCGAGAGCAGCAGTCCAGGCCCGGCGAGGAAGAAGATAGCCCGCCAGTTCTCCCGTAACAGCGAGAGCTTCGCACTCCAGCCCCCCTCAAAGAGCAAGGCCGGCAGGAACACGAAGAGCACCAGCTCAGGTGAGGGTTGGGCTTCTGGCGTTAGCCCGACGAAACCAATGCCCAGGCCCACAATAACCAGCCCCAGCGTGTAGGGTACCCTCAACTTTTCGACTGAGCAGGTTCACCACGAGTGCCACGAGCAGGAAGAGAACCAGGTCACGAATGAGCAGCGGAATGTCAACCATCAAATGCCTTTCCTTTCGGTTCGATTTTCCCTGTGATCGGCCTTGTGCACCGGCTCCCTCGCTCACAGGACACGATGGCCTCCGGTTGCCGACCAGGCTTCCCGGCGCTCCCAGTTCCCTTGCTCCCCAGAGGAAGGTTTCTCTATTCTAGCAGTCTATGCCATTTGGAGCAAGGTTTTGTTTGAAGGAGAGGCGATGCCGTGGTAGATACCTCACCTGTTGATGGCATGGGTCAGCCGAACGCGGCATCGTCTGTACATCCACCTCTCCGTACCGGTTGGCGGGATCTGGAGCACCAGTGTAGAGAAATCTGAAAAGAGATGTGGGCCGATGAAAAAATTGATGGAGTACTCACGACGTTGCCCCCCGTGTCTTGAGTGTTGGGTATGGTGAGGTCACCCTACTGCTCCTTGCTTTCCTTTTGTGTTCCTCCCAAGCTACCACCTCCTCATGGCGCTTGCCCTGCTTCACGCTCCAATAACTCCTGAATCGCCTTGAGCAGTTCATTGAGATCAAGGGGTTTGTGTAGGCCAACCAGGGAGCGTTTTTCTAGTTCACGTTTCGGTAAGCGTGCGCTTATGAGGATAGCAGGGGTATCTCGGAACTCTTGCACGGCATGAAGCCGGTCATAGAGTTCGATGCCGTCCATTCGTGGCAATTGGTAATCCAGGAGAAACAGGTTTGGTTTCACATCGCGCGTGACTTTCAATGCCTCAAAGCCATCAGAGACGACCAGGGGTTTATACGGCGTCTCCTCGGAAAGAACCGAACCCGCTCAAGAAACTCACCGATGTGAGCATCGTCTTCCACGATGAGAATCGTTTTGACTGTATCAAGATCGCTTGCTACCGGTTGTTCTTGTTCTTGCAACATCGCTATCCTCCAACTCTTTTGGTGAGAACCGAAATACCTCAACACTTTCACGAGCAAGATGAGAGAGAAGTTTCAATCTGTTCTCCCTGCTTTTGTAGGAGGAAGCGGGTGGGTTGGCGTGCGCTACAGTGAGCAACTGGAGCGTGGCCTCTGCGTAGCGGCCGTGCCGATTTGGCAGGAAACAGTTCTGGTGCACATGTGAAGGCGGCGCATTATGCCATCACAAGGGAAAGGCACGTTCCCATGACGAGTTCACAGGTCTCTCTCGCTTCTGTCCCTCGAATATGTACCCAAAGAGGGGTCTAAGGAAACATACCCCTGCAAGTGTTGCGAATATCGGGATGAGCCCGATGACTGCTACCACAAACCCGGCCTGCCCTGCATGAAGAGTACCCCAATCGCTACCACCACCAATCCCTAGAGCGACCCGCAGCATTCTGCCAGGAGGGCTCAGCAGGAATAGGATGCATGAATCCCTCATAGACCTGTCTCCCATTCTTGATGAACGTTTGTCGCTGTGACAACACAGCGTTCTTGCACGCTCGTGTGTGCGTCCGCAGGTCTCCAGGACGTTCAGCACGGTTGTCAGGCTTTGTCCTCTCGAACACGCACCCTCCTTTCCCTCAAAAGTATTGCCTACGCAGCACACTGGGTGGTCTAAGAACTCCATGGAGATGTCACAGGTACGTCTCATTGCTCAAGAGCTGCCTTCACGCTGACCGCTGAAGATGGATGGAAGGCGACAACAATCCCCAGGTGGGCCAGGGCACGCAAATCCTCTTCGCTCCCATCCAGACGGTACCCCATCAGGCGAGGAAGGACGCGTATTGCGAGAGGATTCCGTTTGGCATACTCCAGTACGGCGCGTTCAGCTGCTTCAGGCCCATCCTCATCTAGCCGTTTCGAAGCAACGACGACTTCCGAAGGAATACCAAAGGGCGTGACAACCTGCACGTATTCAATCCTCCAATGGATACCCGGCAAGAAGTCGAGTAGTGCCAGCGGGCGACAGCCGCCGACGAGACCGGGCCGAAGCGCATGCACGCGGGTCCAGCCCCATGTCACAAGACGTGAGAAACGTGTTGATCCGTGAGTGAGGCTCACCAGACACAGGCGTCCATTCGTCACCAGGAGCCGATGGGCCTGGGCGAGTAGTGTCACAATATCGGCAGAAGACAACAGGTCAAGGACGTAGTTCGAGACGAAGCGATCAAACGGCCCAACGACCGCATCGAACGCAAGTGAACCATCGGTCAGTCGAACCTCAACGCGCTCTCCGAAGCGCGTCAGTCTGGCTCGGGCAAGGCCGACCATCGTCGAGCTGCTATCTACGGCCAGATACGTGGCATGCTGGGGAAGATGGCGAGAGAGGACGCTCTCGGCAAAAGCACCCGTTCCGCATCCGAATTCGAAAACGGACTGCGCTGTCTCGAATGCTGCATTCGCGATAAGATCGCCAGTCGCCGGTGCTTCGTAAAAGGCCTGCAGATCCTGCCTGGCACCAAAGTGGTCATAGAAGGCTTTGGCTTGTTGATGGGTCAACATCCTTTCATCATGCTGTCGTTTCATGTTCATCACCTTCGCCTCTTCAGCTCACAGCAGCCCATCTAACCGGGTGCGATGCTCCAGGATCAAGGATGCGGCCATTCTCCGTTGGCTGCCTGACAGCATCGCTGGTCATGCTCTTGCTCTCGAGAGCCGGCGTCGTACCATTGAGGCACGCTTCGTCACGCTCCCGTGCATAGAGCTGTTGAAACTGCCTCCTGGCCCGTGCCAGCCGCTGACGCACCGCTGCCTCATGAAGATTGAGCATATCGGCGATCTCGCCTGACGAGAACCCACCGACGGCCGAAAGGAATAAGCAAAGACGCTGCGCTTCAGGAAGCCGGGCCATCGTCTGCCATACCGCGTCCCGTTCGGCGACGACCTCTGCCGAGTCACCTGTTGCCACTGCATGGCGCCAGTGGCACGAGTTGCTCGAGCTGATTGATCACCGCTGAATCCAGCAGCACGGGCGCTGAAAACAGCAGACCGCCGTGGACGACCCGGTGCCCAACCGCGACCAGGATCAACCCTGCCTCGTGGTGTTCGATCCAGTCCAGCAGGACGCTGAGCGCCTCTTCGTGACCGAGTGAGTCCGCCGTTTTGGACGTGAGCTGTTCGTCTACTAGCCGTCGGTCTGTCGCATCGGACACGAGGAAACGCCCCTGGCCGCCAATGCCTTCGACCTCTCCCAGAGAGACAAGGGAAAGGGCCTCTCTGCCACGTGCACTGACGAACAGCGAGAACTTGAGACTGGACGAGCCAGCATTGAGGGCGAGAATCACATCCGTCATGGCTTTGCCTTTCGTTTACTCTGCGCCAACAACAGGGCGAGTGCGCAGGAGGCCATATGCGCCAGGGGACCGTCAGCCCGGCTGGTGAGCACGATCGGCACGCGTGCGCCCAACACAATGCCGGCGGCCTGTGCCTCGGCCAGGTACTCCAGTTGCTTGGCCAGCATATTGCCCGCTTCCAAATCTGGCACGACCAGGATATCGGCCTGACCGGCGACGGGTGAGATGATGCCCTTCGTACGGACCGCTTCCGGCGACACTGCATTATCAAAGGCTAATGGGCCATCCACCAGGCCGCCGGTGATTTGCCCGCGATCGGCCATCTTGCAGAGGGCCGCCGCTTCCAGTGTCGAGTGAATCTGCGGACTCACCGTTTCGACCGCCGAGAGGACGGCGACCTTGGGCACCTCAATGCCCAGCACGTGCGCCAGGTCGATGGCATTTTGCACAATGTCTCGCTTGGCCTCCAAATCAGGGTAGATGTTGAGGGCGGCGTCGGTGAGCAACAGCAGGCGCGGATAGGTCGGCACATCCAGCACGAAGACATGGCTCATGCGCCGAGCTGTCGCCAGACCGATTCTGGGCGCGAGCACGGCATGCATGAACTCATCGGTATGCAGGCTGCCTTTCATGAGCGCCTCGACTTGGCCCGCGCGAGCCAGTGCGACCGCTTGCTCGGCAGCAGCATGGCTATGCTCCGTCGCGATTAAGGTGTATGGCGAGAGATCCACGTTCTGGGCGGCAGCGACCGCCTGAATCTTCTTCTCAGGGCCAACCAGGACGGGAATGATCAGGTTGGCCTCGGCAGCTTCGATAGCCCCGAGCAAGGTATTCTCATCCACCGGATGAACCACAGCGGTCCGAATCGGGGCGAGTCCTTTGGTCAACTCGAGCAGGTGCCGGTACCAGGCGCCCTGGTCGTGCAGATGCACTTCTGGCAACGTGACGCGCGGTCGTTTCACTTTCGTCGTCGGGGCGATCACCTCGGCGCTGCCACTAATGACCACTTGCCCGCGTTGATTGGTGCATTCGCAGTCAAAGCTAACCTGATGCCCATCGGTCTGCTTGTCGGTGACGGTGACCGTGACGGTGATCGTATCCCCCACGGTCACTGGGTGACGAAAGTGCAGCGTCTGCCCCAGATAAATCGCTCCAGGGCCGGGAAGTGTGGTACCCAGCACGGTCGAGATCAGCGAGGCCCCCCACATGCCGTGGGCAATGATTTTGTGGAACATGTCGCTCTTGGCATATTCCTCGTCGACATGGGCGGGGTTCACATCACCCGACATGACAGCGAAGAGTTCGATATCCTCCCTGCTCAGTTTGCGCACCAGACTTGCGCTATCCCCAACGTTGATCTCATCAAACGTCCGGTTTTCAATAAAAGGCTGGTTTTCAATCGTGTCCATAGAAACACCGCTCACTTTCTATCACGGGTTCTGGTGCAAATCGATTTGCACCAGAACCCTTTCACCCATCATCATGCTGTTGCGTTATCATTTCTCCAGCACATACGTTCCCGGCGCTGGGACGAGCGGTGGGTAGGTCTGACTGCCCATCGAGGGAGGAGCGACCAGCTCACCAGAATGCGCCTGTAACCACTTGGCCCAATCCTGCCACCAACTGCCCTGGTGGAAGATTGCCCCCTCCAACCACTCGTCAGCAGTGCTGACCGGCTTGTTGTCGGTCCAATACCCCCTGTGCGCGCTGCGCGGAGCCACAATGCCTGCGACGTGACCGCTGCCCCCTAAGGTGAAGCGTGCCGATCCGCCGACCAACTGCGTCATGCGCCACGCCGCCTTCCAGGGCACAATGTGATCCTGCATCATCGCCGCGACATACACATCCTGCCGCAGGTTGCGCAGGTCAATGGGCACGCCCTTGATGAGCAGTTCGCCATGCTTGGCCAGCCGGTTCTCCAGAACGAACTCGCGCAGATAGAAGGTATGCGCGTTCTTGACCACGCGGGTGCCATCACTATTCCAGGAGAGGATGTCGAAGGCTGGAGGCTCTTTGCCCAGGAAGTAGTTGTTGATGACGTTACTCCAGACCAACTCGTTGGCGCGCAGCAGGTTGAACATCAGCCCCATTGAGCGGCTATCCAGGTAGCCCATCACCTGCATGTAGCGCTCGGCAAAGCGTATGGTGGGCTCATCAATGAGGGCGAACAGGTCATTGAGCACGGCTTGCGTGTCTACCGGTGTCACCACGAAGGTGGCCGAATTGACTGTGTCATCCCCCTTGGCCGCCAGATAGGGAGGCACGGTGGCCAGCAATTCCCCAGCGATGCAGTAGCCGACCGTATTGACCTTGGGTGAGCCGGTAATCTGCTTGATGACGTCCAGAGCTGCCAACGGTCCCAGGGTCACATAGTCATCGAAGCTGACCTCGGCCATCGAGACATCGGGGTTCTTCCAACTGATCAGAAAGACCGTGAAGCCCTGATTCACCAGGAACTCCACCAGGCTATCCTGTGGTCGCAGGTCCAGTATGTAGTACTTGTTGACCCAGGGCGGGATATGCAGCAGGGGAACCGCGTGTACCTGCGGAGTCGTCGGGCTATATTGGATCAATTCGATCAACGGGTTGCGGTAGACCACCTGGCCAGGAGTGATCGCCAGGTCGCGGCCCACCTGGAAAGCGCTGGTATCGGTGATCGTAATCTCGCCTGCCATGATGTCGCGCAAGAGATGCTGCATGCCTTTGACCAGGTTCTGGCCGCCGGTGGCAATCGTTTCATGGATGACCTGTGGGTTGGTGAAAGCGTAGTTGGTGGGACTGGTGGCATCGAGGTATTGGCGCAGAAAGAACGTCAACCGACGGCGCTCCCTCTCATCCAGTCCCCCGATGCCCGAAACCGCCTTGAGCCAGGTCGTGGCCATGAGCAGGTAGCTCTGTTTGAGGGCATCGAAGGCCGGGTTCTGCTGCCAGTCTGGGGCGCTGAAGCGTCTATCCCTGGCCTCCGGCTCGATGAGCGGTTTGCTCTCCTGGCTCAGTCCCCACATCCTCAGGGTGCTGGTAGCCATCACCTGCGTATACTGTTGCACAAAGTCGTTAGAGAGCCCCCACAGACGCTCCGGATGTCTGAAGGCATCGAGCCACGTGAGCTGGGAGACGTTCAGGGCTTCTCCGACATCAACAGGCACCCAGTCGCTGGAGGGATTGGCCTTCCAGAGCTGCTCAATCAAGGTAATCCAGGGATCTTCCTTATGGTCCTGGGTAGCCATGGCAATGGCCTGTGCTATTGGGTTGGCTGAATAGCTAGCCGTAGTCGTAGCCAGCTCGATCCAAGACTCAACAAGATTGGATTCTCGAGGTCGTACTTCTTTCATCTTTGTAACCTCCTTTTCCTTTATATATATAGAGGATAACTCATTACTATCATAAAGCCTTCACAAAGGGTGCTCATGCTCTCACGAAGCCATCACAATCGTCCTAGTCGAGCAAGACCGGTTGCGCTTGCTCGACTCGTTCCGCCAGGTAGGTGCGCAGGAGCTCCTCTCCACTCGGGCTCACCAGAAACGTCACCACATCACCTGCCTCGATGACGGTGCCGCCTCGGGGGAAGAGCAGCTCATTCCGGCGACGGATCGAGACCACCAGGCACTGCGGCGGGAGCTTTGCCTCCCGCAAGGGGCGACCGGCTAGCCGCATCCCCGGCTCAATGATGGCTTCGACCATTACTGTTCCCTCCACCAGGCCGCGCATGCGCCGCGAGCCTTTTGCCAGCGCCTCGCGATAGGCACGCGTGATGTCCAGAGCAGAGACGCGTCCTACTACCTGTCTGCCGCCCGTTGCCGCTTCCATCTCCACCACGGGCATCCAACCGATGCGGTGGCTGGTCAGTTGTTCCAGCGCGACATCGAGCGTCTCGTCAGGTTGCACGACCAGCACCTCGCGATTCATCGTTTCCTCAACACGGTGCTGGCCACGCTCAGCAAGCGGCACGCGCCCAATATCGGCAAGCGTGAGTACTCCCAGGAGGTTCCCACGTCCGTCAAGCACCGTGGCTCCACTCAGGGTTCGTTCGGCGAGCAGAGCCTCCGCCTCCGCCACGGTGTGCTGCGGAGAAAAACGCAGTGCGAGTGGGGTCATCGCCTGGCGAACTGGCAGCGTCGAGAGCAGTGGGAACGAGAATTGGAGCCGGTGTGCAGGCGAGTCAGCACGCGTGTCGACCTGGCTGGTGTAGATCGTCCTCTCCCCAACGATGATGACGGAGATGCCCACCGCAATCATCGCGGGGGCAAGCATGGACAGATTGCCCGTCATCTCCGCCACCATCAGCATGACCGCCAGCGGCGCATGCGCGATGCCCCCGAAGAGCGCCATCATGCCGACGATCACGAAAGGGGCAGGGGTATCGGGAACACCGGGGAGCACATGATAGCACAACCGCCAGATGATCGCCCCCACCATGGCCCCGATGACCATACCGGGGCCAAAAATACCTCCGGATCCCCCGGAGCCGATGGAGAGCCCGGTGGTTAAAATCTTGGCAAACGGCAGCAGCAGGACCACCCAGAGTGGGATAGCGAGGAGTGCAGGGCTCATACTCACCTGCACCCAGCCATAGCCCATACCCAGCGCCTCTGGCAGAACCAGGCCAATCAGACCCACGCACAGTCCCCCGATGGCAGGCTTGAGCCACCTGGGTAGCGGCAGCCGGTGGAACCTGTGGGTGAGGCCATAGAAGCCGCGGGCGTACAGCAGCCCGATCAAGCCACACAAGAGACCGATCAGAACGTAGTAGAGCAGCTGCGGTGGAGAGGTGAAGGCCAGGCTCCCATACGTCACGAAAATGGGATTCCAGCCGAACCAGGCCCCGAACACGCTGTAGCCAATGATAGAGGCGATCAGAGCGGGAATGACCGCTTCGACCTCCAGGTCATGCTTGTACAAAATCTCGGCAGCGAGCACCGCTCCACCCAAAGGGGCGCGGAAGATGGCCCCGATGCCTGCGCCGATACCGGTGGCGACCGCGATGCGCCGGTCCTGGGTGTCCAAACGCAACAGGTTTCCTAGTATTGAACCAAAGCCCGCACTGATCTGTGCTGAGGGGCCCTCACGTCCCGCTGAGCCGCCGGAGCCGATGGTGATGGCGGAGGCCACCAGCTTGACCAGCGGGATTTGCGCGCGAATGGGCTTGCCCTGGTGAAAGGCGGCGATAGCCGCATCGGTGCCGTGCCCTTCAGCTTCTGGTGCCAGCGAGAACACGATGATACCTGAAAGTAACCCTCCTGCAGTGGTAATGATGGGCAGGAGCCAGGGTCGGGCCGCCGCCCACAGAGGCATCACGCCCATCGTCCCCTCACCGAGCGGGTCAGGGGGCAGATAGCCGACGAGCCTTCCCAGGAAGAACTCCGTTGCAAGTTTGATAGCCAGGGTAAAAACGATCGCCCCGACCCCTGCTACCAGCCCGATCAGGGTGCTGATGAACAGCCATTTGAGTAAATAACGTGGCGTCTTGAAGTGCCCTCCAACACGACGCAAATGGAAGAGACGTTGTAAGAATGTCACAAGAGCAGCAGATTGCATCAGTAGTCCTCCTGAACTTCACCCCGTATGTCAACATGGGTGGGCAATCATTCAAAAAAAGAGACAAAAAAGAAAGAGGCACGGCATCAAGATGAACCGGTGCCAATACCACCGAGAATGAGATCAGCGATATGTCCTGCCTGCTGAACAATGGCTTGTTCGGATTGTCCAAGCACCCTGGCCGAAAGAACGTACGACTCGGTGAGTGAGAGGACCATCAGGGCGGCGGCCTCGACATGGTGACAGCGGATCTCCCCACGGGCCTGGCTCTGCTCCAGCATCAAGGCAATCACCGCCACATAATCTCGCAACAGCTTGGTGGCCTCCGATTGGAAGGCGCGGTTGACGCCGTACAGGGCGCTCATGTACACATTGAAGCTGTCGCTCTGTTCCTCCGCGAGGTGGGCAAAGGCACGAAACAGTCGCTCCAGGCGCTGCCGGAACGTTCCCTCAGCGGCCAGGGCTACGCGGATGGTAGCCAGCTGCTCCTGTGCAATGGAGCGCAGCATCGACAGGAAGAGGTCGCGTTTGTTCTCAAAGTATAAATAGATCGTTCCTTTGCCGATCCCTGCCTGTTCGGCAATCACATTGATATTTGCCTGATCAAACCCCAGGCGGGCAAACTCGCTGGCCGCCACACGCATAATGCGATGGCGGGTGGCTTCGCGCATCTGTTCATCGACGATTTTTGGCATGGTGCCTCCTCGAGGTGTGCGATCTGGTCCTGTCTCTGTAGCATACCACGTTTTTGGACTGGTGGTCAATGTCATGAGGAACACGTCACGTTCCTCTCTGCGAGCAGTTTTGAGCGGAGATGAGCAAGGACAGAGCTGCTCTCTCACTCGATGGAGGGAAAATTGACCGACGGGTCATTGACAAATCACTGATCGTATGGTATAGATAGAACTGACCGATCAGTTACTCTGAGACGTTGTATGAAGCTGCTGGATTCTTGGCAGCAGAGAGGGAAGCTATCATGCGTGTCAAGATGTCCGGCATGCAAGCCTTTGCTCAAAACGTATGGACCGTCGACGGCCCCAATGTCCGCGACTTCGGGGTCCTGTTTACAACCCGCATGACCGTCTTGAAGCTCTCCGATGGTGCAGTATGGGTGGATTCTCCTGTACCTGTGCCGTTCGACACGCTCAAACACATCACTGAATTGGGGCCTGTGAGCTATCTTGTTGCAGCGACCCCGAGACACGTCTGGCGGCTGGAAGCGTGGCACACGCTCTTTCCCAAAGCACAGTTATGGGTACCACGAACCACCCCATTGACGTTGAAGAAGGGGCACCTGCCATTCACCGGCATGCTGGGGGACGCGCCCAATCCCGAGTGGGCGGATGACTTCGACCAACTTGCCTTCAAAGGCAACCCTCTCATCGAAGAAGTCCTTTTCTTTCATAAAGCGTCTCGCACGGTCATCCTGGATGATCTCATCCAAATTCATCCGAGAGTGAAGGGGAAGCTCCTTCGCAATGCCCTCTTCAAACTCGAGGGCGTTGCCTCTCCGCAGGGCGGCGTTCCGATCGACATCAGGTTGTCTTTCACGCGTCGAAATCTCGCACGGCGATCACTCGAAAAGCTGCTTTCGTGGGACTTTGACAAGCTGATCATCGGTCATGGTGTCTGCATAGAGAAAGATGCGAAGCCATTCGTAGAACAAGTCTTCCATTGGCTCAGGCGCTGATAGCAGGTGCGAAGCAGATGTTCCCTGGTGAAATGGTACGCACCTCAAGTTCGCCCACATGAGTGGAACTGGACATGGCTGGCTGCTCGCGCGAAACTGGGCAGCGAGAAAGGAACGGATCATGCGCGTATTGATTTCTGGAGGTGGTATCGCCGGGCTGACGCTGGCGTATTGGCTGCACCAGTACGCGATACCCGTGGTGGTGATTGAGCAGGCGAAGACGCTTCGTCGCGATGGGTACGCGATTGACTTTTTGGGCACCGGCTACGAGGTCGCCGAACGGATGAGCCTCATTGACCGGCTCAGCTCTCAGCAAATCCCTTTTGACGATGTGGCCTACGTGAATAAGACCGGCAAGCTCATCGCGAGACTGGATGCAGCGCTCTTGCGCACCATCACGGATGGGAAATATATGGGACTGATGCACTGGACCCTCGAAGAAGTGTTGTATGGAGCGCTTGCCGGTCAGGTTGAGGTGCGGTTCGGCCGTTCGCTCACGCACGTGGTATCTGACCGGGATGCGGTGGTGGTGACGTTCACTGATGGCACAACCGAGTCCTTCGATCTCTTGATCGGTGCCGATGGCGTGCATTCCACCACGCGCGCCCTGGTCTTCGGACCGGAAGACCAGTTCAGCCGCTATCTCGGCTACACCATCGCCTGCTATCCGCTCGCCGACCGCTACGGCATCGGCCACGCCTGGAAAATGTATCTCGAGCCGGGACGCCTGGCAGCCGCCTATTGCACGCGCGCCGAGGGCGAAATCCTCACGTTTTTCATGTACCAGGTAGCCGAGAAGGAGCATCTTCCACGCGAGCAGCGGCTGCCACGCTTGCGAGAGGTGTTTGCAGGGATGGGCTGGATCACCCAGCAGCTTCTCTCTGATGTCAGCCCACATGTTCCCGTGTCCATGGATGCGGTGATCCAGATCCAGATGCCCACCTGGCATCATGGTCGGGTGGCCCTCGTCGGCGATGCCTGCGACTGCCCCACGCTGCTCTCTGGGCAGGGGGCGTCGCTGGCGATGGGAGGTGCTTATCTGCTGGCTCGTGCGCTGCACCAAACCGCCGATTACCAGGAGGCGTTCCGTCGCTACGAACAGCAGATGTATGCCTATGTCCAGGCGCAGCAAAAGAGCGCCCGCGGTTTTGCCAAATCCTTTCTGCCTGGCAGTCCCCTGGGCCTGTTCGTCCAACAAACGATGATGAAAGTGCTGTTGCGGGAGACGTTTAGTGGCCTGCTCCGACGCCAGATTGGCGCACAGAGCATCTTGCCCCCGCAAGACGCCAGGTCGGAGCAGCTGGCCGGAAAGCCCGAAAGGCTCCCGAACAGGTGATCCCTGTCTCCCGTAGAGAAACGGTGAAAGCCGGGTACGATTTTGGAGGTGTGCATATCTCCCAGCTGAACAGCCTGAGACATCGGTGCGGTTGCTGCTCTCCGGGCTGCAACAACCATCCTCTTCATGAGTGGCAATGGCAAGGAAATTCACTTCGATGATCTGGTGCCCCAAAAAGGTGCCGCAAGCAACAAGAAAAGGAGTCGGACCTATGGCACTTGCTCATCGTCGTCCCTATGGCATCTATCGGTGGTTGGCCAACGCTCCCCGCCTGTTCTATCGGCTTGGTCTTGGATGGGTTCTCGGACACCGCGTGGTGCAGATTACTCATCGGGGCCGCAAGAGTGGACAGGTTCGCCGGACAATTCTGGAAGTTTTGCACTATGACCCGCAGACACGGGAGGTGCTCGTCGTGTCCGGGTGGGAAGGGAAAACGGATTGGTATCGCAACATCCAACACGAGCCAGCGCTGGAAGTGCGGATTGGCCGGGTGCAGTATCGACCAGTCCAGGAGTTCCTCTCGCCCGAAGAAACGGCCCAGCTGATTCTCACTCTGTTTCGCCAACGTCCGCGAGAGGTCCGCTTCGTTGGGCCACTCCTGGGGATCGATCCCGATGCCGAGGATGCGGCCTTGCGTGCGCGACTGGAAGCCTTCTTTCGGGGAGTGCGTTTCCGCCCTGCTAGCCAGGACGAGCAAGAAGTAACTCTCGGGTAAAACTTCTTGCTGCAAGCTATGGGGTTGAAACCCCAGGAGTGAGGCGGGTTTCTCGCAAGCTTTAGCCCTTGCTTTTCCGCATTTGTCTGTGCTACGCTACAAAGAATGTATCTGCAGTACCTTGAAAGCTGAATAGTGTACGGGTTCCGAAGCGAAGGGCTTCAGGTAAAAACACTACCGTGTTGCCAGAGACCGCTGCTACGTTCGGAGAGACCGAACTGCAAAGTGTAGGCAAAACAGCAACGTACAAAAGTATCTGGGGAAAAGTATGCGATCTCCCTAGTAGTTGGTCGAATGGCACGGCCCACGGATGAAGGACGCGCCTTCATGTGTGTAGCTCAATCTTGCAAGGGGTTGAGAAGCCGCTGGACTTTCGTCCAAGCGGAGTGTCACTGAATAGTGGCTCTCTGATCTTATTCACATGAGAGTATCGACAGCGAACCACGAATGATTCGCTTGCCACTCCTCTACTGATGGTGGCGGGGATCTTGTGACCCTCCTCCAGTTTGATGGCTCATCCGCACCTCCCGTGCTAGGTGAAAACTGTCAACAGAAAGAGTAGCCTCTTGATTGGCTCCCCCGCTCATCTTTCATCCTTTGAAAACCCATCCTTTGTCCTCAGAGCACGGGAGGTGCGGATGAGCCACAAAAGTGGGTTTACCTCACCTGTATCTTGTACACCAGCGTGGGCGTTCTCCTCTGGGAAAACACCCCTGTCATGCCTGGATGAGGCCTGGCATCAACAAGAGGAAGAGCGGTGATGAGGCTTCCTTCCACCGCTTACAGGTCTGCCTGGAGCCGTTGCTCCTCCAGATCAAGTTCCCGTTCTACCTGACGCAGCACTTCATCGTCGATGCGCCCCCGGTCGCGCAATCGGATAACGGCAGCTCGCTCGGCTGTGAGCACCTCCTGGCGAAGACGGAGTTGGGCCGCAAGGCGATCACCGTCCTGGTCGTCTGTGGTTCCAGATTCGTTCAGCCGCCTGGTGTAGTCCTCGCTTTTCTGCTCATAGACGGAACGAAGGTGGGTCAGATACTCCTCGGGGACCCACTGCTCCATGGCCAGTTCGTCAAGACGAGCCGTGGCTGCGTGCACGGCTGCCAGATGAGCCTGGGCATGCTCCCGCTCACGTGACCCGTCCTCCTGCAGATGCAGCACGCGGATCAAAGGGGCAAGGCTTAGCCCTTGCCCCACCAGTGTCGCCAGAATGACGCAAAAGGTCAAAAAGATGACCAGGTCACGCTCTGAGAAAGAGCCTCCCTCCATGAGCGTGAGCGGCAAGGCCAGGGCTGCCGCCAGTGATACCCCTCCGCGCATACCTGTCCAGGCGACGATCAGTACGTTGCGCCAGGAGGGCTGTTGTGTACGTGGATCCAGGTACCGTTCGACCAGATGCAAGGGAAAGGCGGCGAGCACGACACAGGCGATGCGGACGAGCATGACTGTGAGGCAAACCAGCAGCGCCTCGAAGAGCAAAGTAAGCGGAGCGCGACTTGCGAGCGCCTCCAGGATGCTGCGCAACTGCAGGCCGATGAGCAGGAAGACGAGACCATTCAAGAGAAATACCAGCACATTCCAGACGGCATTGGCTTGCAGGCGGGTATTGGAGGAGAAAAAGCGCGCCGACTGGTGGCTCAGGTACAATCCGGCGGCCATGACGGCCAGGACTCCTGACACGTCGAGGGCTTCCGCCAGGAGATAGGCCGCAAAGGGAGTGAGCAAGGTGATGGCGATCTCGATCGGGGCATCGTCCAGGTGGCGGTGCAACCATGCGAGTGGCCAGCCGACCACCAGCCCAACGAGCAGGCCGCCAACACTGACGAGCACGAACTGGAGGCTCGCCTGCGCGAGCGAGAAGCTGCCGGTGACCACAGCGGCCACAGCAAAGCGATAGACGACCAGACCGGTGGCGTCGTTGACCATGCTCTCACCCTCTAGCAGCGTCATCAGACGCCGGGGGAGTCCGACACTCTTGGCGGTCGCACTGGCTGCCACGGCATCCGTTGGTGAGACCACCGCTCCCAGCACGAAAGCAACCGGCCAAGGGAGCCCAGCGAAAATATGGGCCACCACCGCCACGACCATCGTCGTCGCCAGCACCAGGCCGACCGAGAGCAGCAGGATCGGACGGAGAGTGGCACGGAATTCGCGCCAGGAAGTATTCCACGCCGAGGAATAGATCAGCGGCGGCAGGAAGAGAAACAAGATCAGCGCGGGATCGAGGGTGATGATGGGCAGGCCGGGAAGAAAGCTGAGTAGCAAGCCACCGAGCACGAGCATGATCGCATAGGGAAGGCGCAAACGTGCCGCTATGGTGGCGAGGACAACGATCGCCACCAGGAGACTGAAGACAAGGGTAATCGTGGTAGGCATATCTAGAGCCATCCTTTTCATGCCCCACAGTGTCGGTTCTCAAAGGAACAGACACCATGGAGAGAACACACAGAGAGACTCGTTGCAGACCAGACTTCCCTGCACCCCTTGTATACCCCGAGAGGCGTGAACACTGTCTGATCCGATTCTACCATCGCACATGCGGGGAGCACAAGCGAGCAATGACAAGAGCCAGGGCTTTTCCTCCCTCTCGTTGTACTATTGACTCTCAACGTAGACCTCGAGACGGTGCTCCTGCAAAGGAGGTTTATCTAGCTCCCAGGGTCGGCGCAGGGCGAAGTCAACCGTCACGTGGCCAAGTCGCAGCGCCCGGAGTGTGGCCTGCTCATCCCGGCTGAATCCAGGAATGATCGTGCTAGCGTCATCGCTCCGCGGCTCGGGGCCGGCCATCTCAAGCAAAGTTTTCCGTTCAGGTGAAAAAATGCCTGTCGCAGACCGTAAGCTAACCGAGTTGTCCTGTGCTGTGCAGCTCGGTAAACATTTCATGGTCGGCAAGCACCTGCTGATAATAGCCTTCAGACAGGCTATTGACAGTTGTTCTGAACTGCGACCATGCGACCATCGCGGCGAAATACGCGTGCTCAAAGTTGTAGTTGACGTAGGTTGGATTGTAATCCTTGTCTGCACGCGCGTGTGCTAGGGCCAGCGCTCTGGCCGCATAGGTTACAAAATCATTGACGTCGGATTTGCTGGCTCGTGAGAAAGAGAACCTGGTGACAGGCTTCTCGTCGATCTCAAACCCATATCTACACGGAGGAATTCGTCTGACTCTGAAGGATTTGTCATCGAACAAGATCACTCCCAGATGTTCGTCAACCTTGATACCGAGCGCTTTGCTTGCGATAACCGTACGTTGGGCATGATTGGCAAACCAACTGTTATATTGTGATACTGAGCTGCTGCCTTCTTTGAAGAGGCTGGGCAGCCTCTGCTCCTTGACCTCAAGGATCTGATCATTGTCCTCACCTTCAATCAGAACATAATATTTATCAACACCAAGACTCCCCAGGCCAGAATGCCGGCGGCGTGCACTATCTTTAATGGTGAAGTAGTGACTACTTTTGGATGCAACAAAGGAGGATGAGAGGGATTGCTTGTAATAGGTCCAGTTGTTGACTAGCTTAGTCCTTTCCTCGTTCGTCACTGGGGCCAGCTTCGCCTTTGTTGCATCAAAGCAGCGTCTACTGTTTGTCTTGGTCGTCCATTTCTTGAGCAGGCCGGTCTGTGTCTCCTCCTGTAACTCGTGTAGCTTGTCCTGGATGAAACCGCTCTGTAGGTACGAGTCGTCGATTTCGATGCTGGTTTCGTCATTATTATCGTTGACCCTTTGTAGCGTATCTTGATAGGTTTGCAAAAAGTATGTCACCAGGTTCTCTTGTTCGCTTGCTGAATAGGAAAAGTTGCTTCCGTCCTCCTTATGTCCGTTACTGATCTCGTCTGTCAGCAGGTAGAGACTGGTGGAGAAGCGAATCAGGTCCCAGTAAAAAGGGCCGATATAGGACTCGTCGGTGTCGTTGAGGTCGAAGATAACCTTGCCTGTTTTGTCATCGGAATAGCCAATGTTTTGTGTGTGAAAGTCGCCCGAAAGCCAGATGTTGATATTCGGCTGCGTCTTCCAGGCGCTCGGTATGTTGATCGTTCCGTTGCTCAGGTCAGAATAGTACAGGTGAGCGGTACCGCGGTAAAACTGAGAGGACGAAGTTCTCATCTCACTGTACTTCTCGTCTTTGACCGAAGGATCTGTGATAAACGCATTCGCATTCGTAATCTCTGTGCGCAAAAAATCTTTCCGTGTCTGTGACATGTTTGCCGCCTTTCCGAAGGTTGTAGGGATCGCTATCAGGAATATCAAACATACTCTGCCGTTATGGTGATCAACTTGTTGTTGTCGATCACCTTGATGAAGCTTACGTTGACATCCTCGTTGTAGTACCACACATCGGTGATGGAAGCCTTGAGATTATCCTCCCGTTGTTCAGGAGTGCCGAGCGTCATTGGGTCAACCTTTTGCCTGTCTCCGTCTCTCTGGATGCTGATGCTCTTCAAGGGACCTGCGCTCCCTCTGGGTTCAGCCGGGTCGTGCAACACCGCAACGAAGAAATAGGTCTCGAACTTCGGGGTATATTTGTCATGGGTGCGCTCCACCTTAATCTCGCGTGTTTTGCGGTCGAGGTAGGCGTGCGTAATATGTGTCTCGCGATATTCGCTGTTGGCCTGCTCCTTTTCCTCTTCGCTGTTTCGGTATTGGGGTGCGTCCAGAGGTGCGGAAGAACGGCTCACTCCATCATCTAAGTACATGATGTACTCGTACGGTTTGCTTGTGGGCTGCCCATCTTGCCCGGGAGGGATATTCACGGGATAGATGTTCAGGGTAATCGGATTGGGCTGGTTGAGAGCGTTAAGTTGTCCTACGTATTGTTCAAGCTCAATTGTGGGAATGATCGCGCCCGCTCGAACGTATATTGGGACGATAAAGCCAATGTGGCTGGGGTTATCGTCAATATGCGCGTCATACGCATATACGGTGGTGCCCCCCGCGACAGCAGGCATCAAAGGCCACTTGTTGTCCATAAAGGCATACCAATCGCTGCCTGCGGGCAAATACACATCGCACTTGCCGTTGGCGTTGGAGTCCGACTGCGGATCCAAAATTGGCGAAATGAGCAGATCTTTGCGGATGAAGAACTGGTTGTCGAGGAAGGAGAGTTTGTCATTGTAGAGCGCCTGATCACCGGGGTCGTTGAGGAACATGGCTCGGCAGATAGGCATCCCATTGAGGATGTTCTCGAACATGGCGTCATAGAACAGTTGGAGGAGCCGATAGCGCAACTCAATGTAATACTTGCAAATAGGTAGAACGCGGCCGTAGAGGTCACGCTTCTCCTGGGGGATGTTCCAGTAGTCGAGGTTAACAAATTGATAGGCGTATGGCTCCTGGAAATATTTCTTCCCGTCTTTTTTGATATAGTGGTTTCTGAACCAGGGCAGGAAGGCGCCCACGCATGTCCACCGGATAAGCAGTTCAGGATCTGCCCAATGTTGCCAGTCCTCCTCGGGCTCAAAGCCGCCGATATCCTCCCCACAGATCGGCACTCCGCACAGACCAAGTGCCAGAACCTGGCAGACGTTAATCTTGAGGAACTGCCAGGACGAGGCGTTGTCGCCCGTCCACAATCCTGCAAATCTGTTGACCCCTGAGAAACATCCTCGCCCGATGATGAAATTGCGCTTGTTTTCTCGGCCTGCCAGATGGTTGAGGCCATGGTAGGTGGCTTTGTGGAGATCGTAGGAGTACATATTCCACACCTTTATGGCCGGTGTCTGCTTGGGAGGAACATCGGAGAGGGCATCATCCGTCACCACTAATCTGAAAGGAAAGCCGCGCATATCCCCACGGGTGTCACGGATAGCAGGCGTCGTCATATCCTGCCAGACCATCTCAAGGCCCATATCAAAGAGGTATTGATATTGAGTGCCCCACCAGTCACGCACTTCTCTCCGCCCCAAATCGGGGTAATGACCGGTTGTGCCTCGGTCTCCTCCGTAGTAAACCTCCCCGATATACGGTTTGCCGCTATTGAAATTCTGCTCCGGGTCGGTGAACTCGTAGGGGGGTTGTTCAGAGCCACCGCCGTAATCCTGGTAGCGTTTTCCATCTGGATTGTCTGGGTCGTGGCGCTTATCGAGTACAAAATATCCCTTTGCCAATCCCTCCTGGTAGGTTTTATAGTTCGGGTCCTTGTTGCTAATAATTGGAGTGATGTTGGTGCTGCACTTCACGCCGTGCTCTCTCAGACGAGCAAACATCTCCTGGGGGTTGGGGAACTTACTCTCGTCAATGGTGAAGGTCTGGTAGTTCTGCTGGATATCTATATCTATATGGAGACCATTGAGCGGAATCCCATACTCCCGATACTTCTTAACGACATCTTCCAAGTCCTGCCGCTTTTCATACCCATAACATCCCTGGTGATATCCCAACACATACCGGGGTTTTAACCTCGGCTTCCCGACAAGCGCAGTAAAGGCATCCAGAACGTCGGTGTACGTTTGGCCGAGGAGGAAGTAATAGTCGAGATCGCCGAAGCGCGTCCCAAACATATAGCGGCTGGAGTCGAAGTAGCTCACATCTACGCACACTTGAGAGTATTTGTCAACAAGGATGCCGTAAACGCTCTCCTGGCCGGGCACGCCGTTAAATTCCATGAAGAACGGATCCGAGTGGTAAAGGGGCTCTCTCTCTTCGAACGGCCCGCGACCATAGACCTGGCTATAGCGCATGTTATCGAAGTTGAAATAGATCATCTGAGCAGTATTTTTGCTCAGGTACTTCCCACCCTGTTCACCAAACCCGATATACTTTGCGGTTGTAGGCTTATCTATGGCCTGGATGATAGCATAATCCTCATTCCCGTTCGGCGTGTAGTAGATGCCGGGCGAAGCAGTAGTCCACACTTGAAACTTTCGGTCACGGGAGCTTCTTAGGACAGTGAGACGGAATGGATTGCACTGTACAATGACTTCCATGAAAGGCTGCTGATCCGGGCCCTTCGCCGTCAGATATAAAGTCTGCTTCTCCTGGGCTTGTAAAGTTCGCCTCTGCTGGTTCTGAGGTTCTCCTCTAAACTCTACCGTAACCTCCTCCTGGGATGCCATAAGCTGGTCGATGGTATCCAGAACAATCGTACGAGTATTCTGAGGGGGGTAGTCATTCGGCGCGTCCTTGCTGGGGTTGAAGCATACCCGCATGATATCCTTCCGAATGAACTGGATCAGCATGACGCAGTTCTTCTCGTCGTTCCTTTGAAACGTAAGCGCAAGGGTTCTGCTGGAATTGAATTCATAGGCGATGACTCGACCGAGTGTATTCCAGCTTCGGTAATTGCTGAAATAGTCTTCTACTTTCACGAATTTGTAAGCCACCTGTGGCTGTTGTGCTGTGACGGCCATTGGAAACCTGCCTTTCTCAGCATAGCAAGAGAATCAGTCCTCGTTCAGGAGAGCGTGAGTGTCACTCCCGTTCTCACCCGTCCGGAGATTATCGTCGCGATCGTTCAACCCGCGATCCCGTTCTGCCGATAGCCCTGGACAATCGACTGGGCGGTTGTAGCCATTTGCCCAGTCTCACTGATGCGACTCTGCTCGGTAGCCGCTACGTGCTCTATAACTTGTTGACGGGTTTCAAGGGGGACTTCATCGTGGAGAGCGATATTTGTCTGTGCTGTCAGGTCAGCTTGCATACCTGCTCCTTCGCTCATTAAGCAGTAAAATTGCTATCGCTTGATGTACAGCAGACATACTACAGGTAAAGCCCTAAAAAGTAGTAACTAACCCGAAGACACGGTAATACCCTTTGGTCAAAAAACACGTACAGGCCTTCTGATGCACCTTTAACTCAAGCTGCGGTTCCAAGCCTTCCTCCCTCTCGTTGTACTATTGACTCTCAACGTAGACCTCGAGACGGTGCTCCTGCAAAGGAGGCTTGTCCTGTTCCCAGGGCCGGCGCAGAGCGAAGTCAATCGTCACGTGGCCCGGTCGCAGCGCCAGTAGCCTGGCCTGTTCATCCCGGCTGGATCCAGGAAGGGGTAGGCCGGCATCCTCGCTCTGCGGCTCGGGGCCGGCCATCTCGAGCGATACGTTGACCACATCCCCAGGACCCTTGATCGAGTACTGCCACATATACCCGGCTGCTCCAAAGCCCTTCAGCCTGAGCACGTATGTTTCGCCGACCCGGAGTGCAACCTGCACCGGCAATTCCATGGATACCACCTCTCTTGATCGTTTAGACGAGCAGGTGTTTTTGGCCGCTCGCTTCCACTTCGTGGCTTCGCTGAAATAACGTGACTGGCGAAATGCTTGCTTGGGGCGTATCACAGCGCAGGCATGGCCACGTTACTTCAGCTGGAGTCCTTTGGCGCCATCTAGAAACCGAAGTTGTTGGTCTTGATCCAGCTCTCATTGAGTAGTGACCACCAGTCCACCGCCAGCCCTCGCAGAACATAGTCGTAGGGAAGCCAGCCATACCCCTTGTTCCCCCAGCCCGTGCCCCAGGAATTCTTGATCAGCAGGGCACCGGTGGTCTCAGTCGCTCCTGGGGCCGTATTTTTGATCTTCAGGTTGTCATCGTAACCAGCCACGGCGACAGCATGCCCGCCGAGGACCCTGTCGCTAGACACCGGGAACGGAATCAGCCCACCATTTGTCTGCGCTTGGCTAATGCTGCTGTAGACCGTGAACCCGAACATGGGAGGGGTACCGGCTGTCACGTAGAGTTTGATCTGACTGAGGAGCACATTCCTCGGAAGCGGCCTCGCATCCGGATCCAAATCCAGGCGATAGTAGTCGGTCGCCTTGTAATCCTGGGCGAGGGCGAATACAAACGCCGGCGGTTCCTCATCGAAGCCCGGCACGTCATACGCCCAGTATTTCTCGGGTGGCGCGCCAACCAGGGCCAATGCCCCCATCGTGGCACGGATCGTGGCCCCACTGTCGCCAGACCAGTCTAAGAGTTGACGTGTGACCTTGTACACAAAGCGCCGAGAGATATCGATGTGGTTCCCGAATGCCCGCCGCTCGAAGTATTCCACGAGGCTTTCGGCCGCGTGCGCTGTGCATGAGCCGAGGGGACCCTGGTTTGTGACGTCGGAGAACCAGGAACGCAGATCACAGCTGGACGGTAGTGCTACTGGTGCGGGCTCCGTCACCTTGGTCGTTCCAAGCACCGCCGTTCTACCGGACGTTGTAAACAGCTGCGTGACTGACTCAGCCTCCGGCGTGTGATCCCTGAAGTCCGGATAATCAGGAATCCAGCCGAAACTATATTGCTGTTCCGGGTTGTCAAAGTTAGGCATTGCTAGTTCCTCCTTTATAAATAATACTGATTAGTCTCGCTTGACTATTCTTGTAACTACTCAACTAACTACTCAACTCGACTTTGTACATTTCTTGGGAGCATCTCCTGGTTGCTCAACAGTGAGATGCTCTCTCAAACGGCTCTGTAAGGGCAGGCCTCATGAGCTGGGGAGACCTACCTTGTTCAAATTGACGCTACCAAAATCGCTATTCTGGCTCTGAAGGCTTAAACTTGCCTGAGATTCGACTGCGGTCGCAGTCGAATCTCCAGATGCGTTTCTTGGCTATCTGTGACCGCAACCGTTACCGCCGTTGGGACAAATCCCTCGGCAGCACAAGCGAGCGTATAGGAGCCTGCTACAGGTGCGGTGAGAGAGAAGGCACCATCCTTGTTGGTGAGTGCAGCAATATCAGGCAGCGGCACAGGGCCATTCGTGAAATAGACTCGTGCCTGCACAAGAGGATTGCCATGTGAGTCTTGAACCACACCGGAAATTACATTCATGCCTCGTCTCTCCCTCCACTTTAAGCGACACGATGTTTCGTGAGCTCCTGCTTGACAGCGAAAGCCCGCGAAACATTATATCCCATACACACTATGCTTTCCAGGCCAGCATATTGTTGTAAACTGGCGTGGTAATCCGCGTGCCAGAATTGGTGACCGCACCGCCGTACGTATGAACAGCGCAGCTATAGCGATCCTGATCATCGATAAATCGGTAAACCGCGCTGCCACTCTGTCCACCAGCCGTGTCAATATCATAATAGACCTTCTGACTGTCGACCGAGGCAATCTGGTGGGTATCATACCATAGTGTGCCTGCAAGCTGATCACCAGGATAGCCGGCAATATTGCCGATGGAGGAAAGCAAATTCGCGTCCGGAAACGCACCAAACCCGAACCACCCGACGGTATTGCCTAAATCCGTTGGGAGAATGATCGCCCCATAATCATAGTCTGGGTCACCCTTCTCTGTCCAACCCACCACTGAATGGAAAAAGGTGCTCGTCACTGAACCATATGGTAAGGTGTTGCCATTACGTCCTGGCATAACATTGATGCTTTTGACCCACCCATCACGCCCAGCCACACCACTGTTTTTGATGCAGACGACATGACCAGCGGTCATCAGCGTATGTGGCCCAATGAACCATGCTGTGGCTATCCACATTGAATTGTCGGCAGCAGTGATCAGCAACGAAGCATGAGCACGCCATGGATAGACAGCAGTGTCGGTAATTTGGACACGATTATCAGGACCATGGACAATCTCTGCTATGTCACGCGGTGTCCCAAAAGACGCTTCGCCAATGTCGCGCAGATTCGCGCTCTCTGGCGGAATCCAGAATTGTGCCGTTGCGAACTCAGCACGCTGATGCCCCTCGACCACCTCAGTGCCTTGATTGCCATGGACCGCGGGACCAGTCCCCTCCGAGGGGGGTTGAGACACGGCTTCCGTCACGCTCACAATTTCCTTAGGTCGGTTCGAGACTGGCTTGTGTCCATCGGTCGGTTGGGGTTGTGGTGGTACCGGCGCGGATTCCAGTGGAAGCGGGTGAGCTATGAAAAACTCGTAGATGATCTTGCTGGCGTCGGGTCCTCTCTGATCCGTGAAGATGCTGGGGGGAGCGCCACCGGACCAGGCATGTCCCATTCCGTCGACTTTGTAATAGGTAACCACGTCGTTGCCAGTGGTATCCTTCCATGTGAACACTGTATACGTGTGTCCACCCGGCACCTGTCCCAGTGTGGTACTGCTAGGATGCTCAAAGCTTGCCGTAAAGGTACCATGGGAAGCCAATTGATTCGTGGTGAGCCACTGCTGGGTGACCTGGTCACCATTAATGGGGTCAGAGACATGATCAGCGGTCCCATGAAAGACGATGGTCGGCACCACCCGTGCGAAGCGCCCCATGGCATCAAAGGCTTTCTCTCCTTGCTTGATAGGATCACCATCGGGAGGGATCGCTGCAATCTCCTCTACCTCGCCGGACAAGGCCTGCGCCTCGCTCGGGTGCTCCACGGCACCTGGCGCTTGCGCCTTCTCACCTACAATCGGCAATGGGTAGCCATACTCACCACCTGAGTGCACCCCAATGGCGGCAAAGACATCGGGGTAGGTGGCTCCCAGATTGGCGGTCGCGCCACCGCCTGAGGAGATCCCGGCCACATAGATGCGCTGTTGATCAATCGTCCACCGGGAGGTATTCTGGAGCATGTCCTCTACAATGCCGGCAAGACTGGCCGGTTCTCCACTGTCACGGTGTTGATTAACCGAGAGAAAAAAGTTCCAACAGGATATTGGGTTAAAGTCCGGGGGGGCAAAGTAATGCGGATAGACGACCAGGAACTGATGCTCCTCGGCTAACTGGTTCATGTGCGTGTCATGGGCAATGGCCCATGGGTGGCTAAATAAGGGTTGCATACAGCCGTGTAAGATCATGATGAGAGGCACTGGGGTTCCGACCTGATAGTTGGCTGGGGTATAGACCCAGTACTGCCGGCGGCTGGCGGCATGCCAGCCATGGTACCACGTTTTCGATAACAGGCTCAGCTCCTGCAACTCGGGAGTGGCCGCTGCTGATAAAGCTTGGTTTTGCATTGAATGCTCCTTCCAGGATGGTAGGTTCCAGAGATGGGTTCTGGTGATCGTGGAAGCCGGAGTGCTTAACTACCTGTGCGCTTCAAGACATCCTTTGCCAAGGTCACACCTTGAGACACAAAAGCATCTATCCCCCGACTCAAGCGAATCGTGGCAGACCATCCTGAGCCTGTCGCCTACTTTCTTGCTTGTGGTTCACCTAGCGATGAGAATCCGTGACTGAGCAGCATCATCCCCCTCGAGCACTGCTCATTCTGAAGAGGCGATATGGCAAGGTATTCGCCTCGGTGCCCCCTTGTCTTTTTCGCAGATGAGTGCTCGCTTAATCGGCAAAAGCGGCTTGCTATCGATTCTCACAATAGAGTGTAGCATTACCACTGGTAATGTCAATAGATGTATGAAATACTTAGACATCTTAATTTCGATTCCCACAGTAAAGCATAGCATTACCGCCGATAAATGTCAATAGATGACGGACGACACAACCGAGGCGAGGAGGTGATCCGGGTGAGCTTTTCCGCCGTCACCTGTCATGCCTGTCCGGTCAAAGAGCTCTGTACCAAGAGGGAGAAGAACAAGGGGAGGATCTTAACCCTTTCGCCTCAGCCCGTGCATGAGGAACGCCTGCGCCGCCGCACGGAACAAGACACTCCTCCCTTTCAGCAGCGCTATGCCCTGCGGGCAGGTATTGAAGGGAGTATTTCTGAAGGGGTACGCAGCCATGGTCTGCGCCGCGCCCGCTATCGGGGACAGTCAAAGACGCAGCAGCAGGCGACAGCTATCGCTGCGGCCATCAACCTGGTTCGCATCCGTCAGATGCTGCAACGGACTGCTCTTGGACTCCCGCCCCGACCAAAGCGTCCTTTGTCTGCTTTTGCACGCTTGCGACTGCGTTTGGCGGCATGATGTCCGGACAAAATTTCCCAGCAGAGTCATTCATACATCCCCTTGTTCTCCGTTCTGACGTTTCCCTCCATCTTGTGATCTCCTCGTGCTTCTTCTTACTTGCTCGGTGAGGGAATTGTGATACCGCTATGGTACTTTCTTTAGTGAAGAGAAGGTTAGTTATTGGGTGGGCTTGCCTCGGTTTGATGGAGTCCGAAAAGTTGCACAGTCAAGCATCTTCTCTTCTGAAAAGTGCTTTTTTCATCTATGGTGGTGTATACCTCCATACATGAGTGTCTCGTATGAAAAACAGTAAGGGGAGGGAACGATCATGATGATTACAAAAGATGCAAATACTCCTCGTCAAGAAGCTGAGTTAAAACCGCAAACAGCAAATCCCGAACAGATTGCAGAGTTAAAAAAGCGTATACAAGAGGTTCGCGAAAAAGCGAAGAAGACTGGCTCCTATGTGGCAGCACTATTGGCGATAGGAAATATTGTTCCGGTCTTTGCAGCGTTCCTGAGTGTTCTCCTCTACATAACCCTCTTTACCCTCTCTCCGTCCCTAAAGCCTCCCTGGCTCAACTTGAGTGCCACTGTTGGAGGTAGCCTATTCGTTCTTCTGTGCTGGTTACTCATAGCAGGACTATACAAGCGCTTTACCGCAGTTGATCGAGCAAATTCAGCCAGCTACGAGCAACTCCTCAACCGCTTACAGCAAACAGTTGCCTGGTATGAGATCTTGACGAAGAATCCCGCTCCCAAGGGCAACAGTCTTTATGCTATTGGCATGCAAGAAATTTCCGACTCTTTCAGCAAGATCTGCGAGGGGCTTCAAGTCCAAGGACCATCTTGGATATCAGCCACTGGCTATACGAGTGCGTGGAAGCTCATGCACCGCATCGATGAAGCTTTCGTAGAGACTGAACCAGTTGAAGCGGTTATCCACAATGCCCTCCATGACGAGATGAGTCTTCAGGATTCCACGCTCACAAACAGAGATGATTTACTCAACAAATTGCGCATTGCGGTCAAGATGCTTGCCCAAGAAGCTACTCTCTACCTCAATCAGCAACCACCTCAAGTTCCGCAAGATGGCCAGACCAAGCTCCCTGACCTCCATGCAAAACCGTCCGCTATGCAGAACACGGTTAACGTGATCTTTAGATCGTTGCACTTGAAAGCTTGCCCACATGCAAAACCGTCCGCTATGCAGAACACGGTCAACCCCGCGGAGAACAACGAGGCATTTTCTAACACCATTGATCCCGTGACACAAGCAAGAACCATCATCTGTGAAGTGAGATCTACGCTGCATCATTTCCGTGATGACCGCTGGGACAAGCTGATACGTGTCCGTAACCAGCTGATGAAAATGACCTTGGTAACTGGGCTGCTTCTCTATGCCCTCGTGGAATTTGCGATCATTATGATCGCAAACAAACCGAACGAAGTAGATATGCTGGAAGCCGCAACCATCTTCTACTTTGTTGGAGGTCTCGTCGGGCTGTTTAGTCGATTGTACAATCAGTCGAAAACGGACACGTCCATCGATGACTTTCGCTTGGCAACTGCGCGCTTGATTGCTGCGCCGCTCTACTCTGGCCTAGCGGCTATTGGCGGTGTTCTAGTTGTCCAACTTGTCCAAAAAAATTTGGCTCTGACTCTGAGTGCAACTAATATTCTCATTGCAGCTGCTTTTGGCCTAACCCCAAGCCTGCTCACAAGTGCCATTCAAAAAGAAGCAGATCAATACAAGACTGACCTGAAAAGTACGGCGGCGACAGCACCCACAAAAGAGAAGCAGAAGTATGCTTTGTCGAATAATGATTCCCGCGTTGCCAAATAACCCTGCCACTTTCTGAGTTTGAATGGCGGAGTTTAAAAAGAGTGCTTCGTCAGCATTCTTTACCGAAAGTGCCGTTTGCCACTTATGGGCTGCCAACAGGATTCTTCACTTGTTGGCCTAGCGTGAAGGAAGAAGCCTTGCTGCCACAAAGGAGATAAGTGCGGCACGGTTTTCTCTCAGTCAGCAAAAGACGGATGAGGGCTCTCCATCCTGTAGGGGAAAATTGGCAGAAATCCATTAAACCACCTCCAGCAGGATGCGAAGCCGCAGATTCCGTCGATTACGGTAGCCGTAACCTTGACGCATCAAGGCTTTGGTGCGATTGTTCTTGCCTTCTACAAAGCCATTACTCAAGCGTATCGAAAGATGATCTTGCCCCGAATGTTTGCTCACTCGCTGAGCGCAAACGTGGCTCTCAGTGTACTGTTTACTTTTTCATGATTGGCTAATTCTGTCTCAATGGTATGCCTATAGTGGAGCTATGGGGCGTGTTCAATGTGCAATCAACGTGCATGCCTCAATACAGAGGCGGGCTAGCTGGGCCAGCCCATCACCAATTGGCGGTACAGAGAGAAACTCCTCACGTGTGTGCGACCGTGCTACCTGTGTGATACCAATACATACTGCTGGAATATGCAGACTGATGGGGATATTCGCATCGGTGCTGGAGGCCTGATATTTTGGTGCCAACCCAATCCAGGTGATTGCTGCGGCTGCCAGTTGCACCAGTGGGTCTGATTGGCTGCGCTCGCCCGCTGGGCGTTCACCAAGTACCTCAATGTCTGTTTGCAGTCCTGGGCCGGCACGCTGCTCAACGATTGTCCTTACCTCGTCAGCAACGCGATCAAGGGCAATGATGTCCGTTGAACGGACATCAAGCAGCGCTGTTGCACGCGGCGCGATGGTGTTGACGCTGGTGCCACCTTCGATGATGCCGACATTGAAGGTAGTCTTCGGCTGCTGCGGAACTTCGAGGTCCGCGATGGCCGCGATGATGCGCCCCAACCCGTGGATTGCGCTTGGCGTTCCGAACGCTCCATACGAATGACCACCTGGACCGCGTACAGTGATGCGCCAGCGTTTGGAGCCGACCGCGACATGGGCGATGCTGCCGAGATTGCCATCGATGGCGATGACCGCGCCCAGCCTCTCGCGGTAGCGCTCGACGGCAGTGCGTGCGCCGAGGAGATTTCCCAGACCCTCCTCGCCTACGTCGGCAACCGCGACAATATCGGTACCGGTCTCTATCCCTAACTCGTCGAGTACGTCTAGCGCACTGATCATGGCAGCAACACTCACACTATTGTCACCAATGCCAGGTCCGCGCAAGACGTCCGCCTGGCGCTCGACAGAGACGGGCGTTGTTTGTGGGAACACCGTGTCCGTGTGAGCCAGTAGCATCAACACCGGTCCATTCTCGCGCTTGCCGCGCCGGATGTAGACGTTACCGATGTCATCGATCTCTGGCGCATAGCCCCGCTCTCTCCAGAGCGAGGCCACCAATTGTGCGCGGTCCCACTCATTGCCCGTCGGCGCCGGAACCTCACAGATACGTTGAGCGAGTTCGGCGACCGCTTCGGTGCGTTTCACGGCGGCAGCGCGTAGCTGGCTCAACTCAGATGGCGGTATCATTGACAGCATTCCTTTTTTCCAATAGCCGACACAAAAAGTATATTGTAGAGATTAATCCGGCACTATTTCAGGAAGTTGCTTCCCTTGCTCCCTTGCTGTTTTGTGGGCATATCTCTTGACCAATTCCCCGCGAGACATCCAGGCCTCCTGCGGGTATGTGCCATAGGTGTTGCCTTGCAGAAGGCGATCCAATCCTTTTTCGTTGTAGATGACCAGGAGGCCGGTCATGAAGAAGCGGTCTAACCAGGCGCGTATCGTCCTGGGGCGTTCGCGCAAGGTAAAGCCCAGGCGTCGACTTGCGCGGCTCAGCAAGGTTATGCCAAAAAGCGTGTGTACATCTGTGGGGAAATCTGGGGATTGCGTCCATGCAGCCAGGACCTCAAAATCCTGGGAGATCATGTGTATCAGTTCCCACGGGCCTGTATGTTTTGCGGCATCGAGCAGCGCCTTATTACGCAAATGGAGTTCAGCGATGAAGTCCCCCTGATCAACATGTGTTCCATCGGGTAAATCCATAGGACGTCCATGATAACGGGTGAAATGCACCTGGAACAGGCCGTGAGGCGCATGGGGAATGGGCTGCATATGCCAGATAGAGAGGGTTAGCCACTCCCAGAAAGGCCAGAAACGCAGGAAGCCGCGCGCCTTCCCTGCTCGCGTTTGAAATGCGAGCTTCCATCCCAGGCTGATGGGGCGACGTGGGCGACGTGGTACAGGAGCAAATGGACGTGGCACGGCTGCCGGTGTAGGTGAATGAAGCGTGCTGCTAGTGCCGCGCTTCTCGCGTACTTGAAGCACCAGAAAAGCTGCTAAGATGAGCACAACCGCTGCCAGCGCGAATATGAGGCGATAACCAAATTGAGTCTGGCCGAAAGCATTGGCTATGAGAATGATGATGCCGCCAACTAATGGCGCAATGATAGCAGGCAACGTCGAGGAGGCATTCCATAACCCCAGGTCCTTGCCTACAGTATCGAGCGAGGGCAAGGAGTCGAGTGTTAAGGCCCAATCTACACTGGTGTAGGCACCATAGCCTAACCCAAATAGTAACCCCAGGGGCCAGAGCATCAGGGTAGTGGGGAACAGGACGAACCCCAGCGCGGCCAGGGCCATGAAGGAGGTGGCGAAGGAGACGAGCTTCACCTTTCCGGTACGATCTGAGAGAATGCCCAGCACAAACGCACTCAAGACCGCTCCCAACAGGGCAAGTACCGCGACTGCCGCTGTCGTTTGCACAAAGTTCACGATGCGAGCAACATTGGCGAAGTAATACTCGATGAACGTCATGAAGAGCGTCAGACCCATCATGACGAGGAAGCGTGTGAAGAAGACCCAGATAAAATTGTGATCGCGCCAGGGAGCGATCCAGTTCTTTTCAGTCCATTGACGCCATTGGAATGTTGTATTCCTTTTGGGCTGGCTGGATGGAGAGAGTGGAATTTCATGCACTCCCATTACGGTAATGAGTATGCCGACCAGTAAGACAATGCCACTGACGATGTAGTAGACAATGCTTCCATTACGAATGATGTCAGATGCTGTAGAAGTGAGATTGATCTGGCCCAGTAACCAGGCGGCAAAGCCCAGGCTGAAGACGCTGCCAAGGATGGTCATGAGGCCAAAGTAGGCGGAGGCTTCACCGCGCTGCTCCTGTGGCACCATATCAGGTATCAGGCCCTGATAACCTGCTGTGCCTGTGTTGACGGCAACC
The DNA here is from genome assembly GCA_963775585.1 of uncultured Chloroflexia bacterium. Taxonomy (GTDB): domain Bacteria; phylum Chloroflexota; class Ktedonobacteria; order Ktedonobacterales; family Ktedonobacteraceae; genus UBA11361. The sequence continues at coordinate 4,576 of CAVZJN010000065.1, read as the reverse complement.
TGGAAGACCAGCAGGCCGAGCACAAAGAACCAGATGTTGGTGGCGAAACCAAGCATCAGCCCACCAACAAACATAGCTAAGCCGCCCGTTACAATGTATGGTCGCCGCCGTCCCCAGAGGCTATAGGTGTTATCGGACATCATTCCAATCAGGGGCGGAATAATCAGGGTCATGACAGCCCCTAAGGTCGATATCCAGACGAGAAAGGTCGCTTGCTGTGCATTGCCTACTTCGCCGGGATTGACGAAGAGCAAAATCTGCGTAGGGATGATGATGGGAAGCAGAGCTGCAGTCTGGAAGTTTAGAGAGAACCAGAGAATACTGAGCGTAAGTTGCTCAGTTACGGTGAGTCGATGGTTTCGATCATGTAATTCCATAGACAAACCTGTATTCAGACATTGACTACTTAGCTACATTGTACAATAAATTGGTGTGTTGGTTGAACATTGAGGAGGATCTGATTGCTCCAAGGATCATTGACCCGAATGAGGTCTTCCTGTTCTTCAAAGGCAACCTTATGGGCAACCAGGCGCTCTTTGACTGCCAGCAATCCTCCACGCGTAGGGATGGCGATCACATAGGTTTGCAAACCGGTGCAGTTCGCGGGTGTGGGTTTCGCTCCGAGCGAGTGCCAGGTGTTCAGACCGATGTGATGATGATAGCCACCGGCGCTGACGAAAAGCGCTCCAGGATAATGGCAGGTGACATCGAAACCTAAGATAGTGTGATAGAAACGTTCGGCCTCTTTGATATCTCCAATTTGTAGGTGGATGTGTCCGACGCGAGTTCCTGCCGGAATCACTTCCCAGGGTTCTGCGTCGCGCGCGCCCTCTTCAGCCAGGCCGCGCATATCGACTGGATCGGTGGCCATCTCGACCAAGTCGTTTGTCCAACGCCATGTATCTCTGGGGCGATCACGATAGAGTTCGAGGCCATTGCCATCGGGATCGGAGATATATAACGCTTCACTCACCAGATGATCGCCCTGACCAATCTGCAAACCGGCCCTGGCAAGACGCAGGAGCTCGCGGCCGAGGTCTGCTCGCGTTGGGAAGAGGATAGCCACATGATAGAGACCTGTTGCCCGCCGTGGCTGAGGTGTAGCTCCTGGGACTTCAATCAGTTCCAGCAGGGGTTGTTTCTCCTGATCGCCAAGGACAACCTTTCCAGGCGTCTGCTCGATAGGCTGGAAACCGAGAATCCCTTCATAAAAGTGGCGTGAGCGCTCAAGCTCAGAGACGCGTAGAGTAACCAGGCCAATAGTCGTTCCGGGATGGATCGATGTGGATGCTGATGCTGCCTGTTGTTCTGTGGACATGAAATTGACTCCATTCTCGCACCGTGTGCGATCGTTACGAGCAGGACGTTTATCTACTTCCTATGTCCGTGCTCGTAATACTATTTACTTGTTATTATATAACAAAATGTAAGTAAATTGTCATCCCTACTTTCCCGGTACCCGGGAGAGAGCGAGGAGCCAATATCAGCGAGGTCGCCTAAGAGCCTTTTCAGGGCTTGCGCCCGCCCACGACGAAGCCGACATAGCCGATTTCAAATAGCCTTGAGTTTACCGCCCCTTAAAGTCCGCCTGGCGTCGCTCAATGAAGGACTGGACACCCTCTTTAATATCCTCGCTCTGCAAAATCGCCTGCAGGTCAGGCAGAAATTGTCCTATTGCGGCCTCTTCACCCTCAGTAATGGCTAAGCGTGCCGATTTGAGCGTGGCACGCACACCCAGTGGAGCCTGCGCAGAGACGACCTGAGCCAGTTCTGTTGCGCGAGTAAGTTGTTGTCCTGGTTCAACTACCTCCTGCACCAAACCGATACGCAGTGCCTCGGCTGCATTGAACTCATCACCGGTCAGCAAATAACGCATCGCGTTGCCCCAGCCAACCTCTCGTGGTAAGCGGATGGTCGCACCTCCAAAGGGGAAGAGGCCGCGCTTGATCTCTATTTGAGCAAACCGTGTATTGGAAGCAGCAATGCGAATATCCGTTGCCAGCATCAGTTCAATACCGATGGTAAGGCATATACCCTGCACTGCAGAGATCACCGGTTTCGTGAGGCGCTGGCCACGAATGCCAAGTGGATCAATAGCGCCCTCTGCATAATCAAAATGTCCCAGGGATGACGCAAACTGCGTCAGTTCCAAACCGCCTGTGAAGTGATCTCCATGCGCAAAAAGCACGCCACAACGCAATTCGTCATCATGTTCTAGCTCAGCGTAAGCTAGCCCTAGCGCGTTGAGCATTGCCCTGTCAAATGCGTTGCGCTTGGCAACACGATCTAGTCCAATCAGCAGTACATGTCCTTGCCGCTCCGTCGTGATTTGTCCTTCCTGGTTCATCTTTCCCTCGCTTCATCTGGTGGCCTTAAAGTCTCAATGTAGTGGACGATATGATCGGAGGCACGTTTCATGTGCCTGGGGTCTTTGTAGAGATTACTCAGCATAATCGCGCCCTCAAGCGTGACAATGAATATCGACGCTACCTCATCTGCGTTTATTCCGGGGCGAATCTCCTGGCGCTCTATACCTTTGTTCACGATCCGATGAATGGTGCTGCGCCAACTATCCATGGCGGCTCTAGCGCGGTCGCGCAGTGCCTCGTTGGCATCATCCGCCTCAATCGCAGTATTGAGAATCGGGCAGCCACCGACAACCGGGGGGTCTTCGACGATCCCTTGAAAGACGGAGACAATGGCCAGGAGACGCTCTATAGCGTTCAGCTTCCCTGCAAGCGCCTGGCGCACGCGCTGCTGAACCAATCCATACGCGTAATCGAACGATTCCAGGGCCAGTTGTTCCTTACTGGAGAAGTGGTTATAGATCCCTCCCTTCTCCAGCCCCGTTTCCCGCATAATGTCGGCAAGGGAGGCGCCAAAGTATCCCTGGCGATTGAAGAGTTGGGCCGATCTTGCCAGTATTCTTTCGCGTGTCTGTTCCCCTTTACTCATCTCATGGTCCTTTCTAAAGCCCTGTCTAAAGCCCTGGAAGTGTCTCGGATTGGAATAGTCGCTGGAAAAATCGGTTCATACTCTCCCTATCAAGACGGCTGCCAAGACGAGCCAACAGGATATTAGCGGGATCATTACGAATATTCGGCTCGGAGGTCAGGTATTCGACAAAACCATGAGCCTCAAAGAGCCTGGCGACCATCGCTCGATACTGAAAGCGAGACATGCCCAACCTTTCATAATCCCAATGCCAGGAGAAACCTAATCCTAGGATAAGATACTCTTCCAGGGCTTCAAACTCTAGCGCAAAAGATAGCAGGTGATGCGCAATGCCCAGGTTGCGCCAGTGTGAACTGACTTCAACCGCGATCTCATATGTATTACCGATATTTTGCCACCAGTCATCCACAGGCGCAAGGGTAGCCTGACCAACAATCTTGCCTGTAGGAGTGTAAGCCAGCGTAAGCATATTTTCTGGTTTCCTGGCAACAGAGAGCAGCAGTTGATGCTCGCGTTCGGGACGACGGGCGAAGGCGCGCAGCCCCTCATCCGCTTTCAAACCTTCGACAAGTGAAGGTGAACAGCAACTACGCAGGAACAACGGCCCTGCCGATGTCTCAAGCATTTTTACACGGGAAATGCGTGTGCTTCCAGATAGCTCTTGATCGCTTGTAGTACACGCTCTTCCGTTCAGCATCGTTGTCGCCTCCTTTTATAGCTGGTTATAGCTGGTTATAGCTGGTCAACACAGCAGAGAATGAACCCTACTCCTGCCCAGAGGGAGTTGATGGGCGCAAGATGATGCACGTGGTCGTCCCATGCGCATACAGTTTGCCTCTAGCGTCGGTCAAGCGGCCATCGGCGGTGGCAATGCGTCCTCCAAGGTGAATGATCTTCCCCTCGCAGTACACCGTTCCTGTCTTCGCTGTAATGGGTCGCAGGTAGTTGACCTTGAGTTCGAGAGTGGTATAGCTTGTTCCGGCGGGGAGCATGGATTGTACGACACAACCGAGCGCCGAATCCAATAGCGTCGCCATCACCCCTCCATGCACCGTTCCAAGGGGATTGTAATGATACTCGGCTGGCTCGGCGGCAAAGACGACACGACCCTCGCTCACCTCGGTTATCCACATATCCATCAAGACAGCGATGGGAGGTGGAGGAAGCTCACCTGATTGCAGGGCTTTGAGATACGCTATGCCACTGATCGTTTTTCCTGTTTGAACAGCTGCTATTGGGTCTTCCCAGGTAATCACGCGGGTGCGACTCGCTTGAAGATTGGTCATTGAGGGTTCCTTTCATGCTGGCTATATCAGCAGACCAGTCGGTCTGTTTTACTGGCAATAATTTAAGACCAATCGGTCTTAAATAGAGTATAACTCATTTTGCCACGTTGTCAAGGGATACGCGTTATACTAATATGTGACACGATCAAAGATCCGAGAGCGTTTTGCCGATAAACTGTTTTCATTCGCAATAGGAGGATACATATGACTCGTCAAGCCAAAGATGAAGCACGTGAAGAGCGTATCAACATGGAAATCATTGTGGATGCCTATGGTACTGAAGAGCAAGCAGCAGGCTGGTATAACTATCTTTCTGACACCTTGCAATTCCCGTT
>CAVZJN010000064.1:0-121913 GCA_963775585.1 uncultured Chloroflexia bacterium | reverse complement strand
GTGGAGATGGGGGGGAGTTGAACCCCCCGTCCAAACGAACCTATCGGAGAATGTACTACAGGCGTAGTCGATGTTTTTTCTTACGCTGCGGACTCCCATCGACAGGATTCGTTAGCGCTGGCCCTCTGGTCTTAAATGACGACTAGAAGGCGATTATCGTCATAGCATCTCGCGTTTTCGACGCCCAGATCCAGTCCCACGAGAAAAAACTGGGTGGACGACGCCTACTGGTTATTAAGCAGCGAAAGCGTAAGCAGGTGCCGTTTCGGCATCTATTGTTTTGTCGGTTGTTTAACGAGAGTGCGTACCGACACCTCGGCCTGCAATTCAACAATCTGTTCGCCTGTCGAAACCCGACATCCCCAAAACAGAACACCCACCAAAAATAGCGCATACGCCAATTTCTGATGTACCCACATTCTACCACATAATCATCCCCACAGCAATCTTCAAAACACATTCTTCAACGAGCTTATTCCCCAATCCTCTTTGTAAACCGCTCCAGATGAACCACAAACCGTTCGTGCTGCCCCTCTCCAATCTTCCTCTTCTCATCATACGCCTCCACCTTAAATACCAGGCGCCGCCCATCAATCTCAATCAACTCGGCAATCGCCCGCACCTGTTGCCCCAGCGGTGTGGCCGCCAGGTGACTCACATTCACATGCGTCCCCACCGTCACCTCTCCCTCCTCCAAATCTCTGGATACCGCTCCCCAGGCTGCATTCTCCATCAACGCAATCATCATCGGCGTACCAAATACCTCCACGCCGCCAGCGCCAACAGCCGCAGCCGTATTTTCATGCACAACCAGCGTGCTGGCCTCCCCCTTCATACCAACTTTCAGTACCATCTTACAATATCCTTTCTGTATTTTTTATACTATACAACAAAAGCTCCCCTTGCCATCCATCCCGCTCCGCGTGATATGATTGAAGTTGTGAATAACCAATTGTGTATAGTGGAGAGCAACAACCCTATGACTAACTCTGTACAACGCGTCGCCCATCGCGGCGGCTCCCATCTCGCCCCTGAAAACACCCGGGCCGCCTTTCGCAACGCTCTCACCCTCCCCATCGACGCTATAGAATGTGACGTCCACATGAGCCGCGATGGTCATGCTATCGTCTTTCACGACTATACCGTCGACAAACTCACCAACGGCCATGGCAACATCCTCGACCTCGACTTTGCCTACCTGCGCAGCCTCAAAGTCGCTGCCCACTACCGTGGCGGCTGGCCCGAGCCACAACAGATACCCATCCTGCGAGAAGTCCTCGACCTCGCCAGGGGCCACGTTCAGGTCTATATCGAAATCAAACCCAGCAAACGCGATGGCCGGTATGGTCACTATCCCTATATCGTTGAAGCCGTCCTCGAAGAAGTGCGCAGCGCCGGCATGCTTGACCAGGTCCTCATCATCTCGTTTGACTGGACAGTCCTTCCGCACATCAAATCCATCGAACCTGCACTGCCCACGGGTGCCCTCGTCTCAAAAGACAGCTGGAACGCCGGCCAGAGCGACGCCTTTGATATATTGATGAGCCAGGCCACCGCCCTCGGCTGCAACTGGATCAACATGGACAGAGACCTTTTCACTCCCTCTATGCCTGCTATTGCCCACCAGCACGGCTTCAAATTGGGTGTCTGGACCGTTAACAACAGAAAAGAACTCCAACGCCTCGCCGCCCTCGGCGTCGATTCCCTCACCTCCGATCGCCCAGACTTCTTTACTATTTTCTCCTGAATCGTGTCCCTTTCCGCTCTTCATCCGTTCTATTTATTAAAGAAACAATCTGGCAAGCGTCAAAATAAGCATATAACTGTGGATGCAGGGGCCACAGCCCCTGCCGGACGTATCCCTTCAACCCTTGATTACGCGCCGTCGCAATCGGCGAAAAAGAAAAGGTACCATCTTCTACTGCTTTCAGCAGACAATATGCTATAATGAGCGGCAATCACAGGCGGTAGGTACGGTATGACCATCACAACAAACATCTACCTGAGCAGGCGAGCCGTGGAGAACATCAAATATGCAGCAGACAAAAACACCACCAAAGCATACAATCGAACCAGAAATATCGACTTCTGAGCCAGAGTCAACAGAGCAACAGGTTGCCATATCATTCGTTGTTCCTGTAATGAACGAAGAACAGAGTATCGCCATCTTATTTGAAAAATTATCTGCCCAACTCGATGCCCTTGGACAGAGCTACGAAGTCATCTTTGTAGACGACGGTAGTACCGATAACACTTTCGCTGAACTGAAAAAAATACATGAAGCGCATCCCGGTCTCGTACATGTCATACGCTTCCGCCGCAACTTTGGCAAGACTCCAGCGCTTGTGGCGGGCTTCGAGCACTGCCGTGGCGAAATCATTTTTACCATGGACGGCGATTTACAGGACGACCCGGAAGAGATCCCCAATTTCCTGGCAAAGCTCGACGAAGGCTACGATCTCGTTTCCGGCTGGAAATTCCCGCGCCTCGATCCCATCACGAAAACCTTCCCTTCCCGCGTCTTTAACGGCATGGTCAGCACCTTAACCGGTGTCCACCTGCATGATATCAACAACGGCTTCAAAGCCTATCGCCGTGAAGTTGTCGACGATATACACTTCAAACTCTATGGTGAATTCCACCGCTTTGTACCCGTTATGGCTCACTGGCGTGGCTTCCGCATCACAGAGATCAAAGTGCGTCACCATCCTCGTCTCTACGGCGTCTCCAAGTTCGGCGCCAGGCGTTTCGCTCGTGGCCTGATCGACCTGCTCAATGTACTCTTCCTTACCACTTTCTTGCGCACTCCGCTGCGGCTCTTTGGCCCTCTCGGATTCTGGACATTCTTTATTGGTGTTCTGGTTGACGGTTTTGTCGTGGCTCGCCGCATCTTTGTGGGTCAGCAAATTCGTGACCAGCCGCTGCTCTTCGTTGGAATCCTCTTGATGATCTTCGGCGTCCAGTTTGTTTTGACAGGCCTGCAAAGCGAGATGATCCGTCATTACGCCTTCCAGCCAGGGGAAGAGTATAGTATCAGGCAGGAACTCGATTGATGCAACACCCTGCAGTGAAAACAATCGGCAAGCGTGTACTACAGATTGGCTTGCCCATACTGGTCGTCGCCTCCTTACTGTATAAGATACGCGATTGGGGGGATTGGAATGAGCTTAACGCCAGCGTCCATCAATGGAATTACTGGCTGCTGGCATTGTCATTTTTGGGCTTCATACTCCAGGAAATGTCGTATGGGCTGATTTGGCAAGCAGTTCTACGGCGGTTGGGTCATCATCTGCCCCTACGCGTGTGCCTGCGCATCTACCTGGCCTCAGAATTTGTACGCTATATCCCTGGTAATGTCTGGCATGTCCTGACACGTATCCTGTGGGTGGGAAAGTACGGCGTTTCGCGACCCATTGCCTTTGCCAGTATGACCGTTGAACTCGTTACAAAGCTGGCGGCAGGAGCATTGATCTTCGCGGTCAGCCTGCTCTTCTGGGGGAATTTGGGTACGGTGGGTTCACTCTTTCAAAGCTCCTTCATCATCGTGCTTGGCATGGTCTCCTTCCTTGCGCTGCTGATCGTGCTGCATCCCCGTATCCTTAACGGGCTACTCAATACCGCCCTGCGCCTTTTGAAGCGCGACCCCGTCGTTTTAACACTCAGTTATGCAGACATCTTGCTTATCACTCTGGCGTGGTTCGCCAGCTGGTTTGTCGCGGGATGCGCCTTCTTTGTGTTGGTGCTCGCGCTCTGGCCGCAAACGCCACTGGCAGCATTGCCAATCTGCATCGGCATCTACGCCATTGCCTGGGACTTTGGTTTCGTCACTTTCATCACACCAAGTGGTATTGGCTTCCGTGAATTAGCGATTGGCGTCCTCTTTCATCTCGCCCTGCCCGCCATCCCTGTAGGCCTGGTTGCGATTATCGCCCTGCTTTCGCGGGTCGTCTCCACCGCGGCTGAACTGTTATGTGTCGGGGTTGCCTACCTGAGCGGTGATGGCCAGGTGCAAGTGCGTGCCATCCAACAAGAGCAAGCCTCAATGCAAAACTCGATCCCTGAAGATCAAAACAAGCAAGCAGAAAATAATACATCCTCTACAGATGAATCTCCGAGGCTAGTAGAACGAGGTGTAGCAAGTGATTAATGCTACATGGCGCAAACGTATGTCTGTCTGGGGCAATCGCTTCTTTCTCTACCCAGCGCCTGATCCTCTACCCCATACACGTATGTTCTGGCTGGCGACGAGCGTCGTAGCCTTTCTGGCTCTCCTCTTCTCAGTCTATTTTATCTTCTACTTGACTGGTCGGCACGACGCATTTCTGACCAATGCCGAGGACCTGGGAATTATGGATCAGGCTATCTGGAATACGATCAATGGACAGATGTTACATCAAACAATCTGTAATATCGTTCATGATACTAACTGCTATAGTCTAGATGGTATTTCGCGTTTTGCTATTCACTTTGAGCCGATTCTCTTTCCCGTTTCGTTCTTCTATCTGCTCTGGTCTAACCCAAAAACACTGCTCGTAATACAAACCCTTGTGGTCGCAAGCGGTGCGTTTCCTGCTTTCTGGCTCGCCCGCCTGCGCCTGCGAAATGAGTGGGCTGGAGTCGCCATAGCCCTGCTCTATTTGCTCTATCCTGCCCAGCAATACGCCCTGGTCAGTGATTTCCATGCCGTCACCTTCACTGCTTCCTTTTTACTTTTCACCCTCTATTTCATGTATACGCGCCGTACCGTCTGGCTGATTGTCTTCGCCATTCTGTCGATGGCTTGCAAAGAAGAGATATGCGTCCTTATCGCCCTCTTTGGCCTCTGGTCAATCGTCTTTCAACATCGCTTGCGCAGTGGTCTTGCATTGATTGGGCTTGCCATCGGCTGGATCGGTCTGGTTTTGCTCATCTTCCACTTCTTTAGCCCCACTGGTCATTCACTACTTTCTTCACGCTATGCCTATCTCGGTAATGGCCCCGTCCAAATAGCTCGCAACATATTGTTGCATCCGGGAAGCATACTCAAGCAGCATGTGTTGGATCATGATCATAATTACTATCTTCGTTTGCTCCTCAATCCAGCAGGTTACCTCCCACTGCTGGCTCCGTGGGTTTTCGTGTTGGCCTTGCCTTCGCTGGCCTTAAACTTGCTTAGTTCTGACCAGAATATGTATAGTGGCTTCTTTCAGTACAATGCCGAGATTGTACCTGTCCTGATTTTTTCAACCATCGAGGCTATTGTGCTTATCATCTGGTTGGCGCACTGGGTACTTTCTCAAGTGCGTCTGTCGCGCGGTAAGTCACAGGAAAGTAGTAATCCTATCGTTCGCACGAGAAGTGAGCCTCGTTGGGTTTCTCCAGCGCTGCTGGTAGTACTGTTGGCCTATGTTCTCTTCAGTACAGTGAAGGCGGATACTTTCAATAGTAATATACCATTTGGACAAAGCTTTCATTGGCCCTCAACTCAGATCACAGCCCATACCGCACTTGCACAGCACTTTATTGACATGATACCGCAAGATGCATCAGTATCGGCACAATCAAGCCTGGCTCCACATTTGAGCGAGCGGCCCGAGATTTATCTCTTTCCTTACGCAGATGACAGTGCTGATGATATTTTCCTTGACGTGAGCAGCGATGTCTATCCCTTTTATGGTTCGCCTGACTATACGCATGAAGTGAAAAAGGTCTTGCAGAGAGGCAATTATGGTGTTTTAGCGGCCCAGGATGGTTATCTCTTGCTCAAAAGAGGAATAACCCCGCCTGCGGCTCTACCTTATTCACCTTCTTCAGATACAAGCGACCTTGATGATCTATTTTTCAATCCTTCAGATAATTTCTGTTCGTATATAGCTGTTCCACCAAAGCAAGTCCTCCATCCTTTACATGTCACTTTTAGTAGCTCTGATGGTACTGATACGATGAACTTGATCGGCTATAGTGTCTCGGCTGCCGATAGGTTTAGTTTGGGTGCGGGATATATGCAAATAACCACCTATTGGCAGGTCAGTAAGCCTACCCTCCATCCGTTGCAGAGCGTCGTGCTCGTTACCGACAAGAATGGCGGTAAACATATTGTCAGCGTAGATGTTCCGCCCCTTGCCTGGTGCCCGACAAATACCTGGAAAACAGGCCTCGTACAGCGTCTCACAAGTAGAGTCTTTAGCCTGAGCGGTTTCCATATTCCAAATGGGCTAGCTCATATTTCAGTCGCGCTTTTGCCGGTAACTCACCCGTTTAGCACCATGGTGGGTGAGCAGAATTGGTTGCCATTGCATATTTCTCAGGCACCAGCTACAATAGTCCCAACTCAGGGAACTAATGCACTACAATTGGCGACAATCACGATCGTTCCCTAGTATTCCCCGGATGAGGAGCGCCAATAGGGCGCGTTACATATTCATCGCATAGCACAATGAAAGAGGTTGTGATAATGGGCGTTTTAATAGGTCAGCTTCCGCCAGCTGAACTTGCACGCTTGAAGGCTGAATTGGCGGAGACGCTGATTGCTCATTTTTGCTATCCCCGCTTTTTTGATTATCGCACCGATTCACTGCGCTCCCGTCCGGTTGATCGCTCAAAGCGCCAGGAGGTTTGGCTTTACTTGAGTTCGTTTGATTTCACTGCCTGGAATCGCGTAGACCTTATGTCACCTGATTTTCAGCACTATATTGAGCGCCTTTTCATTCACTTCGTTCAACGAAACCGCAGCTTCTTTGGAGAGCAGGGGCGTAAGCGCATGGCTGATATCCGTATGTTAATTGGGACTTCCGCTCTATTAGTAGTGCAGGGCTTGCGTGGTCACTTAATGGGTCAGCACCAGCAAAATCCTCCGTTTGGCAGTCCACGCCCTGTTTCTTCCTGGTCTGCTACGAATATTACGGGACGTTCTGAACCAACCTGGAACCAAATTTCTTCCTCGACCATGATATTGCAGCAGCAATTGCAAGAGGTTCGCGGAGAAATTAAACCCGCGCCACAACAGAGCGAAGTGCGACCTGCGAATGCCCCTGCTCGTCGCACGAATCAGCCTCTGACTGCACCTCTAACTAACGGTAAGGCCCCCAGCGAAGTTGAGCATCATGTAAATGCTGTCTCCAACTTACCGACCGGACCGATCAGTAAAACTACACCGCAGGTCAACGGACGCGGTGCTTCAACTCTCCCGGGTCAGAAGAGTACCTCTCCCGTAAATCCCGCTTGGAATACTGCTGCGCCTGTTTCTCTCCCGAAGGCAGAGCCGGTTTCCTTACCTGTCGAACCTTCAATTCTCTCAGTCGCATCAGCAGCCGTTCCTGTAAAATCTCCAGGCGTTACTATACCAACTGCACCGCCAATGCCTGTTCATGAAACAGTTCCACCTCCTGCTCCTCCCATCCCCGTCCAGGTGCGTGGGCTCCCACAGACCATGCCAACCAGCCTCTCTACTACCCAGCGCGAGAGCGCAGCTGTCCTGGTGAGCGAAGAAGATATGGCTATTTTTGAACAACTGCGCTATCAACTGATTGTCTGGCTCCGTATTGAGGCCATTTGTTCAGGCCTGGAAATTGCTAATCAAAGTCCATCCCAATTACTCGAGCTACTGCGTCAGCAAAATAGTTTCGATGAAACCCATCTGCAGGTTGTCTTTAACCTGCTCAACCTCTGTAACCAGGTCATCAAAAATGGCCAGGCCAGCCTTTTTGATTACAAACAGGCCTTGATGTTCCACCTCATGCACACAAAACGCTAACGAACTTTTTATGTTTCAAACGAGAAGTGAGGCTGTGAGCGCTTGCTCTTCTCGTTTGAAATACAACAAAATCCCCTCATCAAAATTTTATTAAGATTGCTAAAAAGTCCCCTAAATAAGATACTTACTTCTTCCTCATCCGTCCATAACTATGGTATAACTGATATATGAAGCCACGTAGAATTATGGGTAAGAAATACATATTTCGGTAGTAATAATTGTGTAACCTTCGGTCTTTTAGGTTACTTCTGTATAAAAAATGTATTTAAGATATCTTACAAGGGGAGACTGCGTGCCATGACAAAGGGCAGAGATAATGCAGCGGATAGTCTGAGTGATCTATTAGAACTAGTCCGAATGCGCAGGCAAAGCGGCTCATTGAGCGTCGAGCGCTTTCATGCAGGCCGCTTAGAAGAAGGAGAAATATACTTTCAAGGAGGCCAGCCTACCTTTGCACACACCGGACAATTGTCTGGTCAGGAAGCTCTCTCATGGATGCTAAGCTGGCACCAGGTTTATTTTTCTTTCAATGTCGAGGAGCTACGTACGTCTGCCACTATTTCTTCCGCGTTTCCCACGAGCGCTAGCAATGCTGTAGCCGCTAATGCTCAAACCTCTCCGCTTTCCGCAAAACCTTCGCAGGTGAATACAAATACTTCTATGCCGACCACTCCCTCTCGTCTTCCACCGGCAAATGCCGGTATCAGAGAAGTAGCCAGGAGGGCGGGTGATTCTGACAATACCAACAAAGCTACTGGTCTTAATGCATCACCTGCTACACCGGAACTCGAGTGGCTCGTTCCTCAAAAAGTGGGGGGGGAACGCGATGTATTGTCGTTACCGCTAACTCGCCCTCAACGCTCGATATATCTGTTGGTTGATGGGCGTAGGACCATCTCCGACCTTTCCCGTTGTACAAGGAAGAGCGTCCAGGAGATAGAACGGCTTCTCACTGAACTGCGCGAGCAGAACTTGATCTCCATCTAAGCCTCGCTCAGGCGGCCACCGTAATTGCGGGCAGTAGCTCGCGTAGCTGCTCAAACCAGTTCGCGCCGAAAAGTCTGCGGGGTATACGAATAACTCCCTGTTGCACACGAGCTTCATTACGGAAACGACGATAGAGCACAATGCGGTTGGGCACTATTGTGCGTTTCACTGTCAGTACCAGTTCATTATCCTTCAATGAAATGGCCTCAAAGCCTAGCGCCGCTGCCTCCACCTTCAAACGCACCATTGCTAACAAGTTTTGTACTGGCGGAGGTGGCGCCCCAAACCTATCATTCAGCTCCGCGCTCATTGCATCTACTTGTTCTGGCCGGTTCAGATTCGCGAGCCGTTGATAGAAATTCACCTTCAGCGTGCGATCTCCAATGTACTCGTCCGGTAAGTATGAATCAAGCGGCAGATCGACCAATGCAGTCGGCGTGGCCAGTTCGGCCTTTTTCCCCTGCAGTTCCTGCACTGCCTCGGCCAGCAATTTACAATACAAATCAAAACCGACAGAATTCATAAAGCCAGACTGTTCAGCGCCCAGCAAATTTCCCGCTCCCCGGATCTCAAGGTCTTTCATTGCGATGCGGAAGCCAGCTCCCAACTCGGTAGCCTCGAAAATGGCCCGTAGGCGCTTCTCCTGGATAGGCGTCAGTTTCGCGTCCTTATTATAGAGAAAGTAGGCATAAGCCTGTTGAGTGGCCCGGCCAACGCGCCCCCGCAATTGATAAAGCTGCGCCAGGCCGAAGTAAGCTGAGTTATTCACGATAATCGTATTGGCGTTAGGAATATCCAGGCCGTTCTCAATGATAGTGGTGGCGATCAGTACGTCATATTCGCCGTTCGAAAAATCTATCATCACCCGTTCCAACTGATCTTCGGCCATTTGTCCATGCCCAACCACGAAGCGTGCCTCTGGCACCAGCCGTTGCAGCTTCTGCGCGATCACCTGAATACCCTGTACGCGGTTGTGCACAAAAAACACCTGCCCTCCCCGGTCAATCTCGCGCAAAATCGCCTCGCGAATTAAACTTTCATCGTACTCTCGTATGGTCGTACGAATAGGCAATCGCTCTTGCGGCGGTGTCTCTATGACGCTCATATCCCGCAGGTTGACCAGCGACATATGCAGCGTGCGCGGTATAGGCGTCGCGGTCATGGTCAGCACATCGATTTCTTTGCGCAACTGCTTCAGTCGCTCTTTGTGCGTTACACCAAAACGCTGCTCTTCGTCAACAACAAGCAGGCCGAGATTGTTGAACACGATGTCTTTTTGTAACAGGCGGTGCGTACCAATGACGATATCTACCTTCCCAAAGGCCAGGTCCTCTAATATCTGCTTCTGTTCCTTCTCCGAGCGAAAGCGACTCAGCAGTTCGACCCGCACAGGGTAGGGTTTCAGACGCTCCATGAACGTATTGAAATGCTGTAGCGCCAGGATCGTCGTGGGTACAAGTATAGCTACCTGTCGTTGGTCAAGCACGGCCTTGAATGCAGCACGCAGAGCCACCTCTGTTTTGCCATAACCAACATCGCCACAGACCAATCGATCCATTGGCCTTGGCCGCTCCATATCCGCCTTTACCTCTTCAATGGCCTGTATCTGGTCTGGTGTCTCCTCGTAGGGAAACGCGTCTTCGAGTTCTTGTAGCCAGGGCTGCTCAGAATCTGGAGCATAAGCAAAGCCTTTTGACGCCTCTCGCTCGCTATACAGCCGTAGAAGATCTCGTGCGATGTCCTGTACATTCTCTTTGACCTTCGACTTGACGCGTGTCCACTCCGTCGTCCCTAGCTTGCTGAGTGCGGGAACAGAGTCTCCCATACCAATAAAGCGGGTTACGCGATCAAGTTGATCGGTCGGTATGTACAGCTTATCGGTGCCAGCATAATGTATCAGCAGGTATTCGCGTTCAACCCCCGTCATATTCAACTTGACAAGTCCCTCAAAGCGCCCTATCCCATGCTCTTGATGCACCACATAGTCCCCGGGATTGACCTCGGCCAGAAATGACGCAGGAGTCACCGGCTTACGCCGCAGCGCATTGCGCCTCCTTGACCAGCCAAAGATTTCTGTATCGGTATACACTGACAACGCAAGCGCGCGCGATTGCCAACCCTCCATCAGCTGACCCTGGATTAGCGTGACCGTACCAGCTTCCGGCAGTGTGTGGATATGGCTCCCCGGGCTGACGTGTATGGTCTCGTCATGCAGGATGGACTCGTCGCTCAATACTTCCGCCATGCGCCGCGCCTGCGCTGTCACGATCACCACCCGCTCACGATTTTTCAGCGCTTTGCGGCAGTCCAGCACAAAAGCTCGCAGCCGTCCTCCATACGAACTGGCGCTGCTATAGTGCGGCATCAGATTCTCTGTACCACCCTGCAAATGCGCGTCAAATTCACCCTCTGCCGCGGAAAGTATGCCGGCGAAATTGAGTTGTCGCCGCTGCTGTATCTTCGGTTCCAACTGGTTCCAGGTGAAATGCGCGTCGTGCAGTTGTGATGGGTTCTCTCGGTCACGCTCAAAACGTTCCTTCATTTCCTCTGCCTGCTCGTCTAGCTCTGCGATGCGATTCTGCAGGCTTTCTGGGTTGTCAAGAACGAGCAAGCCGTTGCGAGGCAGGTAATCCAGCACCGTCGTCGCGTTATGCAGGTACGGCAGGTAAAAGGTGATATCTTCGAAGGAGCGGCCCTGTCGTAGTTCCTCTAAGTCACGTTTCCAACGTTCCTCGCACTCGCGATGCAGCATCTCGCTATGGAGTTGTTCCAGTTCCTTGACTGCTTCAGGTCCGCGCACGGGCAATGCTTCGCGGGCCGGGCAAACGACACATGAGGCAATTGGATTGAGTGATCGCTGCGTCTCCTGGTCAAACGTCCGTAATGACTCAATTTCATCGCCAAAAAACTCAACGCGCACCGGCCGCGGCAGCGTTGGCGGAAAAAGATCAACAATACCACCGCGATGACTGAACTGCCCCGGTTCCTCCACCTCCGCCACAGGCTCGTAACCCAGGTTATAAAGGTGCTCCAACATCAACGTCAGATCAACTTCCTGGCCCACTTGCAGGGTATACAGTGTCGCGGAGAGTTCTTGCGCTGGCATTACCGGCTGTGTCAATACTCGCGCTGAGCACACGACGATAACATTGCGTTCCTGCTCCGCTAAAGCTATCATGGCCCGCATTCGCTGCTGCGCCGTCAGCGCATCGCTTATCAGCCGCTCGTAAGGTAATGCATCGCGATCAGGCAGATAGAGGACATCATCGGGCTGCTGCACAAATACCTTCAGGCTCTCCACCATCTGATTCGCCTGTGTCTCATCCTCAACAACCACTAAGAGCGTCTGCTTCACCCCTGTAGCAAGGGCGGCAATCACGAACGGACGGGCAGCCTCGGTAATTCCTGTGAGTGCTGGCAAACCCTCACCCTTACGCAATTGCTCTACCAGGCGGCGAAACTCTGCCCGCTGTGTCTGCAGCGCAAGCAAAAGAGGAATAGCCCCGCCTGCGGCTCTACCTTATTCACCTTCTTCAGATACAAGCGACCTTGACGATCTATTATTCAATCCTTCGGATAATTTCTGTTCGTATATAGCTGTTCCACCAAAGCAAGTCCTCCATCCTTTACATGTCACTTTTAGTAGCTCTGATGGTACTGATACGATGAACTTGATCGGCTATAGTGTCTCGGCTGCCGATAGGTTTAGTTTGGATGCGGGATATATGCAAATAACCACCTATTGGCAGGTCAGTAAGCCTACCCTCCATCCGTTGCAGAGCGTCGTGCTCGTTACCGACAAGAATGGCGGTAAACATATTGTCAGCGTAGATGTTCCGCCCCTTGCCTGGTGCCCGACAAATACCTGGAAAACAGGCCTCGTACAGCGTCTCACAAGTAGAGTCTTTAGCCTGAGCGGTTCCCATATTCCAAATGGGCTAGCTCATATTTCAGTCGCGCTTTTGCCGGTAACTCACCCGTTTAGCACCATGGTGGGTGAGCAGAATTGGTTGCCATTGCATATTTCTCAGGCACCAGCTACAATAGTCCCAACTCAGGGAACTAATGCACTACAATTGGCGACAATCACGATCGTTCCCTAGTATTCCCCGGATGAGGAGCGCCAATAGGGCGCGTTACATATTCATCGCATAGCACAATGAAAGAGGTTGTGATAATGGGCGTTTTGATAGGTCAGCTTCCGCCAGCTGAACTTGCACGCTTGAAGGCTGAATTGGCGGAGACGCTGATTGCTCATTTTTGCTATCCCCGCTTTTTTGATTATCGCACCGATTCACTGCGCTCCCGTCCGGTTGATCGCTCAAAGCGCCAGGAGGTTTGGCTTTACTTGAGTTCGTTTGATTTCACTGCCTGGAATCGCGTAGACCTTATGTCACCTGATTTTCAGCACTATATTGAGCGCCTTTTCATTCACTTCGTTCAACGAAACCGCAGCTTCTTTGGAGAGCAGGGGCGTAAGCGCATGGCTGATATCCGTATGCTAATTGGGACTTCCGCTCTATCAGTAGTGCAGGGCTTGCGTGGTCACTTAATGGGTCAGCACCAGCAAAATCCTCCGTTTGGCAGTCCACGCCCTGTTTCTTCCTGGTCTGCTACGAATATTACGGGACGTTCTGAACCAACCTGGAACCAAATTTCTTCCTCGACCATGATATTGCAGCAGCAATTGCAAGAGGTTCGCGGAGAAATTAAACCCGCGCTACAACAGAGCGAAGTGCGACCTGCGAATGCCCCTGCTCGTCGCACGAATCAGCCTCTGACTGCACCTCTAACTAACGGTAAGGCCCCCAGCGAAGTTGAGCGTCATGTAAATACTGTCTCCAACTTACCGACCGGACCGATCAGTAAACCTACACCGCAGGTCAACGGACGCGGTGCTTCAACTCTCCCGGGTCAGAAGAGTACCTCTCCCGTAAATCCCGCTTGGAATACTGCTGCGCCTGTTTCTCTCCCGAAGGCGGAGCCGGTTTCCTTACCTGTCGAACCTTCGATTCTCTCAGTCGCATCAGCAGCCGTTCCTGTAAAATCTCCAGGCGTTACTATACCAACTGCACCGCCAATGCCTGTTCATGAAACAGTTCCACCTCCTGCTCCTCCCATCCCCGTCCAGGTGCGTGGGCTCCCACAGACCATGCCAACCAGCCTCTCTACTACCCAGCGCGAGAGCGCAGCTGTCCTGGTGAGCGAAGAAGATATGGCTATTTTTGAACAACTGCGCTATCAACTGATTGTCTGGCTCCGTATTGAGGCCATTTGTTCAGGCCTGGAAATTGCTAATCAAAGTCCATCCCAATTACTCGAGCTACTGCGTCAGCAAAATAGTTTCGATGAAACCCATCTGCAGGTTGTCTTTAACCTGCTCAACCTCTGTAACCAGGTCATCAAAAATGGCCAGGCCAGCCTTTTTGATTACAAACAGGCCTTGATGTTCCACCTCATGCACACAAAACGCTAACGAACTTTTTATGTTTCAAACGAGAAGTGAGGCTGTGAGCGCTTGCTCTTCTCGTTTGAAATACAACAAAATCCCCTCATCAAAATTTTATTAAGATTGCTAAAAAGTCCCCTAAATAAGATACTTACTTCTTCCTCATCCGTCCATAACTATGGTATAACTGATATATGAAGCCACGTAGAATTATGGGTAAGAAATACATATTTCGGTAGTAATAATTGTGTAACCTTCGGTCTTTTAGGTTACTTCTGTATAAAAAATGTATTTAAGATATCTTACAAGGGGAGACTGCGTGCCATGACAAAGGGCAGAGATAATGCAGCGGATAGTCTGAGTGATCTATTAGAACTAGTCCGAATGCGCAGGCAAAGCGGCTCATTGAGCGTCGAGCGCTTTCATGCAGGCCGCTTAGAAGAAGGAGAAATATACTTTCAAGGAGGCCAGCCTACCTTTGCACACGCCGGACAATTGTCTGGTCAGGAAGCTCTCTCATGGATGCTAAGCTGGCACCAGGTTTATTTTTCTTTCAATGTCGAGGAGCTACGTACGTCTGCCACTATTTCTTCCGCGATTCCCACGAGCGCTAGCAATGCTGTAGCCGCTAATGCTCAAACCTCTCCGCTTTCCGCAAAGCCTTCGCAGGTGAATACAAATACTTCTATGCCGACCACTCCCTCTCGTCTTCCACCGGCAAATGCCGGTATCAGAGAAGTAGCCAGGAGGGCGGGTGATTCTGACAATACCAACAAAGCTACTGGTCTTAATGCATCACCTGCTACACCGGAACTCGAGTGGCTCGTTCCTCAAAAAGTGGGGGGGGAACGCGATGTATTGTCGTTACCGCTAACTCGCCCTCAACGCTCGATATATCTGTTGGTTGATGGGCGTAGGACCATCTCCGACCTTTCTCGTTGTACAAGGAAGAGCGTCCAGGAGATAGAACGGCTTCTCTCTGAACTGCGCGAGCAGGACTTGATCTCCATCTAAGCCTCGCTCAGGCGGCCACCGTAATTGCGGGCAGTAGCTCGCGTAGTTGCTCAAACCAGTTCGCGCCGAAAAGTCTGCGGGGTATACGAATAACTCCCTGTTGCACACGAGCTTCATTACGGAAACGACGATAGAGCACAATGCGGTTGGGCACTATTGTGCGTTTCACTGTCAGTACCAGTTCATTATCCTTCAATGAAATGGCCTCAAAGCCTAGCGCCGCTGCCTCCACCTTCATACGCACCATTGCTAACAAGTTTTGTACTGGCGGAGGTGGCGCCCCAAACCTATCATTCAGCTCCGCGCTCATTACATCTACTTGTTCTGGCCGGTTCAGATTCGCGAGCCGTTGATAGAAATTCACCTTCAGTGTGCGATCTCCAATGTACTCGTCCGGTAAGTATGAATCAAGCGGCAGATCGACCAATGCCGTCGGCGTGGCCAGTTCGGCCTTTTTCCCCTGCAGTTCCTGCACTGCCTCGGCCAGCAATTTACAATACAAATCAAAACCGACAGAGTTCATAAAGCCAGACTGTTCAGCGCCCAGCAAATTTCCCGCTCCCCGGATTTCAAGGTCTTTCATTGCGATGCGGAAGCCAGCTCCTAACTCGGTAGCTTCGAAAATGGCCCGTAGGCGCTTCTCCTGGATAGGCGTCAGTTTCGCGTCCTTATTATAGAGAAAGTAGGCATAAGCCTGTTGAGTGGCCCGGCCAACGCGCCCCCGCAATTGATAAAGCTGCGCCAGGCCGAAGTAAGCCGAGTTATTCACGATAATCGTATTGGCGTTAGGAATATCCAGGCCGTTCTCAATGATAGTGGTGGCGATCAGTACGTCATATTCACCGTTCGAAAAATCTATCATCACCCGTT
Organism: uncultured Chloroflexia bacterium; assembly: GCA_963775585.1. Classification (GTDB taxonomy): domain Bacteria; phylum Chloroflexota; class Ktedonobacteria; order Ktedonobacterales; family Ktedonobacteraceae; genus UBA11361. The sequence continues at coordinate 105,861 of CAVZJN010000064.1, read as the reverse complement.
CCAACTGATCTTCGGCCATTTGTCCATGCCCAACCACGAAGCGTGCCTCTGGCACCAGCCGTTGCAGCTTCTGCGCGATCACCTGAATACCCTGTACGCGGTTGTGCACAAAGAACACCTGCCCTCCCCGGTCAATCTCGCGCAAAATCGCCTCGCGAATTAAACTTTCATCGTACTCTCGTATGGTCGTACGAATAGGCAATCGCTCTTGCGGCGGTGTCTCTATGACGCTCATATCCCGCAGGTTGACCAGCGACATATGCAGCGTGCGCGGTATCGGCGTCGCGGTCATGGTCAGCACATCGATTTCTTTGCGCAACTGCTTCAGTCGCTCTTTGTGCGTTACACCAAAACGCTGCTCTTCGTCAACAACAAGCAGGCCGAGATTGTTGAACACGAGGTCTTTTTGTAACAGGCGGTGCGTACCAATGACGATATCTACCTTCCCAAAGGCCAGGTCCTCTAATATCTGCTTCTGTTCCTTCTCCGAGCGAAAGCGACTCAGCAGTTCGACCCGCACAGGGTAGGGTTTCAGCCGCTCCTCGAACGTATTGAAATGCTGTAGCGCCAGGATCGTCGTGGGTACAAGTATGGCTACCTGTCGTTGGTCAAGCACGGCCTTGAATGCAGCACGCAGAGCCACCTCTGTTTTGCCATAACCAACATCACCACAGACCAATCGATCCATTGGCCTTGGCCGCTCCATATCCGCCTTTACCTCTTCAATGGCCCGTATCTGGTCTGGTGTCTCCTCGTAGGGAAACGCGTCTTCGAGTTCTTGTAGCCAGGGCTGCTCAGAATCTGGAGCATAAGCAAAGCCTTTTGACGCCTCTCGCTCGCTATACAGCCGTAGAAGATCTCGTGCGATGTCCTGTACATTCTCTTTGACCTTCGACTTGACGCGTGTCCACTCCGTCGTCCCTAGCTTGCTGAGTGCGGGAACAGAGTCTCCCATACCAATAAAGCGGGTTACGCGATCAAGTTGATCGGTCGGTATGTACAGCTTATCGGTGCCAGCATAATGTATCAGCAGGTATTCACGTTCAACCCCCGTCATATTCAACTTGACAAGTCCCTCAAAGCGCCCTATCCCATGCTCTTGATGCACCACATAGTCCCCGGGATTGACCTCGGCCAGAAATGACGCAGGAGTCACCGGCTTACGCCGCAGCGCATTGCGCCTCCTTGACCAGCCAAAGATTTCTGTATCGGTATACACTGACAACGCAAGCGCGCGCGATTGCCAACCCTCCATCAACTGACTCTGGATTAGCGTGACTGTACCAGCTTCCGGCAGTGTGTGGATATGGCTCCCCGGGCTGGCGTGTATGGTCTCGTCATGCAGGATGGACTCGTCGCTCAATACTTCCGCCATGCGCCGCGCCTGCGCTGTCACGATCACCACCCGCTCACGATTTTTCAGCGCTTTGCGGCAGTCCAGCACAAAAGCTCGCAGCCGTCCTCCATACGAACTGGCGCTGCTATAGTGCGGCATCAGATTCTCTGTGCCACCCTGCAAATGCGCGTCAAATTCACCCTCCGCCGCGGAAAGTATGCCGGCGAAATTGAGTTGTCTCCGCTGCTGTATCTTCGGTTCCAGCTGGTTCCAGGTGAAATGCGCGTCGTGCAGCTGTGATGGGTTCTCTCGGTCACGCTCAAAACGTTCCTTCATTTCCTCTGCCTGCTCGCCTAGCTCTGCGATGCGATTCTGCAGGCTTTCTGGGTTGTCAAGAACGAGCAAGCCGTTGCGAGGCAGGTAATCCAGCACCGTCGTCGCGTTATGCAGGTACGGCAGGTAAAAGGTGATATCTTCGAAGGAGCGGCCCTGTCGTAGTTCCTCTAAGTCACGTTTCCAACGTTCCTCGCACTCGCGATGCAGCATCTCGCTATGGAGTTGTTCCAGTTCCTTGACTGCTTCAGGTCCGCGCACGGGCAATGCTTCGCGGGCCGGGCAAACGACACATGAGGCAATTGGATTGAGTGATCGCTGCGTCTCCTGGTCAAACGTCCGTAATGACTCAATTTCATCGCCAAAAAACTCAACGCGCACCGGCCGCGGCAGCGTTGGTGGAAAAAGATCAACAATACCACCGCGATGACTGAACTGCCCCGGTTCCTCCACCTCCGCCACAGGCTCGTAACCCAGGTTATAAAGGTGCTCCAACATCAACGTCAGATCAACTTCCTGGCCCACTTGCAGGGTATACAGTGTCGCGGAGAGTTCTTGCGCTGGCATTACCGGCTGTGTCAATACTCGCGCTGAGCACACGACGATAACATTGCGTTCCTGCTCCGCTAAAGCTATCATGGCCCGCATTCGCTGCTGCGCCGTCAGCGCATCGCTTATCAGCCGCTCGTAAGGTAATGCATCGCGATCAGGCAGATAGAGGACATCATCGGGCTGCTCCACAAATACCTTCAGGCTCTCCACCATCTGATTCGCCTGTGTCTCATCCTCAACAACCACTAAGAGCGGCTGCTTCACCCCTGTAGCAAGGGCGGCAATCACGAACGGACGGGCAGCCTCGGGTAATTCCTGTGAGTGCTGGCAAACCCTCACCCTTACGCAATTGCTCTACCAGGCGGCGAAACTCTGCCTGCTGTGTCTGCAGCGCAAGTAGTCCTCGTAATGTCACTCAATCCTCCAAATACAACAACTCTAAGACGCCATGCTGCGCATGGCCATCTGGTTCGTCACTCGCCTCTTCCAACGTGAAGTAATACTCACTCGCTGGAAATAAGATCCGATTGAGCTGCTTCTCGCCGCAAGCGTGCCTCTTCCTGGCGTTCCTTCTGTCGCTGTCTTTTTTCCGCCGCTTTTTGCTCAGCCTCAGGATCAGCATTGACAATATTCATCGTTGTCGCGAATCCCTGCTTGATCACCATTTGTATGGCCTCGGTCGCCCGCTCTTCTGCTGCATCGAGCAAGATGCGCTCATCCCCTGTGGGAACGCTCAATACATAGTCTTTGGGGTCCATCCGTTTATTCGTTGGTCGGCCTATACCGACGCGCAAGCGCGGAATCCGATCCGTATGCAGGTGCAACATAATGTTATCCAGGCCATTCTGTCCACCCGAACTGCCCCTTGTCCGCAGCCGAACTTTTCCGGTCGGCAGATCAAGGTCGTCGCAGATAATCAGTATATCCTCAGGTTGCACCTTGTACCAGCGTACCAGTTCGCCCACCGCCTCACCGCTCAGGTTCATGTATGTAATCGGTTTGGCCAGCACAACTTTCTCATTTCCAAGCATGCCGCTGGCGAGGATCGCTCTACTGCGCCTCTCCGTCCACTTCCAACCCTGTTTGGCTCAGCAAAATCGATCTACCACCCGAAAGCCCGCATTATGGCGTGTATGTTCATATTGAGGGCCGGGATTCCCCAGTCCGATCACCAATTTCATATTTCCAAGTCCAATAACCAGTTTCATCTCAATTGACCGTTAGCGACCAACGGACAGTCGTGCCGCCAGGTACGGTGGTAAACCAGCCTGGATGATCTTTTCTTGCGTCAAATCAATCGCGTAGGGCACCCGGTAGAATTCAAATCCTCTTTCAGTATCATAGATCATAAAAGCTGCTCGTGGATCTCCGTCGCGAGGCTGTCCCACTCCTCCTGGATTGACGATAGCGCGATATCCCTCGGGTGCTACCCAATGTCCTTCTTGTGGAAGAAGCATTTCGTTCGTCACCTGGATCATACTTTCGCTCAATCCCAACAGCGTTAACAACTCTTCAATTTCGCTGTTTAGCCGATCTTCCGCGCTCAGAATAACTTCTTCCGGCGTGACTACGTCAATCTCCACCACCACTTCTTCGCTAACCGCGTCATCTTCAGTTTGTTTTTTTCTTCATGTTTATTCTCATCTTCAACACTGATATCTTCTTCGTTGTCATTTAGAGTCGCTTCGCTGCTCTCATCATCTTTGCGCGATCCGTTCTCGTCATCTAGAGTGTTATTCTGAGGCGTTTGCAGCAAATCCTCCTCGGAGAAAGCGCTCTCTTCTGTGGTGATGAAAGTATCTTCTGATTGGGTTTCCACCAGCTCTTCAGTGATCATAACAAAAGTCGATTCAGCCCCCTGCATTTGCTCCGCATCTTGCTGATGGGCTTCGATCACCGCGTTAGCCTCTTCTTCCGTGGCTGGCAGTCCAGTTTCCGGGTCCGCGTAAGCACTTTCAGCATGTGCCGCTACTTTTGTTGGCAACAGGTTAGGCTGAATCAACACTAACTCTGCTTCGTTGCCGCTCTGTTCTTCATCAGAGGATTCCACATTCTGCGATAGGCCGTTTTTCGGAAGCTCCATCAGGGGCAGCGTGGGTGCATTGGCGATCGAGTCAGGCTGCTGGAAGATGACGGGCACATGGGTATGTCCCACAAAACAGAAGCGACTTGTAAAGTACTGGAAACTCCGTTCCGCCAGCACTTCAGAGGTCAAGTACTCCCAGAGCGGGCCATACGGGCTGCCGTGCACTAGCGTGCACTCGTCAATCTCAATGCGTTCCGGGAGATTGACCAGAAATGTGCGGTGCTCTTCGGTCAATTGCTCGGCGGTCCACTCTGCGGAGATGCGTGCTGCCGTGCTAAAATCTTCCAGGTCGATCTTTCCCACCGCTGCCCAGTCATGGTTTCCCGCAATGATTACATCTGTGCGTTCTCGTAACGTTTTGATACATTCATTCGGATTAGGGCCATAACCAACCAGGTCACCAAGGAACCAGATCTGGTCAATAGGCTTTTCCTCTGCGATTTCATCAATTTTTGCTAGCACGGCTTCCAGTGCTTCAATGTTGGCGTGGATATCAGTGAATATTGCGTAGCGCATAACATTGTACTCTATTCAAACAGTATATTTGGCTTCAGTTCAGTAATGTTGGTTAGCGTATTTTACCATGACCTTGCTAGTATCTGCAAATAAGAAAATATACAGCCCTTCCTTTTGTCTCTCAGACTCACTCTTGTTACACGCTCTACATGCTCGGCACCTTCAACGGCAACCCAAACCCCCAATTTAACAGCGTTACAGCATCCAAAAAACGCGATGTCTTGTTCGCGCTCCCCAGCACCACCCCCATCAGATCATGCCCGTTACGTGTTGCCGAGAACACCAGGCACCCTCCCGCCTCAACCGTATACCCTGTCTTTATACCCGTAGCTCCCGCATAGACTTTAACTGTAGGCGCATCACTGGCATACGCAAGCAAGGAATTAGTCGTGGGCCAGTTGTAGCCGTGATGGTGAGCCGAGGGAGCCAATCTATATTCCGTCGTCTTCACAATCTCCGCGAACAGAGGCAACTTCATTGCATACTGCGCCAGCCGTACCAGGTCATACCCTGTAGTATAATTTCCAGGCAAAGGCCTGTTGGATGCATTGTAGTAGGTTAAACCATCGGGATTGCTATAGTGCGTCTGAAACAATTTCAGCCGGTAGGCGAAAATATTCATCACGTTCACAAATGACTGCGTGTTCCCGCTGATCCCATCGCCAATCGCTATCGCCGCGTCATCTCCCGAAGGCAACAGCAGCGCATAGAGCAAATCTCTCAGCTTAATCTGATCCCCAACCCTCAGATATGCTGTGCTCCCATTATTATTATTCACCTCGTTGAGCGCGTCCTGCTGAATCGTAATCACCCGGTCAAGATTTCCCGCCTGGATTGCAACTACCGCCGTCATGATCTTCGTGGTACTCGCCATCGGCCGCGGGACCTCCCCATGAAAATCATCCAGCGTATGACCCGTGTCATTATCAAACAGGTAAGCCGCTCCCACGTTTAGCCTCGGCGGCGAACCCACCACTGTGAGAACTGGCTTCGGGGGCGTTGGCGTTGGCGTAGGAGGAAGGGGCGTCGGCGATGGTGTCGCTGTCGGCGTTGGCGTAACCGCAAATCTACTCAACAAACTGCTACCCACTGGCGTAAAAGCCAGCACGAGCGTCATAATGGCAATACTAATCGCCACCACCAATAAAACAATCGCCAGAATACGTCGCCCCATTGAATATATTTCCACCTATTAAATGTTGGGCCAGCGCGTATGATAATCCGTCACTCGCTCGAATGCGTCCGCCACTCGCAGAATAGCATCCTCGGCGAAGGCATTGCCCAGTAATTGTAGGCCCACAGGCAATCCATCGCTGAATCCACCAGGAATAGAGATACCGCAGACGCCCGCCAGGTTCGCTGGCAGCGTGAACACGTCTTGCAGGTACATCTGATAGGGATCGGATATCTCGCCTAGTTTGAAGGCCACCGAAGGCGTAGTGGGACTCACCAGCACATCGAAATGCTCAAACGCCCGGTCAAAATCCTGCGTGATCAAAGCGCGTACCTTCTCTGCTTGTTTATAGTAAGCATCGTAGTAACCAGAAGAGAGCGCGTACGTGCCCAGCATAATGCGCCGCTTGACTTCCTGCCCGAAACCATACTGCCGCGTCTTATCCAGAGCCTCCCACATATCGTCGGTGTCACGATACGAATAGCCATATTTCACGCCGTCGTAGCGTGCCAGATTCGCACTTGCCTCTGCCGGAGCGATGATATAGTACGCGGCAACGCCGTACTTGGTATGTGGCAGTGAAACCTCGCTCACCTCGGCCCCCAACTCGCGCAAGATCTCGATATCCTCGCGCACCGCCTTGACCACCCCTGCTTGCATACCCTCCACCCAGTATTCCAGCGGCACGCCAATGCGTAACCCATTGATGCTACCATTTAGCCCGGCGCTGTAATCGGGAACCGCCGTTGGTGAGCATGTCGCATCGCGCGTGTCCGGTCCTGCGATTGCTTGCATCAACAGAGCCGCGTCGCGCGCGTTCCGTGCGAAAGGCCCAATTTGATCCAGTGAAGAGGCAAATGCCACCAGGCCATAACGCGAGACCCGCCCGTACGTTGGCTTGAGCCCAACCACATTACACAACGAGGCTGGTTGGCGAATAGAGCCGCCTGTGTCGCTGCCATAAGCCCCCATCGCCATGCCTGCCGCCACCGCCACCGCCGACCCGCCGCTGCTGCCTCCGGGAGCGCGCTCCAGGTCCCACGGATTGTGCGTAGGAAAGAAGGCCGAATGTTCTGTCGATGAACCCATCGCGAACTCGTCCATGTTCGTCTTCCCCATCATCACGATCCCTGCGGCATTCAAACGTTCCATCACCATGGCATCATAAGGGGGCTTGAAGTCTTTCAACATATAGGAGCCGCAAGTCGTGGTAATTCCCTTTGTGCAAATGACATCTTTTATTGCAATTGGAATGCCGGTCAGCTGGGACACAGTATCTCCACGATTGAAGTGCAGGTCGGCCTCTTCCGCTTGTTTCATTGCCAGTTCATCGGTCACCAGCGTGAACGCCTTCACCTTATCCTCTACCGCCCTGATGCGATCAAGATGAGCGCGTGTCAACTCAACTGACGAGATTTTCCGTTGTCGCAGTAAGTTCCCTGCTTCAATAATCGTCAATTCGTACAACTCAGCCATGCTTTAAGACTCTCCTCCATCTAACACCGCGCGCACCTTGAGGCAGTTATCTTCCTGGGCCGGCGCATTTGCCAGTAATACTTCTGGGCTTAATGACGGCTGCACAATATCCTCACGCATCACATTTGTCAGCCGTGAGGCATGACTCGTCGGCGAAACGCCGCTCACATCGACCTCTCTCAATATCGCGATATTCTCCAAAATCACGGAGAGCTGGCTCCCAAAAATGTCGATTTCTTCTTCGCTCAAGCCCAGGCGAGCCAGTTTTGCTACATTCTTTACCATCTCACGATCAATCATTCTTTGCTCTATCCTCTTCAACACTACCAGCGAACATGGAATCCGCTAAAATGTTCAGTTGGCTGTCTCCACTCCGTAGTCACCTCGGTGACATCGGCCGACGGTGGCCCCAGTCGAAGCAATAAAAGGAGGCGTTCAAGCGCTGCATGCTCCCCCTGCGCCACTACTTCTACGTTGCCATCGCTCTGATTGCGCGCATATCCCCGCAAATTTAGCGCCAGGGCACGTTGAATGACGAAGTAACGGAAACCAACTCCCTGTACTTGTCCACGCACTACTGCGTGAAGCTCTTCTCTATCGTTCCTGCCGCTCTGGTTCATGAACACCATAATAGCATACTCTCGCCCTTGAGCATAGTACCCATCTGTGAACGTACCCCCGGTTAGAAACCGGAGGCTTCTACGCAGTCACCCGCGTTGGACGCGTCCCGCCCCAAAGATGTTGCTTGCCACGGACCAGGATGGTGATGGCGGAATTGTGGTCCCGGTCAAGCTCCGTTCCACATGAGCAACTGTGCCATCGCTCCTCTAACGTTTTCTTGACCACAGCCCCACATCCTGAGCAAATTTGGCTGGTGTACTTGGGGTCAACCTGCACAACGGTCCTACCGGCCCATGCTGCCTTGTAGCTACAGTACTGCACAAATTGATGCCAACCAGCATCGCTGATCGATTTATGGAGTCCCGCCTTCGCTGCGGCTCCGTTGGGAAGGTACTGCCCAGTCTCTTCATCCTGTTTCGGGTGGGGTCGCTTCGTCAGGTTTGCTGTCTGTAAATCCTCGAACGCAATGATCTGAAAGCGGTTCACGAGCTTGTGGGACTCTTTGTGGAGGAAGTCGGCACGCTGGTTGCGGATCTTGCGATGCGCTCGCGCCACCGCTTGCACGGCTTTGTTTCGGCGATGACTTCCCCGCTTCTTTCTCGATAAGGTCGTTTGCAGTTTCTTGAGGCGTTTTTCTGCCTTGCGATAGTAGCGGGGGTTGTCGATGAATGCACCAGTCGAGAGTGCGGCAAAATGGGTGATACCCAGATCAATGCCCACATCTTCATAACTCACCGGCAACGGTTCGGGTTTGCCGATCTCGCAGGTAAAGACGGCGTAGAAGTGTTCTCCCTCCCTTTTGATGGTGAGCGTTTTGATGGTCCCTGTCATATCTCGATGCAGATGCAGTTTGACCGTTCCGATTTTGCTGAGACGCAGGTTCACCCGAACCATGCCTTTTTTCTCGGATGGACGTTTTTGCGTCTCCAATTTCCAGCCCGCGCCATCTGGGTAGGTGAAAGAAGTGTACCGATTGCGCCCCTGGAAACGGGGATAGCCTGGTTTTTGGCCCTGTTTCACACGCCGAAAGAAGCCTTTGAATGCTTTCTCTAAACGAAAGAGCACATCCTGAAGCACATGGGAAGCAATATCCTGGTACTCCGGTCGAATGATTTCTTTGAACTCGACTAAATCACGCTTCTGCTCGTAGACCCCGACGGCAAAGTCATGTGTCAGGGTATGGCGGATCTCGTCATCGTAGTAGTTGGGATGGCGTTTGACGCCTATTTCGTAGGCATCGCGGCGTTCTTGAAGCCCTGCATTATACAATTCCCGGCAGAGCGTGAGCACCCGGTACAGTTTCTCAGTCGTGGTTTTGTTCGCGTAGATGCGATATTTGTACGTTTTGATGCTCATTCCTCTTGACTACCCCTCAGCTTCTTCGAGAACAATCACTCCATTGGTTTCCAGTCGTCTGCATTGTTCTTCTGGGGTTTCTGCATGCAGTGGACCGGAGAGAGAGCCAACCAACACCCCAAGTAATTCTTCCACCCCCTGCCGAAAAACGGAAATCCGATGCCCATCGTCCAATTGATAATGACCGCACTCGTCTTGAACAGCAATCACCCCAGGAAGCGAGGAGGCGGTAAGTGGTGGGGGATGGTTGTCCTCTTCTAGAGCGTCTTCAAAATAGTAGCGTCGCCCACGCTGGTAGCCCTGGTGAAAGCAGTCATGGTTGAAGATGAGTGTCACGTTTCCCCATGAAATCTGATCTATCATAGACAAGCACCCTTCCTCCCTGGCAGAACAAAATAGAGCACGAAAGGACTGTTTCCACTATTTACACCTTCTCTAAGAACTGTATAGACCGTATAGACTTACGATGCCATCAGTATACGGTGTTTTTCTTCGTCTGTCAAGACTCTCTTGACTTTATTTTCTGACTATGTTACTGTGTTCCGTGTAATCCATGAAAGGTAGGTTGTTATGTCTAGTGGCAACAGAAAGACCGATAGCTACCAAAGAAGTGGCTGAAATGTTGGGTGTCACCCCTCGAACCGTGACCAGGTTAGCTGAGAGGGGAGAAATTCCCGGCTTTAAAGTGGGCGATGTCTGGAGATTTCATCGCCAAGATATTCTGGACTACATAGAGGAACAGAAACGAAAGCAGCGACCGCGAGATCCGTAGAGTTGGCTCGGCCTTATTCTTGCCCTAATTCGATATATCTGAGTACCACATCCGCGCTCATATCCCCGACACTGCCCACGTAATACGAGCGTGACCACAATGCACCACCCCATAAGTGTCGTTTGATTTCTGGAAACTGTTGAAACAGGTGACGGGCCGTGGTTCCTTTCAACTGATGGGCAATCTGTGATGGAGCCACAACAGGAAGAGCGCCTAAAAACAAGTGGACATGATCGGGCTGGACATTGATCATCCCAAGCGTCCAGCCGTTTGCTTCACAAATACGGCGAATTTCCTCTTCGAGAAACGTAGCTATGTTTCCGACAAGAAGACGCTTGCGGTATTTGGGACACCAGACGAAGTGATAGGCTCATATGTATGTGACATGTTTGGTGTGCTGTGCATCCATACACGTCATTGTAACATATGTTCTATCTCTGATCAAGGACGCGTTGGGGCCGCCTGACCCCTACTTGAAAGCTAGGGGGATGCGGCGGCCCTTTCCTCATTTTTCTCGGCTCCGCAGGCGGATAAAAAAACAAAATTTCATCTAAAATTCAGAAAAACATCGTAAACTGGAGGAAAGCGCGTAACAAAATCGCTAGTTATGACGTAGTAATGTAAACAACCTCTGTGCTAAAATCTGTTTCGAGGCTGGTTCCACCAATAATCAGTTTTCAGGAGCCCTGGCTTGGTCGTCCTGAGAACGCCGATTTGGAATGGAACCTACGAGGCGCCTGGTACTTGTGCTTTACCGTATACGTGATACACTATGTAATACACTGTTTCAGCGTGTATTAATAGCTGTATATCTGTCAAGTAGTCAGGCCTCAAATGAATTGGGGAGAAATGCATGCAGTCTGTACAAGACCTGGCCACCGCGGTCCAGCGAGTCGTCGCCAATGTAGAGAAAGTAATTGTCGGTAAAGGCGAAGCAGTGGCTTTTAGCCTCATCGCCGTTATCTGCCATGGACATGTGTTGATCGAAGATGTGCCCGGCGTAGGCAAAACCGTCCTCACAAAAGCTATTGCCCGTTCCATTGGATGCTCTTTTAAACGCATCCAATTTACCCCAGACCTCCTGCCAAGTGATGTAACAGGAACCTCCATCTTCAACCAGAAAACCAGCAATTTTGAGTTCCGACCAGGTCCCATCATTGCACAAATTGTGCTTGCAGATGAAATTAACCGCGCCACCCCAAAAACTCAATCCGCCTTGCTGGAAGCGATGGAAGAATCTCAGATTACCGTCGACGGCGTCTCCTATCGCCTGCCTGAACCCTTTATGGTTATGGCCACGCAGAACCCTATTGAATATGAAGGAACATTCCCTCTGCCCGAGGCACAGCTCGATCGTTTTATGATGAATATCAGCATCGGCTATCCTAAAGCTATCGATGAAATGAATATACTGGACAGCCATCAACACCATCACCCGCTTGAAGACCTCTCCCAAATAATGACAGCCGAAGAACTGGTGCTCATCCAGCAACAAGTTCGAAATATACATGTCGATCCAACCGTTCGCGAGTATATTGTTAGCATTGCTAACACGACACGCAACCATGCCAACATCTACCTTGGCTCAAGTCCTCGTGGATCGCTGTCACTGTTCCGTGCTTCTCAGGCTCTTGCAGCGATGCATGGCCGTAGCTACGTAATACCCGACGATGTGAAACTTCTGGCCAGGCCAACCCTGGCCCACCGTATTATCGTCACTCCGGCGGCACGTGTAAGGTCAGTTACCTCTACCGCCATCCTGGAAGAAATACTGCAAATTGTACCCGTGCCCGGCGCATGGGTTGGCGGTGGAAAGGGGCGCTAAGCTATGCGGCCCTGGCAAGCGATTTTGCTGATTCTTGTCCTGCTTTTCTTTGCCATCAGCAGTGGCTGGAGTCCGCTTTACAAGCTGTCCTATGTCTTGCTTACCCTCTTTATTCTCTCATGGGTGTGGGCACGCTATAGTCTGCGCAAATTAGTCTTTCATCGTAACACCACCAGTGGGCGTGTCCAGGTAGGTGAGACCTTTGAAGAGCGACTCATGCTTGATAATATCAGCGTCTTTCCCAAACTCTGGGTACAGATCGTCGACGGTTCAACGTTGCCTGGACACCGCGCCGGCTACGTCGCCAGTATGGGTGGCCGTAAACGAGCAGTCTGGAAAGCCCGCACTGTCTGTAACAGGCGTGGGCGCTATCAACTGGGACCTGTCACCGCTACCAGTGGCGACCCCTTTGGCCTTTTCCGTCGCCATAAGGCATTAACGCCCGCTCATGAACTTCTGGTTTTACCGCGGGTCTTGCCAATATCTAATTTCGCCCTCTTTACTGGAGGTTTACCTGGCAGAGGTCGTAGCTCGCTGCGTTCCCTGCAAACGACCACCAATGCAACGACTATTCGTGACTATATGGCCGGTGATGCCCTCAGTCGTATACATTGGCGTTCTAGTGCTCATTATAATAAACTCATGGTCAAGGAATTTGACCTTGATCCCGCTGTGGATGCCTGGATTATCCTTGATCTGCATGACGCCGTTCAGGCGGGCCAGGGCGAACACTCTACTGAGGAGTATGGCGTAACCATTGCTGCAACCGTTGCGACGTATTTCTTGCGCCAGGACCTCTCCGTAGGCGTTATTATCAGCGGCCAACATCGGGAATTCATATCACTGGACCGTGGCGATCGGCAAATTGAGCGTATCCTCGAGCTTTTAGCGGTGGTCTCATCTGGACCAGGGCCAGATCTCAAAGAAGCCCTGGCCTTAGATGCTCTCCATTTTGGTAGAAATACTTTAGCAATTGTCATTACACCCTCAAACTCACGTGATTGGCATGAAGGACTGCACCATCTGCAAAGGCGTGGGGTAAAAGTCGCTGTTGTCGGACTGAACGCGGCCTCTTTTGATGGCGGCCCTCCCGATGAAGATACATTAGCTTTGTTAGAAGGTTCAGGTATACCTATTGCGCGTGTAAAATGTGGGGAGTCGCTCATTAAAGCTCTTGAGAGTAGCCATGAAGCGAGTTATACCCTACGGAGGTAATATCCATGCAAGATGCTATGCGGGATACAGGGGTTGATCGACTATCGAAGATTATCTCCGATACCCGTTCATCAGGTGGAGGTGTGGGCAAGAATAACAATGCTCAGTCTCGTAAACCATCCTTTCGTATCCATATTGGTATAGAGGAGGGGTGGTTTTCACTGATCATGCTGGCTACTGTAGTGTATAGTACCATCTGGTGTGTGCAAGCGGTAGGCTGGGTCGATCATCTCAATATTCTTACTCTTACCACTCTGTTGGGTCTCATCGCCGGTGTAATTGCCTCCAAACAACAGCGTATTCCTCGTTTACCGGTCCATCTCATCGCCATATTCCTGGCCCTCATGATTGCCTTCTGGCAAACTGCTGGTGCCTATTATGGGGGCAATACAGCTATGCTGGCCCATGGTATGCATCAATGGTTTGTAACCGTAATCGCCGGTGGTACCGGCGAGGACGACTCAATCTTTCTCTTCTTCATTACCGCGCTGGGGTTTTTGCTGGCCTATAGCAGCGCCTGGCTCGTATATCGCACACGTAGTCCCTGGCTCATGGTTATTGCCAATGCTGTCGTACTCCTCATCAACTTGAGTAATGTAGATACTGGTTATATTGTCTTCCTCGTCGTCTTCTTGATGGCCTCCTTGCTGCTTCTGCTCCGTTTCAACCTCTTTGAATCAACAAGGCGCTGGCGACGTCAGGGGTTGCGTTACGCTGATGACCTCGGTTGGGATGTGATGCAAGCCGGCGCCCTCATCTCCATTGCCATCCTGGTCTTTTCCTGGTTCCTTCCCTGGGGCTACATCAATGATACTGCTTCCCAGGTCTGGAACGCCAACGCGAATCCCTGGGTACAACTCGAGGATACTTGGAATAGAGTCATCTCCCTCAGTGGCGGTAATATCCCGAATAACCATGGAAACTTCAGAGATACACTGGTATTGGGGGGCAATCCCAATCTCAATAAAGATATCGTCTTTACCGTCCAGAGTAATGATTCGACCCAGTATCTTGAGTCTCTCAGCTATGATACCTACGATGGACGCGGCTGGTCCAATAGTTCCACCTTCGGTCTTCCATTGCAGTCGAATGCTGTAGTTGCTAGCGAGTCTCAGGTAGTTCATATAGTGGACCAGCGGATCACCGTGGTCAATCCTCCCGGTGAGCAATATCCCTATATACTCGGGGCTTCACAGATCGGCACAGTCAATTTAGACTCTACCGTATTGGGCACCAAGAACAGTGATTTAATGGTCGCTCTCCTGGCGAGGAACGGCAAACTCACGGCGGGAGAGCACTATACCGTTACTTCATTTGTCTCTTCTGCCGATCGGCAGGCATTGCGCTCTGTCCCTATGCCTGCCGATTCTCCCCACATTTCGGATAATTTCGAAGGTCAACTACCCTTGATCTACTACAATCCATCGATACTTGCTGCCTATTTGCAGCTGCCGAAAGATCTTGATCCACGTATTGCTATCCTGGCACGAAGTATTACCGCCAACGCTCCATCTATGCTCGATAAGGTCCAGGCACTCGAGACCTACTTGCGTACCAATTTCACCTATGATGTCAATGTAAACCTACCCCCCGGTCAGGAGGGCGTTTCGTGGTTTCTTTTCAACAGTAACCATAGAGGTTTCTGTAATTACTTCTCCACCACTATGGCCGTCATGGCTCGCACGCTCGGCATTCCATCCCGCGTTGTCGCTGGCTATACCAATGGTCGATTAGACCAGGCGCATCATGATGACATCATTTATGGCACCGATGCGCATAGCTGGACGCAAATCTACTTCGCTGGCTATGGTTGGATCAACTTCGAGCCGTCGGCAAGTTTCTCACCATTCGAACGTCCTAACCCCGGTCAGTATCAGCAAGGTACCACGGGTTTGATCCCCGTCGGTGGAATAACCCCAAACCCAGGAAGAAACCGCAAACTTATCAGAAATGAAGCGGCAGATACCGGTGGACCAAACTCTGCGAATACATCGGTGCAGTTTGCGTCTCAATTGCGTCAGCAGGCAAGCATTGCATTTGGTGCTGTCGTCCTGCTCATCCTCGTTAGTCTATTGCTCTTTAACATCTGGTGGCGCCGTCTCTTCCGAAATTACAGATTGTCGACTCAAATATTTGGGCGCATCTGTATCCTGGCAAATTGGGCGGGTATACCCTTAAAGTATTCTCAAACCCCCAATGAATTTGTCAAGACACTGGCAATAGCCGCGCCAGGCGAAACGGCGACATTAGAGCACTTCGGAGACATCTACACTCGCGAATTGTGGGCAAATCCAGATAGCGCTGATCACCCTCGTAATTCGGGAGAAATAAACGAATTGTCTCGCTTATGGCAGCGTCTGCAGCCGCGCTTCTTCTTTTACATGCTTAAACATCCATATGTTTTAGCAGTCCTTCCCAGGCGCGCCTGGAAATCCGTCAGGCAATTATGGGTCAAGAGACGTGCTCGTCGCGCCTTAGAACAGGACTTGTAGCTTACACATTTGACGTTTTGACATTGCTTTCGTACACTACACAATGGTAGAACTTAATACGTAACTTGGCATCAAAAATGGTGCCAGGTTCAATTTACTACCAGGGAATCAACCCAATCCGAGAGGTAAATACAACATACGCTTTGTGCTAGTTGCTGACAGGGAATGAGAACGGTAGTACGCTTCAGTTTGTAAACAGCACAGACAAACAAGGAGCGCACTACCGATGCTTGACAAAGCCACAGTTCTCACCACCATTTTTACCAGAGTCGATGACACCATGAAAGGATCAGCAGTGATCCAGCACGCCTTGGACCGGCCTGGTCCAGCCCCAAAGCTCTCTGACAGCGAGCTGGTTACTATCGCCCTCTATCAGGAACTGATCGGTGAACCGAGAGAGGATCACTTCTTCCGACTGCATCAATGCAGTCTGCAGACGTTCTTCCCAGGACTCAATGAACGCAGTCGGTACAATCGGAGAAAGCGTGACCTCTGGTCGGTGATCCTGGCCCTACGGGTGAGCTTGCAGATCGTGCTGGATGCGGCTCACGCTTGAAGAGACGGCTGCGATTGACTCGACCCCTGTGCCATGTGTTGGCTACAAACGGGCAAAACACGCCAGTGATTTTGTCGGCACTGCCGACTCTGGAGTGTGTAGCAGCAAGGCCATGAAGTACTTTGGCTGCAAATTCCACAGTGTGGTCAGTCTGACGGGGATCATCATGGGCTTCCTGCTCACCCCAGCCAGCCGCTACGACAATCAGCCAGTGGTGGAACTCCTGGACTCGTTTTCGCATCACCTCAAGCGGCTGCTTGGGGATGGAGCCTACAATGATGCGGCTCTTGAGAGCTATCTTGAACAGTATCGCTCTCTGGAACTGCTGGCTCCTCGCTATCCGTGAACCAACCGCCAAAACGTTCGAAGCCTGCTCAAAGACAGCTCAACCGCTTGCGCTTGATCTGCGAAACGGTCAATGCACAGCTGCAAGAGCAATTGCACTTGTCCAAGCACTACGCGAAAAGTACCTGGGGCATGATGACGAGAATTGCTGCCAAAGTGACCGCTCATAGTGTGGGCATGATGGTGAATATGCTTTTGGGAAGATCGGTCCTCCAGTTAGCTGACCTTGCCGTCTAAACAACTCGCACAAAGCGTAAGTAATTTTGCCTAGAGCTTTCGTATTTGCTTCCCCCCAGGCTGTCTAGAGATAGGTAATAAGGTTGCGTTATTTTGCCGATGTGTTCCCGCTTTCTGCCAGGTATACTGCGAAATGAAGATGATATTCGCGCAAGGTAAGGAGAGGAGACCATTCCTAAATAGGGTGTTAGCTTGGCTATTCCTCTTGGTCTAGCAAGTGTTGTTCCCAACAGGCCGTTGAGATTGAGTTTGCCCCGTTTTGGAATGGTTTCGTGGTCCGGGTTTGCGGGCTTTCATCAAATCTTGCATGATTGCTGACACACAATAATTCTCAATATATGTCGGCATTCTATGTCTGAATGCTGTTATGTCTTTTGCGAAAAGGAGAGGCAATGAGCAGCGCACCGGCCATTGCATCCGTAACTGCCATGTTGGGGTCACCATATTATCCGGGGCAAAACATGCGCTAAGGGATGGAGCTGCCTATAGCGAGCATTCAGGAGGGTTGTAACAATGATGAAAGATTCTCTCACATTTCAACGGCGTGCAGCTTTTGCCTCTTCTGACGGAAAAACATGTATGGGAATGCGCCTTTAGTAAAGAAATTTTGCATATTCCCTGGCATTCGCCCCTTAGCGTATGTTTTGCCCCGGATAATATGGTGATCCCAGTTTGGAGGCGTTACCCCAGACACATGTGGCTCGTCGCACCGCCACGCAGCGTTCGCGCCCACGCATGCTGAGTTGTTTTGCGCGTGGCATTATCACCATCGTCGGGATGCTGATTCGAGGTGATGGATTGATGGTGGGGCGCTTCGTGCCGGAACCGTGGCCAACGATGCCCTCGGTTCCCAAAAAGAAGAGCACCAAGGCCAACGCTCATGCGGCTCAGGAGGCGGCTTGATGAAAAACCTACTAGTACATTGCGGCTGAAATAGTTCTGTAGTACAATGGGGCCACAAAACGGAAGGAAAGAGGAGAGAGGAATGCGTGGCCCCAAACCTGAACCGCTGACCTTGAGCGATGCGGAGCGAAAAGAATTGGAAGTGCTCGTGCGCAGACACGGCACCCCCCAACAACTGGCGTTGCGAGGACGAGTCATCCTCGCCGCTGCCGAAGGGAAGAATACCAGCCAAATCGCCCGGGAACTGAGCATGTGTGTGGATACGGTGCGTGCGTGGCGCGTGCGTTGGCTTGGCTGGCAAGCGGTCTCGCTGGACGATGTGTCGGTGAGCGAGCGCTTGAGGGATGTCCCTCGTCCAGGGCGGCCTTCGCAGATCACGGCGGAGCAAATCTGCCAGATGATGGCGCTGGCCTGCGAACAACCCAAGGAGCGCCCAATCAGCCACTGGACAGGACGCGAAATCGCCGACGAAGTGATGGCACGAGGCATCATCCAGCAGATTTCGCCGCGACACGCGGCGCGTCTGTTAAAAAAGGGGACCTCAAACCGCATCTCATCCGCTATTGGTTGACCCCGCCGGCAGATGCGCACAAGGAAGAAACGGTGAAAGCCATCTGCACTTTGTATGAGGAAGCACCGCGGCTGGCACAAGAGGGAGAACAGACGGTGAGTACCGATGAATTGACCGGGGTGCAAGCTTTGGAACGCAAACATCCGGGATTGCCCTTGGCACCCGGGAAAGTCGAGCGGCGCGAATTCGAGTACATCCGCCATGGTACCCGTTCCTTTATCGTGAGCCGCGATGTCGTCACGGGCAAGATCCTGGCCCCCTACCGCGGACCCACGCGCACGGAGGCCGATTTCCTGGCGCATGTGCAAGCCGTGGTTGCCACCGACCCAGAGGCCACACGTTGGCATATCGTCTGCGACAATCTCAACACCCATCAATCCGAATCGTTGGTACGTTGGGTCGCGCAGCGTTCGGGGATCGATCTTGACTTGGGCCTCAAAGGGGAAAGAGGCATTCTCGCATCCATGGTGAGTCGAGCAGCCTTTCTCAGTGACCCGACCCACAAGGTTGTGTTCCATTATACCCCCAAGCACAGTTCCTGGATGAATCAAATTGAAATCTGGCTCAGCATTCTGGTGCGCAAGTTGCTCAAACGGGGCTCCTTCACTTCCATTGAGGACTTGCGGGCCAAAGTGCTCGCCTTCATTGACTATTACAACCAAACTATGGCCAAGCCTTTCAAATGGACCTACCAGGGGAAAGCTTTGATGGCTTAAACTACAGAAGGTTTTACGCCTCAGTGTACTAGTGAAAGGGAAGGGCCGTGAGGCCCTACCTATCCTTACTGCTTATAAAATTACACGTACTCTCATGATACCTCAGATAGCAGCTCTTGTTCTCTCGTACAAGAAAGAGGTCAGACATGTCAACAAGGTACCCTTTGTCCAACTCACAGCCGCACCCCTCTGGGGAGGAACTCCGCATGGTGTATCAGGAACTCTGCACAAGTTACCAGAATATTGCAGAGTTCCGCTCAAAGCTGTTGGGATTGCTTCCCTTTGTAACCACAAGCAGTTTTGTGGCGACTATTATTGGCGACCCAACCAAAGCGCGATGATGCTCCTCCTCAGAGCAGAGCATGAAAATGACTGAGCCATCCGCCAGAGTGCGGATCAAGGAGCGCAGATGAGGTTGTCGATGAGGTAAAGTACGAGTGGAAGCAGCGAGACGAGGTCGAGGCTTGTTGATATTCTGAATTCGTAACCAAAGCTGACCCGGGTGCGTCCAGAAGAGCTGATTGCTGCCACGAGGTGACTCGTGAGCGCGCGTAGGAAACTTGTGTTCCTTTCGCACCTCTCGCCGCTTTCTCTTCTCAGGTAAGAGTAGCAGAAAGGAAAAGAAGGATGCAAGTGCTTGTGACCCGAGGGGCGGGGTTAGATGTTCACAAAAAGACCGTCGTCGCGTGCGTCATGCTCACTCTGCTCAACGGAGAGGTCAACAAACAGGTTCGTACCTTTGCGACGACCACTGAGAGCTTGTTGGCCCTGGCCGACTGGTTGACGAGTCAGCAAGTGACCCATGTCGCGATGGAATTGACGGGAATTTATTGGAGACCCGTGTTCAACATTCTCGAAGGGGCGTTCAGTGTGGTGCTGGTCAATGCTCAGCATATGAAGGCGGTTCCCGGGCGCAAAACCGATGTGAAGGACTCGGAATGGTTGGCTGACCTGTTGCGTCATGGCTTACTCAAGGCCAGTTTCATTCCTCCCCAACCCATCCGCGACCTGCGCGACCTGGTCCGTTATCGCAAATCGCTCATTGAGGAGCGTTCTCGCGAAATCAATCGGTTCCAAAAGGTGCTGGAAACGGCTAATATCAAGCTCTCGTCAGTGGTGAGCAATGTGATGGGAGCCAGTGGTCGATCCATGCTCCAGGCGCTTATCAGCGGGGAACAGTCCCCAGAGGTGCTCGCCGAACTGGCCCAGGGCTCGTTGCACAAAAAGATCCCCCAGTTGCGTGAAGCGCTGCTCGGACGCGTCGATGCGCACCATCAGATCTTGCTCTCCCATTTACTGGCCCACCTGGGCTTTCTAGATCAGGTCATCTTCCAGTTGTTTTTCCAGATCCGCTCGTATCTTCAACCCTACGACGAAGCCGTGGAGTTATTGGTGAGCATTCCAGGGGTGGCTGCCGAAACCGCCGCCTGCATTCTGGGAGAAATCGGGGTGGACATGAGTTGCTTTCCCAGCGCAGCGCATCTGGCTTCCTGGGCCGGCGTGTGTCCCGGCAATCGCGAGAGTGCTGGCAAGCGTTTGAGCGGCAAGATCACCAAAGGCAACAAACGACTCAAAGCCGCTCTCGCCGAGGTCGTCTGGGTGCTTTCCCACATGAAGGGCAACTACCTTTCTGCACAATACCATCGCCTGGCCCGGCGTTTGGGCAAACAGAAAGCCGTGATGGCTGTCGCCCACAGCCTTCTCGTCATCATCTACCACATGTTGCGTGACAAGCAACCTTACCGCGATCTCGGGGCCACTTTTTTTGAGACGCGGGAGAAGGAGCGCGTGGTCAAAGGCGCGCTCCGCCGGCTGGAGGGCTTGGGCTACACCGTCGTCCTCCAGCCTCAACAGGAGGTCAACGCCTGACAGTTGATCTCCTGTTCAGAGCATCGGGTCCTTTTTCTCCCTCTGGACTTCCTTTGGGCTGGCTTCTGATTCCCTCCCTCCAGAGAAGGACATTTTCGTAGGAAAGCCTCCCCCTGGCACGCCTCGTCTTGCCCTTTGGACTGTTAGGGGCCCTGGTGACACTCGCTCTCTTCTTGTACGAGGTGGAAAATTTGAAACGCTCGGCCTTGCTCACGGCACAGGGAAGAACACTTGAAAAGGCCATGCATATTATTGGACCATTTACTCCTGGGCCTTCAAGCCTGTTCAATACCCGCAATGCGGCGGGACTGATTTACTCGACCACCTTTGCCGGTTGGATCTGTTTAGCCCTCTGGTTCGCCCTCCCAGGAACGGCGATTTATGTGACCCTGTTGGTCTTTGTCATTAGTGTGCTGCTCAGTCTACCATTCCTACAACGGCTTCGCATACAGGTCCGCAAGGACTTCCAAGCAGGGGGGGCAAACGACTTTCACTAGTAGGTTTTTCATCAAGCCGCCTCCTGAGCCACATGAGCCTTGGCCTCGGTGTTCTTCTTTTTAGGAACCGAGTCGCGTTCATCGCCCACCTGTTTGGAGTGGCGGCCTAAGCTGAACAGGAAGTGAGGCTTCACCGCCCATCGCGTTTCCCCGTCAGTTTTTGCAACACAGCCCATGCAGAGAACCAGGTAAGAATGTACGTATCGTTATCATCGTTGGATGCAGCCCGCCTATTACGAGGAGCCAGAGCGATTACACTAAACTCTGGAGAGAACAGGATGAGCCTATTCGTTGACCAGGTCCTACTAAAACTGAGCGACTCCAAGCAGCTGGTGCAATTACTAAATCCGGCGGACACTACTCCCCAGGGCCCCGTCCGCACGTTACTGAATGCTGTGTACAATCTGCCATTCGCAACTATCCATGACGTACGCGATGTCACGATGCATCACATGGAGTTCCAAAGACTCTTCCTACCCACTCACCACTCCCAGGGCACCTGGACGCAGACCGCTCCGAGTTACATGCGCACGGATGTTGTCTATGAAGACCTTGATCGACCGGAGCCGGTCTGGATAGATATCGCGGCTAAGGTAGGACTGACATTAGTGCTGGAGGTGGATAGCGGTGCAATAGCCTCTATAACCGACTACGAGGTGGCCAACTTCCAGACGCTCGTTGATTTCCAAAAACAGTTCCGCTACATCGACCTCAACGCATTCATGGCAAAGCACAACATCACGACCGTCGATGAACTGAGGGAACGCTATTAATACCTGCGTTCGGAGATTCAACTCAGCCCACTTGCTACGTTTGATCCGAATGGCCCTGCCAACCAGCATAGTTATACGCTGAATATAGCTATTTTCATCCGTGATGCCATTGATGTTGCGGCCACACTACGCGATGCAAAGCTCGCTCGCCATGCTATAGAGCAAGCACTCGCCTACCAGAGGGAAGTTGACGTCTCCGAAGTGCAGACACCCTACGCTCCCTTCGTCATTTTCTCTCAGGCTGCTCTCAACGGCTTACCATTCAACGCCAGCGCGCTGCAAACGTTCTTTGCCGCCGAGGGATCCTTGCTTTGTCCTATGCACTATCGTAGGTTCGTTGTTCTACACGCCACATCTCTCTAAATGCTTCCAGGTAATGTCTGCGGAGATGTGATACAATGGGAGGGAGAAATGTGGAAGAGCGAAGAAAGGATGTCAACGTGTCGCAAGAAACGGTCCGGGTGTACTTGCATGCCCACAGCTACGTCTGCAAGCGTCCGACTTGGACGCTCAGGCGCAAAGCCGAAGAGAAAGCGGATTACGTGGGAAACGCCTGCGGGTAGAGGTTCTGTTAGCCGGTGCCACAGCACCCGAACCTCTACCCTCTCACGACCTGGTTGAGGCGGATCTGTGGGATCAGCTTCCTGCCGACCTGCCAGAGTTACTTGCACTCATGCCACATGCTGACCTCTACCTCCAAGATGAGATCCAGTTTGCTTTTCACCCGACGCTGACGCGCGTCTGGTCTCGGAAAGGACGGCGCGGGCAACGCCTGATCGAAGCACCTGGGGATAATCGTAAGGCCTACGGCTTTGGTCTGCTCGACTGGCGTGATGGCTGGTTCGATGGCCGGGTCGCTCCAGGACGGACCGCTGATGTGTTCTGCAAACAAGTGCGTGCCGCCGTGGCTCGTTCAAGACAGCGAGGACGCGTTGCCATCGTGAAGGCTTCCAATCTCAAGACCCACACGTCGGCTGGCTCCCTGCTTGTGCGCAGTCTGCTCACCGAACTGAAAGAGCACCTGTACCTGGTCTATACGCCTGCCTATGATCCTGATGCCAACCGCATTGAATGGCTCTGGCGTGTCTCGCGGCGGGCTGTGACGCATAATCATCATCGTGGCACCTTCGAGTTGCTGCTTGCGGATGTGGAGAAGCATTTCCAGGCACTCGCCCTGGCCCCGACTGAGATCCTTCGCCATATCGGCAGTCCATTTGTTCCGGACAAGGATCAGGATGCTCCTCTCTCTCTCGCTCAGGTCGCATAATCATCTTGGAAGCATTTAGCCCACGGGATGCGCAACGAGTTGTAATCAAGCAAACAACGAAGATGTTCTAGTACTGCTTTGGTAGTTTCAATTCGTCTGGCTCTAGAGGCCATCTGACAGAAACCACTTTTTGGGAGTTACTACGAAAGCAATGCGCTCTCATCTGGCTTGAGCGGAATCTGCCTCGGAGAAACTACCAAAGTAGTGCTAGGAAGCGGCTTGAATAGATATTAATCAATGTACTCCTGTTGAGAGGCAAGGACCCCATCGGGAAGGGGAACCAAGCGAGAACCATGATCAGTATTTAGGCTGCTGTAAGAAGATCAAACGCATAGAAATGAGCAAAAGAAGCAGGAAGGCCGTGGATCGTGATAGTAAGGGAGGGAGCGGTGACGGGGCGAGTATTGCGGGCGAGACGTTGCGCCCACGACAATCGCCAATGAGCACGTTGTTCGCGGGTAATCATGGGCCCATCGGTCTCTGCAGTCCGATCTAGCGTTGGCGTCGTCCCCATCGTCACTCCCACTGTTTCGGATCGCACCACACGCAGCCAGTTCCGCCGGATGTGACAACGGGGCCAATCGCCCCACAGCACTGGAGAAAGTGCGGGTGGTTCAGGAGGTGCGAGAATCGGTGCATTCCTTCGCACCTGGTGGGACGAGATCGGCCAGAAAACGGCACTGACTCGCCGGGGTTTGATCGTGAGAAGATTTTCTTGACACTGCGCCCGCAAAAGGCAGTCGCGACAATCCCCAATGCGAGCGGCATACAACACGCGCAGCGACCCATCGCGCTCCGGTCTGCGTTCTTGTGGGTAGAGAGGATGATTGGCAGGGCAGAGCAGGCTTCCATCCGGTTGCGGTGTAAAAGCTGAACCGGGAAAACCTCCGGTAAATGACTGGCGGGCCCATTGAGGAGGACCATAGGCTAAAGCTGGTGCAGGCTCACTGGCTGGTGCAGGCTCACTGGCTGGTGCAGGCTCACTGGCTGGTGCAGGCTCACTGGCTGGTGCAGGCTCACTGGCTGGTGCAGGCTCACTGGCTGGCGCAGGCTCACTGGCTGGCGCAGGCTCACTGGCTGGCGCAGGCTCACTGGCTGGCGCAGATTCACTGACAAAAGCCCGCGCAAATTCGGTGGTGCGTATCTGAGTGGGGGACAGGTGCTGTCCGAGTTCCAGGCGAAGGTTCCAGACCCATTGGCTCACGATCTGCCAAAATTCCTGCCCACAAGGGGTGTGAGAGCACCAGCGATCAGGATCTTGCTCCACATCTTCATCGGCGAGCACGGTTTCAAAAGACCCGCGATGCAGATACAAGTCCAGCACATCTTTGGCGGAAAAAGCGGGAGCGGCCAGCCTGGTGACGAACAACTCGAAGATGACGCCATCACGCTTCTTCCCGATCTTTTGGGGCGTGGATGTGGCGGGATGGCTGGCAACAATCAGTCGAACTCGCGGTCCGCCTGCCGTGAGGGGAATGTCTGGGCAATCGTAAAGGGCACGCAAGGCTCCACTTTCCGGATGGGTACAAACCTCGACGGGAGGACGCGCCAGAACCGCCTGAACTTCTGCCAGATCCAGGAGCGCATAATCGCGGCTCCGTCCAATGAGGCCCAGACTCGCGTCCAGGACATCGGTCAGGACAGCAGCGTCGCCATACAAGCCATCTAGACGTACCAGAATTTGAGAGGGAAGAAGCTGGTGCGTCCTCGCGTAACCGGTGAGAACCTGCAAGACGCGTTTCAATTCCCCACGATAGTCGCCATTGCCAGGTCCCCCAAACGTGCCCATGAATTGATGGGTATGCGCTTGCAGGATAGTGGTGCGAGTTCGCACCACTTCCCCTCTCTTGCGTCCTTTGTAACCCGGAGCTGCAATCTGAGCGAAACGTCGATAGGGTGCGGGAAGCGAGGGGAGTTGGGGGAGCGCACGTTGGCGAGCAGCCTGTCTCGTGCCGTCTACATCCACGACGATATACCGCTGAGCGCATCGATCCCACAAGCCACCAACAGAGGCGAAAGGGGTTCGCGCCACCAGGTCCTCTTGAAACTGTGTACGCAATGCCTCCACCGTTGCCTGATCAAGGGCGCAGAGAAAACGAGAGAGGGTCGAACGATCGGGCAAACGATGGCGACCAAAGAGTGCCATGAAAACGTCTGCAAAGGGCGAAAGACGTTCATAAAAGGCGTTGAGGGTACGTTCACCACTGAGAGCGTAGCCGAAAAGCACGACCACGAAATCAATCGTGTCATACCTGCCGAAACGGGCGCGGGCAAATTGTACGTGGTTCTGGATAGCTTTGAGCAGGCCGACATGGGTCAGGACTTGCGCAAAAGCTGCCACTTCTCCCATCCAGGATGGGGTTGAGGGCATCGATTCCGGGGTCACTTGGATTGTTACGCTAGGATGCGTCATACTGGTTTGGTGTCCTCCTTTTTAGGAAACAGTTACATGAACCTCTTTCCTTACAAGGAGACACATTTCTTCAATTTTATCCAGTTTCCCTCACTTATTGCTCAGCTATGCAATCTCGTTGCGCATCCCGTGGGCTCATAATGCTCATAACCTTTGCGTACACCGTGGATATGATAGTCAAACTGGCCACTTTTGCCTTGAGCCTCCTGGACAATGACCTGCCGGGTGTTCAATTGCACAACGTACAGTTGGTGCCATTCACCTCGAGGAGTAAGCTGGATGGTCAAGCCATCTTCGCTAGTGACGAGACTGAAATGCTCCGGTAGTTCGATGACTGCTTTACCATTGTCCAGCTTCCATGTTCCGCGAATATAGGTACCTGCTTCACCACCTTCCAAAGCTACATAGACGATCTCTTTGGTTGGGTCGGTAGGGTGAGCTTGAACGAAGTTCTTCTGCCCACCCTCAACTCTGAGATCTCCTACAACGTGCAAGGATGCTTGCGGGTTATCCGTGTTGATGCCAACACGTCTTATCGAGGTCAAGGTCATGATGTTGACGCCTGGGTCGCTGACAAAGAAATTCATGACGTCAGGAGTTGTTGCAATATCCCAACGCCGTACTACTACTCCGTCAGGATCGTCCCGGGAACTCTCAAACCGCAAGCGGGCGAAGTCGTTGCGTGTGGTCTGATCGATCTGAACTTGCGGCGAGTTGAAATCACCCCCAGAAGTGATGTGCAGTTTTGCATGGGGCTCACGGGTGTTGATCCCCACATTGTCATTGTTATTCCCATCAATGGTAATAACATCTGCCGTTGTCACCAAGTCACGAATATTGAATTTGTTCCCTTGGCCTAGAGCTTGAGCAGAACCCTTTCCAGCTGCCAACAGCTCCCAGCCTCTACCGTCTGTCTCTGTGGGCTGAAGAACAAGACCCGCACCTACACCATTCGGACCCGAATTGGGTCCCTGGACTTCAAGACCACGTTGGTCCTGTGCAACCACGTGTAGCTTGAACTGTGGAGCTGTATTGCCGATACCAACGCAATCGCTGCTTCCCCCCTGTACTAGAGGTGCCTCTGCTATGGTGAAAACATCTTCCGTTGTTGCCAGATCACGAATATTGAATTTGTTCCCTTGGCCTGGGGCTTGAGCAGAACCCTTTCCGGCTGCCAAAAGCTCCCAACTTCTACCGTCCGGTCCTGTGCACTGAAGCTGAAGGCCAGCACCCACCTTCTCATTGGGAGCTTGAATTGCAATACCATGTTGCGGGGACTGGTCCTGAACATGCGTAGTAACTTGCAACCCGAAATCATTAGAAGTGTCCACGCCAATACTACCGACAGTACCGACACGCACAGCCTCTGCGCTATTGGTTCTGAGAACGAGAGGCTGTGCGTCTGTTGTTCCCAAGAAGTTAGTATTCGGGTTAGTGCCTGCGTTGCCAGTAAGTTCCCAAGCCATTGTCTTACTCCTTTTCTACCAGTGCGTCCCCAGCCACGCAGTCTTTGCTTGGCCGGTGATCGTTTCCTTCCAGGTTCGATGCCTGGAAAGCTGTGTCCATAACATTGACCGGATTCGCTTGAACGGAGACATGCTGCGCTTCACCCAAGCGGGTACTATTCTGCTCGCCGGGGTGCCCGTCGGCGAGCAATTCTTCCAGCATCTGGATCGCCCCGCTGATCCGCAGCATCGTTTCGCGTAAGTACATCTGCTGCTTTTCCAATTCTTGTAAGCGGGTTTGACCCGTTGCAAACTCCTTTTTCAATTCTTGGAGGCGGGCTTGGAGTCGATCATGCACAGTTTGCTCCCTTCTGCACCAGAGCGGCGCGGGTTGTCATTTGTCCAATAACTTTCTTCAGTTGATATGTGATGTTCTCCTTTCTGGCCCAGTGCTACGTAAGCTGTCTTTCCGCTTTTGCCTTTTATTACTTTGCACTTCATGACAGCTTACGTAGCACTGGGCCCACTGGTGTCAATCATCATGGCCCTTCGCCATTTTTGATGATTCCAAGGGAATGAGTGGGTGTGTAAGACAGGCCACCAGCTCTCGCTCTCTGTTCTTGGTTGTGTAAGGTTTTGATGAACGACTCTTTTCATCAAAATTGACGAAGGGCCATCATCATACGACGAGGTGTCTTCCCTCCCACTGGTTGCAAGGAATGGCAACCTGGCAAATGAATGCGGTGAGGAACAGCCTTTTCAATCCTGTTGCAAACACGCCTAGGGTCCTTGGAGCCGTTTCCCGCGTGCATACGCAACGCTCTGAATTTCCGACTTGCCGTGTGCTTCGGGATGCAGGTATGTCCCGCGTTCGTCAGCCGGTTTGTCCTCTTCAATCACAAGACGATGCGTATTCGCGAAAAGATCCTTCCGGATGCCGGTTACTTGCCAGGAGACTTTGACATTCGGTTTGTCGGTTTTGATTGTAAACTGGTTGTTACTGATCTCCCCTGCTACAATCGCCTGAGCGAACTGGCCAATCACAGTCAATTGGTAGCGAAAATCCTGGTTGAGGGCTTCAAAGTAATCCGGTAGCGTGACAGCGGCATCACCATTGGCATCAGTAGTGACGTTCCCATTGTAGACGTTCAGCATGTCGGGTGACTCGACAAAGGAGTGGGAGAGGTACTTGTTTTCTGGATCAAGTGGATGATCAATTCTGAAGCCACCCATGCCTTTGGTGAGAGTACCGGTTACGTTAAGGTCACCGTTTTTGGTGCCATTACTATTTATAGAGACGTTGCCGCTGAAGACCCCGGCAAAGCCACTGTTGCTTCTTCCCCACACTCCATAGGCACCTCCTCCGTTGTTCGCTTCACCGATTACTCCATTGCTACTCAAACCATTAGAGACCCCTCTGACACCAGCGGCACCACTAGACCCGTTGAGACTCGTGCCTAGGATAGCGTCATTTGGTGTGTCACTGCTCACCTCCAGCCGAGTGTTGGGGTCACGGTTCGCAGGTACGCCGATACCAACGTTGCCGCTGCCAATCATTACGCTTAAGACCGGGTTCCCAGCAGCTTGAAAGATCATTGCATCAGGGCCAAAGCCCTGACCATTAGGGTCCCGGTCCCGGAAGCGCAGCCCCCAGTCGTGAAATCGGAGTGAATGCGAAATCACTTCCCGATCTGGATTGTCGACCCTGTCGCCATCATAAATGATGAATGTCGGGGTAGCCATAGTATACCTCCTTTTGCGCATTTACATGCATGTAGTTTGAATTTCATCTCCCGTTTCAAGAGATGCTAGACCGTCCTTTTCTTTTGACGTTTAGACTCATTTGACATCGAGGATGCTTGTACCTCATTAGGGCCTATTAGGCCCTAATGGTATCCAGCGTCAGGTCGCCCCTAGTAACCGCACCGAGTATCCGCAAAGCAAAAGGACCATTCTCTGTGTGATCTGGAAACCTACCCGTAATGTTTTCAAAGCTCGCAAATTCATCGGGCCCTTTTTCGATTGTGATTGTAAGTTTCGTGTCGTCGTCTTTATCATCACCGGCTGTGTGAAACGAGGCACGGGCAGCTGTTAGGCGAGCTTGAGGATCACTCATATATACAACCTCCTTCAATGATTTTCTTCTTCACGCACCCTTTGAAGGTGCTCAGATCTTGAGCTCTCGCCAACGAGAACTTCTGCTCACAGTGTACCTAGCTGAAGGCGGGAACACATCGGCAAAATAACGTGTCTGCATTACGTATCTGCAGCCGTCCTGGAGGAAGCGATTGCGGAAGCTCTAGGCAAAATTACCTGTTCTCACGATCAAGCCAGGTGGTGATCAACTGCGTAGCGGGTGGCCGCACTGCGCGAGGTGACGCCAATCTTACTATAAATGGAGCGCAGATGGCCATTGACGGTGCGCGGACTGATGACCAGCTGTTCGGCCACCTGCGCATCGGTGAGCCCTTGGGCCACCAAACGCAGCACCTCGACCTCCCGGGCGGTCAGGTCATCAGGATAGGGGGTTGCCGACCTGGTTGGAGGAGTCGTTGGCGGTCCTGCTGAGAGCGCCATGGGCAGGGTCGCCAAGCCTTGTGCGGCCAGCGCTTGCTCCGGGGTCATCGCCCGTCCCTGTGCCCACGCAGCGGCAAAGGCCTGCTCTCCTAATTGGGCGTGGACAGCAGCGACGCAGCGCTCATCGTCAGCACGCTGGCTTGGTCGCCCAGGGGCACCTGCCTGCTCACGCAGCGCCTCGGCCGCTCCCCAGAGCCGGGCGGCCCAGACGGGCTCCTGCTGAGCCACGGCCACGTCCGCCAGGCCTTCCAGGGCGAGGGCCATCGCCACCTTGGAGCCCGCTTGGCAGGCCCATCTCAGGCTCTCCTGGAACAGCTCACCAGCGGTGCTCGTCTCGCCTTGGCTCAGGCTCATCCTTCCCAAGAGATAGCATGAATACGTCATACTCGCTTGGTCATCTCCCGCTTGAACCAGCTTGAGCCCTTCCGCCAGGAGTGAGCGGGCGGTCGCCAGATTACTCTCTGCGTCCAGGAGCATCTCTGTTAGAAACAGCAGCGTCGCGCTGAGGTCTCTCGTGTTCCCGAGGTGCCTGAGGAGTGCTCCCGTCTCCTCCTGGAGGGTATGCTCTGGAGTGTCCTGGCACTGGTGCCTGACGGGTAAGGTTGGCTGCTGAAGGAAGGAGACGCGTTCCAGCTGGTGGTTGACCACTTGAACGAACACGATAGCCTCCTTGAGCAAGGGGCCTGCCTCGGTCAGTTTCCCTTGCCAACGACGGGCTCGCTCCAGCAAGCGGCGAGCGCAGGCGATGCCTGCGCTGTCTTCGAGCTGTCGGCACAGTGCGAGGCTCTCGTAGGCCAATCGGCGCTGCTCGGCCTCGCGCACCAGAGCCTCGCGATGAGGTTGGGCCATCTTCTCATCAAGATTAGGGCTGGGTAGCATAATTGTCCTCCTTCCAGAGCCTCCCGTATCGCGGGCCCTTGCTCTGGTGTGTCGCTTCTGCGTTCACCCAGGTGAACTTCTGCTCACAGTGTACGTTGCGCAAGGTTGCAATACCTCCAAAGCAAGTACGCCACGCGCTGCTCTCGCTGGTGAGGCGGGAATCTTTGGAGCACCTCCCAGAGCGCATCACGCTCATCGTCATCTTCTGCCAACGGTTCCCAGCGTTCATCAGATTCTGGCAACGGGACCTCCTTTGGTCGCGCGTACGCGCGCACGGTATCGCGAACAGTGGCATTCAGACTCATCTGCAGGTACCGCAGTGCTCCTGAGAGGGTCTGAAACTCCATTTGATGATGAGCAACTGTTGCCAACCAGAAGCGCGCAAAAGCCTGAGCCACGTAATGCTCTTCGCTCTTGAAGCGGCACGCGACCTCTTTGAGAGGATGAGCACGCATCCAATGAAGCATCGTCTGGTGGAAGTACTGTTGCACGCGTTCCCAAGCCAGAGGATCACGTTGGGTGACCGCGCGACGGAAGAGCTCTAGGCCATACTGCTCCTGGGAAGACGCTCCACGTCGATACCTGGTGAGCTCAGTCAAACAGTGCTCTGCCAATGCTGAAACGCTCATGTCACGAAGCAGGAGCGCTGAAGGTGGGTCTCCCGGTAAAGCGCAAACCTCATATGTCCGATCAGAGGCTGTGCTTTCCATGGGACTCATTGTATCGGATGAGTTGATTTGTCCAACCATGGGGACCATTTCCTTTCCCTGGTATCTTTCTTTCCGGTGTTTCCATGCCGGTCTCTGACCAGTGACGAGGTGATGGGCAGCACCTTTGGCAGTACCTTCCTTCTGAGCTTGAGACACACGCCACGAAACCCGTGCCCACATGCCCCTTTTCCAATATA
Source organism: uncultured Chloroflexia bacterium (assembly GCA_963775585.1). Taxonomy (GTDB): domain Bacteria; phylum Chloroflexota; class Ktedonobacteria; order Ktedonobacterales; family Ktedonobacteraceae; genus UBA11361. The sequence goes on along the minus strand of CAVZJN010000064.1, from coordinate 74,152 downwards.
AAAATGCGGTCTAACGTAGAAGTTGTCCCCCAGCAGCCAAAGGCGTAGCAGCGGCATGCACGACGCCAGTCCCACCAGACGCCAGCTCGATGCAACCAAGTGGCCTGAGAAGTTGTAGAGAAAGACTCCCGCTTGTATGTCTGTCCGCAAATTCGTACAAGGAGTGCAGGGATACAATAGTTCCCAAGACAGTGCTTCATGCGATCTGTCATGGTTTGCCTCGCCTCACGCACCTGCGACGCAGGATACCCTGCTCGTTCTCTCCTTGTCCCAGTATGCCTGAAAGAGGGGTGGTACGGAACGACGCAGGCTCTCCACACACTCGTCACACACTCGTCATCTGCTTGGAAGAGGCAAAAATACTGTGCAGGGATGTATAATCTCTGGGAGACTTCTAAGTACAGCCGGGCACAAGTAAGCGCTATGCGGATGCCAGAGACTGGATGAGGGTTACAAAGCCCGCTACGAATTTGTGCCCGGCTGTACCAAAAGCCTATCCGAATAATCTGCTATAATTAGGAGGTATGAGCGAACAAGCAAGCAAGAAACGAGAGCGAAAGCGAACGCCGAATAATCGGACAATGACAGGATTTCGTATTTCCGACGAGTTATGGGCGGTAGTGCAACCGCTGTTGCCCATCCACGTCAACATTCACCGCTTTGGCGAGGGACGCCCGCACGTGCCCGATCGAGACTGTGCCGACGCGATCTTCTACGTACTGTGAACAGGCTGCCAATGGCAAGCCCTCGATCAGACCGAGTTGTGTGCGCACTCGACGGCGTATGATCGGTTTCAAGCATGGGTGCAAGCAGGAGTGTTCCTCAAGCTGTGGCAAGCAGGGGTCGAGCAGTTTGCTGAGCTGTGTGGGCTCGACTGGGACTGGCTCTCGATGGATGGAGCGATGACCAAAGCGCCCTTAGGCGGGAAAAAAACCAGCCCCAATTCCACCGACCGTGGCAAGAGCGGGGTGAAGCGCAGCCTGCTCGACCTAGGGGCATGGAGTCCCAAGCGGCCTGGTGATTGAAGGGGCGCAACGCCATGATGTGAAGTTGGTCCGCTCGACCATCGAAAGTATCATCATCGAGCGCCCGAAGCCGACCGAGGAGCAGCCGCAAGGGAAAAAACCCAAGGAGCTTTCAATGTACAGATTACGCGAAATGGATGTCGATGACAAGGTGTGTGAACAGGTGAGCATGACGATGTTGAGTGAGGTGTACCCCAAGGAAGTGATCGAGCGATGTGTGCAGCAGAGTGAGCCCTGGTCCACCAAAGTGCGGCGCGTGCGACTGAGCACGGCCTTGAGCCTGGTCTTGTTTGTGATCGCGATGGCGCTGTGGAGTCGTCGGAACCAATGCCAGGTGTGGCAAAGCTTGGTGGGCAAGCTCAGCGATCTGCATCCGGCTGAGCCAAAGAGCACGATCAGTGATGCGGGACTGAGTGGACGCCGCAAGGCACTGGGGAGCCAGTGCGTGCAGGCGCTGATGCGCGAGTGCTGTCAGGTGATGGCCCAGCCGTCTACCATGCCCAGCGCCTTCTTTGGTCGCTATCGGCTCATGGCCATTGATGGCACTGTCTTCAACACCGCTGATACCAAAGCCAACTCGCTGGCCTTTGGTCGCAGCAGCAATCAATACTCGCCAGGCGCCTATCCGCAGGTGCGCTGTGTGCTCTTCGCCGAGTGTGGCAGCCATGCGGTGGTCGCGCTGGAGATCGGCCGCTACGATGTCTCGGAAGTGCATGGAGCGCACCGTTTGCTGGAACAGGTGGGACCCAATATGCTGGTGCTGGTGTACGCAGGCATCACCTCGGGAGGGTTTCTCGAGCACGCCCGTGAGCGAGGGGCTCATGTTCTGGGCGCCTTGGAAGCTGGGGCGTGGGAACATCTCAGCCCTCAACGTCGGCTGGCTGATGGTTCAGTGCTGGCATGGGTGGGCCCTACGCGTCCAGGGGATGCGAAGTATCCCGTGCGGGGTGGGATGTGGGTGCGCATCATCTCCTACCGGCTGACCGATGAGCGCGTGGGAGAAGTGGGCAAAGTGTATCGCCTGGTGACTACCCTGCTCAATCCGCGGGTAGCCCCGGCGCTGGAGCTGATCGCCCTGTATCATGAGCGCTGGGAAGTCGATGTGTCTAGACAAGGGCTACGACTACGATGAGGTGCGTGACATCCTGCACGAACCGCTTTCGTCGGTTGCTCGTTCGCTGGGAGAAAAAGCCCGAGAATTACTTGGCATTTCGCCATTTCGCCTGCGGCTTGATCGCTTTTCGGGCCGCAGGGTTATCCGGATAGGCTTTAAGCACTTGAGTGTCTGTTGCAGAAGTTGAGGCAGGGAGAACACGCGATGAGGAATGTAGGGAAACCCGTGTTCCACACAATAGTGAAAGAGGCGCGGAAACAGCGTGGGTGGACGCAGGCAAGGCTTGCAGAGGAGCTAGGAATTGAGCCCAATACCGTGAGCCGATGGGAGCGCGGCGAGCACCTTCCCAAAGAGACCTGGATTATCGAAAAGCTCTGTGCACTCTTCGAGATGACGCCAGGGCAACTAGGCTTGCTTGAGGAAAAACCAGCCGTCCTCCTCTCAAAGGGGCAGCAGAACCAGGATCGTGCACGCATGCTGCGACGGCTTCATCACGCGTATGGGCATCTGCTTGCGCACTCGTTACAGGGGACGGTTTGGATCGATCTGGGGCTCGCTCAGAAGCCGGATGCCGTGCGCAACGCTGCCACGCTCTTGCTGCGCTTCACCAAGCAGCCAGAACGCCCCCTTCCGGCGGGCACCTCGATCATGCAGGTCTTTGAGGAGGCGGCGCGCGAGCTGTTGATTCTCGGAGAGCCGGGTGCAGGCAAATCGACGCTCTTGCTCGATCTGGCAGAGCAATTGGTCGAACAGGCAGAACAGGATGAGACCGCCCCGCTCCCTATCATCCTGCCCCTCTCGTCCTGGGCCGTCAAACGCCTTCCCCTGCAAGACTGGGTCGCTGAGCAAGTGACCCAGATGTACGACATCCCTGCACGCTTGGCCCAGCGCTGGGTGCGCGAAGAACACCTGCTCCTGTTGCTCGATGGTCTCGATGAGATGGAGCTCGAGGCTCGCCCAGCCTGTATTGCGGCAATTAATCGCTATCACCAGGAGCACCTGGTTCCTCTGGTGGTCTGTTCGCGCAAGACGGAATACGAGCGTGCCGCCCAAGAGCACCATCTTGCCCTCCAAAGCGCTGTGGTGGTTCAACCGTTGACCATGCAGCAAGTGGAGGCGTATCTGGACTTGCTCGACCGGCCCCTGGCAGCCCTTCGGCAGGCGCTCCAAGAGAATCGCGCCTTGCAGGACTTGGCAAGGACGCCGCTGATGCTCAATGTGTTCGTGCTGACCTATCGAGGGACATCAATGGAGAGCCTTTCAAGACAGAGAGAGCAATTGCAGCAGCAGGTGTGGACCAGCTACGTCGAGCGCATGGTGGCACAGAAGGGGGATATCGAAAGGTATCCCCTCCACCACACATGTGTGTGGTTGGGCTGGCTCGCCCGGCAGATGCGCGCGCACAACCAGACGGTGTTCTACCTGGAACACCTGCAAGCCGACTGGCTTGCAGAGGGACGAGCGCGTGACTGGTACGAGCGACTTGCCAGCAAGGGGGCCGGGATCATCATGGGCGTGCTCGTGAGCCTGCTCGTCATGATGCTTGTTGCCTCGTTTAAGCTCTCCTCGGTAATCTGGTATGGAGGCATGGGTGGACTGATCGGAGGATTGATCAGTGGAAGTGAGGCTTCTGGCTTCCAGCTGAAAGGAAGACGATCCCTCAGATTGCAGACCTGGAGATCGCTGAGCCTGCGTGGCGTGTGCAATGGAGTGCTGGTGGGAGGACTCGTTGCTGCGGCGGTGGCTCTTTGGGGAGATCCTGCTCCTCCGTGGAAAGATCCTGCTTTTCCGTACGCGAGGCTGAGCTATGGGAGCTTTACGGGCCTCTGCGGTGCTCTGCTCACGCTCATCATCACATCAGGCAAACGGAGTGCTAAGCCATCCGTCTCACCGGGACCAGGTCGGCACTGGTGGCAGCGCGTGTTCTGGCCAGGACTGCAAGCAGACCATCTCCGTCTTGGGCTCGTGGTCGGTCTGCTGGTGGGGTTGAGCGCCGGGCTGAGCGAAGGGCTGAGCGCCGGGCTGATGGCCGGGCTGGCCGAAGGGCTGCGCGTCGGGCTGACGTTCGCGGCTATTGCAGTCCTCCTGGGTGTGCTTCTTCTTGGAAGGAAGAGCACCATTGAACTGACAGAGATCCTGGTGTGGTCAGGAAAAAGCATTGGAAGGAGTCTGGTGAGCAAACACCACCTGAGCGTGAGTGGTTGTCTCGTGCTGCTTGGCGGCCTTGCCTTTGGCCTCTACTACCTGCTGAGCGCGGGATCGATTGGCTTGTCGCTGTACGGGCTGAGTATCGGTCTTGCCTACTGGCTTGTCTTAGGCCTGTGGAACGGACTCTCACGAGAAACCCTCGATGATCATCTCCGAACGAGACCCAATCAAGGGATTACACGCTCTATACGCAGTGCTCTCTTCGTCGGCGTGCCTGCTGGGGTGATCTGCTTCTTCGTGAGCCAGCTCAGCTCGCTCACCTATGATCCTCATATCTCCGCACTGAGCAATGTGAGCGATGGACTCCCGCTGGGATGCATGGCAGCCCTGCTTGCGGCGTTGCTCACGGGTGGGCTTGCAAGCCTGCACCATCTTCTGTTGCGTCTCCACCTTCGACGCCTCGGCGTGATTCCTCGACGCTATGTACGCTTCCTGGATGACGCTGCTCGTCGCGGCTTGCTGTATAAGGACGGCGGCGGCTACCGCTTCATCCACCGTCTCCTGCTGGACTACTTAGCCGATCTTGAGGCCGGGACACCCACATAGGCGCGGACTTTAGGCAATGAGAGCCTCCTTTTCCGGTAGACCAAGCTGTTGAAGGAGCCAGTGTTGCACCTCCGTTTCTTGGGAAAGCCGCTTTTCCCGTTGTCGACTGACCAGATATCGTTGCAGAGCGGGCAGACAGTCACGCAACCATTGTCGAGTCCAGGAACCTCGCAGGAGGGTCTGGAGGGTCTCCAGTTCACAACGAGCCAGTCCCCAATGACTGATCACCCAGATCGGTTGTTCTGGCTCGTCTGCAACTGGCTCGTCTTGCTGGCCAACCTCCGGTTCATTCAAGAGCCCCGCAAGCAGCTCAGAGAGAGCCTGGGCTTCTTGCTCCTGCAACGACCACACAATCAAGCACAAATGGACATACGCTTGAGCTCGCTCCCACAGCTTGACTGGCAACAGATGCAATTGGAGCCCTTGTTTGAGCCGTTTGAACAGCAGTTCAAACACACATATATAAAACGCACATCTTGCTAGAAAGTCTCTCTGTTAGCCCTTTTAGAAGAGGAATAGCCCTGTAAACACCCAAAAACCATTGACAAAAAGCTAACTCATCCCGTATAATCCTAATAACGGGATTGCAAAAGCAATCCCTAAGCTTATCTGGAAAATCTAACCGCACCAAATTCAAGTCGGACAAAGAAACAAAAAATCTCACGGAAGGAGATGGCGAGCATGACAAACCGAACACAGTGGCTCAGCATGACACGTCTGCGCGATGAAATCGCTGTTTACAGCCATGCTATGCCCATCAGCCTGGGTAAGCTGTCCAACAGCAGTGTCGTGAGGGCGGAACTTTGCGTTTCCCCTATCTTCACCTTCGCCCAAGGCTGCAGTGTGCCCATCTCCATGGGATCTCCACCTACCGACTTCAGAGAAAATGAATGAGTAGGTAACAAAAAAGAGACCCCTTCAACCGTGGGCACTGGCAGAAAAAAACAGTCCCACGGTTTTTTGTCGTCTCTTTGAAGGTCAAGAAAAAGAATATGTAAATTGTCCAGCTCGCTACTTTGAGGTAAAGCATGCAATGAGAACCATCGTTATTCGGATCAGAATGGGTGCCCGGATGAACAGCCGAAAACCTGTTCTAATGGTCGATGTACCTGTTAGAAATATGCAGTACGCTAACGGACATATCCTTCGGATAACGCTCCTTAGCTATCTCAAAGGAGGAAAGAACATCAATGGCTATAAATGTAGATACGCAACCAGAACAAAATGTTGTTATCGACGATACAAAAGACGCGGTCGTCATTGACGGCGTAACCAAATTATTCAAAAAGTCACGCCCATTATTGCGTTGGCGTAAAAAGAATGACGATCAAAAAGAAGAAAAGCGCATAGTGCGCGCTGTTGATAACGTCTCCATGACTATCAAACGTCGTGAGATCGTTGGTATTCTTGGTTCAAATGGTTCTGGCAAATCAACTTTGATACGTATTCTTTCGACGCTCCTTCTTCCTGATAGCGGCCGCGTCACCATCTTTGGTTATGATGTCGAAAAGGATGAGCGTACCGTACAACGCATCATCAACCGCGTTAGCGTAGAAGCCTCGTTCTTCAAAAAGTTGTCACCAATGGAGAATCTGCTCTATGCAGCCAGGCTCTACAATATGCCGGCAGATGAAGCGCGTACCAAAATCCGTGGCATTCTCGGACGCCTGGGTATCAAGCCTGACCGCATTGGAGCGCCTTTGGAAAACATGTCGCGTGGTATGCAACAGAAGGTTGCGATTGCCCGTGCCTTCCTCACCGCTCCCATAGTGCTTCTGCTGGACGAACCAACGACCGGACTTGATCCTCGTTCAAAGATCGATGTCCAGACGTTTATCAAAGAGTTGCGCGAAGTGCACGATGCCACCATCCTCATCACTACACATGATATGGATGAAGCGGAGGCCCTCTGTGATCGTGTTGCCATCATCGATCAAGGTCGTATTGTTGCCTTAGGGGAAGCGCTGGAACTCAAGCGCACAGTCGCAGTCATCATGGGTCGTACAGAACCTGTCACCATGCATGAGGTTTTCATGCACTATACTGCCGCACATCAGATCACGGCAGAAGACATCGAACGTTACGGTAGCTGGGAAAAGGCCTTCGAAGCCTTCGAAGCACAACGCGAAGATAACGAAGAATAGTCAAGGAGTAATACGACAATGTCTTCTTTGATGCACCAGGGACGTGCAACCTACGCCTTCTTTGAACGCAACTGGAACTTGACCAGGCGTTACTGGGGTTGGGAGCTAGTCTGGCTGGTTTACAACATAGTCAACGCCATGTCGGTAACCTACATCGGCGCCAGCGCCCAGCTGATTACCGGCGTCAAGATTGACACGAGCTTTCTCATACTCTACTTGTTGATCGGCACATCAGTCTGGTCATACCTCAGTGTGACCTTCGATGGTGTTACCGACATCATCAACATGGAGCGTTGGGAAGGCACCATTGAATACACCTTTATGGCGCCCATCTCGCGCTTTACGCATATGGTCGGTAGTTGTATGTACGCTGTCGTCCATGGATTGCTCTTCACTGTGATACAGCTGATCGTTGTGGGAGTATTCTTCCACCTCGATCTCAGCCATGCCAACTTCGTGACGGCCATCTTCATGTTGCTCGTAGGCAGTGTCTCATTTATCGGCTTTGGTATCGCGACCGCCGTCCTACCACTGCTCTATACCGAAAAAGGTATGCAGATGTCGTTCATCGTACGCGCGGTCATACTGCTGGTATCGGGTGTCTACTATCCCGTAGAAGTATTGCCGGCCTGGATGCAACCATTAGCACGTATTTCGCCTGCGACCTACGTGTTAGAGGGATTGCGTGCGGGTATTCTGAGAAACCAGGTTATCTGGTCTCCAGAGATCTGGAGTTACACCTGGCCATTGCTGATAACTGGTATCGTGAGCATCCCATTCGGCATCTACATCTTTGGCATCGCCGAGCGCTACGCCAAGAAAACCGGCAAACTAAAACGAAACGGCTAACATTCAGTTCCATAGTCGGGGCACATCTCAACGTAGAGCGTAGGATTTGATGGTTTACATCGCGGTGCTCCTATAAAGAATGGAGAAATCATCCATGGCTATATCACTACACAACCTTGTAGCTCGCCCGCCCAGGTTAAAAGACCTGAGCGACGTAACTAAATTACATATAGCATCTTATATCGCCGAAGACGGGATGTCTGACTACACGGAGGAGGAATTACTCGCGGACTGGCAAAGGCCCGGTTTCAACCTTGATACCGACGCCTGGATCATCACTACCAACAAGGGTCAGCTTGTTGGCTACGCGGAACTCTGGACGAGCGATTATACGCAAATCAATATGAGAGTTCGCGTCCACCCTGATTTTCTGGGACGCGGTATTGGGACACTGCTGCTGCGACTTGCGGAACACAGGGCACGCCAGTACGTCAAACAAGCACCGTCAGGCCTGCGAGTTGTCCTGCATAGCGCGGTGAGCGCCATCAATCAGGAGGCAAAAGATCTTCTTGAGCAGGAAGGGTATACACCTGTAAGCCGATTCTGGCGCATGATGATCGATGCGGATGAATCCGCGGATGGTTCCTACCAGCAGGGCAAGCTCAAATTCGATCTGTTTCTTGAAGTACAACAATTGGCAGGTATTGCCCAGGAGCAGCAAAGAACAGGCATCTATGTAGCTCGACAGTACGACGTCTTCGAAAAGGAGTTGCGTCCTGGCGAAAACCTGCCCACCTGCAAAGAACTGCCTGTGCTATGCAATCAGTAACCTGCTGTGGACGCGATATTTCGCGTCCACAGCAGGGCCGGATACTCGTAGGGACCCGATTTATCGCGTCCCAAGCGGGGCCGGGTGGGGTAATCTGAGCGCGATCCACCCACTTAACCGCTTTCAAATAGAGAGAACATATAAATTATGAATACACCTCAATACCCAACCCTTATACCATTGTTTGAAGAACTGCATAGCGAACGCCTGGTCGTGCGTCCATATCGCGAAAGCGATGCGCAGGAGCTTTTCGAAGCCATAGCCGAGTCACGCGACCATATCCGCCCCTGGCTCCCTTTCGCTGACGCTCATCAAACAGTCGAAGAGACTCGAGATTGGATTATCAACCAGGAGGCAGAATGGTTGACCCGCAGGGACCTCGCGCTCAGCGTCTGGGAAAGAACAACTAGCCGCTTTCTAGGCGGTACTGGCATCCACCCGAAAAGCTGGGAACACCGCTGTTTTGAAATCGGCTACTGGTTGCGCGTCTCTGCACCAGGGCATGGGTATATGACTGAGGCCGTACAGCTTTTGACAAATTACGCCTTCGCCTCCCTTGCTGCCAATCGCGTCGAGATCCGCTGCGACGAACGAAACGTCCGCAGTGCCGCTATCCCGCGCCGCCTGGGCTTCGTTCGAGAAGCGCGCATGCGCAACCACATGGCCGCGCCAGATGGCACCCTTCGTACTACCCTGGTCTTTGCTCTCATCCCATCTGACCTACCTGGCAATAAATAATGAATATTCGTTTGGTTAACTGAGCATGTGGTCTTCACCAGCGCTGTGGGCCAACTCTGCGTAGACACCGCGATATTCGGGCGGGAGTAAGCGGGCTATTGCAATCATGATCTGCTCGGTATAGGTCTCCAGTTGTTCTCTATCCGCTTTGCCGGGAGGCAGTTCTATGAGCGTGCCGATGCGTGCTTTCACTGGTACTCTTCGCAACCTTTTCCAATACTTCATCGCCTGTTCCTGACCATATATTACTGCTGGTAATACAGGAGCAGGTGCGCGTGTTGCCAGGAGAGCAGCGCCCATATGCCCTTTTCCCAGTGCGCCGTTGGGACTGCGGGTACCCTCCGGCAATATAGCCATTACACCCCCAGCTTGTAGTACCTTGATGGCTTGGAGAAGAGCGTGCCGGTTAGAATTGCCGACAAAGATGATATCGCTCATGCCCGCCAGAAACCAGTTAAATGGTGGTCTTCGCCACTTGTCCTTGGCAATGCCAACCATGCGCCTGGGAACACAAATAAGGCCTAATGCTGGGTCGAGGAGGTGCAGGTGATTGGCCGCTAACACGAAGGCACCCGTCGCTGGAATATGTTCAACGTCCTCGACTTCCAGCCGCATCAGCAAACGCATCAAAAATACAAAGATCCTCCTGGAAAAGCGCTGTAGTGCTGGCCACGGACTATGGTCTATAGCAGAGTAATCAAATGGTTGAAAGGGCATGGTAATTTCACCTGTTCAGGCTGTTTCTGGTCATGGCGTCAGAAATTCCTCCAGCCATTGTAACACCTCATCAGTCGCTTCGTTAGCAATCCAGTGGCCGCATGTAGGAAAATGTTGAACCGTCTGCGCCCCGAATCGCTCAGCAAAATGTTTTGCGATATATGGGTCACGGTCACCCCACAAAACAATGGTCGGAATACAAGCCGTCAATGCGAGGAGTTTATCCTCCCACCCAACGAACACCTCTGGATCAGTCGCGCGGTAAAGACGCAAAACCATCCGCTTCATCATCGGACTTATCATAGAATAGACATCTCGAATAAATTCAACGCTCAGTTTCCGGGAGCCGCGCCGTAATTCCCACAGAAACAACGGCCAGTTGAGCACCGCCATACTCAACTCTCCCACCAGTGGAGTCCGCCAGATGCGCGCCCAGATGTGCCAGGGATAATCTGATTGGAAGAGTGTATTCATGATAACAATTCGTCTGATCTTCTCCGGGTGCTTGACGGCCCAGGCTAACCCATAAGGACCACCGTGATCATGAACGACGAGATTGAGAGGAACATTTATGCCTATCGCCTCCACCAGTTCATTGATAAAGCCTGCTCGATTTTCTAAAGAGCAATCAAAGCTATACGGTGCGATCGACCTGCCGAAGCCAGGCAAGTCCGGAGCGAGACAGCGGTGGCTGGTACTCAGGTGAGCAATCACACCAGACCACATCTCCGCGGTATTGGGAACCCCATGTAAAAACAATATCGGCTCGCCTGAGCCTCTATCTACCAGGTACACTTCGACGCCCTGCACAACGAGTCCCATACAACTCTCCTACCGGTACGTGATTTCAACTCCTCAGTTGCTCTGCTTCTGCAGTATGATCCCATTGCTGCGAACGGTGAATCTTCATCGTCGCTTCATGATTACCCTGCGAGGACCACCTTTTGAACAGGACGGGAAGCAGCACGCGAGGCTCGAAAAGCACCATGGGCGGCTTGAGCATGTTCAGGACCTGGTAGAGGCGTAAGGTCACCACAGGATGAGAACCAGCCAGTACATGCACCCGGGCCGTGTACCTGTTGAGCAAATCCATTCCTGGAGGTCGATATCCCACTGTTTCCGGGTGGCGAAAATCCTCGCCTGTCGCGAGCAACCAGGGTACATCCACCACTTTGGCTATTGCTTTCTGAAAACGGCGAGCTAATCCCGTCAAATCCCCGTGGCTGCGAAGGCGCGACTGCCGATCCAGGCAGGTATCCAGGGCCTTCGCCTCCAGCGCGGCAGTCGTCATGCCTTGCCCGTAAATGGGATTGAAGCTGCAAGCTGCATCACCAAAGACAACGAAACCCTCGGGAAAGCGGGGCATCCGCTCGTAGTGACGCCGTTGGTTAGAGGGAAACTTATGGGTCGCAATAGGCGTTACAGGCTCCGCGTCTTTGATCGCCTCATAGAGATCGGGTACCGGCAAGCTGCGAGCATAGTCCAGAAAGCCAATCTCGTCGTTGGGTGGATAGTCCCTCAGCCAGCCCGCCAGTGTCACCATCCAGCAGTCGCCCTCAATGGGAAACACATACCCTGCCCTTTTACCGGGAGGGGTAGGGTAAATGATCAACACTTTCCCGTCGAGGGGCGTTTGGCCAGGGCGGCGATAGATGCGTGTGGCATACCCAACATCCACCTTGACGATTGTTTCCTTCACCTCACCATACCCCATGGATGCCAGCCATTGGGGGGCTCGCGTACCTCGCCCACTGGCATCAACGACAAGATCCGCAGCCAGTTCCTCCTCACACTGCCCTGCGCTGCGATGCTGCAGTTGTACACCTGTGACACGCGTATTGTCGTCATTAGAATAGAGCCCTATAGCCTCACACTCGTCGACGAAGAACACGTTGGTCCTGGCAGCCAGGTGCTCCCGCACATGCTGTTCGAGGAAGGGCCGGCTCTGGCTGTATCCTTTCATGCCGCTGGGAAATTGAAGTTTCCACACGTCAAAGTAGTACCAGCAGACATCTGCAAGCGTATCTACGTGGCTGGATCCTCCCTCGACGAGAGCGGGAAAGAGATCTGGGAAGTACTCCTTCAGAATAGCCGCACCTTTGCTCAGTAATCCATGGACATGCCGTCCCTGTGGAACACCTTTGCGCGCCTCAGCACCCTCTGGAAGCCGATCACGCTCGATAATTGTCACGCGTTCAAAGTGGTCTGAAAGCACCCGGCCACCTAACAGGCCTGCCATACTCGCGCCGATCACTACAGCATGCTGACCTCCGCATCCACCACGCTTTGCTTGCTCGCTACTCATGGGTTTACCCTCCAACTCCTAAGGACCGGTGATCTCCCTAAAGTGCTCTATTCGTTCCTTTCCACCATCCAGGGCGATCAATACTACTGTCCTGAAACCGGGTATCCCGCTAGATAGCCGCAAAGAGCCGTAAAACGTCATCAACTCTCCGCAGAGCCTCCTCTACATCGTCCTCCTCTATCAGGTTCCGATTCAGTTGTTCTCGTCCATGTCTCACATGTTGCAGTTCAGCTCGACCGCCTTGACCGTAATCTGCATGTTCATCCCACCACTTGATTGAAGGTGGCACACCGCCCACCTCAGTCACATCAGCATCAGGTACTAATTCTGGGCGAAGTTGAGGGTGATCACGCGTGCCGGCAACTCCTGGGAAAACTGACTCCGAGACTGCCTTTACAAGGGCAAACTCAATAGCGCATTGTAAAGCATGATAGATGATGAACGGTATCGCTGGATCATCTGCAACTCGTACGAGATAATGACAAAGGCCTAAGATTTCTTGAGGCAAGGCAGTGTTGGGAAAACCATCAGGAGTATGGCCTTCCTTCAAAGCAGTGAGTACCTCCTGGGTCATTCGATCTCGCTCTTCAGTGGAAAGCGCATGAAGATACATTTCAAATGCCGTGTAGAAGGCTTCGTGATCAATCCCATGTTCCTCTAACATCTGCCGGTAGTAATCATTGTGTTCCTGTTCTTCTTGGAGTTGTCCGGCCAGTGCTCGTAGCACAGGTAAACGCTCTTCGCGAGCAACAGTGCGTAGTTCGAAAGCTAATGCTTGGATGCGCAGCGAGTTGCGTACATGGTCAACCTTCAGCATTTCCTCCACGATTTCGCGGGCTTGGGCTGATCGTTGCAGTTCGGCAATCTTTCCAATACTCAGGATCAACCCACCATTGAAACCCACGACCAGCGGATATACCTTCGTTATCAGCTTCTGATATCCCTTGACTGGTAGTCTTCTTTCTTTTAAAGCCGTGACCACTTCTGTTGCATTCCATTGATTAACATACTGCCGGGCGAGGATATCAATCTTATCACCTGCTCCAGGCTCCACGCTTTGCCCTGCACCTTGAACGCCTTCTCGAAATTTGGGAACTGATTGAGCAAAAGCTCTTTCATTTGTTGAAGGATGAGACCCTTCTCTTTCTTCATTCATGATAAACTCCTTTTATGATAGACAGAGCGTAGTATAAGCAAAATAGCCGACCTGTTCAGGCTACGGCACGTCCCACTCGACGAAACGCTGCATATACCATGCGATAGGAAGTCAGTGGGTCTACCTCCTCATAAGGCAGACCATGCGCCGTGCAAAAGGGCTTGATAATAGCGCGGGCATGCTTAAAATGCACTCGTGGCATGGTTGGAAAGAGGTGATGCTCAATCTGGTAGTTGAGGCCACCGAAGAGGAAATCCCAGACAGGGTGCGAGGTGACGTTGCGTGAACTGAGCACTTGTCGCTCCAAAAACGAGAGCTTAGTACCGTGTGCCCACACAGGCATCCCTTTATGATTGGGGGCGATGATTGCTCCCAGGTAGATGCTTGCGATGATCTGGCTCCCCACGAATATGCCGATCCCCCTCCAGCCGAGAAAGATCATCAGAACAACCCACAACAACATATTGAGTGAAAGCAATGCAACCTCGAACAACTAAAAATTGTTCATAAATGGCGTCTTGTTTCCCTGCTAGATACTCCTCTTTCGAACAAAAATGTTCGAAAGCCCCAACACTGATAATACCATCAAACGTGCCAAAAGTAGTACCAGTGATCTCATTCCAGTCCTGCAAGTATACTTCAAAACCACTGCGTGTACATGCTTCAGCTTGCTTCGTAGATAAGGTCAATCCAACGGCATGGCCACCTCTCTCTGTCACTGCTTTTAGCATTGGTCCCCACCCACAACCTATGTCAAGCACCCTCGAGCCCGGTTTGAACCGGATAGCATCGAGAATGTAGACATGTTTATCTTTTTGTGCCTGCTCCAGGCTCTTAGAAAAATCGCCGTTATACAGGGCACAGGTAATATCGCCATTCTCACCCATGGTTGATCGGAATATGACATCCATATAATCATACGTCTCTTCGATGTCTTGCTTATTTGCCATGGGCATCCTCCTGGCGATTCTCCAGACCTTCTCTGTCCAGTATACCTGAACAACACACAGGAGTATAGATGATAGAATAACCCGGCGTTTTTCAACCCCCCTCTTTTGGTGGAACCTAACTTGACAATTCCTGAATTGACATGGCAATAAAATCCTTAAACTCTTGTTTGAGACGAAGTATCTCTTGTACTGCTTTCTCTTTGCGATCGGTGGAAAGATAAAATGACCTTGTGTCATTTTACTTTCGCAGTGCCGCCATCTCGCGCCGCCTTGGCTTCGTTCAAGAAGCGCGCATGCGCAACCAGATGGCCGCGCCAGATGGCACCCTTCGTACTACCCTGGTCTTTGCTCTCATCCCATCTGACCTACCTGGCATGAAATAATCAAGCTAAAAAGTTACCATCTATCTTTCTGTACCGTCATGATATCATAGAAACGAAATACTCAAGAGGTCCCCTCAATAATAGGGATCGAAAACACCGTACCACATCAGGCAAAAACGTATATAGTCAACCTCGGGGGGCTTGGGGGGCGGTCAACTCGGGGGGCTTGGGGGGCGGTCAACTCGGGGGGCTTGGGATACGCGATCACCTGCTCGGCGACGGGTCGCCCTGAATGAAGAGGTCGCCCT
This sequence comes from uncultured Chloroflexia bacterium, assembly GCA_963775585.1. Classification (GTDB taxonomy): domain Bacteria; phylum Chloroflexota; class Ktedonobacteria; order Ktedonobacterales; family Ktedonobacteraceae; genus UBA11361. The sequence goes on along the minus strand of CAVZJN010000064.1, from coordinate 59,000 downwards.
GAACGAAGGGGTCGCCCTGGACGACGCGGTCACCCTGGGAGCTTAATGAGGGGAAGGAAATTATGAGAGTTCTGGGATTACTTGCGTTCAGCACCATAAGTGACGAGACAACACGACTCATCTTGCTCCTGCTCATGGTATTAGCCGTATTACTGATAATAACAGGCTGCGTCATCGCTCTAATCACATGGCGAAAACGCATCAAAGCTCATAACGCCTACATTGACACTGCCCAATGGGATAAAAGGACGTAAATGCCTCGACGCTCAATAACGCCTCTTTTCATCGGAACCTTTATATTGCGTGCAAATGGCGGTGCGGGAACCATCATTTTTGGCTTGTTCCTCGCTCAACTTGCGTCTCATACAGGCAACTCCATCAACAGCCTCCAGGTGGGCCTCCTCTCCGTCGTCTATTTTGCCACAGAACTGGTTCTTGCTCCCTTCATGGGTGCCTTGAGCGATCGTTGGTACCGTCGCTATTTTCTCATCATCGGACCTCTGGTGGGACTGATCGAGGTAGCTCTCATTCCTTTTGTCCCTTTTCAAAACCCCTTGCCCTACTTTCTGAGTTTGCGCCTGATTTCCGGCACGTCATCTGCCATTACTACACCGGCTGTCCTTGGGTACCTTGCTGATTACACCTCGCATGACCAGTCAAGCCGTATGCGGGTCATGAGTTTATTTGAACTTGCCACCAGTGGTGGAATAGCTGTGGGTGTCATCCTTGGGGGTTTTGCCTGGGATCGTCTGGGACGTTACGCCTTTATTCTAATTGCCTCGCTCTACCTCGTGGTAATACTTTGCATGATTCTTGCCCCCAAAGTGATGCAGGTAATTGAACATGGGAATATTCGTGTAGTAGGTCTCCGCTACTGGCGCATTTTACGCACTCCTCGCCTGTTTATCTTCATTCCTGCCTGGATTTGTATCAACGCCCTTGTTGGTGTCTGGATCGGCTCACAACTGACTTTCATTCTTTCCAGGCACCACAGGAACCCCAATCAACTACTGATGGGCAGCATGAGCGGCCCTGGCAGTGGCCATACATTGAGTCTCGTTCTGGGGACCTATGTTCTTTTTTTCGGACTGAGCCTCCTTTTCTGGGCATTCTTTCTCAACCGTATTCCTCGCCTGAGACTCATGCTCACCTCGATAGCGGGTATCTATCTGGCCTCTATTGCCCTGGCCGGCATCAATCATCGTGGTGTTGGCAACGATGGACTACTGCTCATCTGGATACCACTCTTGTTGGTCGGTATTTTTGCCGAAAGTAGCTTTGCGCCCGCTGCCCTTGCCTATCTGGCCGATATATCCGAAGATATTGTCAAAGACCGGGGTCTTCTCATGGGGTTGTACTCAATCTTCCTTGGTGTAGGCCAACTTCTGGGCAATGGCCTCGGTGGCCTCTTTGCCAAAACCTGGGGTTTCGACGGCCTTATCCTCCTGACTATGTCGCTGGCCTTCATCGCCCTTATCTCACTCCTCATGCTCTTCAGCCAGGAACGCAAGCTTTCGTACCGGTGAAAGGCTCGGTTCCTGCAGTGACATATTCCCTTTACCTTGTTCGAATTGTACGTTCAATGTCTCGCTTTGCTTCTCGTTCAGCAATAGCTTCGCGCTTATCATAGAGCTTTTTACCGCGACAGAGGCCCAGTTCGATCTTCGCTTTCCCGCCCTTCAAATACAGCTTCAGCGGAATGAGTGTCAATCCTTTGGTCTCCACTTTTGCTTGCAATTGAGCGATCTCGCGCCGGTGGAGCAGCAATTTACGCGTACGCAACGGCTCATGATTGTAGCGGTTGCCGTGTTCATACACCGCAATGTGTGCATTTTCTAACCACAACTCGCCGTTTCGTGTTATGGCATAAGACCCCCGCAAATTCACCTTACCATCGCGAATAGACTTTATCTCAGTACCCATCAAAGCAATTCCAGCTTCAATTGTGCGTTCAACAAAGTAGTCGTGATACGCCTGCCGATTGACCGTAATCACCTTGATTGGCACATGGTTCGACGCAGCCTTAGGTTGCTCTTTTTTATCCTTTGTCTGTTTTGCCATGAAAACACCTCAGCCTCCATCCTCTTGACATTTGCATTGCAGAGGACTACTACAATTATGTAGAGGTATTATCATACAACAAGAATGTATAAGCGTCGAGAAACTCATTTATGTTACCCCTCGAAACAGCAATGAACGTCATATGAACGTCATATCAAGAAAGACTCACCTTAGAAAGGCCCAAATATATGTTCTACCATCTAGGCAGAATAGCCACCCGCTTTCGCTGGTTGATAGTGGGTTTGTGGATGGTCGCCATCGCAGTCTCATTACCATTTGCCCCCCAGGCTAGCCAGGTGCTGCACTCAGGGGGCTTCGTCAGCCCCGATGCCGAATTGGAGCGAGCATTAAACCTGCTGGTGCAAAAAGTGCATCTCGACCTCACCATCGTTCAGGTGATCTTCACCAGCCAGGACACAAGCGCTGGTAGTGCTGATAGCCCGCAATTTATTCAAGAGTCTCAACAGGCCCTCTCAAGAGTGCGCGGTTGGTCACAAGTCTCAGGCATAGTCAGCTTTACCGACAATCCGCGACAGATCTCGTTGGATCGTCATGCCGCTTATGTCAATGTACTCTTCAAGCCCGATCCTGATACCGCATCAAAGCTTCTGCCTGAACTGGAAAATCGCCTGCAGCCGGTTCCCCACTTAAAGACAACCATCGGCGGTGGTCCAGTCTTTTATGAGGACATTCAAGCAGTCAGCGAACGCGACCTGCGGCGAGCGGAATTCCTGGCCATTCCCTTCGCCATCATTGCCCTGCTGCTTGTCTTTCGTTCAGTGATCGCCGCCATGCTTCCCGCATTAGTCGGCGGAGGTGCCGTTGCTGTCTCGCTAGCACTCATCTTTGGCCTTGGGCATCTTACCACGCTCTCCATTTTTGTGCTCAATATCACCACGCTCTTTGGTCTCGGCCTCGGTGTTGACTACTCCTTGTTTATGGTCAGTCGCTTCCGCGAAGAGTTAAATCATGGCCGTAGCGTCGATGATGCTGTCGCCGTCTCCGTTGCCACAGCAGGTCGTGCCGTCATTTTCTCAGGCTTGACCGTCTCCATCGGACTGTTCGGACTTGTCTTCTTTCGCATCAACTTTTTGCGTTCAGTCGGAGTGGCTGGCGTAATGGTTGTAATGCTGGCTGTCCTGGCTGCCATTACCCTCTTACCCGCGGCGTTATCCATCATCGGAACCAGGATCAACGCTTTCCCTGTTCGACTGCCACGTTTCCGCCGGCGCACTTCGAGCCAGCCACTCGCCAGTACTTCCACTCTTGCATCTGCAGTCGATGATCAACACGGTTTCTGGTATCGACTCTCCCAGTTGGTTATGCGCCACCCCATTCAGATCTTTGTGCCTACCTTCATCTTGCTCGTGGCCCTGGGTTTACCTTTCTTGGAAGTACGCTTTTCAGCCCCAGATGCCTCCATTCTGCCGAAGGATGTTCCGTCGCGTGCTGCCTTCGACCTGCTGGCAAAACGCTTTAATGACCGTGAGACTACTCCCATTGTCTTGGCGGTAACGACTCCCGGCGATGTGATAGCCACGAATAATGTGCGTAATCTTTATTACTATGTACAGCGTATCCTGGCCGACCCTCGAGTCGCCCGTGTTGATAGCATTGTCAGCGCGGACCGGCGCTTCACCCTGGAGCAATACGAACAGGTCTATACCCATCCCCAATTGATCGCTGATCCTTACCTGTCCGCCCTTCTCAAATCGTCGGTCTCTGGCAATACCACCCTGATGCTCGTCATCAGTAAATATGGTATGCTCGATCAGCGCTCACAGGCCTTAGTCCAGACCATTCGCAACACGGCTCCTGGCAACGGCATCACAACCCTGGTAGATGGCAGCACTGCTGGTGATATGGACTATGTCTCTTCCCTCTACACTGATTTTCCTATAGCGATTCTAATCGTGGCGGTTACCACGTATATCGTCTTATTGTTCCTCTTCCGTTCGCTCATCTTGCCGTTGAAAGCCATCTTGATGAATACTCTTTCTATTCTGGCAAGCTATGGTGCGCTCGTGGTCATCTTCCAGAACGGCTTTTTACATCAATTCCTGGGTTTCACCCCTCTCGGTTTCGTTGAAGCCTCGGGCCCAATACTCCTTTTCTGTTCTCTCTTCGGTCTCTCGATGGACTATGAGGTATTCCTCCTGTCGCGTATTCAAGAAGCCTTCTGGCAAACAGGCGATAACACCCGTGCTGTAGCTCTCGGGTTGCAGCGCAGTGGAGCTATCATTACCAGTGCTGCCGTCATCGTCATCGTTGTCAGTTCCTGTTTCGCCACTGCCGATATGATTCTGGTAAAAGCCCTTGGTCTCGGAATGGCTCTTGCAGTCGCTATCGATGCCACCCTCGTGCGCGGCTTGCTGGTACCCTCCACTATGCGCCTTCTTGGTAATCTAAACTGGTGGCTGCCCTTTGTTGGTGTGCAACGCCGTCCTCCCGTCCTTGCCGAATATCTCGATTCGAGCGGACAAGAACCTGGTGCAAAAAAAGATGTTCCTGTACCTGATTCATTTTCCGATGCGGGTATAGGAGGTACGCGATGAAAAATATAACTCGCGGCAAGAGTCGCTCTATCGTCTTACTTTTACTAGCCTTTGTCCTGGCCTCCTGTGGTGTTCCAGGCATCGTCTCTACCAACGCGCAACTGCCTCAGGTGAGCAACACGCCACAAAAGGTCACATTACCACCCATACATTTTCCACAGGACGAGGCCGCCCATCGCGACCTCACCGAATGGTGGTATTATACAGGGCACATGAACGCCATAACTCCTGATGGGAAGCCTCATCACTATGGCTTTGAGCTGGTCTTCTTTCAGGCTTTGCGCAGCGATTTCCCTCCCGTCTATGCTGCTCATTTTGCCATTAGTGACGTGACGCGGGGCCAGTTCCATTTTGACCAGCGTCGTCAGGTCGAGCCAGGGGCGCTCATCCCTGATGGCACAACCATCAGCGGCTTCAATGTATCGATAGGTGATTGGTCGATACAGGGAGTAAATGGGCGAGACCAACTCTCGGCGCAAATGACCGACTACGCAATGCGTCTATCCCTCCGTGGCCTCAAACCGCCTGCCCTGCACAATGGCAACGGGCTCATAACCTATGGCCTGGGCGGCTTTTCTTACTACTATTCACGGACCCGTATGTCCCTATCGGGCACGCTCGTTGACCACAACCAGCCGCTACAAGTAACCGGTGAGGCCTGGATGGATCATCAATGGGGCAACTTCCTCTCATTCAGTGGCGGTGGCTGGGACTGGTTCAGCATCCAACTGAACAACAACACGGAGATGATGCTCTATCTCATACGCGACACCACGGGTATAATCGGCGCTGTCTATGTAGGCTACATTGACCGAGATGGCCACGAGCGCTTATTGTCCCCGAACGTACTCCACGTCAGTATCCTCAATCACTGGACAAGCCAGGCGACAGGCGCGACCTATCCCTCCGGCTGGCGTCTCGAGATTAACGATCCGCAGGTCCAAACGTCGCTGACGCTCAACCCTGAATTGCTGAATCAAGAGCTTGTCGTCTATCAATCAACAGGCAACTCCTATTGGGAAGGCGCCGTCACTATTCATGGCCAGAGCGCAGGTACACCGGTGCTCGGCGAAGGCTACGTCGAACTAACAGGCTATACACGTTAAACTCGTCCATTGTAGGGGCGACCCTGGTGGTCGCCCAATACGCATCAACCTAAGCTGCCTCACAGTGTCACCCTGAGCCGCAGCGAAGGGTCTGTCTGGATGGGCGTCGAGATGCTTCGCCTCTCAAGCAGCACACAAAAATAGTGCGTTCTGAAGATGTATTTTGCGGCTCTGCGTGCTATACTACAGACAGGTGGTCTCGCTTGACAAGATGCTTGATGGTTAACCTGAAGGCAACATCCTGACAAGAGGATTGCCTTCAGGTTAAACAACAATCTCGAACAGACCTCTTGATGATGTGTTCAACTATTTTTTCTGGAGGGCAACATGGAAGATCGTTCACGTCCTTTGGGGATCACTATCATTGCTGCTTTTTTAGGCATTTCAGCTATTCTTGCTCTTTTGATTCTCATCCTCGGTTTGAATCGCGTAAGTACTCTTGGCTTGGGCGAAGGGATGACTGCAGGTACAAGCATAGCTCTTTTGGGCGCTATAATTTTGGGATTTTTCGAGGTCGCGCTCGCCTGGGGATTATGGACACTGAGACCCTGGGCCTACTGGACGACTGTAATTGTTGAGGCAATCCGTGTAATCTTAGGGCTGTATGTTGTGCTTATACTACAGAAGGCCATTATTTCAGGAATTCTCAGCCTCATTATTCCGATTATCATCCTGGTCTATCTCTTTGCTGATCGCAACGTACGTGCTGCATTCAGTTCGTCAAGTACGTAGATCTGCCAGCTTTTCTCAAACGAATTGATTTTTGCTTGTTCCTGTCATTACCGCTCCTTATCTGGAAAAATATGCGCATCCTTTGACAGGATTCGCTTGACCCTTTCCAGGTCGATGACAGTATATCACCTATCCCCTTTTTGGTTGTTCGCGAGCACCCATCATTTTGTACACGATATGTAAGATGTATAGCTGTGTTCCTCTATGATCATACAATAAAAATTCCCTCTCCGCCGCACACGGCGAGAAAAAAAGATACACAGAGGCATGAACTGAATAAATTGACGAGGGTTCCCCCCGATATGATATACTTGTCACGGAAAAAGAGATTACATCAAGACTCACAAAAACCACAATCATCATGTAAGCAACATAGAGATACAAATGTACTACAAAGTCATTCAATGTATCGCACTGGTGATTTTTTATATGTTATACTAAAACGGTTCACAAGGGAGGAACATGTTTCTGTATTTCCTATTCAGGCATCCCAAAACCTTAAAACAGCAAGATGTCCGATTATATTTGATATTTCTTGATTGACCGTTACGATAAGTAGAGAGGACACAGATGGAGGCGAAAGCTCAAACGCCCACCTTAAAAGAATCTACTATCGTCGAGCGCGTTGCTCGTATCGTCTCCAGCGTACGTGGAGCAAAACCTGATTATACACACCTGGCAGCTGAATTGGAGCCAGCTATCCCTTTTGATATCTTTGGCGTCGTATTATTGCGCCATGACCGCCTCGCAGTGCGCGTCACCGTTTGCCAGCGTGAAGCTCGTTCATGGGTCGCACAATACCATCAACACCCACTCGAAGGCTCAAAACTAGAACAATTATTGCCTTCCCCCGTTACCATCGTGCAGAACTACCCCGAAGGGCTAGATGGCCCTCCAGCGCTCTGTGGTGATGCCCTCAGTAACTTTCACCAGCTGCGCTCAACGCTTATAGCTCCTCTCATTGTAGGAGAAAAAGTCTTAGGGACGCTTGAGCTAGGCAGCAATCAACACGACACCTATGCGGATGTAACATTACGACGACTGATCGACGCCGTTGTGCATGTGCTGGCGGCTGCCATCGACAGCGCCCAGGTTGGTGGAAGCGCGGAAATCCAGGATCGTCAACGCGAGGCGCTCAAAGATGTTTCCAGTGCTCTTACCTCTACAGTGGACCTCGCCACTATTCTTGATCAAATTGTGGTTGGCATTGCTAAAGCCTTGAACGTTGCGTCTGCCATTGTAACCTATGATCAACGCAAAGGGTACCTTCGCCTGGAAGCCGAATCTGGCCTCAACCAGGCCACATTGCGGAGGATGATGGTACATAATGGAGGCCTCTCTGAACAGGACATCGTCGGCTACACATTGCGCCGTAGACAACCTGTCTTTTCCAATGATATCAGTTCGGATGAGCGTTTCCCTCTGAGCCGCGCTTTCACAACAGAACTTGGCATTCGTTCTGTCTTTAGTTATCCCCTGGTGACGGGGTCCACGGTCTATGGCGCTCTCCTCCTCTGTTCGCCAGAACCAGGCGGATTTACACCTCTCAAGGCGGATATTCTCTCCCTTTTCGCTAGTCAGGCCACCGTCGCCATTCACAACGGCATGCTACTCGAATCCGCACACCAGCGTAGCCGCTTTCAACAAGCCATTGAACAATTGGAACAGGCTTATGGGCAAAACAACAATGAACAAGAGGTGCTTGACCGCGTGCGCCTGGAGTCGGAACGTACCTTCGGCGTCAGCTTCAGCAGTCTTCTTTACTTCATCAGTGACCACCTCCTGACTCGCAGTGAGCGCGACCTCCACGCCATATTCCATCCCTCTCCTTCGCTTTCACAGCAAGAGGACGCGACGTCATCCACAAGCACATTCTTACCAGAGAGCAGATCACAGGACTCGTCTTATTCACTGCAACCATTTGTTACGCAGCCAGGAGAGGAACAATCCCTTCATGCTCAGCTTGTTGGAGAAGCGCCACAGGTAGTACCGCAAGGCTTCCCATCAGGTCAAGAAGACGGCATAATAATTCTCACACAAACTGCCGAGGCGGCGTTAGCTCGTGCTGGAGTATTGAGTGAATTAAGTCGCCTGTTTACACAGCTAAAACTATCGAATGATCATAGAAAAGATGCCTGGTTCGTGGTTGGTCTCCTTGGACGGTGCGTCTTTGTGAACCCTGCTGCGGAGGTCTTTTGTGGTGTGCACATAGGCTCCTCAACAGAGATTACACTGGAAGATATGTTCGCAGACGTCTTGCCGCGTATTCGCAACGCTAAAGAAGTTGCCGCCTATCTACAGGATTTCAAACAGGGGAATGTCCATAGGCAGGACCTGCGCTGCGCCCTCGCCCTGGAACCTGTCTTCAGGCACTCAGACTCAAACTCAGGCGCTTCCCTGCCTCAGTATTCTGCTCAACAGCCAGATGTAGAAGCCTTTTTGGCTCGCCTGGCACCTTCTCGTACCGCTCTGCGTCTGGATAGCTCACCTTCTGATTATCATTATCAACTATCACGCTATCCCCTTTTTAACCAGCAAGGTGCGCATATTGGGAATGTCTTGCAGGTTCACGATGTCACAGAGCAGGTACGTGACGAGAAAAACAAGTCGGCTCTGCTCTCATCGGTATCACACGATCTGCGTACTCCGCTCACTACAATCAAGGCTGCGGTAACAGGTTTGCTTCAAGAGGATGTTGAATGGGATGATCAAACCAGGCGTGAAATCCTGGAGGATATAGACACCGAGACAGAACACCTTTCTATCCTGGTCAATGCCCTTGTCGAAATGTCCCGCATAGAAATGGGAGCCTTAGTGCTGGATAAAGAATGGTGTGATGTCGTTGAAATCCTTCATGGAACTTTGTCTCGGCTTGAACGTATTCTCTCCGGGCGCACTATCCGCACATCCATACAGCCCAATTTACCACTCATCTATGCTGATCATGTGCAGCTTGAGCGCGTCTTCTATAATCTGATTGAAAACGCCCTCCGTCACAGTCCAGCTCACGCGGAGATACTGGTATCCCTGGATATTGCCAATGAGGACACTGTTGTAGCTCCCCTGCAGTATCTGCGCGCGAAAGTCATCGATAGCGGCGCAGCAGTACCTGTGGGTGAACGCGAACGCATTTTCAAGACGTTTTACGGGCTGAATTTGCGCGGTAGTGGCCTCGGTCTGGCCATCTGTCGCGGTATCATTGAAGCCCACCAGGGACGTATTGGCGTGGAATCCGCCCCTGGCGAAGTTGGCTCATGTTTTGTCTTCACTTTGCCTATTCACGCGTATAATAGTATCTCAGCTTCCCCGGCGGCATGGAGTAATAACGCCTCTTCAGGGGATAGCGCGAGTACCACCCTGGACCCCCCCAGGCTGCCGACTCGCACTCTGCTACTCGTCATCCATCATCGTTCGATGTCCATCTTGTTGCGCCCACGACGGAGGAGCAACTATGAAAGTCAAAGGCAAACGTATTCTCGTCGTTGATGATGAACTTCCCATTCAACGTATTTTACGCCGGAACCTCTCCGTCAGTGGCTATGATGTTCTGGTTGCTGACGACGGAGAACAGGCCGTGGAAATGGCTCGGGCACATCAACCCGATCTTATTTTGCTCGATCTCTGTCTTCCTGGCGAGCTAGATGGCCTGGAAGTCTGCAGGCAGGTGCGCCTCACTATGCAGACACCTATCATCGTACTGTCGGCTCTCACAGAGGAAAAGCAAAAAGTCGAAGCTTTAGACCTTGGAGCAGACGACTATTTGACAAAGCCCTTCAGCAACGATGAATTGCAAGCACGTGTTCGTGCTTGTCTGCGGCGCGCCAATTCGTCTGAAAACGGCGGCGATTTGCCTGGGCAACCCGAGATTTTGCGCAGTGAAGACGGTTATTTATATATGCATGTCGTCCAGCGACTCGTGCGCGCCGGTGAACACGATGTGCGCTTGACGCCAACCGAGTTCGAGTTATTGCGACAATTGATGCTCAATGCTGGCAAAGTGCTTACACACCGCACGTTATTGCGAGCAGTCTGGGGACCAGAATATGGTGAGGAAGCCGACTACCTCCGCGTTTACGTGCGGCAGTTGCGCCTCAAAGTGGAAACGGAACCATCAAAGCCGCGCTATATCATCACAGAACCAGGAATTGGCTACGTTTTTCGTGGAAACGTGATTACTCAAGAACTTTAATAGAATTTTAATAACTTTTACCATTTTCTTAATAAACACCTAATTCGTAATAGCGTAAACTACATACTAGCGTGTTTTTTGCTGTCGGCGGTGGGGAACCATCATGATCATAGACGGCAAACACGTTATCAAACTGTATATATGCATACTAGAGGAAAAGCCGTAATGAGCGATCGGCGAGGATGCCCAAAACCGCGTGTACTGATCATTGGTCAGCAAAAGAGTTTTGAGCATATTCTCACGACAAATATTCAAAACTGGGGCTATGAAGCACGAATAGTATCTGCATCCACAACCATGCAGGAAACTGAAGCTGAAGGCGACATCTTATTGTTTGATCTGGACAAAGCTCACGATATCTCGATCGTCACAGAGGGCGCGCAAACGCCCGCAAAAGAAATCAGAGCGCCTTCATACCCTTCATACTTGGTAGGGGATGAAGTGAGGAAAAAGAATTGGCTACAATTGCCACGTGCGCGCTTCACAATTGTATTGAGCAGCCAATCCGTCTCGCGTTCAACGCTCGAACAAATTGGCGCCGTCGCTCTGCTGCAAAAACCTTTTGAAATGGGCCGCTTGCAGCGCTATTTACGCGTCTTGCAAAGGCTTCTGCTCGAGCCAGCAATAACTCAACCTTTGGACGAAAAGAGGCGCATCTTGGTCGTAGACGACGATATTGCTATTGCCAACGCGGTACGACAATGTCTCATTTTTGAATCGGGCTATGAAGTAGCAGTAGCGTATGATGGCCTGGCAGCGTTAGAACAATGCCTTGATTGGAGACCTGATTGCATTGTCACAGATTTGATTATGCCCTGGATGAATGGCTATCAGGTCATGCGCTGTCTAAACGCCGTTTCCCTACAAACGATGCCCGCTTTTGTGATTATGAGTGCGTTAAATCAGTTTGAGGTGCCCTGGAATTGCTCATATATGCGTGGTAATGTGGTCGAGTATGTTGATAAACCGTTCAACGTCGATCGCTTGCTCTCCGCTATAAAACAAGCATGTATTATGCATAGCGCCTGATACGTATTCCTCTCTCTTTCGTCTATATCAAGGGGAGAATGGAAATTTTGACGATTTACTGCACGTGAAATAGTCGAGCATGAATGACTTGCGCGTTTGGCCGGGAAAGGAATAGAAGGAACAATGGAGCAGCAAGACCGCATAATGGATGGAGACCTACAAACATTGGGTCTCCAATCAATCCTGAAAATGCTCGCGCTGAGCGGGAAAACCGGGACTCTCTTCGTCCATTCAGGGCCGGAGACTCTCTCTATCAGCCTTCGCAAAGGACAGATCGTCGCATTGCGCGAAGAAGGCGTGCCCCAGCCGGATTTGCTTATGATGCTCTGCCTTGTCAATAAGCTAGATCCTCCCCGTGCTCAAGCGATCCGTGCGTATGCCGGTGGCAATATGCAGATTGCGCTGGCAATGCTCGTCGAACGTAATTGGATGAGTGCCGCCGAAATGCAGCGTCGCCTGGAATTCACTATCACTCAATCCATCAGTCACGCGTTGCGCTGGGTCGATGGCCGTTTCGCTTTCCATCGCCAACTGGTGCCGATAGAAAGTGGCATGCAGCCACTCGATATTGACTCGACACTCCTGGAGGCCTTGCGCCAGGCCGATGAGTGGGAGGAGATGGGCGAAACTCGTTTGACCCGCACATCCGTTGCCCGCTGGCTGCCCGAGATTAATAACGATGTTCGTAGCCTGGGACTGAGCCAGGAATATATCGAAGTGCTCTGTCTCTCAAATGGAGAATTACCTCTCCAGGCCATCGCACTGGTTCTCATGACTCCGGAGGCGCGTGTCGCGCGTATCATGTCCCGCCTGCTCGAACTTCGCCTCATCGAAGTTGTAGATACTGCCTTTGAGACAGAAGTACAACAAGACATCTCCAATCTCATCATTAAGTGCCAGACAACCTTAACGCGCCAACAGCAATCTTCGAACCCTGAACAACACTTGCTTGGCCTTGTCACCGTTCTCTCAGAATGTATCAACGGCCTGTTGGTTCATCATAGCAAATACGCGAAAAGTCTTCGCGGACGAGGGCAAATACCCTATTCTGAAGTTGTACGTTATTTGGAGCGCCGTTTTGGCAACCAGTTGCAGCTCCTTTCAAAGCAGCAATATCCCATCCTTGAAACCATCGAATTTACCAACGGCAGGCTTGACTGCACCTCTATTCTTACCCTGGACAAGCTGGTAAAAGGAGAGCAACTGGAAGAATTTTATTGGGAAGCCGTCCTTGGCCTTGCCGCGTTCTTGCGCATGGTCTTCGCGGAACTACTACGTGATGAGGTCGGGAATTCACATACAGGACGCAACCTCAATTTTGCCTGGAAAGCTTTCCTCACAGAAATTGACCAGGAAATACAACAGTATCAAGTCTACCGGGCACAGCGCAACGCGCGCCTGTCTCGTGGTCGTGATGCTATTCCGCCCACACCCATGGGTATCACACAAAATTGGAATCATGTTCCTCAAAATGAAGGTGGTCCCTACAGGTCACCTGAGCCACGTAGGAGGTCAATCTGATGGCTGAACCGACAGTACTAGTTGTGGATGATAGCCCAACTGTGCGCAAAATCGTCCAAATGACCCTGCAACGGGAGCATATTAGAGTGATTACTGCTGGAGATGGTCTGAGCGCTCTCACCTCCGTTGCTGATGAAATGCCCGCTGTGATCCTCCTCGATATACAACTCCCTCGTATGGATGGGTACCATATTTGCCAAATTATACGGAAAAACTTGCAGTTTCGTCAAATACCGATTATTATGCTCAGTGGGAAGGACGGCTTGTTCGACAAGATGCGCGGTCGCCTCGCTGGCTCAACAGAATACTTGACGAAACCTTTTGACTCGGTAGAATTAGTGCAGACCGTGAAAAAACATCTCGTAAACTGGCAAGAACGTATGCCTCCTCAGCACGAAGGTATGCGCACTCGCCTGCGACGCCGTGGCTAGGCATTGTCCGCGTACGCCTCGAACTGGAGGTTCCTGGTGTATGGGCGTTGGTGAAATAGCCCTTTTTTCCCATTTCACTAGCGTAACTGGCTAATCGGAAAGGTATAATAGTGATGCCTGGACAGAAGATTCTCGTTGTAGATGATAGCTGGACAGAGTTGACCATGATTGTCACACCGCTGCGTAACAGTGGCTTTGATGTGGTTACGGCTGTTGATGGAGACGAAGCTGTCGAAAAAGTGTTTCAAGAACACCCTCAATGTATTGTATTAGACGTTGTCTTACCTAAACAAAATGGTTTTCAATTGTGCCGAAAACTCAAAAGTTCAGAAGCAAGTCGGCATATTCCAATTATTTTGTTAACAAGTAAAAATACTCCCCTCGATAAATCTTGGGGGTTACGACAGGGCGCGGACCTGTATATGACCAAGCCATTTAATACTGATGAATTGGTGGCAAATGTACGCAGACTGGTGTAAGTAGATCGGGTGCCCATACCTGGGTGCCTTACTTCATCGAGAGAGAATAGACCCGGCGACTCGAAGTGTCGCCCAAGGAGATTTTTGTGGCCAGCGATGATCTGTTAATGCGGCAAAGGGATGCTTTGGGAGCACAGACAAAGTCTTCTACCCAACGACCAGGAACACAATTTGGTAGTTCCTCCGACGATATACGCGAGAGCCAGCGCGGCTCCCGTGCTGCTTCCGTGCTGGCATTGCAATCTCAACTTGCTCAAGTCGCGCAATCTCGTCCAGACAATGCTTCCCCTGTTGAAGTTCTTGGTGAGCAATACCTGGTCTTCTCACTTCTAGAGCGAGAATTCGCTCTCAAAGCTGAACATATTCAGGGCGTTGAACGCTTGGTTGATGTCACTCCCGTTCCCAATGTCGCTCCCTGGATTAGAGGCGTGATTAATCTACGCGGTTCCATCGCGTCTGTGGTCGATCTTCGCAGTTTTCTGGATATGGAGCAGCTACCCTACAATCCACGTACACGCTTGTTGTCGGTGCAATACAATGAAATGGTGATTTGCCTGGTCGTGGATGGCGTCAGTGAAATGGTGCCTATCCCTCCCTCTGCTATTACCAACTTAAAAGTACGCCAGACCACAATTTCGCACTGGGCCATTCCCTATGCGGCCGGGGTCGCGTTGCTCGATACTCGTGTGATTGTGCTGGTTGATGCAGCGCGTCTGCTTTTCTCAGACAGAATGCAGCGTTACGAATCCCTACAATAATTTTTTCTTCTTAACTTACTTGTGGATGTATTTTTACAAACAGGAGGCCTGGCGGATGAATCCTGATCGCAACAGAGGTGGAATGACTGTCAATGCGCTGATGCAAATAGGGTTATTTCTTTCAGCAGCAATTCCAGTCGTTATAATCGCATTTCTCGGAGTATTTGCCTCTCAACGAATACAAAGTAGCGGCAATAGCAGCGATTCTACTACTTTTGTACTTGTAGTTGTTGCCTGTGCAATAGTGTCCTTGATTGGCATACTGACCGCTAACTATTTTGTTCAGCGCGAAGTGAAAAGTCGGTTACTTGGACTTGTAGATGTTTGTCGTGATTATGTTAGCGGAGATCGCACCGTCCGTGCAGTGGTCAACGGTGACGATGAGTTCGCTATGCTCTCCCGCAACCTGAATGCACTCCTTGATAGTCAGGGCAACTCGCAAGGTGGAGTCGCATTCAACTCCTCCAATGGCAATGATGCTGCTGCACTTCAAGCTCAGATTGAAAAACTGCTTCAGGAAGTAAGTGCCGTTGGTGATGGCGACCTGCGTGTCCAGGCCGAAGTCACACCAGATACGCTTGGCGTCCTGGCCGACTCGTTTAACTATATGATCGAGGAGCTTGCGAAGGTTGTCGGACGCGTTCAAACAACCGCTGTGCAGGTGACAAACGCCACTCGCCGTATCATTGATCGCTCCAACGAGTTGACCCAGGCTTCCGAAACTCAGGTGGCACAAATTTCTCAAACCACCGAGGCCGTCGAAGCCCTGGCTATCTTCATTCAAAATGTAGCGCGCAATGCGCAACTGAGCGCCGAGGCTGCGCAGGAAGCGTTGCGCAATGCCAATAGTGGTCAACGTTCCGTTCGTCAAACGATCGAAGGCATGGTCCTCATTCGTGATAACGTCCAGGAAACTGCTAAGAAAATCAAGCGTCTCGGTGAGCGCTCAAATGAAATCGGTGAAATTGTCCGTATTATCGAAGACATCGCAGATCAAACGAACTTGCTCGCACTCAACGCTGCTATTCAGTCCGCTATGGCTGGTGAGCATGGTCGAGGATTCGCTGTCGTCGCCGATGAAATCCGTCTTCTCGCCGAACGCTCGACCGAGTCTACCAAGCGTATCGCTACGCTGGTCAAAAGTATCCAGGGCGATACATACGAAGCAGTCGTAGCTATGGAAGATAGCACACAAGAAGTCGTCAAAGGTTCACAACTTGCTGACGAAGCTGGACGCTCACTGAACTCTATCTACACTGCCGTGGAACGGCAGGCGCAAATGATTGAGAGTATTGCTCGCGCCGCAAACGAACAGACTACTGTATCTGAGGCAGTTGCGGTAGCTATGGGTCAGATTTCCGACATCACTCGCCAGACCAACATTGGTACTCAGGAGGCAGCCGCCAGTGTAAGCTATCTTGCTGAGTTGACAGAACAACTCCGTGCCTCGGTGTCCACCTTCCGTTTGCCCGATCGTGGCAATGATGTCATGGGAGCCTTTCCCGCTATGACCTCTGTGACCGAGCTGCAGGGCGGGAATGGCAGTCAATTCTTCCCGCCGGCCCTCGGCCCAGGTGCGGAAAACAATTGGGCACGAGATTACACCGGGAATTACCCGCCACTGTCGGAACCTGGAAGAAAATCTGGTTCACTGGTTGCCCTCTCTTCTCGCAATGGCCAGTTTTCCTTTAATAATCAGCAAGATTTTAACCAATCTTCCTTCAGCCAGTCGCAGGGCTTTGGCGGACAGCAATCTTTTGCCGGTCAGCCCTCCTTTGGTGGTCAGCAGGATTTTAGCCAGAAGACATTAGGCAATCAGCAGAGCTTTGCTCCTTCCTTTGATAATCAACAAGGCTTTGGTGGCCAACCTTCCTTTGGTAACCCGCAGGGTTTTAGTGGACAGCAACCGTTTGGTAATCAGTACCAACAAGGCTTTAGTGGTCAACAGTCCTCTGAGGGTCATCAGGCTGGCTTTGACGATTTCGGTAGGTTTGAACGACAACAGGGGTTTAATGACCAACAACAATTTGGCGCTATGCCAGGTTATACTGGACAGGGGCAACCCAACAACCCGGCCTCAAACCCGGGGATCCAACCCCCAAATTCTGGCTCTCTGCACAACCAGCAGCCAGGACAATCTCAAGCCTCGCGCCAACGCTGGCAAAGAGACGCTCAACAAAATCAAAGTCAGTCTCATTTTGGTCAGGATCAGGCCCAATTCCCGAATGATGGGCAGTTTGGTCAGTAACTAGCTGAGTTACACGCTTTTATACCTCCTTGCATCCCTGCTGACTGAAGGTAGACGCGCTAGCGTACGTTGCAGGGATGGCTTTCAAGTAGGCAACGGTGGAATGTGTAACTAGAATAAGTGGGTACGCGCAGAATGTCGAATACGTTTGATAAACTTTCAGTACTCGATTCGTTTATCGAAGAAGTAAATAGTTATTTGCCAGAAATTGAGAACAACCTCGCAAAACTGGCACAACCGCCCTCTGGCTCAACTCCTGGCGACATGGAAGCTATTGAGGAGACCTATCGCCGTACCCATACTATCGGTGGCTCTGCTTCGATGATGGATTTTCCCGGTTTAGCACATGTCGCCCATGGTATGGAAGATATCCTCGGCGACGTGCTAGATGGGGTAGCCACGCTGGATCTTCCAACCATTGGATTGTTGCAACGTTCACTCGGAAGAATGCACCAACTTCTCCAGGGCATACATGATGGTATCGATGAAGAAGCAATTATGGCGGAAGATGATGCTGATTATGTGCGCTACCGCGCTCTCACTGACTCCTCAGCGCAGCCTGCGTCAGCTTCGAACGGCAGTAGCAATAATCAGCAACTGCTGGAAGCTGTCACGTCATCATTTGCTGATGAGCCTACGCCAATCCCAACCGCTTCGGCTACACCCTCGATGCCATCACTTGATGAAGTTTTGGCCTCTTTCCGTACGTCACCTGTAACTGCAGGCGAAGAAGTTGCCTGGCCAGAAGATTCTGCGCCCGCTGCCTCCGTTGCACCAGCGGAACCGGTCTATGAATTGCAATCTGAATATGTAGGGGAGGGGAGCGTATATCGAGCGGAACGTAGTGGAGCCGATATAGCGATGGGGGAAGGGTATCGGGAGGGGAAGGAACGTAGTGGAGCCGATATAGCGATGGGGGAAGGGTATCCGGCGCCCCACGTGGAAGAGCAAACTGCTGAAATTACCAGCCTTGAAACGAACCAACCGGCTGAACCTGAACCTGATTTGGCAAATCCTAGCGCCCTGGAAATGTTGGTTGCCTCAACATCTTCACGGCCAGCAGTTACTCGCGATGATCCTACTGTCTCGCCCGCGCCGTCTCAGACTCCTGAAACGCCTTCGGTAGACCCCGATGTATCGAGGGGCGAGCGAAGCGAGGAGACAATTCCAGCACTCCCAGAAGCTGACCTGGCAGGTGTCACGAATCCCTGGCAGCCATCTGTTGTCGCTCAACCGGCGCCGGTTCTTCAGGCTGGCGAACTAGCGATTCCTACGGTTTTCAACGAAATGCAGGAAGAGGCTCAGACTTTAACCGCCCAGGCCTCCTCTCTCAGGGAAGTACTGAACCAGTTGCGTATGGCCATGTCTGTCATTGAATCCCAACGCACCGAATTCAAAGGCTTTCTCGACGGTTCCAAGGATGCCCTTGATCGTATGGAAGATTGGGCTGGGCAGGCCATGGGACTCAACCTGCGCAACAGTCCCGACCAGGTGCGGCGTTACCTGCCTCTCTCCGTCATGTGGGTATCAAACACCAAACTCAAGAAAGTGCTTGACCTACTTACGCAGATAACCAGTGGTGTGGAGATGACGGATGAGCAAATACATACCGCCCTACAGCAATTGACTGCCTCAATTGCATCCTGTGGTGATGCGTTCCAACAACTCCAGGCAAATAACCCATCACATATGTTTACGCACGACCAGGGTTGGACACCCTGGGAAATGCACGTCTTGCGTGAAGCGGAAGAAATGCGCGAGCGTGTTACCTTTGAGCGTCGTGGTGACCCCGCTGCTCTGCGCGCAGAGATCGAGGCCGCTGTACGCGAGGAATACCACCATGAGCAAGAAGCGAAGATACGCGAAGATATACGTCGTGAGTACGAATCACGCCCTCTATCGCTCGCTGCCCGATCCGAATTAGAGCGCCAGTTGCGTAACGAGATCCGCCAGGAGTTTGAGGCAAAAAGACAATTACAGGAGCGTGTCGCCGGCTCAGAGAATACTGAATCTCTTCAGGAGCTTGAAGCACAACTGCGCAGTGAAATTGAAATACAGGTCCGCCAGGAGTTTCTCAACCAGATAACCGAAGGCGCCGGCGATGTATTCAACCAATCCATGCAGCAGACGCTCATGCCTCCTGCACCAGCGGCGCCTCGCACCTCAAACTTTGTTGACCAGGCGCGCCAGGCAACCGGCTTGCCCACTTTAGGTACACCGGCGTCTGGATATGAAGTATCGCAAAACATCTATACGACGCCAACCATCTCGCAACAGGCCTCCGCAACGCCTGTAGCGCCTGTGGTGCGTTCGCAGCCTGCCCGGAAGCGGAAGCCCTTATCTTCTTCAGCCTTTAGTGGCGATTTTAGTGAAGAGGCAGCGGAAATCTTCCGTCTTGAGGCTGAAGAACACCTGCAAACAATCATTATGCATGTGGCAGCCCTGGAAAAAGCTCCCACCAATCGTGAGCTGATTCAGGGTGTCCGCCGTGCTACACATACTCTCAAAGGCGCCGCCGGCATGATGGGCTTCCGCGCTATCGCTGATCTCTCCCATATTTTTGAAGATCTGCTCGATAGTATCATGGAAGGCTCGACTGTCATTTCCCCCGCTGTCCTCAGTCTCATTCTCGATACCTCGGAAACCCTTGATCTGCTCATCACAGGTAAGGGAGCTGACGCACAGGATGAAGAGGCGAAAGCACAGTTGCTGCGTGTCCGCTATGCCGAATTGCTTGGTGATCAGAGCATGCTTGGTAATGCCGATGCGGATGATATCGACGCCGATGATCTGAATGAAGAAGGCGATGATAATTCCTCCGTTGCTGGCGTCGTCGCAGGTACTCAAACTACAGAGACGAATGCCCAACGTGCGGCCCGCGGCGACCTGAGCGTACGCGTCAGGCTCGAGAAGCTCGATGAACTTGTCAATCTTTTCGGTGAACTCCTCGTGAATCGTAGCATCCTGGAAGAGCGCGTTAGTCGCCTCATTCAGCTTGTCTCCGACGTCGGTGTGAGTAGCAATCGCCTCAGAGATGTGGGCCAGAAACTTGAAAGCAGATTTGAAGCGACAACTCTGCCTAGTGGTCGCTCTATACAGGTGATGCCAGGTGAGGGCCTCCAGAGCAAAGGTTTCTCGCTCTCAAGCAATGGCAATAGAAACCGTACCGAACCTGATCACCTCGCTGATTTTGATGAACTAGAACTCGACCGCTACACCGAATTTCACCAGCTCGCTCGTGGCTTAAGCGAGGGCATTTCGGATATGACGACACTCAGCACCGAAATGGAAGCCATCATACGTGATTGTGAAGGCGTCTTTGCTCGTGAGAATCGTCTCAATACCACCTTCCAGGATCGTTTGATGAAAGCGCGCCTGGTGCCTCTCTCAACAATGACGCCTCGTCTCTACCGTGCTGCTCGCGCCGTCGCACTCAAGCAACATAAAGAGTTCGAGTTCCTCCTGGAGGGCGAAGGCACAGAGGTTGATCGCACGGTCAACGAGGAAATCGCTGGGCCATTGCTGCACCTCATGCGCAACGCCGTCAATCACGCTATCGAGACACCGGAAGTGCGCATTCAGAAGGGCAAACCACCCGCCGGCCAGATCAAGTTGTCTGCCGCCTACGAGGGCAACCAGGTTGTCATTACCGTGCGTGACGATGGTGTTGGCATCGATCCGGACCATATCCGCCGTGCCGCTATTGCGCGTGGATTTGTCGGCTCGGATCAAGTACTCAATGATAACGATATTATTGACCTTATCTTCCGCCCCGGCTTCTCAACTACCGAGGTGCTGAGCGAAGAAAGTGGCCGTGGCGTCGGTCTCGACGTCGTACGCGACAGTGTATCCCGCCTGAGAGGAACGCTCGAAGTTGAGTCAATGCCTGGTCAAGGAACTGCCTTTACTATGAAGTTCCCCATCAGCCTCGCTATCCAGGGCGCCATGATGGTGATGGCGGGTGGACAACAGTTTGCCATTCCGACCGTGCTCGTCGAATCAATTGGCCGTTTGGATAACTTCAAACGCTCAACCCTTGCCGGTAGACCTGCCGTACAGGTGCAAAACGATCTCTATCCACTGAATTCGCTGTCACAACTCTTATCGCTACCGTCCAGACCCGAGGACGAGAGAGCTCCGTTGCTGCTCGTCAACGCCGGCGGTTATAGGGTAGCCCTCATTGTTGACGATATTAAAGGCAAACTGGATATCGTGATGAAAAACCTTGGGCCACATCTGCGTCACGTTCACGGTGTGGCTGGTGGCACCGTTATGGGTAATGGTCGTGTCGTCCTCATCCTTGAGTTAACTGAACTGCTTTCTACTCGCAAACTGGTTGGGACAGCGACAGGAACGACAGTCTCGGTTTCCCCTGTTTCCCCTGTTTCCCCGTCTCACCACCGTGATGGTATGGTCGTTCCATCTCTGCAAACGGGCGCCAGGCCGGACTTACATCCATCTTCCTTCCAGCAAGCTGCTGCGGCTGCCATACCACCAGCCGCGTCTGCCAGCACAGAGGCGGAGCACGGCAAACATATCCTTGTCGTCGATGATAGTCCTAGCGTTCGCCGTGTCGTTAGCAACATGCTCAAACAACATGGCTGGGAAGTCCAGATGGCGCGCGATGGCGTCGAGGCTCTTGAGATGATCTCTCAACAATCGCCGGCAGCTGTCCTGCTCGATATAGAAATGCCGCGTATGGATGGCTATGAACTCATCTCAACGATCCGTGCACAGGAGCAATACCGCACACTCCCGCTTGTCGTATTGACCTCCCGTGCCGCCGCCAAACACCAGCAGCGCGCCCTTCAGTTGGGCGCAAGCTCATACGTCGTCAAACCATACCAGGATGAGGAACTCATCAACACCCTCAACATCCTGGTCTATGGAGCAGCCGCTCGCTAAAATATACGCTCCCTGTGGCTTTGCCACGGGGAGCATAGAATATGTAACTCAGATTATTATTATAAAAAGGAACAGGCTATCATGGGAGTAGAACGAGCCGTAACACGCTGGCATATACAACAACAACAAATACAACAAGAAATCACAACCCTCGAAGCAAAACTCGCACTCCTTTCGTCCTGCCTGAGCGAAGCTAGCCGCCGCGGAGCCTGCAGCGGCGTTGGCAGGCCGGATAGGTGCCGTGCCGCCGCGGATGAACAAGAAACAGACAGCATACGCCAGCAGCTAACTGACGCACAAAAAAAACTCCTCGCGTTGGGCCCCTGTCCCAAACCAATGATGGGTTAAATTAACCCCGTACTGCCTCCACAATCAACCTCCCCATCTCCTTTGTCCCCACAACCTTCTTGCCTTCCTCACGCAAATCCTCTGTGCGATACCCCGCCTCCACAATCCTCTCTACCGCCCCCTCAATCGCCTTCGCCTCCTCTTTCAAATTGAACGAATAGCGCAGCATTAGCGCAACCGTCAGAATTGCCGCGATAGGATTCGCCTTCTCCTGCCCTGCAATATCGGGCGCTGATCCGTGAATAGGCTCATACAAACCAAACAACCCGTGTGCAGTATGGCGCGTTCCAAGACTCGCCGAGGGCAACATCCCCATAGATCCTGCCAGCATCGAAGCCTCGTCGGTCAGAATATCCCCAAACATGTTCTCTGTCACAATCACATCAAAACTCGCTGGCCTCCTGATGAGATGCATCGCGCAGGCATCCACAAGGAGGTGCTCCAGCGTCACATCAGGATAATCTGCCGCCACCAGGTCGGCCGTCCGTCTCCACAGCCGCGAAGAGCTGAGCACATTCGCCTTATCTACCGACGCCACCTTCTTTCGCCTATCCCGCGCTAACTCGAACGCCGTACGCACAATCCGTGCAATCTCCGCCTCAGTATAAACGAGGGTATCGATCGCCTCGAGCCCCTGCGCTGTCTCGCGAATCTCGCTGGGCTTCCCATAATAGATTCCGCCAGTCAACTCACGCACAACCAGCAGGTCAGTTCCCCGTAGAATATCAGCCTTGATAGTTGAAGCATTGAGCAAAGCATCAAAAGGGCGAATCGGGCGCAGATTCGCATAAAGAGCCAGTTCTTTCCGCAACCGGAAGAGCGCGCGTTCAGGTTGAACCCTTGAATGAGGTCCCTCGTAGTAGGGACCCGATTTATCGCGTCCCATGCGAGGCACACCCCCTGACCTCCCGCCGACCGCCCCAAATAAAATAGCGTCACTTTCTTGACAGAGCCGCATCGTTGCATTAGAAATAGCATCACCCTCCGCCTCAATTGCTGCCACACCCACCAACGCCTCAATCATCTTAAAATGATGTCCAAAACGCTCAGCCACCGCTTCCAGTACCCGCACCCCTTGCGCTGTAACCTCTGGACCAATACCGTCCCCTGCTAAGACAGCAATAGCATATGTTCCCAAAGTAGTTCCCTTCTTCCTACATTAATTGTCTCCATCCTTCCAGGGGATACCTGTAGGGGCGGGGGTGGCGTGGACGGGTGGTGGGGACCCTTGGGTCGCCCCCGTAGCCTGTTTCCCCCTTAAGGATAGAGACTTCATTAACTTCCTTTGCCCACGAGTATGCTTTAGTATTATATAAGGGTGGGACTTTACCCGCTTTGGTGGCCTCAATATCATGCCTGTACCGTAATTATTATATACCCCCTCAGATAATCGTCACCGCGGTCAGTATAACAATGCCAACATACAACGTCAATATCTACCCTCCCCTCAATTTCCAATTTTGCAACACAACCGGCTAGCCCTGAGAGTCGTTTTACGCATTCATGCTTGATAAGTTTATTCCATGACGACTCCAAAGTCGTGAGTCGGTTTGTGATCTGATTGTGATTATATGCCCCCCGTGCGTGATGTTCCCGTGAGCTACCTGTGCTATCCTTCCTTAAAGTTCCTACGATGGGCATAACGAAACTGTATGTGTTGAAATGTGTTAAAATGTGTTGAACCCAAGTTCCGTGTAGCGTTCTGGCTGACAATCGTTGACTGGATCATCGTGGTCTTCGGGGGCAAGCCGTCCGGCTGGTTCACGATCTCATCATGTGGCGGATCCGAGCCTTTACGGTTCACCATGTGTACACCGCCCTCTTGATTGGTATCGAAGAGTGCAGCGGCCTTGTGTCGAGCAGTATTACTGGCTTGAAGTCACTGACTCGTCATCAGCTTGAGGCAGCTGCTGAAGGCGCACCGGGCCCTAGGAGAAGACCGTTCTGGACAAGGCTGTCCAGGAAAGCAAGGCAGGACCATGCCTGATGCTAGTCTATGGGGGACCTTCACCCCTCCAGTTTTTAAGGCCGTAAGGAGGCTGGCCATGAATTTACCAGTATTGTTTGTGCTCGGTGCCATCTTTCTTCTTCTTGTGTTCCTTGCTCTCGCCGCTATTCGCGTGGTGCAACAGTATGAGCGTGGAGTGATCTTCGTTCTAGGACGTTTGAGCGGTGCGAAGGGTCCTGGCCTCTTCTTGGTGCCCCCTCTCATCTCACACATGATCAAAGTCGACTTGCGGATCGTCACGCTCTCGGTACCACCGCAAGAAGTCATCACACGCGACAACGTGACGATCAAGGTGACGGCAGTGCTCTACTTCTACGTCGTCGATCCGATTGCGGCGGTGGTCAATGTGGTAGACTTCAATCAGGCAACCACGCAGATTGGTCAAACGACCTTACGAAACGTCCTGGGTCAATCGGTGCTAGATGAACTTCTGGCCGAGCGCAACAAGATCAACCAAGATCTGCAAGCGATCATCGAGGTGCATACTTCACGCTGGGGGGTGAAAGTGACAGCGGTCGAGGTCAAGCATGTGGAGTTGCCTGTGACGATGCAGCGCGCCATGGCGAAACAGGCGGAGGCTGAGCGCGAGAAGCGCGCGAAAGTGATCCATGCCGAGGGAGAATTGCTAGCCTCGACAAAGTTGGCTCAGGCTGCCAAAGTGATCTGCTCGCAGCCGACTACCTTGCAACTGCGCTACCTGCAAACGTTGACCGAGATCGCTGTTGAGAAGAATTCGACCATTATCTTCCCGCTTCCCATTGACCTGATAAAGCCGATGATTGAGACAGTGCAAGACCAAACAAGTGTTTCAGTACATGAGCAACTGAAGGCCTGAGAATGAGTTAACTAGTAAACAGAAAGGAGAGTGCGCGGCTGGATCGAGAGTCTGGAGGCAGACAGTTCCCGCCGAGCTGTTTTCTATGGATGATCAAGAGGAGATCCTCAAAGACGGCGTCTGGGCAGCGCTAGAGCGACGAAATATTTCACGTCGTAACTTTTTGCGTTTTTGTTCCGTGATGGCTGGCGCCCTGGCCTTACCTGCTAGCTATGCACCTCGTATTGTAAAAGCTCTTGAACAGACTAAGAGGCCAGCGCTTGTCTGGCTTGAGTTTCAAGATTGCGCAGGCAACTCAGAATCCGCACTACGTGCCAGTCACCCGTCATTTGCTGACATCGTGCTCGATCTGCTCTCGTGGAATTACCATGAAATTGTTATGGCTCCATCTGGAAAAGCCGCTGAAAAATCTCTGCATGATACGGTCACACTGGAACGAGGTAACTACATCGCTGTCGTCGAGGGGTCTATACCACTTGCGGAGAACGGTGTCTATTGTACCATCGGTGGGCGCACTGCTTTCGATATTGCCCAGGAAGTCTGCTCAAATGCCTATGCGACTATCGCAGTTGGCACATGTGCATCATTTGGAGGCATTCCGGCGGCAGCTGGTGGTGTGACTGGCGCAGTAGGTGTCAGTCAGGCGATACCAGGTCTGCGGCTGATTAACTTAAGCGCTTGTCCTATGAATGGCGCGAACCTGGCCGCGACACTTGTTCACTATTTGACCTTCAAAGAGCTGCCAGCGACTGACAACCTGGGGCGACCGCTGTTTGCCCACGGCGACCGCATCCACGATGCCTGTCCACGACGTGCGCACTACGATGCAGGCCAGTTTGTGCAGGAGTGGGGTGATGAAGGTCATCGGCAGGGCTGGTGCCTCTACAAGATGGGCTGCAAAGGGCCCGCGACCGACTATAACTGCCCGCGCATTCAGTGGAACGACGGCACGAACTGGCCCATCGGCGTTGGGCATGGCTGCGTAGGCTGCGCGCAACCCGCATTCTGGGATACCATGACGCCTTTCTATCAGGCGTTGCCGAACGTAGGCGGCTTTGGCGTTGAAGCGACTGCTGAAGAAATCGGTCTTGTCGTCGTAGGTACCGTGGCAGCCCTCACGGCTGTGCATGCTGTTGGCTCGGTCATCAAAAATCAAAGGACGAAAAAACAGGAGAGTGAGTTATCGCGTACCGGTGAAAAGCCTCCAGAGGCACCTAACCTGGCCGCCGCCAGTGAAGACACTTATAAATGGCCGACCGAAGCCACAGAGGAGTAAACAGGAGAGAATCTCGGCATGACACGCATAGCTTTCGACCCCATCACCCGTATTGAGGGGCATCTACGTATCGAGGTAGAAGTGCAAGATGGGCAGGTGACCGACGCATGGAGTTCAGGGACGATGTTCCGTGGTATCGAGATGATTTTGCGCAATCGTGATCCACGTGACGCCTGGGTCTTTGCTCAGCGTATCTGCGGCGTCTGCACCACTGTCCACGCGCTTGCTTCCGTGCGTTCCGTCGAAAACGCCCTGGGCATCACGATCCCGGACAACGCACGGCTGATCCGCGATTTGATAGCCGGTTCGCAGCTCGTGCAGGATCACGTGGTTCACTTCTATCACCTGCATGCATTGGACTGGGTGGACATCACGCTGGCACTCAAAGCTGATCCCGGAGCAACATCCACGCTGGCGCAATCCATTTCCAGCTGGCCGAAGTCGAGCCGTACCTACTTCAAGGGCGTGCAGGATCGCTTGAAGGCATTTGTGAACACCGGTCAACTCGGCCTGTTCGCCAACGGTTACTGGGGGCACCCGGCCTACAGGTTGCCGCCAGAAGCGAATCTGCTCGGCGTAGCTCATTACCTCGAGGCACTGGACTGGCAGCGAGATTTCATCCGCATTCACGCGATCCTGGGCGGCAAAAATCCCCATCCACAGTCCTACCTGGTCGGCGGCATGGCGACCGCACTGAACCTTGACAACGAGGCGACTATCAATGCGGATCGTTTATCCCTGCTCACTCAGTTGTTTCAGCGTGGTCAGGACTTCGTTTCGCACGTCTATCTCCCCGATGTACTGGCTATCGCCTCCTTCTATAAGGACTGGGCTGGCCACGGTTCAGGATTAGGCAACTACTTTGCCTATGGAGACTATGCAACTGATGTGCAGAACGTACCTGACACCTTCTTCTTCCCTGAAGGCCTGATCCTGGGAAAAAATCTTTCCCAGATCCAGTCTATTGATCAGAATAGCGTTGCTGAGTATGTCACGCACTCCTGGTATAGCTACAACGAGGGCGATCATGTCGCCTTGCATCCATGGAAGGGAGAAACTCAACCCAACTACACTGGCCCACAGCCACCATTCGAGTTTCTGAAAACTGATAGCAAGTATAGCTGGCTGAAGTCGCCACGCTACAATGGGCATGCCGTGGAGGTTGGTCCACTGGCACGCATGCTGATTGCCTATGCGAAAGGGAAACCCTACGTCAAGCAACTGGTTGATAGCGCACTTGCCCAGTTGAAAGTTGACGCTACGGCGCTGTTCTCGACGTTAGGACGGGTCGCCGCCCGAGCTATCGAAGCGCAGGTCATGATCAACCAACTGCCGAGCTGGCTCTCCCAGCTTGAAGAGAATATGGGCCGTGGCAATTTGACGATTCACGATACAGCCCACTGGGACCCCAGCACATGGCCTGCTGAAGGCTTCGGATTTGGCTTCCATGAGGCACCGCGTGGGTCGCTTGCACACTGGGTGCATATCAAAAACGGCCAGATCGCGAACTACCAGGCGGTTGTTCCTTCGACTTGGAACGCAGGCCCAAGGGATGCGCATGGCCAACGAGGAGCCTACGAGGCTGCGCTGATTGGCACGCCCGTGGTGAACCCTGAACAGCCGGTCGAAATTCTGCGCACCGTCCATTCCTTTGATCCATGTATGGCCTGCGCCGTGCATGTGATGGACCCCAAGGGCCGTGAATATGCCAACATTCGTGTGATGTAAGGGGCGACGAGTCGTCCCTACGATGGGGCGGGGTAAGCCCCGTCCCTATGAGAGGTGTCATCGTGCAAACACCACAACCATTGGGCAACATCGTTGTTCCACGCCAGGACGGGTATAGGCCAGAGAGTCCTGTTCGCGATACGAGCGAAGTCGAACCCAGGAAAAGTATCTATGTGTGGGAGTTGCCGGTGCGCATTACGCACTGGGTGAACGTCATCACCATCGGGATACTCACCGTCACGGGCATCTACATCGCCAGCCCTTTTATAATGACCAATGGTGAGGCAACCAATCAGTACCTGATGGGAAGCATGCGCTTCATTCACTTCGTGACAGCGTTCGTGTTTACGGTCAGTGTGCTCTTCCGCATCTACTGGGCATTTGTCGGCAACACGTACGCGCGTTGGAGGCAGTTCATACCAACGAGGTCAGCGCGGCGGCGTGGCATGCGACGCATGCTGGCCTTTTACCTGTTCCTGCGCCGTGATCCACCTGCCGTGGTAGGGCACAATCCGCTGGCGGGCATGGCCTACGCAGTCGTGTTTATCCTGTTTATGTTACAGGTCCTCACCGGTTTTGCGCTGTATTCGCTACCCTTTGATGCGGGTACGTTCTGGCCGACAATGTTTGGCTGGATCATCGTGGTCTTCGGGGTGCAAGCCGTCCGGCTGGTGCACGATATCATCATGTGGCTGATCCTGGCCTTTACGGTGCACCATGTGTACACATGCTTCCTGATTGATATCGTAGAACGCAGCGGCCTCGTGTCGAGCATCATCACTGGCTTTAAGTCACTGACTCGTCATCAGCTTGAGGCAGCCCAGGCCGAAGATACACCGGCTCCCAGGAAAGCAGGGCAGGAAAATGCTTGATGCTGGTACGTCCGGGTACCAGGCGTATCCTGGCAGCCGTGGCAATGGGGATATTGTCGTGCTGGGGCTGGGTAACCTGCTACGGCGCGACGAGGGGCTTGGTATCCGCGCAATGGAGCGTCTTCGAGCATGTTATACGTTGCCTGCTGCGGTTCAACTGGTGGATGGTGGAACGCTTGGGTTGGAGCTACTGAGCTACCTGGAAGGTGCAGAACGTGTGCTCATCCTGGACGCTGCCCTCACAGATGGCCCGCCGGGCACGCTGCTGCGAGCTGCAGGTGACCAGGTTCCAGCTTTTTTGGGATGCGAACCTCTCCCCACGAGATCGCTTTAGCCGACCTGCTGGCAGTGACGAAGCTGCGTGGTACGGAGCCGCATGAACTCGTGGTGTGGGGGATGCAGCCCGCAGCCTTAGAACTAGGTTGGGAGCTTTCTGAACCAGTTGCCGCGCACCTGGATGCACTCGTTGACGCAGCGGCAGCTGAGCTACAGCACTGGGGACTGGTTGTGAAACGACGGAAAGGATAGGAGGACGAATTATGTGTCTTGGTATTCCAGGTCAGATCATCGAGATCGTGGATGAGACGTTCCAGATAGCAAAGGTGGAAGTCTCTGGTGTGAAGCGCGGGGTGAGTATCGCACTGCTCTCTTCGGAAGGCGTTGCGCCAGGCGACTGGGTCTTGATCCATGTGGGTTTTGCGATGAGCAAGATCAATGAAAGCGAAGCGGAGGCGACCTTCAAGGCGTTGCAGGGGATGGATCAGGTCTATATGGATGAGCTCAAGATGCTGCAGGAGAGCCAGATTGAGTAATAGGCTGCAATGGGCTCCTGGTTGGTTGTGTTGATCTGTGGTGAGCTTTTGTTCCAAAAGATGCGACGCTATGAACCTAGCCTGAGTTAAGATGCCCAATATGGGGAGAAAGAGAAAATCGATGAGCCAAGCACAAAGCCCTGTTGAGGATAGAATGCCTGATCGTAACCCCTCAATAAGACTCGATCTTGTCGAGAAGACCACCTGTGAATGGGAAGCACATCTGACGGTTGATCTGCCGAAAGGGTATCATATCAGCGTGGTTCTCGCTGAAGAGAAGATCATTGAGGCGACGACAGAGAAACCTTCCGGCATGACACTGACCTTTCAATTCGGGATGTCGGCAGAAAGTCTGTCGATCAGCGTCACTGATCCCAATGGGGAAATGGTGTTGATTGACAACGGCTATTTGCATATTTCCAACCTGTGGAATAGGAAATATGCTCATGCTGAAATCAGGTGCGAGACGAAGATGTGCCGCCATTGCCCCTGCGTGGTCTTCATGAATAATGTGAGGCAACTTCCCGACTAGTCAACGATCGACAGCCCATATGCCCTTGACAATAATAGTAATCTAATATATAATAAGTAACTAAGAGAAAGTAAGTAACATTATTAGGAGCCAATCCTGATGTATTCCTTTCCTTTGACAACAAACAAGCATTTGAGGGCCTCTTCCGAAAGAAGAGTCCAATGAAGGAGTATCTTAATGTCCTGGGAAATTGACGCCAGCCATTCACAAGCCACCTTTTCTGTAAAACACATGATGGTCAGCACCGTGCGAGGACACTTTAAAGTTCTCAGCGGCCATCTACAAATTGATGAACAAAACCCGCAAAATTCGTGGGTTGAAGCACAGGTCGATGCTGCCAGCATAGACACTCGTGATGAAAGACGCGACGGGCATCTTCGTTCAGCAGATTTCTTCGACGTACAAACTTATCCAACCATTACCTTTAAAAGCACCAGAGTCGAGCACATCAGTGGCAACGAGTATAATGTCACAGGGGACCTGGCGATGCACGGCGTAACACGTCCGGTGACGTTTAAAGCAGAGTACTTCGGTCAGGGCAAAAATCCATGGGGTTTAACGGTTGCGGGCCTGAGCGCAAAAACAAAGATTAACCGCAAAGACTGGGGCCTCAACTGGAACCAGACGCTTGAAACCGGTGGCTGGCTCGTAAGCGAAGATGTGACAATCGAGATAGATCTCGAGACTGTTCAAAAACCAGCAGAAGTGCAAGAGGCTGGCGCGGCAGCACGATAGTTTTTCACATCATTTTTATAGTACGCCTTCGGCGCTACTCTCCTTTCGAAGGTGGAGGCGTTTAAGAGGTAACAATGCCCGATGGTTTAAGCAAGTGTATGTACACCCAGGCAAACCATCGGGTTAGAAGTTTAGATATCGTCCATATTGCCATGCCTGCCATGTCCGGAGGCGAAGCGGCGGGCACCCTCGCGTGACTCGCCAGAATTGATTACTTCGAGGCCGCGCCGCGTTTCATTGCGCAGCGCCTGCCCAAGCGGCATACCCCACTGTTCGTAGGATGATAGGCGATCAGAACGCAGGCAGCGTTGAGGGAAGCGCGCGAGTTCTCGAGCCAGAGAGAGTGCCCCCTCACGCGCCTTCCCACGAGGCACAAGACGATTTGCCAGTCCCATCGTCAGCGTCTCCTGGCCCGAAACGCCCCGTCCAGTAAGGATCATATCTAGTGATTGTTACCACGAAAATCGTGTCGTGCCTTTGGGTGAGTACCGTTTCCATAATGCTCCTCCTTACTCTCCTAATGCTCCCTCTAAATCCCCAATAATATCATCCACACACTCAATACCCACCGACAACCTGATACACCCATCCGTAATCCCCATACTCCTGCGTTCAGCCTCCGGCAGATTTCTATGTGAAGATATCGATGGATAGCTCACCAGCGACCAGGCATCACCCAGCGTCGTCGCCGGCAGGCACAGCCGCAGTCTATCCATAAAATGAAACGCCGCTACTCGCGATTGCTCCCTCAATTCAAAAGAAAGCAGCCCGCCAGCTCGCCCTGCACCCATTAGCGTATTCGCCAGCGTATACTGTGGATGATCCTCCAGCCCCGGGTAATGTACCCGCTCCACTGCTTTATGATCTTGCAAATACTGGGCCACCTTCAGCGCATTGCTACAGTGCCGCTCCATCCGCAGCGATAGCGTCTGTACTCCCCGCTTAATCAGGTGAGCTTCATACGGACTCAGCATAGCCCCCAAAATAATCGCAAAGTTCCGCAATTGGTCCAGTAAAGCACGCTTCGCGCTAATCACGACTCCCGCCGTACTATCACCATGTCCCCCCAGGTATTTCGTCGCGCTGTGCACCACCAGGTCAAAACCATGCTCAATCGGCCTCACCAGGTACGGCGTCGTAAACGTGCTATCCACGATACTCACCGCTCCAATTTCTTTCGCCACCGCGCTGACAGCATCAAGATCGATGACCTTCACCAGCGGATTCGAAAGCGTCTCCACGTAAACCACGTCTGGCTGCTCTGCTCGAATAATATCGGCAACCTCGGGACCATACAAATCATGCATCACCACCTCAACCCCCAATGGCACAAACACCTGTCGCAGCAGGCTGATCGTAGACCCGTACAGGTCCTTTGCCGCTAAAATCTTGCTTCCTGTGGTCAGCCCGGCCGCCAGCAGCGCGGCATGGATCGCCGCCATCCCTGAACTATAAGCGATCGCGCCAACGCCGCCCTCCGCTTGTGCTATCACAGACTCAAGCGCATAGGTATTTGGGTTCCCCTGCCGGCCGTAAACAAAGGCCGTCTCACTCTCGTTACCAGACAAACTATTCTCGAAAGCCCGGTCTAGAGCCTCGGCATCTGGATGGAGATATGTCGTACTCGTATAAATAGGCTGTACCGTCGGCACTCCTCTACTACTCCTGCCCTCTTCTCGTTCGCTACCATGTACCAGTAGTGTCTCCAGTGCCCAATCTCCCTTGTCAGATCGCTTCATATAATACCTCTTTGCGTAGATGAAAGAAAAAGATATCTTCCCATGTCTCCTACTGCCAGGGAAGCACAGGCGTAAATACATGGGAGCCAGTAGGGAACTCCAGTGAAATCGGGATGTCGGTAAGCAAACGCTCCCGCGGCTACCAGCACCATTTCAACCAGTGTGCCAGTAATCGCCGTCGCCAACGAAAGTACGACATTTTGCCACCCTTTCCCCGCCACAAACCAGAAATTAACATATACAATCGTTATCAGTCCGACTTTCGCCAGGGAGGAGATACTCGTCGCGCTGATCGTGTAAGCCAGCACAACCCACAACAACTGCACAATACACATCTGTAACTTTCGCGGTACTCGCAGTTGTCCTAGCAAAGGATCAACCATAAGATGCGAATACCCGATAGCCACCGCCGCACCTCCAAACAGCAGTGGCACCCACCACGCCACACCCAAAAACACAGGCATCGCATATCGTTCCACCTTACTATAAACATGAAACGCATCCAGCCCCGTCCCCATCGTCGCTCCCAAAATAAAGAGCCACCATATCGCCCAACCTTTGGCCGATGGCATGAGAACCTCCTGTTCCAAAAATGCTCTGCTCACTATACATCTTACAGAGAACGGCCCAGAAAGCTCCGCTCTTTTAAGGCCTGACTTTTACCCACATTTTACAATTTGATTCTGTGAAACGGCCTCTGAGGCCTATGCAGTCTTTGACTGTTTCACAATCCCATCTGTAGCGACTGGCCTGACAAGCCACTTCAAAAAGATGTGGGTAAAAGACAGTCTTTTAAGGCGGAGAGGAATGGGCGTTGCTAGTTTGGGGCTGGCGCGGTGGGGCATAGGTTGGATCATCCCAAGCCAGGAAGGTATCAACGGCTCGCCGTATCAGTTCTGCTATCGCCACGCCTTCCCGTTGCGCTCGCGCATGAAGATGTTCCAACTGCTTTTCAGATAAGTAGACATTTGTTCGTTTCATGCTTCCATCCGTCTTGACGTATGTTATCTACTGGCGTATACTCAGTCTACCAGAACACCAGAGCAAGGGCAAGAGGCATGCTCATCTTCGAGTACAAAGTTGATGGCAACAAGCAGCAGTACGCTGCGATTGATGAAGCCATTCGTGTCGTTCAGTTCATGCGCAACAAATGCCTGCGCAAGTGGATGGATGAACGCGCTGTCTCCAAGAACGACTTGCAGCGCTATTGTGCCACCCTTGCCAAAGCGTATCCGTTTGCTGCTCGTCTCAATTCTCAGGCTCGGCAAGCCAGTGCTGACCGTGCCTGGTTCGCCATCTCGCGCTTCTATGCCAACTGCAAAACGCACAAGCCTGGCAAGAAGGGCTATCCCCAGTTTCAGCATGACAACCGCTCGGTGGAATACAAGCAAACCGGCTGGAAGTTGGAGCCCGATGGCAAACACCTTCGCTTCACCGATGGTTGTGGGATTGGTCGTCTTCGACTCGTCGGCAATCCCAAGCAGCACATTGAAACCTTCCCCACGAAGCAAATCAAGCGGGTGCGGCTGGTGCATCGTGCTGACGGCTATTATGTCCAATTCGGTGTCAAGGCAGAGCGTGTCATAGAGCATCAATCCACGGGAAAGCAGATCGGGATTGATGTGGGACTCAAAGCCTACTATACGGACTCTGAGGGCCATACGATCGACAATCCTCGGCAGTATCGCCAAGCGGAGAAGAAGCTGAAACGCTTGCAGCGTCACCTCTCTCGGAAGCAAAAGAAAAGCAGCAATCGCCAGAAAGCCAGGAAGCAACTGGCAAGAGCGCATCTGAAAGTCAGCAGGCAGCGTGAAGACTTTGCCAGGAAAACGGCAAGCACGCTTGTCTCATCTCACGATTTGATTGCCTATGAACACCTTCAGATACGCAACATGGTGAGGAACCATCACCTTGCTCAGTCCATCCATGATGCAGGCTGGGGAACGTTCATCTCCTGGGTCAAAGCCTATGGACTGATGCATGATGTTCCCGTCATTGCGGTAGCACCACAGTTCACCAGCCAGGAATGTAGCGCATGTGGCGCTATCGTGAAGAAGTCTCTGAGTGTGCGTACCCACATCTGTACTCGTTGTGGCGTGGTACTGGACAGAGATCACAATGCCGCGAGTAACATCCTGGCCAAGGCATTAGCATGTACCCTGGGGCACAGGGAAACATCCGGTTCGCCGGAAAACGCTTCTGGACAGACTGCCTCTACTCGTACACCCAAACAGGCTACGAGCAAGCGGGCTGGATGAAGGAAGAACCACCCGTCTTTTAAGCGGGTGAGTGTCAGAATATCCAAAGGATGTTCACGTGGTACGCTTGCATATTCGCTGCTGCACGTTGCCTTGTAGTAAAATATAAGTAATAAGACTACAGCACGGAAGGTAAGGTATGGAAACATCGTGGCCAGCACGGCCAGTCATCTACGAGATCAATACGTGGGTGTGGCTCAATGAATTGAGCAGGCAGAACCAGCGCACCATCACGCTGGGCACTGTTCCGCCGGAACAGTGGGATGAACTTGCCTCGCTCGACATGGACGCCGTGTGGCTGATGGGCGTATGGGAACGAAGCCCGGCGGGAATGCGCATTGCGAACGAAAACGCGGGACTGCAAGCCGATTTCCGCAGCGCACTACCTGACTATACCCCTGCCGATAATGTCGGCTCGGCTTATTGTGTGCATAGGTACGTTGTGGATGAACACCTCGGCGGACCTGAGGGACTTGCCGTGGCGCGGCAAATGCTCGCGCAGCGTGGCCTGCGTTTGATTCTGGATTTTGTGTCCAACCATGTGGCGCGGGATCATTCATGGGTTTTCGAGCACCCCGCATTCTTTGTGCAAGGAACACGCGAAGACCTGGCTCAAGCTCCAGGTGCATTTTTTGAGGTGGGCGGAACGGTGATTGCCAACGGGCGCGACCCGTACTTTCCGCCGTGGCAAGATGTGGCACAGCTCAACTCCTTCAGTCCACCTTTGCGCCAGGCGGTCATCGAGACATTGAATTCGGTCGCTGAACAATGCGACGGGATGCGCTGCGATATGGCGATGTTGCTGCTCAACAACATCTTTGAGCAAACGTGGAGAGGGCGTGTGGGCGGACCCCCGCCCGAAGAGTACTGGCGCGAGGTAATCTCAGCCGTGCGGTTGCAGCATCCCAAAGTGCTTTTTATGGCGGAAACCTATTGGGACCTGGAATGGGAGCTGCAGCAGCTCGGATTCGATTATTGTTACGATAAGCGCCTCTACGACCGGCTCGAACACGGCAACGCGGGAAGCGTTCGACTGCACCTTACCGCTGGTCTCGATTACCAGGACAAGCTGGTGCGTTTCATCGAGAACCATGACGAGCCGCGTGCGGCGGCAACGTTCACGCTGGAAATAGAACGCGTAGCCGCCCTGGCGATAATGACGCTGCCCGGAGCGAAACTCTTGTACGAAGGCCAAATCCAAGGACGGCGGGTCAGGCCACCGGTTTTCCTGGCGCGCCGACCGGCCGAACCAAACGATTCGGAACTGCAAGCGTTCTACCACCAACTGCTGGCGGCGGGCAAGGAAACGGGACTGCGCAAGGGTGATTGGCGTTTGTGCGAACGCACCGGTTGGCCCGACAACAGCAGCTACTTGAACCTGGTAGCCTGGTGCTGGAGCCTGGGCGAGGCGCATTATCTGGTCGTCGTAAACTTTTCGGAGTACCGGTCGCAAGCGCGCATTCAGCTACCCTGGGACAACCTGGCCAGAAGAGCGTGGCAGCTGACAGATATGCTCAGCGGTGATATGTTCGAGCGCGAGGGCGACGAGATGCAGTTGACCGGCCTGTATGTGGATTTGCCCCCCTGGAGATTTCACTTCCTGCGCTTCCAACACTACCCGCCGCGATAAAAGAGTGAGGCTTCATTTGAATTATAAATGAACAATTTTCTTAGCTATTTGCAGTACTCTGTATAATAAGTAGGAGAAGATGCTCTTGTTGCTTATACATCCATGGACTATACGGCATCCCATCTGAACCCGGCAATGTAAAAGCAGGAATAATCTCTCCAATCTCAATGAATGCCCGAAAAGCATGTTCTGTATCTTTCATAAATCCCTCACGAGGTGAAATCTAATGTCAAACGTATTCAATCGTCCCAACCAAATTGTATCGCAATATAGCCATAAGGTGGAAATTATGGCCTCCAACAGCATCCCATTTCAACCCAAAAAAATTAGCGAGCGTTTTGCTCGCTATTTCCCTAAAATAGCGAGTATGACCGAAATCAAGGCTCCCAGTACGCCATGCTCTATGCTGTTTTTGATAGTCGAATAGTTGACCACTTCCCCAAAAACGTTAACCGAAATTCCGACCACTCTCCATAAAAGTGTTAATCGAAATCGGTAGCCATTTGGTATATTTTGTGCATTTTGTTAATTGAAAAGTGTACCACTCAATAGTTGAGATTTTTCCCGCACTGGTTGTGCTTCGCTCTGCATTCCGCACGCTCTCGTTCAGATGCTTTTTCTCCATCTCTCGAAGGTCATGCTGTGATGCTTGACCTCAGATATATACTACTCATACAGTGAGTATGAGAGGGAAACATGAAAAGCAACCCGAATGGGCAAGGTACAGATCCGATTACACTCACAACGAAGTCACGGGCAAGATGGCTGACTCCTGGCGTTTGGGGAATAGGCCTCGCCAGTTTTCTTTCCGATGCAGGCCATGAAGTGCCAACCTCCCTCTTTGCGAGTTTTCTCGTAGGGACGCTTGGTGCTTCTGCTGCCGTCCTGGGATTGATTGAGGGCATTGCTGATGGCATGGCTGGCATAGCACGATTAGCAGGTGGGGCACTTGCCGATGACCCTGTACGTAGGCGGAGAACAGCCATAGGCGGCTATACCAGCACAGCCGTCCTTTCGGCGCTCATTGGTGCGGCGACTGCGGTGTGGCAGGTTGCGTTACTCAGAGTTGCAGCATGGTTTAGCCGAGGTCTGCGCGTTCCAGCCCGCAATACCTTACTTGCTGATGTGGTACCAGCTTCGGTGTATGGTCGTGCATATGGATTTGAACGAGCAATGGATAACTTGGGTGCCATTGTGGGACCACTGCTTGCTCTTCTCCTCGTGAGTCTGCTTGGGGTACGTACGGCTATTTTACTCTCGGTTCTTCCTGGATTACTCGCTGCGCTAGCCATCATCTACGCTGTGCGTCATATTCCGCAGCCAACCGTACGGGAGCATCAACCGCTCCGCATAAAAGTACGACCTGTCCTACGTGGTCGTCTAGGAAAGCTACTTATTGGCGTCGCGATCTTTGAGGTAGGAAACGTTGCTGCAACCCTCCTCATTCTTCGAGCTACACAACTGCTGACGCCAACACTCGGATTGAATAGTGCAACGCAAGCTGCGCTTCTCCTGTATGCTGGTTACAACGTCGCTGCAACGCTGACAAGCGTCCCTGCTGGAAGAATAGGTGATAGGGGAGGCACCACAGTGGTATTGACTATCGGAGTCGGGTTGTTCATGCTGGCATACCTGGGGTTTGCTGTCCAGTTCCCCAGTGTTGTCCTTCTTGCGCTCAGTTTTAGTCTCGCGGGGATTGCTATCGGCTGCATTGAAACCTCACAACATGCTTCCGTGGCTTCACTTGCTCCAACGGAGTTACGAGGGTCTGCCTTTGGTTTCCT
Source organism: uncultured Chloroflexia bacterium (assembly GCA_963775585.1). GTDB lineage: Bacteria > Chloroflexota > Ktedonobacteria > Ktedonobacterales > Ktedonobacteraceae > UBA11361. Next base: position 20,429 of record CAVZJN010000064.1, on the reverse strand, counting down.
GGCTGCTGTGCAAAGCTTTGGCAACATTGTTGCGAGTGCCGTTGCTGGCGCATTATGGACACTGTTTTCACCCACTACTGCATTTCTCTACCTTGCAGCTTGGATGTTGATTTCTCTCGGAGTTCTTCTGAGACTCACCATTCGTCAAAGCCATTGACCTTTGAGTCAGTAGTCTGGTTGATCCATCCCAAAAGCCTAAAAACACTAGGGGGAATCAAGTGGTATACTTTTCGGCTATCATTTTGAGAGAACACTAGGTGGTGTGGCAAACTTTCTGGTTAGCAAGTGGTCACTTTTCGATTAACGAACACACTATGCAACCCAAAAAATTAGCGAGCAAAACACGCGCTATTTTCCCAAAATAGCGAGCATCGTCGAAAACAGGACCCTCGCCAAAATCCTTGCAATCAAATAGCATAAGACGCATAATGAATAAAGAAAAACATACTCAACGCGGAGGTGTAGCAATAACATGCATGGAAAAATGAAGGCGGCCCTCAAAGCTGAGGCGGCGCCTGGAGCAAAGTTTGCTCTGCTAGAAATCCCTAAAATTGGCTTACGTGATGTACTCATACAGGTGAAAGCAGCCTCCATCTGTGGTACAGACTTGCACATCTACGAGTGGGATGCGTGGGCGCAGAGCCGCATGACCGTTCCTCGTATCTTTGGTCATGAATTCGCTGGCGAAGTCGTCGCCGTCGGCAGCGAAGTCACATCCCTCGTCCCCGGCGACTTCGTCGCCGCCGAAACCCACATCACCTGTGGATTGTGCTACCAGTGCCGTACCGGTCAGGCCCACGTTTGCCGCAACGTACAGATACTCGGTGTCGATCGCGACGGCGCATTCGCGGAATACATCGCCATCCCTGAGAACGTCGCCTGGAAAACAGGCAAAGAAATCGATCATACCGTTGCCTCTATTCAGGAACCTTTTGGCAATGCCGTTCACGCCACCTTCGCTGGCGAAATCACCAACAAAACCGTTGCCGTCTTCGGCTGCGGCCCCATCGGTCTCTGGGCAGTAGGTCTCTGTCGTATATCAGGTTCCAGTACCATCTTTGCCATCGAACCCAATGAATCGCCCGCGTGTACTACAAACCGAACAAAAAGCGACCGTCATCATCGACGGCCACGAAGTCATCACGCTCTCTTCCAACAACTATCTTGGATTGACCGTCCATCCCGCGCTGCGTGAGGCCGCCATCCAAGCCATTAACAAATATGGCGTTGGTTCAGGCTCTGTGCGTACCATTGCCGGCACCATGTCCCTCCACGTGGAACTGGAAGAGAAGCTGGCCCGTTTCAAACATACCGAAGCTTCGCTCACCCAACACCGCCTGCGGATGCCCCCGAATTCATTCGCGGGGAGGAAGCAGGCGTTCCTTGTGGGAGAGGGGGACCTAGCCGCTGCGCTACGCTGTCGCATACTCATAGCCATCCCTTCTCTGGATCAAAGACACGTATTTCGCATTGATCCCGTCAGTCTTGCCCACCCGAAATGAGCCAGAGGCCCGCACCGCGACCCGCCCCACATGCCTGCCCGCCGTTTTGAGCGGCTCTGGGACAGCCGCACGCACCAGGTCGCCCGTCGTAAAGCCTCTGATGCGCTTCTGTCGGGTCAGATAGCCTCGTGGGAACCCTGAGCCGTCTACATTCGTGCGCTGATAGCTGCCCCGCCCTTGCGCACGGATCAAGAGCACCCGGTGAGCGAGCCGCTGGACGCCAGCACAGTCGCCAACACAGAGCGCATCCAGGGAGTGCTCCTTCTCTATGCCAAAGCGATCTCTATTCCATCGGGTACGCCCGCCGCTCCAGGTGCCAATGGGCAGGCCCAGGCTTTGGAGGGCTTCGACCAGCGCATAGCGGCTTGCGTTCATGGCTGCCGCATCCCGCAGAGGCGTTCTGGCTTGCGCCTCTACCTGGGGATGCCCCCATTCGGCAGCGGTCAGCCCGCCTTTGGCAGCGTTGCAGTCATGGCAACTGAGCGCCAGGTTCCAGACGCGGCTGGACCCGCCGCGAGAACGAGGTAAGATGTGATCCAGTTCAAACGGCCCTCGCTCAGTGTGGCAGTAGGCGCAGCGGTACCGGAACTTCTCCAGCACATACGCGCGGATTTCCCACCCGAACAACTCGCCTCTCTGATATGCGACTCCGGCAACCTCCGGGTTTTGCAGTGCGGCTGTGTCGAACTTGACGTGCTCCACCTCGATGCGGCTCACAGGTGCCCAGTCGAGCCACCGCTGCGCCCACATGAGCACATTGCCAATGCGCGAACGCAAGCTGGGCGGGAGCCACTTCTCTGCTCGCCTGCGATGCTGGAACCGCGCGGGGCGGTGCCGCAGATTGGCGGTTCTGCGCCGACGACGGTAGCCTGCTCGCCGCTGGAGTGCCTGACGGACTTGCTCGCCTCGATGGCAGAGGTTGGCGAGCAGCAGGGCGTGATGGACCTCGCCTGCTTCTTTCGCTTCGACGCGCACCAGGGCCATCCCGGTGGTCCGAGAACCGGGGTCGAGTTTCAAGGCGACTTCCTGCACCGTGCTCTGGGAGCGGGTGCGATCTGTGAGCCGAATGATAAAAGGCGCTCGCCGATGCACCACCGCTCGCCGTCGAGCGAGCAGGAGTCGTGCCCGCTTCTCCGAGCACGGCATGAGCGGCTGGTGATGCTGATCTACGACCAAGACGGTCATGGAATACTCCTTTCTGTCTTCCCGAAGAAGACCCCCTTACGGGGCTGGTGACACCACTCTCCCGGCCTGGAGAGCGGGCCCCTCTCGCCAATGGTGGCAAGGCTTGTTCGGCTGACCGCACCGCCTGATACCCCGAACAGACTTTTAACGGCCAGCGGCAGAGCTTCCGACTGAGGTGGCATCTGAAGGTGCCTTGACCTTACCAACGGAGTTCCTTCATCTCCCTGCCTGCGGGATCAGAAACTGAGGCTGGACAACGACAGGCTCGCGATCTAGGACCCAAGCCCCCGCGTTCACGCGTGGGGTCGTTGACTGATTTGTTTCCTTATGTTTCCTTATAAGGAAAGTGTAACCTCTTATCACCCTCCCAATTTTCGTGCATCCCTGGAGCCGACAGATCCCAGTCTGGCCTGATCTTGCGCGTAACCTCACGCAAATCCAGCCAGAGTTCTGCGGTAGAAGGCCTACCCCAGAACCAATAACCGTTATAGACTTTATAAATTACCAGCCCTGGCTCAAGAACAAGCGTATGCGGGATCATCGGATTATAATGTGGGTCCGTGTACTCCTGGATATCCAGGTCCTGCTGCACCTTGCGCCCCGAATCCGACAGGAAGGGCCACTGTGCCCCAACCGCGTCGCGAAACTCATTCGACTCAAGGATGTTATCCGTTGAAATCGTCACCATCTTCGTATAGGCGACCGCGATCTTTGGATAGAACGCCGCCAATTCGAGATGCTGCTGGTGATCCTTTGGGCAGTAGTGCCCACGCGAAAGGATCAAAATCATCGGGTTATTTCCTTGAAGCTCGCTCAGCCGCCGTCGCGTTCTCGTATGATCAGTTAACTCGTAATCAGGAAATCTTGCCCCTGGAACAATATCAGATCGCACGTCGTTTCTCCTTGGATAGCTCGTAAAAATATGGTTCTCATCCGGAGGATGAAGAACCAGCTAACAAACAATCATGCGAATAACAACAGTGCAAAGCCCCTGGGTATTCCTCGTTTCTTAAAGCTCATACGGATAAAAAGAACCTAGACAAGCAGGGTTGCCGTCACCGAATAGATAGATGGCAAGAAATCAGCAATCATCTGCCAGCTATCACCCCTGTCTCTGCTAGCAAAGAGTTGGCCTGTATTCGTCCCAACATATATTCCGCATGGATCAATAGTATCTGTACACATCGCGTGTCGCAAGATGCCCAGCATCACCCCATTCCCCTGCGGCAGCCCATTCGTAAGCGGCTCCCACCTCTCCCCTCCATCCTGCGTGCGATACACCGTAAACTGCTGCCCGACGTTATGCCGCGCTGCTGGATCCTCTACCACCACAAAAACCGTCTCGGGATGATGGACATCCAGGGCAATGGGAAAGCCAAACTGAGAAGGGAGATTTTGTTGAATATCCATCCAATCCTCGCCTGCATTGACACTCTTGTAAATGCCACAGTGGTTCTGCTGGTACAACACATCTGGCTCTTTCGGATGCTGGACCAGTCGGTGTATGCACTGCCCAAACTCTGGATACTTTACCGGCAAGAAGTCGGCGCGTGTGTTCTTATTCGCAAAGACCCAACTACGTCCACCGTCATCCGTGCGCATACAGCCCACAGCCGAGATGCCCACCCACATTCTGTTCGCATTCGTTGGATCAGCAATGATCGTATGCAGGCACAATCCACCGGCTCCCGGTTCCCACCGCTCCCGCGTCGGATGAGTAGCAAGCCCTCTATCGATCTCCCATGTCTCGCCGTGGTCAGTGCTCATCCACAGGCTTGCCGGATCCACGCCTGCATAAACCGTTCCAGGTTCACTGGCTCGGCCAGCTTCAACCACCCAGATATTGACAAGCTTCTCACCCCCTCCTTCCGCAAACTTGATACCTCTTTTCGGCTCTTGCCACGTTTCGCCAAAGTCGTCGCTATAGCGTAAGAATGAGCCAAAGAAGTCGCCGTTATCCGCCGCGAATAGTCGGCTACCAGAACGTTGATCCAGAATGGCATAAAAGATGCGATGGCCTTTCAATGTTGGAGCCGCAATCTCCCATTTCTCTCGATCTCTGGAAGTTACCATAAATAGCCCGCGTTTCGTTCCAACCAACAACAACACAGATCCACTGGTATAGGCTCTCTGCTGGGTCATAATAGATACCTCCTTTCAAAAGGTCGCTATCGGCCGCCTGCAACTGACTGTAGGATGTGAAGTGTTACTCCCGTTGTAACCGCTGTCTCCAGACCTTGTAAGTAGCGTATGTTCTCCCTTCCCACGAAGATGTTTACATAAGGGCGCAACTCACCGGTCTCGTAGCATAGATTGAACCGCAAGCCGGGAAAGTCACGATCAAGTGCATTGATGATCTCTCGCACAGTCAGACCAGCAGCCGCCACTGTTCGGCGATTGCCAACTCTCGTTCGTAGCGCATCTGGAAAAGAAACAGTAACAATAGGCATAACATCAGGTACGTTCATAACGGCCTCGGCACGGTCAAATCAAGTAGTGGATACATACAATCAAGTCAAAGAATGGGAACGTTTGTTCAGCTACTATAATGAGTATAGTCTAACCCCCCCAGCCTTGTCAATGATATAAACAGCGTGTCCCATGCTATTTCGTTGTGTGTGCAGCAGTCAGCCGCTCTTAACACGACACTTGTAGTATTTCATGTGTATAACAATGAAAAAAGTGAAATTTCACCCAAAAAAGCCGTAGTAAAATGTAGCATCGCATTGCTACCTGATAACCACCTGTGGTGACTTTATACAAGATTTTTTTTATAGCTACTGAGAATGCTGTCAAGTCAAATGAAAATGTTACCGAACGATGACGGTTCCGTCAAATGAAAATGTTACTGAACGGCGAGGGGGTCAAGGCGGCCCTGCTCGCGAGCAGGGCCGCCTTGACCCCCTCGCCGTTCAGGTTGCAGCCAGCTCCTTTCTGTCATTAGGCCGCCGTCCCGTTCTGGACTACCGCGGTATCCCAGAGGGTGGCCAAGCCTGCATAGATCTCCTCCCGCAACTGCAGAGGATTGGTCTGCTCATAGAGCGCCTGCAACCGCTCCTGCTGCTCTTGACTGAGCACTCCCGAAGCCCTCAGACGCTGATAGGGCGTCTGGGCTTCATCCCATTTGCGCCGCACCTTGTCCCCGTCCACCGTTTTTTCGCTGAGATGCATCACCGGCTGGAACAGGTTGTAGTAGAGCCACATCCGCTCATAGAGCGCGTTGCCTGCCACTATTTGCTCCGGAGTATCCAGGCGCAGTTCGCCGAAATACTGGCGCACCAGCGTGTCGTTTTTCTGCTCCACGTGGCGGTTATCATTCTTCTGGTACGGGCGGCTGCGCGAGAGCTTGACCCCAGTCACTTTCTCTTTCCAGAACCGCACCAGGTGGTAATTGAAGAACTCCGTCCCATTATCGGGATGCAACTCTTTCACGGGAAAGGGCAGTCGCTCGATCACCTGTTTGAAGGCCCGTTCCATCGCTTGATAGCCGCGTCCTAAGAGCATCACCCGCTCACTCCAGCCGGTGGCTACATCGATCAACTGCAGGGTATGCCCATACTCTCCTGCTGCACTCTCTCCCCCATGATGCACCAAATCGGTCTCGAAGTGGCCTGGCTCTTTCGTGTTCCAGGGAATGCGTCCCATCGGCACTCCTTTGGTCACTTGATTGGCTCGGTGCGGGCCTGGGCGCGGTAAACGCGCTTTGCGCGCGCGGTTCTTGCGCAATATGCGTTCCACCGTCGCCGGACTGATCGTCGCCAGTTGACCCTCCACTTCTGCCGTCAAGACCAGCACGCCAAAGCGGGCCAAATGCTTGGCCATCTTCCCCAAACTGGGGGTCAGCCGCTCGGCACAGATGTAGTCCAGCTCTCCCACACCCGCAGCACCACGTGCTCGACTTCCACCCCATACGTGCGGCTTCGCGGCGTGCTGCGTTTCTTGCGTTCCAAGCTCTCCCCATTGAGCAACCGGATCAAATGCTTGCGGTGCAACTTGCTTACCTGCTCCATTTCACTCAACAACTGGCTCCGTTCTTTTCGCTTCGCCTTCCGATAGCGGGGATACATCAGGTTCACATACTTGCGTCTTTCATCAATCGTCATCTCGTCTCGTATTGGCATCACTTCCCTCGTTCGGTAACATTTTCATTTGATGGAAGTGTACCAGCTTAGTAACATTTTACGTGACGGAATACGAATGCTTGACAGGCAATACTGTGGTGATTATACTTTGTTGCAACATTCAGAACTGCATTTTGCAAGCGACTTCTCGTGCCAGGTTAGATAATGCAGTTAATAAAGGAGGCTCACGTGGACTCCCAGCAATTCAACATGAATGACGCTCTTCCAACAACCAATTCGGGCAGTCTCTCACAGGCCGCTAACGTCGTAGAGGATGAAATAATCATCCGTACTGTCAAGTTGAACAAGTATTTTGGCGATAAGCACGTTCTCAAAGATATCGATTTTGAGGTACGCAAAAGAGAAGTCGTTGCGGTAATAGGTCCAAGTGGCTCAGGGAAAAGCACCCTTATTCGCTGTTTGAATGCTTTGGAAAAAGCCACCAGCGGAGAAATCTACATTCACGGAGAAAGGCTAAACCCCAATTTATCCGTGAAGCAGCTCATTCCAATTCGCAGCGAGCTTGGCATGGTCTTCCAGAACTTTAATCTATTTCCTCACATGACCGTCATCGAAAACATCATTGAAGCTCCCCGCCTCGTACGTAAAACGCCAAAAGATCAGGCTATCGCTCTTGGCGAGAAATTACTGGCCAAAGTCGGTCTTGCAGAAAAACGCGATGCCTATCCCAACCACCTCTCGGGTGGACAGAAACAGCGTGTCGCCATTGCGCGCGCCCTGGCCATGCAGCCCCAGGCGCTACTCTTTGATGAGCCAACCTCCTCGCTCGATCCAGAACTGGTGGGCGAAGTTCTCAAAGTCATGCGGGACCTGGCCTATGAAGGAAGTACGATGGTAGTAGTGACGCATGAAATGCAATTCGCGCGTGATGTTTCCGATCGTGTTGTCTTTATTTCCGATGGCGTGATTGTAGAACAAGGCGATCCCGAGGAAATATTTAAGCAACCCAAGCATGAGCGCACAAAGCTATTCCTGGAGCGTGTGCTCTCGGTTTTACCGTAAGCGAAATAGGTATTGACCAGGATTACCAACAGAAAGGTAATGATGCGTTATGAAACCTGAAATTGACAGGCGAACATTTCTCAAGCGCATGGGTCAGGCAGGAGGACTCATTGTTGCGGGTGGGACATTGGAATCTTTCTTAGCAGCTTGTGGCGGAAATGTTTCTACAGGAAGCACGATTACACCAACCCCAGGGGTCACTCCGATAGGCCATGCTGGTCTGAAGACTCCTGGTCTATTACAGTGGGGGGCAACCTCTCAAGGTGGGGCCCCATACGTCTTCCCAGATCCCAAAAACCCCACTCAGTTGGTTGGCTTCGAGTATGAAATCGGTCAAGCCATAGCTAAGCTAATGAATGTTGTATCGAAGCAGGTAGAAAACGACTATGGGCAGATGGAGCAGGCTCTACTGGCGAACAAATTCGACATGGTGATGAATGGCTGGGAAAAGACTCCTGACCGCGAGAAAACTGAGCTATTCTCCCAGGCTTACTATCGCTACGGACAGCAGATTGTGGTACGAGCGGATGACTCACGTTTTGCCGGCAAGACAACTTCAAGCGATCTTGGTTTGGTAGATTTAGAAGGTCTCACGGTTGGAACGGGCGCTAGCTATAAAGCAGCAGATATCTTAGGGGAAGACAAGAAGATCACCACCAAGCTCTATGATCCAGACCTTCCATTTAATGACCTGGCAGCGCACAGGCTTGATGCCGTGTTAATCGACGGGCCAACCGTGGCCTACTATGTTTTGGGCGCTGGTCCTGGTGGCAAACCTAATCCTGCATTGAAGCCAATCGGGAAGCCATTCAGTACTGATGATTACTTTGTTGGCTTCAATAAGGCTAACCCTAATGCTCAAACCTTGCTGGGAGAGATCGATCAAGCGCTCACCGTCCTCAAAAAGGATGGGACGCTGAAAAAGATCTATATGAAGTGGAACATGTGGAACGATCAGCAGGCTGAGATCAACATCATGTAGGCTTTAGAGGTAAGCGTTCACTCATAGTTTGCTCTTCAGTGCAACGTAGGACTTGAGGCATCTCTTTTACTCATTAGTACTCATAAAGGCCTACGTTGCACTGGTTTCAGTAAAGAGATAATGTTTTTGCCTGAAATGGTATTTGCGCGATTGATGACAAAGGATGTGCTTTATGGATCTTATCCAACAAGCTCTTCCAGATTTTCTGGTAGGTGTAAGAAATACTATCATATATTGTGTCTCTGCTTTTCCACTGGCTCTTCTCCTGGGGCTTATTCTTGCACTAATGAGTAGCTCTCGTATCATCTGGCTGAGAGGGCCAGCACGTATTTATATTGAGATCATACGGGGCACTCCTTTCATTGTTCAACTCTTCATTCTCTACTATGCAGTGGGCGCTATCTTGTTGACAGTCAATTTGGAAACTCTTGATAATGCCTGGACTGCAGGCATTGCCATTTTAGCAATAAACTACTCTGCATATGAGGCGGAAATATTTCGTGCTGGCTTTCTTTCAGTTGATCGAGGTCAGACAGAAGCTGCATTATCACTGGGTCTAACATCGTTTCAGAACTTCTTTCGCATCATCCTACCACAAGCTATTCCTCTCATGATTCCTCCATTCGTTAATGATTTTATCTATATGCTCAAAGACTCTGCTATAGTAAGTGTGATTGCTGGCACTGAACTTACATCTGTACTGAACACCTGGGTTACGCATCATGGCAGTAATCCTATACCTCTTTACGCACTTGCTATTGTGCTCTACCTGCTTCTTAGCCTACCAACCTCATATGCTGCTAGGTATTTTGAACGTAGAGTGCGAGCGGCACTGTAAGCTGGAAGGAGAAGAACATGTCATTTGTTGAACCCTCGGTAGAACGTCGCTCAGTACGTCTGTTTAAACAAAAGACTGATGGCCAGTCAGATACACCGACCTGGCTGACTCTATTGAACAGCCTCTTTTATGTGGCGGTTTTACTGGCCGTAGTTGCATTTGGCTACTACCTGTACACCTTCCAGAGGGACCAGGGTATGCTGACCCTCTATTTGCCTGTTTTGTTAGATGGTGCCAAGGTAACCCTGATTGTCTCCATCTTGAGCATGGTGCTAGCAACTATATTTGGCTTTATTGGTGCCGTGGGGCGCCTTTCACGTTTTGCGCCTATCCGTTGGCTAGCAACAGTCTATGTTGAGGTGGTGCGTGGAACTCCTATTATTGTACAGTTACTGCTGTGGTATTATGGCGTAGGCTACGTACTTTCGACTATCGGCTTTGACCCCTATAGTATCGTTTTTCAGATTATGACAGCTCTCCAAAGCAATAGCCTTGTCCCGGACCAGTTTAATGCTTATTTCTATGGCATTATTGGATTGAGTTTTAACTATGGTGCCTATCTGACCGAAGTCTTTCGTTCGGGTATCGAATCAGTATCGAAAGGTCAGATTGAGGCCGCATTGAGCTTAGGCTTGAATTCCCGTCAGACAATGCGCCATATTGTGCTGCCACAGGCGTTCCGTACTACCATTCCTCCATTTACGAATTACTTTATTACATTGATACAGGATAGTGCCTTGCTCTCGGTTCTGGCTGTAATCGAACTGGACCACCAAACATTTGCGCTTGCCTTACCACAAACTGATGCGAACGTCAAAATGTTCGTCTTCGTTCTCGGTGCCCTGCTCTACCTTGCAATGTGCTATCCGCTTTCGTTGCTGGCGAGGTCCTTAGAAGCACGTCTTGCAAGGGCTTATTAACCAACCTTGCTTTCTTGCTACTCCATAAGCTATACTGTACACATAGAATTGTTTCAATCATATAATTCAATTCCGAAATGCACGGTGACCCCATGAAAGTAACAGACATACCAGGTAAAAAACGAGGACGTTACATACCGAAATTCTACGTATTTCGTGGCTACCACCTGTCAACTTGCTACCCCTGACTCCCCTCTCCCTCCTTCGCTCGGACAGCACTTGTCGGTCTTGTGAGAGCGAACTGCTTCCGCTTTCCATCGCTCATCGTTCTTCCGTCGTTCGTGAAGCTTTCTCTCAAGTAGGCAATCTATAGCCAATAGCAAGCTTCCTTAGTTTTTCAAAGAGGCTATCCCTGAGGATAAGCCAGCACACACCCACTAACATATCAGTGCATCTGTGCATATATCGGTACAGACTGCCTACAAACGCTAACCCGGTAGGCGGGCCGGAGTGGGATGTCTTTTACAGGCCGCATTACTAGAAAGGATTTTTATGAGTACCGAAGGCTTACTCAAGGCCCTCAACGATTCCAAAAGATACCTCGACATCGTACAGAAGCAGGAATTGGGCAAGAGTGAGGCTGAGTGGTTAATCGAGACCACCGTCAGCAATTTTGCTAAGTACTACAATAGTGGTTTTATCGAGTATCGTAAGTCGGTCGCTGAAGCAGGTGACTTTGCTGCAGTCGAATGGACAGGCCGTGGTGCAACGTTCAAAGATGTACTTGGCCGTGAGTATATAGACTGCCTGGGTGGGTTTGGTTTGTTCAACCTCGGTTGGGCTCATCCCAAAGTCGTGGGGGCCGTTAAAGCACAGTTAGAGAAAAGTCCGCTGCCCACGCAGGAACTTCTAGATCCACTGCGCGGCATGCTAGCCCACTTAATGGCCGAAATTACTCCCGGTGACATTCAATATAGTTTCTTTGTCGGGAGTGGCACAGAAGCTGTTGAAGGAGCCATGAAACTTGCCAAATTGTATACGCGTAAGAGCGGTTTCATTGCCTCGGTGCGCGGTTTCCACGGCAAAACAACAGGCTCTCTCGCCCTCACCGGTAAAGCCATTTTTCGTCGACCCGCTTTGCCTCTACATAACAACGTGTTTCATGTGCCCTTTGGGGATGCTGACGCTGTTGAGCAACAGCTACGTATTGCCCGCGAGGTAGGAAACGATATCGCTGCCGTTATTATGGAGCCTGTACAGGGTGAAGCAGGTGCTGTTGTACCTCCTGATGATTTCTGGCCTCGTCTTCGACAGCTCTGTGATGAATATGAAGTTTTGCTCATCGCGGACGAAGTTCAGACTGGTATGGGACGTACTGGTAAGCTGTGGGGTGTTGATCACTGGAATGTTGCGCCCGATATTATCACCTCAGCTAAGGCCCTTGGCGGCGGCGTCATGCCTATCGGTGCCTTTATGTCCACTCCGAAAATATGGAGTGTGATGAACAGCAATCCCTTTATTCATACCTCTACCACCGGAGGTAATCCTCTTGCTTGTGCTGCCGCCATCGCTGCCATTAATGTTACTCTTGAAGAGCGCATTCCAGAACAGGCTGCTGAAAAGGGTGAATACTTTATTAAGCAATTGAAAGAGATTGCCGCGCGCCATAGTGATGTATATACAAACATCACGGGTAAAGGCCTGTTGATCGGTCAGCACTTTGTGAATGATGATATCGGCTATGCTGTCGCCTCTGGCCTCTTCAAGCGTGGTGTTCTGATATCCGGAACGCTAAATAACTCGCGCGTCATTCGCGTCGAGCCGCCATTGATCATCACACGTGAAGAGATCGATACCATCTTGAACCGTTTGGAGGATACCCTCCAGGAACTGGATACCACCGTTTCGGCTCCCTGCCTTTCCGTTGGTAATGAGCTGGCTCCTGCCGCAATGGAAAAAGCTGATAGTAATACAGCGGTAGCATAACAGATGGGGAGCGAGTTCCATGCATATTATCGTTCTTGGCGGTGCTGGCGCTATGGGTTGTGTGACCGCGCGCACCCTGACCGAATATGAAGATATCGACCAGGTCACCATTGCGGATTATAATGTGGAGCGTGCCCACGAGGTCGCTGCAACCCTCAACAGTAGTAAAATACAGGTCAAACAGATTGATGTCAACGACGCTAATCGTTTAGCCTCCCTCGTGCGTGGTGCTGATGTAGTATTGAGTGCGGTTGAATATGTCTTTAACCAGCCTATTCTCAGAGTATGCATTCAAGAGAAAGTCCACTATGCCGACCTCGGTGGCCTATTCCATATGACACGCAAGCTGATGGATATGGGTCCCCAGGTCGAGGCCGCTGGTATCACTGCTATCTTAGGTATGGGTGGAACACCCGGCGTTACCAACCTTCTTGCTCGGGCAGCTGTTGATAAACTAGACCGAGTGGATAGCATCAAAGTGCAACTTGGCTGTAGCGATGATACGCCCTCGACCGCGCCCCTGGTAGCTCCTTATTCTATTCGCACAATCCTGGATGAATTTACCAGGTCGCCACAGGTCTTTCAGGATGGCACCTGGTATCCTCAACAGCCATTGACGGGTCAGGAAGAACTCATTTTCCCCTTGCCCGTTGGTCGTGCCACCGCAATCTATTCGCTGCATTCGGAGTGCGCTACCTTTCCTGTCTCGTTCCGCGACAAGGGTATCAGCCATGTGTCTTTTAAAATAGCCTTTCCCAGCGATTTCTTAACGAAACTCAAATTCCTGGTAGATATCGGTTTTGGCAGTGAGGAGCCAATCAGTGTACGAGGGGTGAAAGTTTCGCCTCGTGAAGTCCTGGCCCGGCTCCTCGAAATGACTCCTGTTGAAGATGTTGAGCCGCGGGATTGCGACGTATTGCGCGTCGTCGTAGCTGGTGAGGCCAACAAACAACAGGTGGAGATTACCAACCAGGTCGTTGTCTTGCCCTATCTGCGTTGGGGTATCAGTGCTGGTGCTCTCGATACCGGTACGCCCCTCGCCATCGCCGGGCGCATGTTAGCAAATGGAGAGGTTACCCGCCGTGGCGCCTTCGGCCCAGAACTGTGCATACCCGTCCAGCCGTTCTTCAAAGAACTTGCTCGCTACAATATGCACGTCACTGAAACAAGAACTGTGGCCGTTTCTGGTAAATAAGGTGAAAAGCGAGCAGTTTCTGAGGTGAAATACGTCTTTGAAGACAACCCCCATGACTACCTGCCCGATGTCGTGGGTACGTTGACGAATGGGAAGCTGTTCATCGCCGAGGCGGAAATGGAGGACGACAAACGGCAAGATCGAAACCTCGCCAAAGCGGAGGCAGCACGTCGCCTGGCACGCATAAAGCTCGGCGTCTACTGGATTGGCACCGAGCGGACGCTCTCCCTCCAGAGGCACTACAATCTGGTCTTCTTGCAAACCCGACGCCAGACGTTTCCCGTCTTTGCCGAAATTGCCCTGGCCTTGCAGGAGGTCTGGCCTTGGGGAGAAGTGGCCAGTGTCGAAGAGGTAGAGAGCCGTCTTGGACAACGGTGGCCAGCAGCTCTGGTGGAAGCAGCTCTCTGGAAGGTGGTGGCCGACGCTGCGGCAGGGGGGCATCTACACCTGGCTCACCCATCCGTTACTTGATCCCACCAGCAGTGGCCGGGTGGTCATGGATTATGTGATGAAGCTGGTCACCACCACCACCCTGGAATGGAGCTATGCGGCAGGGGAAACAGATGTGAGGGCAGAGACCCTTCAGGCAGCAGCCGAACTGCTCACCTTACGCCGTGATGCTATTCGGATGATCGATGGAGCAGGGCCAAGCGGAGAACGCCATTGATCAGATCCCGCAGAACAAGGAAGTGTGAGTGGGACTAAACCAGGAGTGGAACCAGAACGTGTCCCGCCATACCGATCAGCGGCAGAACCCCACGGAGACGGCCGGAGAACACACCGAAATGGTGAGCCCGGCTCCGTCTGATCGGAACGAGCATGCGCCAGTCCCAGGGTCTGCCAAACGGCGACGGAAGAAAACCACGGAAATAGTTGGAGAACAGGCCGAAGTGGCGGGCCTTGTCCCGCCCGATCAGAGCCTCGAAGTACCAGCAAAAGGCCCCCCAAACGACGGCGAAAGAAAACGGGAGATCCAGTCACAGAAAATGTCGAGACAGCAGTCAAGAGACTGCATTGAGCGCCCGGAGAAGCATCATCGGTACAGGCCGATGCCGGAAGCCCTGTCTTACCCACAAAGCCCAAGCGAACCAGACGCGTTGGGGAACCGAAGCCCCAACGCTCTCCTGTTGGCGAACGAGAGACAGAACAGGGCACATGAGGAACAACAAAGGTTAAATACCTAAGTTTGGCCCAAACTAATGGTTATTAACCGCCAACATATGTTTAGTAAAGTGGGAATCATGGTTGATGTCAAGTTCATGCTGGACGTGGTGGTGAAACAGAGGCAGTTCAAATCACAGGATCACTGGAACCGCCAGCAGTTGGAAGAGCACCAAAAATGCATGTTGCAAATCCTGCGCAGGGACGCCTACGATAATTCACCATTCTACAAGCAATTCCACAAAGGGCTGTACGACGCCCCGTTGGACAAACTGCCGGTGCTCACAAAAGCAAAAATGATGGATAATTTTGACAGCCTCGTAACCGACAGGGCCGTGCACCTTGAAGACATAAAGAGGTATATGGAAGACCAAGAAAGAGGCAAATATTTCATAGGGCGCTATGTGATAAACGCCACGTCTGGAAGTAGCGGGCATCCTGCCGTTGTTATATTCAGCAAGGGCGAGTGGGCGGCGACTATGGCTTCCGCATTCGCGCGCACCCCGATAAAATTTAGTTTCATCCATAAAATGAAACTTGCGCAGATTGCATCTACGACAACCTTCCACATGTCGGCACAGGGAGGAACATCAGCCCAGAACCTTCTCATGCCAACGTTGATGTTGGCCGCGACCGAGCCCCTGAACAGCATGGTTAGGCGTCTTAATGACTGGCATCCGGACTTGTTGATTGTCTACGCTTCTATGGGGCGTATCCTCGCTGGTGAACAACTTGCCGGACGCCTAAAGATCATCCCGCATACTGTGATGGTGGGTTCCGAAGTGCTTACAGAAGAAACACGCAGGCGCATAGTTCAGGCATGGGGCAATCGAGTCTTCAACAACTATGCGGCTACCGAGGCAGGAGGTATCGCCATCGAATGCGACCAGCACCGTGGAATGCACGTGATGGAAGACCTTGTGATTGTCGAGAATGTGGACAAGGACAACAAGCCTGTCCCACCCGGAGTATTCGGCGACAAGCTACTGGTCACGCCTTTATACAAGCGCACGCAACCGCTGATTCGCTATGCGATAGAAGACAGCGTGCGTTTTTCAAGCGAACCGTGCCCATGCGGGAGGCCTTTCAAGCTCATAGACGCCATAGAGGGCAGGATTCAGGAGGTTCTATCCTTCCGCAGGGCAGGCGGCGGGGAGGTAAGCATACACCCGCTAATCTTCCACAACATATTGGACATGCTTCTGGTAAGCGGGTGGCAGGTTGTGCAGGATACCGACGGATTGCATATACTATTGGCAAATGTGCACGGCTCGGTAGATGACAGCCAGATAGAGAACTCGATTAAGAAAGCGTTGGCTTCGCAGGAAGCTGTGGCTCCACGAATAAAGGTGCAACATGTAGATTCTATTCCACAAACAATTGCAGGCAAAACACCCTTAGTTAAATCAAATCTGGCAAGCGCATCGCACTAATGCTCTAAACGGGGTTGTCGTATCAAATAGGAGACCATTCCCTTTCGGGGGCTGACTCTGGTGGTTTTCATGACGCCGACTGCGATGTCCTCTCAAACAATGTACGCCCCCAATTTACAAGATATCAATGGAAGATGCGAGATCAGGAGCCGCATTGCCCGGATAGAGTGCCACCACTGCTCATGATTCGCGCCGATTACTCATGCTTCACCTCAAAAGCTGCTCACATTTCACGCCATTTACCAGTTTCATAATAATCACATGGTGGTAAATTGGCTGAAGGTTCGGACAAATCCGACTCAATGATGGGAATTTAGTCCCGAAGTTGGGACAAGCACACGAATGGGCCTCTCGATGAGCTTGTGTCGCGTGTATACTCTTCTGAGAGATGGAAATTCATGGCTGCAAGGAGCTCCTCATGTCAGAGGCCGGAATTCGTGGTATTGACCTGTTCAAAATTGCTGGTGAGAGCATTTCTGGGTGGATTCCCAGTTGGAAGATGGGCAGCCAAAAACCTACACGGCAGCCGTTTTGTAGCCTGATGGAAGAACGATTACTGTTGTATCTGGAATATCATCCCCAGGTGGTCTGGTATGGACGCGGTGATATCAGCTCCACCTTTGCCTCAACGTACAAGATCCCCACGCCGCAGCCTGTGCCTTTCGCCATCAACTACCTGTTTGAGGGGAATGCCCATGTCTATCTCCCTGATGCTATCGGCCAGCTCCAGAGTGGCTCTTTGCTGATTGCAGAGGCCGGTCTTGAGCGAGAAAAGCGCCGCGAGCGCAATCAGGCGAAAGCAGAAGCGGCACGCAAGGTTGCAGAGCAGCAAGGCGGCACATATTGGATTGGGACCGAGGCCACGTTACTCCCCCAGAGACATGCCAATCTCGTCTTCTTACATGCCCGGCGTCAGCCCTTTCCGTCTTTTCAAGAGTTGGCAGAGGCGTTGCAGGTGGTGTGGCCCTGGGGTGAAGCGGCCTGTGTCCAGGAAGTGGTCGAGCGTCTGGGAGAACGCTGGTCGCCAGCAGAAAAAGAAGCTGCTGTCTGGAAAAGGTGTGCCGATGGCGCCGCGTCTGGGCATCTGTTGGTCGATCTGGCGAATGTTCAACTGACTCGACTCACGCCGTTGATCTGTCTTTCCCCCGACGCCCTTCCGATTCTTCCTGACCCTCTCCCAAGCGTGTTGGAGAGCAATGATATCCAGGAGGGGTCACGCTCCCAGGAAACCGGTTTTGCAGAGGAAAAAGAGGGGAAACCGACCGATCCGCTTTCCACCTTTGATGACTCTCTCCTTGAGGAAAAGCAACGAGAACATTTTCTGCGCAATCTGCGGGCCGTGGAAGCGGTCCTGAACGGAGCGACCATCCGTGAAGCAGCAGCAGCAGCTGGCATGGGACGCTCGACCCTGGGACGGCTCGTACAACGCACGGTCGAGTTTGGACAAGTGGCCTGTGTCCCCCATGCGACCTACCATCGAGCGCAGGAACTGCATCCAGCCTTTCAACAAACGATTCGCCTCCTCTACAGCCGCCCCACCAAGCTCTCGATCCAGGCGATTACTGAGCATGTGGAACTCCAGCACATCGCCTCACGCTTACGAGCCGACACCGGAATGGCTTTCGCGCTTCCTAGCTACGATCAGGTCAGGCGTTACATCCTCACGCTCAAGCAGGAGCCAAAGGTGCGCCAGGCACGTGGCGAGGAGAGAGGGTCTCGGCGCGAACGGCAGTCCCCTCTCTCCTTCGCCCTCTCCATTCCCGCACCGGCGCAACTGGCCCAGGTCGATGAGCACAGTATGGAACTCTACGTGACAACCCGTGATGGCATCCCGGTTGCCAGCCGCATTCACGCAGCCGTGCTCGTGTGCGTGAAGACCGCCGCAATCATGAGCGCCGTCATCACGCTGGGGCCATTAGCAGAGGAGGATTACATGCGACTCATCAAAGGAGCCCTGGAACCGAAAGACCGACTCGTCTTGCAAGCCGGGTGTCAGCACGATTGGCTCTGCTATGGGAAGCCAGCCACCGTCTTTCACGACCGGGGAAAGATTTTTACCTCAGAGCGAGCACGCCAGGTGCTGGTGGACCGCCTTGGGATCATCACGGAGCAAGCCCCTCCGTATTGCCCTTCGGCCAAGGGAACGGTCGAGGCCATCTTTCGCTGGATGACCCAGCGTTTTGAGCGGCGTTTACCCAACACGAGCTTTGGTATCCATGATGCCCAAAAAGCTGCAGAGGCTGGTGGAATGACGCTGGAGGAACTCGAACGCTATTTTATCCGCGCCATTGTCGATGACTACCAACAGAATTGGGATGGCTTGCGTCGGCAAAAGCGCAACATCCTGTGGGAAGATGCGGTTCGCCAAACGGGGGTCCCTCAGTACCTGGGTGCACCTGATGATCTCAAGCTCCTGCTGATGAAAGCACAAAATCGCAAGATCAGGAACCATACCTATCATGTCCATGATCGTTCACGCCTTTCTTTCCAGGGGAACTGGTATGTCTGCCCAGGCTTGCTCAATCGGCTTGCTGGCCGGGAGTTTGAGATTTATTATGATCGGCGTGATATCTCGGTCATTTATCTGTTCGTGGACGGTGAGTATGTGGGAGAAGCCTACTGCCCAGCCTTCATGGGGCAACGGATCAGTGAATGGGAGGCAAAAGCGATGCGCCGGGCGGACGCAGCAAAGGCGAAGGCTGCCGAGGCTCGCAGCGCCGGCGTTCGGGCACAGATCCAGGAAGAAATTGAAGCAGCCAAAAAGCAGCGTCGATGGGCCACCCGCGAGCATGAAAGGGCTCGACAGTTTGATCGACAGCGCGAGGAGATTCATCCTTCTCACGTGTTGGAAACGCTCGGAAGTTTCGCCCCGCCCGAACGCGAGAGCTTGCGTTTGTCCAAGGCGGTTCCTGACCCCGAGAGGGCCTCTTCGGGCCAGCCTCTGGTCATTCGCTATCGTGAGAAGGAGGTGGACTGATGATGGCTCGCAAACTACCGCTCTTCGATGGCTTTATCGAGACCCCCTTTGAACGCCGGTTTCAGGGCCTGTTGCGTCAAGCCTGGCACCAAAGGAGTTGGCATGTCATTGTGGCAGAGCCAGGCTCTGGCAAAACGATGGGTATTTGCGACCTCAGGGATGAGGCAGCGCGAGCAGCAGGGATGGTCGGAGGGCAGCGTTATCCAGTGCTGGCGGTGACAGCTCCTAAAAATGATCCTCGGGAAGCGGCGTTGGGAAACTTGCTCCTGGCTGCATTGGGGCTGAGAGCGCGGGGACGCTGGAGCGAACGCAAATATCTGCTCTTTGAGTTGTTAGGGCAATATGGCGTGGAGTGCCTCATCTGTGATGACGCCCATGATCTCTCCCTGCCTCATCTGATTTTCTTGAAAGAATTGACAGACCACCTCTTCTTATCCTTTCCTTCTCATCCATTAGGCTTGTGCTTAGTGACCGCGGGGCGTGGGGCATCTATTCCCCTCAAAGATGTTTTCGACCAGCCAGAAACGATGTGGATGCAATTTCGGCGTCGCCTGGATTGCCTTCAGCCCTATTGTCGGATTGCCAGCCATACTGAGGGGGAAGTGCGCGATATTCTGCTGGCTCTGGAGCACATTTATCGCCCGTCGCTTCCCGAATTGAATTTACAGCAGTGGACCGGGAGCATGTACACGTGGCTCACGCATCCCCTCCTCGATCCACAAAAAAGTGGTCGGGTGCTCATGGACCATGTGATGAAGTTAGTGACGACTGCTTTGAAGTGGTCCTATGCTCAAGCCGAGACCAATGTGAGTCCTAAACATCTCGAAGCTGCCGCTGAACAGCTCACACTTCGTCGAGACAGAATACAGGTGGTCGATGCAGAGAACCATATGAAAGAGGATGGAAAAGAGAAACAGGAAGCTCTAGAAGAACAAGAAAAGCCGAAGCTAAAAGGCAAAAAAGGAAAAGAGCAGGAAAAAAACCAGTCCTCACCAGAGGAATCAGAGAACCCCTCTCCGAAATGAATCCGAACCTTCGCCCAAACGTTTTTTGGCTGAAAGTTCGGACAAGGGTGTCTCGGCCCAGTATTTCCGTCCCAACCTTCAGCCAATTTACCACATGGTAAATGACGTGAAGGTTCGACGGAATCAGCCCCAATGATCGAA
>CAVZJN010000063.1:0-23178 GCA_963775585.1 uncultured Chloroflexia bacterium | reverse complement strand
ACAAACGGCATGGCATCTAAAATTTTCACACTTCAGGTGTAAAGACTTGATCCATTCGATTGACAAAAGCTGCGGTCTGTTTGTGTGTTCATGTTAACCTTTCCAATTGCATTTAACCATTTCTCCATGAACATACGAACCAGTTATACACCAAAGTTGGCTAAGCTGTTTAAAAGGATAATCTTGATGCAAACAATTAGATTTAAGCTAGGGGAGTGTATTATGGCAGTTCAGTCAGCGCCCATTGAAACTATACGTCTTAATCCTGGCTATTTACTGGCCAAACGTGTTCTTGATGTCGTGTTTACTTTACTTTTCGCAGTACCCATGCTATTTATTAGTGCTGTCGTTATCCTATTAATTCTGCTTGATTCGGAAGGTCCCATCCTTTTTCGGCAGAAACGCGTAGGCCGCAACGGTGAAGAATTTGAGATGCTCAAGTTTCGCTCTATGTATGTCAATTGTGACGACACTAAACACCGTGAAGCCATAAAGCACTACATGAATGGCTGTGCATTAAATAATGACGTAAGTGCGCCTTACAAAGAGCATAATCATCCCCGCGTCACGAGAATCGGCAAGTTAATTCGTGCCACCAGTCTTGATGAGCTTCCCCAATTTTGGAATATCTTGTGCGGTGAAATGTCGCTCGTTGGTCCCAGACCACCTATTCCTTACGAAGTTGAACTGTATAGTCTGCGCGATAAGCTACGTCTCTCAAGCTATCCCGGCTTGACAGGACCCTGGCAGGTCTTCGGTCGCAGTCGGGTGACTTTTGAGAACATGGTCAGATGGACATTGCTTATCTTCAGCAACAATCTCTCTGGGAGGATATCAAGCTTATTTTTCTCACTGTTCCGGTGGTAATCCAGAAACGCGGGGGGGCGTAATAATGTGAGTAGAACAAACATGCTCTAATTGATGCTGATGTACCCTACTCTATGAGTACTTACTACTCCTGCAACTCAGAATTGGATAGAATGTACTTGAGCATTGAGTGCGCGAGAAACCAATGTATGTAATAGGGCCAATTCAGAGAACGCCTGTGCCGCTCGTAAAATTCTTTACGGCGAATGAACAGGCGTATTTTAGCTGGAGCGACCAAAACGGGGAAAATTTTGCGTCCTGTCAACTTCTCTAGCGCACCAATAACGGACTTACTCTGTTGTGCAGCAAAGGCCACAGTTAGTTCACCCTGCGCAGCACCAACTACGATACATTGATACTTCTTCATCACCTCTAAAGGCAAGATTCCCCTGTAGCGTAGTGACACCCAGCGCAATGTATCAAATCGTGGCCCATAGAAACTGTTCACATAAGATGCCAACTCTTTCGCCATCGTCAGACTAAGGATCTATCAGATTGAGAGATGATGTATGCTTTGATCATTCTTGGAGGGAAATACCAACTAAATGAAGTTTAATAAATCAGTATGTAGATATGATGTTGATAAGCACGAAAGTATGGTGTCATAAATATATACATGTGAAGAAGTCTCCACATTTCAGCACTAGAAAGGGTTGAAATTATGGGCACTCATAAAAAACGCCTCTACTCTACGCTCAAAGCGAGTAAAAATATAGAGTAGAGGCGTTTTCTATGGGCGCTTTAAGCTCCCGGAGGTAATTTCAGATACTGGTACTAGTGTGCTCAAGGCCTCAAGGTAGAGTATGAACTCACCCTGAAACGGCACGTAATGTATGTAATACTTCTTTGGTACGGCCCTCCTCTACAGGATGGTGGACTAATGTATAGCCCACGCCTGGAACGGTAAGAATGTAGCTGGGTTTATTTGGGTCTGGTTCTACTTTCTGTCGTAAATGACGTATGTGCGCCTTGATCAAACAGGTATCTCCGTCGTTACCAAATCCCCAGACATAAGAAACAATTTGATTAGCTGTGCAAACATTATTTGCATTAATAGCAAGTAAATGAAGAAGTTTACTTTCGGTTGGTGTTAAGCGGGTAGTTTTTCCACTGATAGTTACCTCGTTATGCAGTGAATCAACACAAATAGGCCCAACCGTGATGATGGAAAAAGGTCGTTGTTCAAGAGTGGAACGCCCTCTGCGGCTAATTGCATGAATACGCGCTAAGAATTGATTAGGAAAAAAGGGTTTACGCAAGTAATCATCGGCACCTGACTCCAAGCAATGAACCTCATTTTGTACATCTTTTCCGTCTGTCATGACCAATACGAGTGCATCATGCTTATTTTGCATATCGCGACACATTTTCATTGCATCGACATCCTTCAAAATAGGATCAAGGATGACTATGTCCGGTCGCTTTTCTTCCCATTCAATCTTCGCACGTTCACCCGTATACGCACGGTGTACATCAAATCCTAGAGTCTTGAGCCAGGTGGTAAGCATCTCGACCAAATAACGGTCACTATCAACGATTAAAAGTTTCATCGTCCGTTCATTCCCTTCTCTGCGGTACTCTGTCAACTTTCATCTTTAGAGATGCCGAAGAACTATAACAGTTCCAAACTACGAACACATCAAAACTACGAACACATCAATAGCAATTAAAACATGAAAAAGGGTAAATATTCAATCCTCAAATGAAGTATTTAATAACCCACATTCCGAAGTTTTTTGTGAACCTGGATGAAAAGCCAATTCATACTATAGAGTTTTCACAAAACTCTACAATAGCGATCTGCTCTGCAAGCGATTTTGTGGAAATACGTAGGCGAAAACTGCGGAATGTATGTACAATAATATAAAGAGAAAATGTCTGGTTGGGAGTTATTCAACCCCCTCAAATGAGTTATATGATACTGCCTGGGTACGGTTGGTCGCACCAAGTTTGTGTAGAATATTCTGTACATGCTTCCCTACTGTAAACCGCGAAATAAAGAGCTGAGAAGCTATTTGTTTATTACTATATCCTCGACGCATTAACTGGTAGACTTTTTCTTCTTGCGGGGTTAGATTTGGCAGGGATATGTGCGGCGAATGTGTTGGGGGGATTATGTTAGGAGTCGGTATCTCGGATGTAGCTCTATCAAACGCTTTTGTCTCATTTTGCTGATATATGGTTAATGCTGTTTCAAATGCATAATACTTTTGGACCAACAGTTCCACGAGCCGTGTTAATACAGGAGGTATCATCGCCAATTGGCCCTGTAGAAACCCTTTTAGGGCCTTGACGATATCAGCGGCAGGGGTGTCTTTTGTGAGATAACCGGATATCCCCGCCAATACCGATTCCAGGAGTAGGTCATCATCCAATGTTGCCGATAGGATAATGACACGAGGTTGAGGAAATACCTTTCGTACTTGATGTACTGTATCAATACCTTTGACGTCCGACAAATAGAGGTCTAACAGTACTAATTCAACGGGCACCGCTTCTAATTGTGCCAGGGCTTCTTGACAAGTACTCGCTTCGGCAACGACCTGGAAACCGTCAATATCGTTGAGCAGATCGCGTAATCCACAGCGAAAAACTTCATGATCGTCAACAATCAAGATTTTCAGTAAATCAACTGCTTGCAATTTCGTAGACTTACTAGAACGCGATACCATTGCATCCTTCTTCTCTACCATTGTTCCATATTCCAAAGTATCTACACAAGTAGGTATGATAGTAAAGGCTGTTCCCAGGCCAGATCATGAGGTATCCTCCTTATCATCGTCTTTGATTCGTCTGGCTTTGGATGGGGATTGAAACGAGTACCAGAGTAGTTATGTTCCATATAGGCTGAGGAGTTTTTAAGTCTTGCATTATGTTACGAGCCTCAGCGACCACTCGGCGTAATGATGCCTCCAATCTGGCGGTCTCTTCTGCATTCAGTTGCAACATTCCATCCGCAGAATTGCGCATCAACATCATGCTGATTTCCAACAGCACAGCACTCAGTTCTTGCATAAGTCTATCATGAAGTTCGCTGCTCAAAGATGAACGTTCAGACTGGATGGCCCTGGTAAGCTCCTGGTAATAGCGTATTAGAAGCGTGTCAAGCCTCTGTTGAATACTCATAAGCTCATATTTACTCTGTTCAGAGCTTTTCGCATAGCGACTAATACGCTCTACAAACAACGGTGTTGTACATGAAGTAATTGCTAGAACCGCGAGTAAAAGTAACGTGCTGCCGCTGCCAAGGATACATGCACACATTACCGCCAGTAGTACACAAATATCGGAGATGCATAGCATAGCTATGCCAATGAGGCGTGGTCTACGTTTGCTAGCTAAAGCTAATCCCAGCAGAAGTAACAAGATGAATGCACAGATACTCAGTAAGGCTATTATCCAGTGTAGTAAAGCGAAGCCGAAAGAAGAGGGAGCTATGAAATGTATTCTCAAACCCACCACACCCACGAGTAACAACAGAGCACTTTTGAGAATAATATAAAGAGCAAGCAAGCGAAAACGCGCAAGCCATACAAAGTCGGATGGATTCTCTGGTTTCTTCCAAATACGTGGTATAGAGAGAAGCCAGGAATGGATGTTTTGTAATGCTGTTTGCATGCTGCACCTTCAAAAAGCGTAAGCATCAGGTTGCTAAAAAAATAGTATGCAACCTCGTTGGAGCATTACACACGATTACATTGGTTAACGTGTGAGTAAGGAGCAACTCCCCTTGTATAAGATAACTTATGTGATGAAAAATGTCAACTGTCAAAAATCAGAAACTGTTTGCATTTGAAGGCTATTTCTTATGAACTGCTGGATGATCTAAGGCGTAGTTCTAGATGATTTGCGCCTCGAAATAAGGAATGACCTTTCTCAGCGGGTGCAATTCATCTGCTTAATGAGGCAGATCTAACTGATCTGCTGTAGGCTCTGCTCAGCAGAACCACGATTCGGTGAGGTGGGGCAGCACTCTGGGAGTGCCGTAGTGTTCCACCGCCTCGGGTATATGCAGATCTTTTCCGATAATAGACAGCGTCAAAGCTTTGATGTGGAAGAAGGTTTCGATGGTGTTGGATTTTGCAAGTTCGGCCTCTTCCGTCAATGAGGCAACCTTCTGGTGAAGAGCGTCTAAACGGGGATCAGGATGTTGCCACTTGTAGGTGAAAGCAGCGGCGTCGAGTTCTCGTAGCCACAACTTGCTATCGGGTGAAGCGAGAAGTGCTGAGCCTGGTGGGATGAGCAAGCGAATCGAAAAGTGGACGGGATCAATCTGTTCGATGAGGCGACGATCTTCAAAAAAGTTCAGCAGCGTGATATAGCTCTCAAGTGTCTCCCAAGGCGAAAAGGGCATCAGCGATGGGCGCAGAGGTATGCCCACTTGCTCCATCAAATCAAAGGCTTCCGCAACATCTACGGCTGTGTGGCCTTTGTTGAGATTGCGCAGGACATTGTCGTTGAGCGATTCGACGGCAGAGACAATAAAGGCGCAGCCCAGGCTTTTCAGTTCTGGCAACAAATGCTGATGCTTCAGTAAATGCTCGATTTTGATAGTGGCATCAAAAGTGACGCCTGGGAACTCATCATGAAGAGCGCGGGTGATGCGCATGGCGTGTTTGGGACCGTTTAAGAAATCGGGGTCACCAAAGGTGATGTGTCGAACACCTTGCTCTAGCTGTGCGCGGATATCAGCCAGCACAATCTCGGTTGGTATAGCGAAGAAACGCCCGTTATAGACCGGAGTAATAGGGCAATGCAGGCACGTATGTTTACAGCCGCGGGTGGTTTCGGTATAGCCAGCCAGCCGCATGGTGCCATTGGTCTCCAGGTGGGCGTAGCGTTCAGGTGAGGGCAAATGTTGGCGTGTTGGAACGATGTATGGAGTGCGCTTTATCCAGGGGTCGCTATTGAATTGGTGGGTAGTGACCCCTGGTATAATCCCAGTTTTGCCTTTTTCTAGTGCGGCGACTAAATCGAGGAAGGGGCTTTCATATTCGCCACCAATGGCAGAATCGATGGTATCATGTAACAAGTAATCAGCATTGAGAAACGCGTAGAGGCCGTAGAAACAGATATGAGCGGACGGGTTGATCGAACGCACACGCAGCGCAATACGCTGCCCCAGTCGTAGTGCGGTGTGCATTGGCACAGAAATAGCGACTAATCGTGCTCGACTAATCGCTTCTTCGGTCAATGTATCAACAGCGGTATCTACGGCGGCAGGTGCGTAGCCGGCCTGTTGAAGCATTGCATACAGTGAGGCAAGATGAAATGGCTGGTGACCTAGTTCATAGCATGAAACAAGTAAGATATCGCCGGGGGATCTCATTTCTTGCGTGAAGCTCCGCCGCCGCCTTTACTACTCGGTGCGCCACCTTTGGCGCCTGCTGTTGCGGGGGTCTCCATACTTTCTGTTTCCGGCACCCAACCTTCTGGCATTTTAGCCTCGGAGCCAAAGAAGAATTCTTCCATTTGTTCGCGCAGTAATTTGCGCGCTTCCGGATCAGCCATATTCAGGCCATAGTGGTTGATAATGAGCGTACTTTGAGCTGGCCACATGTCATAGGCTTGTTTTGATATATTCTCATAGATGCGCTGGCCCAGTTCACCAGGAAAAGGAGGTTTATCCAGACCTGGTAGTTCGAGTCCCAGTTTGACACATTTCACGATTCGTGCCATGATAGATACTCCTAAATGCAAAATGCGATATGTTCTGTCTGGTATAGATACTACAAGATGTGGAGACTTCTGTCAAATCAATGAAACGTCCGCCCCGTGTAATGTTTTTCGGGATGCCAGGAAGTTTTTCGCAACCTTCTCTACGCGCACTCTTGAATAACGGTATAGAGGTCTGCGCAGTAATTATCCCCGCTACTCACGATCGCGGTGCTGGTGCTGATCAGCCAGCACTTTATCGCCGAGAACGGCTTCGTCCAGCCAGTTCTACGCTACCAATGCTTCACTCATCGCTCGAAAGCACTATTGTACAACTGGCATGGCAGCGAGAAATACCCTTGTGGGAAGTTCGTCGTCTGTCAGATCCTACCACCGTCTCAACTTTTGCAGATTATCAACCAGATGTCGTGTGCGTAGCCTGCTTTTCGCTGCGTATTCCACGTGCCATTTTGGAGATACCGCGCCTGGGCTGCCTCAATGTCCATCCCTCACTGTTGCCTGCAAATCGAGGTCCGGTACCTTTGTTCTGGACATTCCGACAGGGATGCGAACACACAGGAGTGACCATCCATCTTATGGATGAAGGTATGGATAGTGGTGATATCCTGGCGCAGGAGGTGATAGAGGTATTAAGCGGTATGAGTTATGCGCAGTTGGAGTTGGAGTGCGCCTTGCACGGCGGAGATTTACTTGCCGATACTATTTGGAAACTCTATCAGGGTGATACAAAACCAATGCCCCAGGACGAGAGCATGAGCAGTTATCATGGATTTCCCGGTGATGAAAATTACATTGTGCCTGTCGCCGAATGGGATTGTGTCCATGTGTATAACTTTATATGTGGTGTAGTGGGCTGGGGTGGACCGATTGTACTGCAAATCCAAGGTGAACATATGATAGTACGAAAAGCGATTTCCTATAGCCATGAGAATATATGCGAGACATCTGGCGGAAATTATTGCTGGCGCGGCGAAGAATTATGGATTCGCTGCAAAACGGGATGGGTTGCGGTAGAGAGATGAACGTCATTAAGTGATGGATGATATTTCGTCTGAAACGTGGTCTGGGGATTCATCTAAAAGAGCTACTCGACGGAAGCAGCACTCTATGGTATCATCATGCAACATGACACGGATACTGTTTTTCTTGTGGAAGTAGAGTAGGATTGCGCTGTGTATCTCAAACGTTTGGAAATGCTGGGTTTTAAAAGCTTTGCTGTAAAGACCTCGTTGGAGTTTAGTACGGGCATTACGGCTGTAGTAGGGCCGAATGGAGCGGGTAAATCGAACGTCGCTGACGCAATGCGTTGGGTTTTGGGCGAGCAAAGTATGCGTCAGCTGCGCGGCAAGAAAAGTGATGACATAATCTTCTCCGGAGGTCATGGCAAAGCCGCGCTAGGTATGGCGGAAGTATCGCTGACACTGGATAATAGTACTGGCTGGGTACCCTCAGAATATAGCGAAATTACTGTGACGCGCCGCAGCTTTCGCTCAGGTGAAAATGAATACCTCATCAATAAGCAAAAAGTTCGCCTAAGAGACGTGGTACTACTCCTTGCTCAGGCGCGTATTGGCCACGATTCGTATACCGTAGTTGGCCAGGGTTTGATCGATGCCGCTTTGAGTTTGCGTGCGGAAGAACGTCGCGGCTTATTTGAAGATGCCGCGGGTATACGTCCGTTCCAGGTACAACGTGCAGATGCGGAGAGCCGACTACGCCAGACTGAACATAATTTAGAACGTCTACGAGATATCGTAGGCGAGATTGAGCCGCACCTGGGACCTTTAGAAGAGCAAGCGCGCCGCGCCGTTGAGTTCAGGCAATTGCAGAGTGAATTGCAAGAAGTACTACTGACCTGGTATGCCCTCCAATGGAGACGCTTGCGCGCTAACAAAGAGCGAACAGAGTTGGCGGAAAAAGAGCAGGAGGTGAAAGTACGGAATCTGGAACTGGCTATTCAGGCTGCCGATGAGAGAGGAAATGACCTCCGCGCTCAACGACAACAGATCCTTACTTCCATAGCGGAATGTCGTAAGGTTTGTGCTGAAGCGAACGACAGGGTGCAGAAGATTGAGCGCGAACTGGCTGTAGGTGAGGAGCGTATTACTGGCTTAACCCGTCAAAGTAGCGATCAGCAGCAGGAGGAGCGCCGACTAAGAGAACTTTTGATTACGCTACAGCAGCGGATTATTGACCAGGAAGAGCAGTGTGATCTAGCTGATGAGGCAGTAGATACCAGAGCTGCCTCTGTTGCAGGTCTCGAACAACAGGTGGCCAGGGTACAAAAGGACTACGAGGTTAATGAGCGGCGGTTGCGTACGGCGCAAAATGAATTCTTTCAGGTGCAGGCGCGCCTGGGAGCCAGCCAAACGGACCTGGGACGCCAACAGAAACAACTTGGAGAGCGTAATCGTACCCTTGCTGCTCGTAGAGATAGCATAGCTCAAACTCAACAATCGTTACGCTCCCTTGAAACGCGACTTGTTGAGGAACGGTTGAGCCTGGAAACGGCGCGCAAAGAAGAGCAACAGATAGCAAAGCGCAAACAGGCTTTAGGACGGGCTATTGCCGATGCACAACAGGAGTTTGAGCGTTTAAAATCTGCTGTTACTGAAGCAGAGAGGCAGAGGCGTAGCGTTGCTGACCGCCTGAATATGCTGAAAAACTGGCGTCAGAGTTTGAGTGGATATACAGATGGAGTCCGCGCACTCCTGCGTGCTCCAGCAGATAAGGTAAGCGGACTTGTTGGCCCTGTTCCTCAACTTGGTATCGCTGCTTCTGGTTTAGAGATAGCGATGGAGGCAGCGCTAGGTCCATATGTACAGGCGGTTGTTGTACAAACATACGATGATGCTCAAAACTGCCTCCATTATTTGCAGGAAGCCAAACTGGGGAAGGCGATGGTTGTGTGGATGGAGGGAGTGGGAGGGGAGGATGAAGTTAGTGAGGAAGAGATTCAGGCCGCAGAGGAAGTGCTCAATAGTTATCTCGCAGAAAGACCGGGACCGGGCGACCACAAAGGATCGCCCCTACTATGGACGATGAAGGGAAGCAGGGATGAAAGGAAGTATCGGGTCCCTACAGAGCGGGTGGTTGGCTTAGCCTGGCGCTGTATACAATGTGATCAGCAGTATCTGCCTCTCTTTCGTAGATTGCTACTGGGAGCCGTGCTGGTGAAAAATGTGCAGGTAGCTCAAGAACTGCTAGCCTGGACGGTATCACATGGTTCCTCCCAGGGCGGGGCAAGCCAGGGTGGGGCAAGCCCCGCCCCTACGGGTATTTCCAGGGATGCAAGGAAGTATCTGCCTTTCCAGATGATGGTAACGCTCAAAGGTCAAGTGCTGCATCGCGATGGCTGGTTGGTGGGTGGAAGTGGTAAGGATGGTAGTCAACAAGGGTTAATGGCCTATGAGCGAGAACTGCACGAACTTCCTCAGCTACTGAGTGAGCACGTTGCGCTCGTTAATCAACTTAATAATATGCTCAGTGAGGTGCAGTGTGCTCAGGATGGGCGTCGTATAGAGCAAACCACTGTGGATAAAGAGCTGCAGAAAATAGTGGCTCGTATCAACGAACTGAACAGAGTGGTGGTCTCCACACAGCAAGAACAGGAACGGTTGCAGACAGAACTACGCCTGGCGAATTCTATAGAACAACAGTTGGCAGCCGAAGTAATTGGATTGGAGCAGGAAGTACAGGCCGCCCAGGAGCGTGTTCGGGTGCATGAGAAGTCACAGCGTGAGATAACGGTCCAGGTTGAGGAACTTCAGCACGAAATAGAGGAACACGCTATTGCCTATCGACGCCAGCAAGATGAACTTGGGCAAGGGCGTACTGCTCTAGCAGTGAAACGGCAAGAAGCCAGGTCTTTGCGCCAGCAACTGAGCATGTTCCAGGCGCAGGCACACGACCATAAATTGCAGATTGAGCAACAGAAGGGACGAATAGCAGAGACTGAAAAGCAGCAACAACTGGTAGAGGAGACAATAAAATCGTGCCGCCAGGAACTGGAAAGAGATGCTACAGAGGCCCGTGCTTTCACTCATGAGTTGCGACAAGTAGAGGAACAGTCAAGTGAGATTGAACGACAGCTGATGGCTTTGGAGCAACAGACGGCGCAATTACGACACACGTTGACGGAATTGGAGGGAGTATACCGTCGTTGCTTGCTGGAGAGTCAGAAAGCGCAGGACGCTGTAGATATCTTATTGGAACAATTGCACGAAGAGATGGGCGTCACGGACCCTCACGAACTGAGCGGTTATGCTACGGGGCGACCACAAGATAGCGGGCGATCACAAGGGATCGCCCCTACTATGGACGGTGTCAGGGACCATAACAATCCAGAAACTGGAGAGTCGATGTTGCATCATGAGGAACGCACGTCCGCTGATCCAGAAGTATTGTCTGAGGAGGAGGAAGGGCAGTTGCGCAAACTGAGGCGGCGGGTTGATAGTTTGCGAGGGCGTCTCAAGGTATTGGGCGGCTGTGACCCTGATGCGCCCCAACAATATGCAGAAACACGCGCGCGCTTCGAGTTTCTTTCGTTACAGATTGTGGATATGGAACAGGCGGCACTGCATCTGCGCTCGATTATTGGGCAGCTTGATGTGACGATGGCACGACAATTTGAGGCGACATTTCAATCGGTAAATGCACGTTTCCGCGAACACTTCATTACGCTTTTCAATGGTGGTAGCGCGCGCCTTGAGTTGACAGTCGCGAAGCCTGACGAAGATGAGAGCGTGATGCCCTCAAGCATGCCTGGCGGCGTGGAGGTCATTGTACAGCCGCCTGGCAAAAAAATCCAGGATTTGTCGCTCCTCTCCGGTGGGGAGCGGGCCCTTGTCTCAGCAGCTCTGCTCTTTGCATTATTAGAGATCAACCCCCCTCCATTTTGCTTGCTGGACGAAGTAGATGCGGCCCTTGACGAATCTAATGTGGTGCGCTTCTGCGACATTCTGAAATGCCTGGCTCAACGTACGCAATTCATCATGATTACCCATAACAGGGTGACAATGACGTCGGCACAGGTCATCTATGGAGTTTCCATGGGCGGAGATAGTATTTCCCGGTTGCTCTCAATGAAACTTGAAGAGGCTCCTGCTGTTGGCGATAGGTAGAAATAGCCATGCAGCTATAATTCCTCTAAAGCTTTGACCAGGGTATCTATCTCTTCCTCTGTGTTGTAAAATCCCGTTGAAACGCGGAGGGATTTCAATGAAGGGATATTGCGGATATAAATATTGTGTTTCTTTTGAAGTTTGGTTACGACGTCTGTCTCATCCCGTCCCTCTAATCTAAATGAAATGAGACCGCTATCGCCTGCTACTGGTGTAAGCATGGTGAGGCCAGGTATAGCTTTGAGTGCGGAATAAGCGTATCTACTCAGCGAGGAGATGCGGGTGAATAGCCACGGGTAGCCGACTGTTTCCTCCAGCCATTGCAATGCTGCTGCCTGGCCCGCTATAGCTGCCGGGTGGGCGCCGCCCATTTCGAAGCGCTGAGCATTCTTTTTCAATGTCCACTCGACTCCCTCTTCATGCTCGATAGAGGGATATCCGACGTAAGTGGAATGGATAGCGTTCAGAGCCTCGCGACTGACATACAGTGCTCCAGTGCCATCTGGCCCACAGAGCCATTTCTGCATCGGAATGGCATAGTAATCAGCTCCAAGCGCTTTCACATCAACTGGTATTGCTCCAGCGGACTGGGCGCCATCAACTAAGACGGGTATACCATATTCGCGACCCATATAACAGATTTCGCTCACGTTTACCAGCGCGCCAGTTGTCCAGAGGACATGGGAAAGAACGATTAAGCGTGTGCGGGGAGTGACAAGATCTGCGATGGCTTTGAGTGCCGGTTGCTCGCCGGCAGTACCTATATCGGCAAAGCGGAGTGTAATGCTGAACCTATCACGTATCTGGTAGAGTGGCCCGAGTGCATTATAGTGCTCATGGTTGGTCGTAATGACTTCATCGCCCTGCTGCCAGTTCAGGCCATAGCTGACAATATTCATGCCTTCCCCAGTGTTTCCGGTGAGCGCAATCTCGCTTTCATCTGCATTAAGCAGGTGTGCAACTCTCCTGCGGGCGTTATCGTAAATGGCATGAATAGCCTCCCAGGCGGCTGCTCCAAGCCGTCCTTGAGTGTACTCACCCTGGAGACGTTGCTGCATGGCCTGAAGCGCACTGGTCGGCAGTGGACCAAAAGTTCCTGCATTAAAATATAGCTGCGAAGTGGTAGCAGGCATTTCCTGGCGAATGCGATGGATATGTGTATCATGTGTTTGGTGTGTTTGGTCGGGCAATTCAAGGCTCCTTTGTTGGTTCTGGTAGAGGTTGTTGTTATATGTTAGCATGTAATCGTAGACTATGCTGACCTGGCTACACATACTATGATTATACTTTATCGAAAGGTCTAAAGCACACTTTCATGCGCATACGAAATTATCGACAGGTAGATATCCCTACCCTCAATGAGTTGCTGCAACTGTCAGGCGAAATGGATGGCTTTGAAACGATAGACATGCTTGATTTTGAGACATGGTTGATGGATCCTGAACTCGAGGCGGCATACAAAGTATTTGTGATTACCGATGATGATG
Source organism: uncultured Chloroflexia bacterium (assembly GCA_963775585.1). Taxonomy (GTDB): domain Bacteria; phylum Chloroflexota; class Ktedonobacteria; order Ktedonobacterales; family Ktedonobacteraceae; genus UBA11361. The sequence continues at coordinate 10,025 of CAVZJN010000063.1, read as the reverse complement.
AGTCGAACGAGTGGGGACAGGGCGGGACTCTGGAGGGTGTCGAAGGTGAAATTGTCGGTTTTACGGCTCTACGAATGCACGAAGATACTTATGCCTACCATTTTCTTTGTCGGGGCACGGTACATCCACAGTATCGAAGACAAAATGCTGGTCGCTCGCTGTTGATCTGCGCGCTTAACTATGCACGAATCGTTTCTGCAGAATTTGAATTTGAGGCGGAAGAGGAAGGACGGCCTATTTATCTTGAAGCACTGCTTCCTCTTCGTGACCCAGCTTCAGTCAACTTGGCGATGAAGTGCGAAATGCACCCGACAGACGAGCCGTTGGTAAAAGGGATGAAACTGTATCGCCGCGAGCTATAAATTGCGATACCACTGTTAACTTCTATCGAAAAATTCCTCTCGGCTCGTGGGATCTGGTTTCTTCAACAATCGCATTGCAGAAAGATACGGATCAAACGTTGCCAGAAGTTGGTTAGCTTCATAGGCAAGAGCACGGTAGTTGATGTGTCCACCAGGGCGGGAACGCTGCATGGTGAAATAGGACGCTTGCTTTGGATCCCCATGCATCCAGAGATCGACTTGGTGAGCAAGTGGCAAAAGGTTGAGCACAAATGAATAATCGATGGTATCGTGGTACGTGGCAGAAACCTTCTCAAGAAACTTCTGTAACTTTATATAATACGAAACTAAATCTCTCTCATACGCTGTTTTGTAGTCTGAAAACGCTTGAATATCTGTTAAGTACAAGGGCAATCCGAAGCCACGAGCGACAATTTGCTCCACTGTGTTCTTCGTCAATCGTTCTCCGAAAACCAAAGGCAGTGGAAAAAATCTTCCCCAGGCACGATGGCGATTCAGGTCACGTAATTCTCCTAAGAAACTCTCGATTACCAGGGTCATGCGCGTTGTGCGTCCAAATCCAGGCAATTCACAATAGTTGGTATGGCCCGAAAAAATAATAGCGCTGATGGCATTTTTCGTTTCATCATTCTGGGTATGTATCCAATTGAGAAGCTGCTCTCTCTCAAGTCCAGGCCAGAGTAGAAGGACGTATGCTGCAACCAGCCTGTCCCCCTCTGTATTCAATGGGTCAATCATGCTCACACGTTGATCTACGCGTATTGGGAAGCCGCTGTGTATCGGGACACGCTGCAACAAGTCTGTTTTATCTTCAAGGAATTGTTTTAACGTGTGCAAATTAATATTCGTGGTAAGCAGTGGAGCAGTATGCCGAATCAGCCCAGGCGCTTCTGCTTTATAGTTAAGTATTTCTTCCTCTTCAGTTGTGGGAGCAAGCAATTTTTCAAGTTGCGCAGCAACTTTCCGATAATAGAGAAGGGGGGAAGCCCGCAATTCTGCAATAATGCGTGACCAATCGCGAGCAGACGTTTCAAAGGACATCCCACTCCACTGGCCAATGAGTAAAAAGTACCTCACACAATCAAGTACGCGGGAGAGAAGAGCGCTCTTCTCACCGGGTTTTGTCGTATCTGCCTGATAGTACTGCTCAAATGCACGGAGTAGTACAGCTTTATACTTTGCAAACAACTCCAATGATACAACTCCGAATGATTGATATTCTTCTTCTAAGGGTTCTACGTCCTCTTTCAGAAGACCCTCGGATACATAGTGTCTTATTGGGTGAAGGACTGCTTTCCCAAATGATGCCTGGTAACGTGTCGATTTTTCCTGACCGGAATTGAGATATCCCTCATTAAACAACGCCAAACACAAGTGCATAGGGATATTTCCTAGATCCACAGCGAGCCTTGCCATGTCGCCGACCGATGCGTGCCCGTATCCACGAAACATTTCTTCAAGTTTCTGGTCTGGATCAACCCCTTTCTCGCCCATTTCATGCAAAATCTCCCAGGGCATGCCCGCTGCACGTGATTGGCGAGCGCCAGCCCATGCCTTATGGGCCGCTGTACGTTTTGTAGGGTTTGCGATTGTAGTGGTGGCGATGGTACCTGTAGTGAGATCCTCTAAACAAATGAGCCGTAAGCCTGTCACATCGGCAGAATAGGTAAACCATCTATTAGAGCCGGCAATGAAATCTTTTTCCGGCTGTATTTCTGTTTTTGCTTTTTGGTGAGATTGGTTCATAGGCTTCATTGTGTGGAAAATTCTTAACAAACCTGACCTGCGATCTTACACAATTGTGTGCCATTGGGCGGTTATGTTGGATCGTCCATGTGCTCTCCACGGTGAAGTGATAGATCCAATCCACCCAGGAAACCTGTCAGCGCCCCCAAGTGTACGTTTGGACGTGCAAGTAGTGCTACTCCTGGCTTGGGTAGATAGAGAACACCCCCTGGGGAGTGGGGGACGGGAGAGAGTGTCTCAAAGTCGATTACAGACACCGATGTCTCCTTGCTACTAACTGTGTGCATTTCCACCAGTCTAGCAGGTTAGAAGTCATTTGGCTACTAGTTCACCGGCAATTGAGATGGCTCAAGCAAGGCATCCAATGTGGAGCGACGGATTCGGTACGCCTGGCGTGTTCCGCGATGAGGCAGAGTGATTGCCTCCAGTACCCCATTTTTAATCCAGCGCCGCACAGTGGTGTCGTCCACCCGCAACTTTTTTGCTACCTCACGGACCGTGAGCAAATCCGCTTCGTCTTGTACCACTTCGTCCTCTTTCTGATCTTGTACAAAAGTGACTTCAAATTGATATATAGCACAGGAGTGCATACGTACCTTCTATTTGACTATAACGACGAACATTCTCTTTTTTGGTAACTCTGTTCTTAAAAGCCTGTTATACTGTAATTGTAGGTATTGCACTTTGATCGTTAAACACATGCCTATGATAAAAAATGAAATTACACTCTCATCACTTATTAGCCGCCAATCATTGACATGCTCCGATTTGCTCGCTTAAATCGCTTGTCGCCAATGTAATGTTTGAGTTCTTTATTCCAAACTGCGCGGCGGATTGTGGCTGCTAAAACGTCGTCAGAGGCATCAGAGCGGATGACGGCACGCAGGTCAGTTTCTTCGGTAGCAAAGAGGCAGGTGCGTAATTGACCATCCGCGGTCAAGCGGATACGGTCACAGGTGGAACAGAATGGTTCGCTGACAGGGTTGATAAAGCCAACCTCACCGATCCCATCACTAAATGTGTAACGGCGTGCTGTTTCGGAGGGGTCACCTGTGGTAATCTGCACAAGTGGGCCATATTCTGCTTCGATAATGGCCTTCATTTCGGCGCCTGTTAGGATATCTTCTTTGCGCCAAATCTGATCAGCGTCGAGCGGCATAAATTCAATCCAGCGAATGACAAACGCTTTACGCCGCGCCAGGCGTGCAAAGTCGAGGACTTCGTCCTCGCTATAGCCACGCATGGCGACCGCGTTCACCTTTATGGGGTGAATTGAGGGATATTTTTCGAGTTCTTCCAAACCCTCCAGTACCCGGTTAAGCTGATTGCGCCGGGTGAGTTGCGCGAACTTCTCGGGAACCAGTGAGTCCAGGCTCACATTAATGCGATGAAGCCCTGCCTCAGCCAGCGCGCCTGCCTGTTGTTTCAAAAGGATACCGTTGGTAGTCAGGCTGAGGCTGCGCAATCCCTCGATTTTGCGCAGCTGTCGTATAAAATCAGGAACATCTCGTCGTACCAGTGGTTCTCCACCTGTCAGGCGAATCTGCTCAATACCGATGCTGACAGCAACGCGGGCGATGCGCTCTAATTCTTCGTAGGAAAGAATCTCAGCTTTTTTCAGCCATGGCAAACCTTCGGCAGGCATGCAGTATGTACAGCGAAAATTGCACTTATCGGTAATTGAAATACGCATACTTTTTATGCGGCGTCCGTAGCTATCGAAGAGTAGTTCCATCTGTGTTGCCTCTTTGCGGTTTTGTGTACACAAGCTTTTTGTATCATTAACTATAGCACATGAATACATATTTTGTCATATCCGTTATGTGCCTTTGACTGCTATGTGGGAATGTAATAATAAAAAAAGCCGGGAAGTGCACGAAGGTATTCAGCTTTTCGTGCACTTCCCGGCTTTTATCTTGTTTAACTTAGGACCTAAACATCGTAGTAGAGTGCGAACTCTATCGGAGACGGGTGTAAACGCGCCTCGTCCGCTTGAGCGCGTTTTAATTCCACATAATGTTCAAGCACATCTCTCGTGAAGACATCGCCTGAGAGCAGGAAGCTGTGGTCATTCTCCAGAGCATCCAAAGTTTCGAATAGTGAGCCAGGGACGGAGCGGATCTCACGCAGTTCCTCTTGCGACATATGGTACAGGTCTCGATCTACCGGTCCAAAGCCATGATCACTTGGCTCGATTTCTCGGCGAATACCATCGAGACCCGCCATCAGCATGGCTGAGAAAGCAAGATATGGGTTCGCGGCCGGATCTGGCGAGCGAAACTCAACACGTTTTGCCGATGGACAATCGGTGAGCGGGATACGTACGGCGGCACTCCGGTTGCCCTTGGAGAAGACCAGGTTAACGGGCGCTTCGAAGCCTGGTACGAGACGCTTGTAGCTATTGGTGGTAGGTGCCACAATTGCCAACAATGCCGGGGCATGGGTCAACAGACCGCCAATATAGTAACGAGCCAATTGGGAAATGCCTGCGTAGCCATCGCCATCATAGAAAAGAGGTTTTTCGCCGCTCCACAGGCTTTGATGTACATGCATACCGGAGCCATTATCGCCAAACACGGGCTTGGGCATGAATGTGACTGTTTTCCCATGCTTGCGCGCCGTATTCTTTGTAACGTATTTGTAGAACATCATATTGTCTGCGGTCTTGACCAGCGTATTGTAGCGAATGTCGATCTCTGCTTGCCCAGGGCCACCTACTTCATGATGATGTGTTTCAACCGGAACGCCTATTGCTTCAAGGGTCAGCACCATCTCAGAGCGAATATCCTGGAGGGTGTCATTGGGGGCGACAGGGAAGTAGCCTTCCTTTGTTCGCATTCGATGGCCAAGATTGGGAGTGCTGTTGCGTGAATTATTCCAGTGAGCCTCATCTGAATCTATTTCTGCGTATTGGATGTTTTCCGCGGAGTTGAAGCGAACATTATCGAAGATGAAAAATTCTGCTTCAGGGCCAAAGTAGCTGGTATCAGCAATACCGCTTGATCGGAGATAAGCTTCGGCTTTACTGGCAATGTAGCGGGCGTCGCGGCTATAGGGTTTTTTGTGGCCACCCGGACCAGGGTGAGCAATATTACAAACCAGACTCAATGTTGGTACGGCGGTGAAGGGATCCATAATAGCAGTATTGGCATCAGGTATGATGAGCATATCACTTGTATCAATGGTCTGGAAACCGCGTACACTCGAGCCGTCGAAAGCTTTACCCTCAATAAAGGTATCCACTTCAAGTTCGCGTAGAGGCACACTGAAATGCTGCCACGTCCCCGGTAAGTCTACAAACTTGAAGTCAACCATTTTTGCGCCGTGTTCTCCGGCAAATTGCAGTACGTCTTCCGGTGTCATGCCTTCTATTCTCCTTGTCGATCTATCCCGGCCACGTTGCTGGAATAGCAGGCATCTATTGCCTTTTTTAATTTTTAGCTGTTTTGTACAATTATCGTAAAATGATCAGCAACCTGCTGATCTTAATACTTCTTCTAGGATAATATACTCTTCTATCTGTTACTATAGATAGTTTGTCAGAAAGTGGCGCTATGAAATTTGGGCAAATTGCACAAATTACTGGAGGTAATCTCAGGTTGTGCTGAAAAAGCCGGGATAACTTTGGTAGCTTGCGTAAACATTACGAGAGTAAGTTATGTCTGAGTTGCTTTCCCATGCAGAACGGGAATCACAACCTCTCCATAGGCACGAATAAATTCAGTCTGGTTTCGTCCTACATGATGAACATGGACTTCATCGAAACCAAGATCATAGAAGCTTTGTAAATGTTGACGATGTTCTTCAAGGTCGGTTGATATAAAGACGCGGCCCTTGAAGTCTTCGGGTCGTACAAGTTGCCCGAAAGCGGCGAAATCCTCAGGTGAACGGATGTCCTGTTTAGGAGCTTTTATACCTCCGTTTGGCCATTCCTTCATGGTCTGCTGTACAGCTTCATCGTAGGTGTTGGCCCAGGAGACATGCAGTTGTAACAGTTTGGGCATAGCAGCTGGATCTTTGCCTGCCTCTTTCGCCCCTTTCTCAAAGCTTTCAATCAGCATTTTCAGCTTCTCTATGGGTGCCGCAGGAGTGATGAGGCCGTCGCAGAGGCGCCCGGCAGTCTCGGCGGTTTTTGGGCCGGAGGCGGCGATAAAGATGGGGCAGGGAACTTCTGGACGTGTATAGAGGCGAGCACTTTCCATCCGGATATGCTTACCCGCGTATCGAGTCTTTTTGCCCGTAAATAATTGTTTAATTACTTCAATAGATTCGACCATGCGCTCCAGGCGTACAGGGGCATCTGGCCATTCTCCGCCGACGACGTGTTCGTTGAGTGCTTCGCCGGTGCCGATGCCAAGCCAGAAGCGTCTGGGAAACATGGCGGTCAGGGTAGCTGCTCCCTGGGCAATGATTGCAGGGTGGTAGCGATATGAAGCGCAGGTGACACCGGGGCCAAATGTCAGATGTTTCGTGCTACTGCCAAGCGCGCCCATCCAAGACCATACCAGTGGACTTTGTCCCTGTTGCGGTACCCAGGGGTGAAAGTGATCAGCGGCCATGACGCCACCAAAGCCTGCCTGCTCAGCTTCCTGGCACCAGCGTATGAGATCAGTGGGGTGGAATTGTTCCAGTGCTGCTGAATAACCAAGTATTGGCATAACAAATCTCCTTTGTGTGATTTATGTAATGTATTTTCTCTCCTCTCCTACCCCTCCAGCATCGCTATGTCGGCTCCACTCGACATACGCTCCCTTCCCCCTCTTGTGCCACTCAGGGCTAGTAGCTCATACAAGTCATCAAGGTCATCAATCGTATCAATGTCCAGTGCCAGTCCTATGCTATTATATATAGTACTGCTCAGGTGCCACTCGTTAGCCGCCCGCCGGTATCTTTGCAGGCTGTTGATGCCAAACAGGTACGGTAGGGCTAAGGGTGGACGAGTGAGGAGTGCGTTTGTGCCACTGCCATCGCGTGATGGCGCGAGAACAACTGGATATTTGTGAGATTGTTCAAGGAAAGCGCGAATGTCGCCAACTTGAAGTAAGGGCAAGTCAGCGGCAATGGTTAATAGGGCAGGAGTCCCAACCTCCTGTTCCTTGAGAGCAGCGACATGAAGGGACGCATTATGACCTGGTAACTCTTCGGCAAGTGCCTGCGCGCCACATTCTCGAGCATAATCCAGAACCTGCGGGTCTGGGCTGACTACAGAAATTTGTTCCAGCATATTACTATCATGTAAGGCACGCAATACGTGATGGAGCATATCTAAAACCAGGGTATTGCGTTGTTCCTGGGTCAAATGTGGTATAAGACGGCTTTTCGCCGCACTCAGTGCTTTTACTGGTACAAGTGCACTATATCTCATGTTACTACTACATACCTGCTGCCTCTAAGACTTCGCGTGCCAAAGCAGCCTTGGCCTCACTATTGTGCATAATGGTGTTGGTTGTCACAGTTGGTATTCCCAAATCCTCGATCTCGCTCACGAGTTGGGCATCCTGCTGGTCAATTATCATAACATCCAGGAAATCGCGGTAACAACGAGCTACACCAACTGCTGACACTTCCATACCAAGACCACTCATGAGTTTATCCGCCGGGCCTTTGATAGGCGCTCCGCCAATAATTGGGCTTACAGCAACGATCATTCCACTAGCTTCGTGGAGCGCGTCATGAATGCCAGATACAGCTAAAATACTGCCGATGCTAACGATGGGATTGCTTGGCGCCAGCAGGATAGCATCAGCTCCTTTGAGTGCATCGAGCACGCCGGGTGCGGGTCGTGCCTCTTCAACACCAACAAATATGACATCCTGCACTTCGTCTGCGCAACGACGTTTGACCATGTATTCCTGGAAGTGGAGCAGGCCGGCAGGGGTACGAATATGAGTAGCCACGGGTTGATCTGTCATAGGCAATAGGCGGAGACCCAAACCGAAACGCTTGCGAAGATCGTCGGTTACTTCGCTGAGCGTTTTCCCCTGACGCAGCAAATTGGTGCGGTGAATGTGTGTTGCAAGGTCGCGATCACCGAGCATAAACCAGTCTTCATTGCCATAATAAGTTAACTGGGACATGGTATAGTAGGTATCGAGCTGTATGCCCCAACCATGGGTTTCATCGACCACGCCAGCGAGTGTGTAGGTGACGATGTCAAGGTCCGGCGAAACATGTAGGCCGTAAAATTCGCGGTCATCTCCTGTATTACAAATGACAGTAATGTCATTTTGGGGTACGACTTGTACCAATCCCTGTAAAAAACGTGCTGCGCCAACACCGCCAGCAAGAACAACAATCATAACATCCTCTAGTTAATCAAAACGAACTATTAAAGTGCTCAGAGGGAGGCGTTCGTGTCGCTGCGGATAAGCAGCGGCATATCCCACGGTGATCAGCGCATGGGGAATAAGACGAGTATCTAACTCAAGAGTCCTGCAAACAACTTCTGGGCAAAAAAGCGGAGCGCACATCCAGCCAGTATCCAGTCCCAGGTCGTAGGCCATCAGGAGCATGTTTTGGATGGCTGCGCCAAGACTCTGGATAGCCATTGTTGTTTCGTCGTTCTGCCGCTTTTCATCAGGGTAGCGATCCAGATCTTCGAGATACAAGCAGGGAATGATAATTGCGGGAGCGTTGAGTATGCGCTGACGTGACTTTTCGAGACGAATATTCACAGTCTCTGTATCTTGCCTATCCATTTCCAGGTTTTGTCGCCATGTTGTACCCATCTGTTCCGCAAGTCGTGCCTTGGGTTCTGCCGCAGTGAGTATAACAAAACGCCAGGGCTGCCTTCCATGTGGGGAGGGAGCCCAGCGTGCGGCTTCGACAATTTGCTCTATATGCTCACGTGTAACAGGGTGCGCTTGATATTTACGTACGCTGCGCCTGCCCTGCAAAAGAGCGGCCAGATTATCTGCACGCGTCGGTAGAGTGGCCTGTCGAACGGAGGAATCAGTTGTCACGTCAGCGATATCCCTTTTCTCTACCCCTCCCGCATCGCTATGTCGGCTTCACTCACTGCGTTCAGCTTCCCTTGCCGACATACGCTCCTTTCCCCATCAACGAAACATGTCTGTTGAGCTATCCCGCAATAAGCACTTCGCGTCGCTTTCGCTGGGTAAATACGCGTAACCACGGATGAGCGCAACCGGGATGCGATCAATCTTGCCCATCACTAGCTCCGCTGCCGCTGCCAGTTCGTCAGCCACCGCTATCGCACTGGCTTCAAGTTCGTAGCCATACGGATCACGTTGACCCCGGTAGTCAACGATTGATTCCAGACCAGCAACACCTATTGCCATATTGACCTGTCCGTTGCGCCAAGGACGCCCCCAGGTATCAGAAATAATGATGGCGATATCAAAGGTGCTATCTTCTTCTACGAGCTGTTGCATGCGCCTGCGCAAATCGTAGGCAGAGCGGTCGGGATCGACAGGTAAAAGGGTCAGCCCGCGATCGCCGTTGACATTCGATTCGTCAACACCCGAGTTGGCACAGATGAAACCATGGTTTGTTTCTGTAATCATTACACCATGGTCCATACGCACTATGCGACGGCTTTCACGCAGCACCATCTCTAGATGTTGAGCGTCTTTTTTGCTTTGTACAGCGGCTATGCCGGCGAACTCTGATGGTTGCACCTCTTCAAGATTCACGATTCGCCCCTCGGCTTTAGAGACGATTTTTTGGGTCACAACGAGTATATCGCCTCGCTGAAGCGCCAATTGACTTGTTTGCATCGCTTCATAGATGACGATACCCAGGTCTGTGCCTGGGGAAATCTCACCAATGCCTCTGATAGGCAGAATACGTAGTTCTTCGCTTATCTCATATACCTCCTCTCTAGCTGATGCCATCATTATAACGTTTGCATTGCAATACTGCAAATTGTAAAGTATTGTAATTAAGGTCGTTCAG
>CAVZJN010000062.1:0-14343 GCA_963775585.1 uncultured Chloroflexia bacterium | reverse complement strand
GAGCAAATCGAGGTCATCATTCGTATTGGCATCCCTGCCGAAGAGATTGCGAAAGTAGCAACAGAGCTGCTGGTCAACTTCATTGTGGTGGGCAGCCGTGGCAATTCTTTGCGCCAGAAAATACGGCGTTTTTTTGTCGGCAGCACCTCCAGGCGTGTTTTACAACTTGCTCCCTGCCCGGTAATGATCGTCTCAACTCCGCGAGTAGCACTCCCCGCCGACCTTGTTGCCTGGTATTCAGAGGCGATTACCCAGTATCTGCAACAGCATACCAACTCGCTCACGGTCTTCACTCCTCAAGAAGTGGCACAAAAGTTTGTTCCACCAAATAAGAAAAAAGCTGGCCGCAAGGAAATTGCCGCCGCGACACTTGCCCTGGAACAATTGACCGGTTCCGGTGTGCTCTGCCGCCACGATATCAGTGGCGTACTGAAATATGTGAATGATTAGACCTCAGTTAAACACTTTACTTTTTCCCCCTGATATGGTATCTTACCTATAACCAATAGAGATGGCACACATGTGAGACATGTCCCTTCCCAGGAGTAAACAGAGAGGAAGCACCGGCGGCTGAAAGTGCTCCTACTCGCAAGAAAAGGATACCCCTCACTAGCCTGCACAGAGCCAGTAATGTGTACGCCTCAACCCCGTTACAGGTTGTCAAAGCGCGTTAAGCGGGCACAATGAATTGGGCCCTTACAGGTGAGAAAACGCGGAAACTGGGTGGAACCACGAAGAGTGTTATTACCTTTTCGTCCCATTGTGGGATGGAAAGGTTTTTTTATTGTCTTGTCTTGTGGAGGATTCGTCTATGTCGGTAGAAGTAGAACTTGAGGAATCGGTTAGTTATACGCCGGTTCAACGTATGCGGCACTCCGCGGCGCATGTGATGGCGGAGGCGGTCCAGGAGATTTTTCCCGATGCACGCTTTGCGATCGGACCAGCCATTGAAGATGGCTTTTACTACGATTTCGATCTCCCGCGTACGCTCACTCCCGAGGATTTGCCTGATATCGAGCAGCGCATGGCGCGCATTGTTGCCGGAAAATACCCCTTTATCCGCGACCGGTGGCCGCGCGAGAAGGCCTTAGAGTACTTTCGCAATAAGGGCCAGATCTATAAAGTTGAAATTATCGAAAACTTGCGCGATGCGGAGGTCGGCATCTACCAGCAGCACAACTTCCTTGACCTGTGCCGCGGCCCGCACGTGAACAATACGGGAGAGATCGGCCCGTTCAAGCTGATGCGCGTGGCAGGCGCTTACTGGCGCGGTGATGAAAACCGCCCCATGCTACAACGCCTCTATGGCACGGCATGGTTCACGCAGGAGGAACTGGATCAGTACCTGTGGCGCCTGGAAGAGGCGTTGAAGCGTGATCACCGAAAGCTGGGGCGCGAGCTCAAGCTCTTTGTCTTGAGCGATGAGTTACCCGCGGGCGTGCCCATGTTCCTGCCCCGTGGCGAGACGCTGCGCTACCAGATGGAGAGCTACGTCCGCGAGACCCAGGAGCGCTACGGCTACCAGCATGTCTGGACGGCCCACCTGGGCAAGGTACGTCTGTATAAAACGTCCAAGCACTGGTTCACCTACCGCGAGAATATGTTCCCGGTGATGCAGGGCGAGCAGGAGTCCTCAGAGGACGACGCCTATGTCCTGAAGCCCATGAACTGCCCGCACCATATCACGCTCTACAAAGCGCAGATGCACAGCTATCGCGAATTGCCGGTGCGCTACGCCGAATTCGCCACGCTCTATCGCTATGAAAAGGCTGGAACGCTAACGGGCCTGGCGCGCGTCCGCAGCCTGACGCAGGACGATGCACACGTTTTTATGCGCCCGGACCAGATTCAGGAAGAGTTTGATCGTTCGTTTAACCTGACGCTCGAGGTCTTCAATACCTATGGGCTGGAAGACTACTGGATCGCTCTGTCGCTGCGTGATCCGCAGAATAAAGAGCATTACGTCGGTAGCGACGAAAACTGGGAAAAGGCCGAGAGCGCCCTGCGTGCGGCTGTCGATGCCAAAGGCATAGAGTACAAGGCGGTCATCGGCGAAGCGGCATTCTACGGCCCAAAGGTGGATTTCATGGTGCGCGATGCCCTTGGTCGCGAGTGGCAATGCTCCACGATCCAACTCGACTTTGTACAGCCGGAAAACTTCGGCCTTGAGTACATCGGCGAAGATGGGCAGGCGCATCGCCCGATCATCATTCACCGCGCCGTCACCGGCTCAACGGAACGCTTCATGGCAATGATCATCGAGCACTTTGCCGGCGCCTTCCCGGTCTGGCTCTCTCCGGTGCAGGCAATGGTCATCCCTATTGCCGATCGTCACATCGAGTACGCCAACCAGGTGATGGAGACCCTTAAGGCGGCAGGCATACGCGTTGAAGTGGATGCACGCAGCGAGCGTATGAACGCCAAAGTCCGTGACGCCCAGCTGCAGAAGATCCCCTACATGCTCGTCGTTGGCGACAAAGAAGCCGCCGAAAACGCCGTGGCCGTGCGCCTGCGCACCAACGAAAACCTCGGCGCCACACCCTTGAGCAGTTACGTAGAACGCGTCACAAACATCGTCAAAACCAAAAGCCGGGAACTGTAATGTAGAGGTGGGCCAGGGGCTTACAGGAATAGGTTTTTTGAGGGGAAGGAGCGTATTACAATGTCAGCAGCAATGGTACCTCAAGAATCCAACAATCATCGTAAATTGGGACGCGAGCTTGGCCTCTTCACGTTTTCGCCCGAGGTCGGATCCGGGTTGCCGCTCTGGCTCCCCAAAGGGGCTATCCTGCGTGACACCCTTGAACGCTTCCTGCACCAGGAACAGCTAGAGCGCGGCTACCTGCCAGTCATTACGCCGCATATCGGCAAGATCGAACTGTATAAAACGAGCGGGCATTGGTACCAATACCGCGAGAGCATCTTCCCGCCCATGGTCGAACCTCGCTCTGACGCAGAAGAACGCGATCATTGGACGCATTCCCATGATAGCTGCGCTGCCCCATCCTTTGAACATGCTTTCGAAGCAGAGGATGATGGACCTGATGGTATAGATGTGGAAGCATACATCCTGAAACCGATGAATTGCCCGCACCACATCCACATCTATAAGAGTGAGAAGCGATCCTATCGTGACCTGCCGCTGCGCCTGGCCGAGTTTGGCACGGTCTATCGCTATGAACAGAGCGGCGTACTCAACGGCCTCTTGCGCACGCGCGACTTTACGGTGGATGACTCGCACATCTTCGTCACGCCCGAACAGGTTGAGGAAGAGTATATCAACGTTATCAAGCTGGCCCTTTTTGTCTTCCAGGCCCTCCAGCTTGATGACTTTGCTGCCCGCCTGGGTTTGCGTGATTCCGCCAGCTCCAAGTATATCGGCAGTGACGAGGCATGGGAGAAGGCTCAAGCAGTGATAATGCGCGCTGTTGAGAAGCTCGGTATTCCCTATAGTATTAAAAAAGGGGAGGCGGGATTCTATGGTCCGAAACTTGACTTCCTCTTCCGCGATGCTCCTGGTCGCCAGTGGCAACTTGGCACGGCCCAGGTCGATTACAACCTGCCCGAACGCTTCGATTTATCGTATGCCGGCGAGGATGGGCAACTCCACAGGCCGGTAATGATCCATCGAGCCAACTGCGGCTCAATGGAGCGCTTGATTGCCATCTTGCTTGAGCACAATGGCGGCGCCTTTCCTGCCTGGTTGGCACCCGTTCAGGTGATGCTCATCCCCATCTCTGACCGGCACTTAGCCTATGCTCAAGAGGTCGCGGCTCAACTCAGGGCCAGCGGGGCGCGCGTCGAGGTTGATACGCGCAAAGAGCGCATGAATGCCAAGGTCCGTGACGCGCAGGAACAGAAAATACCGTATATGCTGGTTGTCGGTGACAAAGAAGTTGCCGAACATGCCGTCTCTGTCCGCCTGCGCACGAACGAGAATCTCGGTGCCATGCCGTTGACGAGTTTTGTAGAACGCATCACGAACGTCATCAATACGAAAAGCCGGGATTTGTAGGATTTGTAAACAATTCCCTGGGGTGACCGTGGCAGGCGAGGCCGGTCGCAGGGTGACCGCAAGGGTCACCCCTACTATACACGTTTCCCGTTTCACGGGCGTGAAACGGCGGTGGAAGCTGCGCTGCTGGCCACCATTGTACCGTAAATGGCCGCCTTCTCTTGTGGTCGCCGATCCCACTAATCCAGGTATCCGTACGCGGGCAGCGTCAAAAACTCAACAAACTCCTCGCTTGTAATAATCTTATCCAGCAGTTGAGCGGCTTCTGCAAACTTACGCGAAGGGTATTCTTGCTCGCCAACCATCTCTTTGATCTTCCCAAGCTCCTCGACCATCATCTGGCGGAACAACTCAACCGTCACTTTTCTGCCATCTACGAGAATGCCCCGAGGGTGGCGAATCCATTGCCAGATTTGTGACCGGGAAATCTCGACAGTGGCGGCATCCTCCATCAGGTTATTGATAGGCACGCAACCAGAACCCCTGAACCAGGACTCCATATATTGCAAGCTGACGTTGATATTCGTGCGCAGTCCGGCCTCGGTAATCGTACCTTCGGGCACAACCAGCAAGTCAGCCGCCGTCACATGCACATCTTCGCGTTTCTTATATATCTGGTTCGGACCGGACATGACCTTGTCGAACTCTTCCAAAGCCACGGCCACCAGGCCAGGATGGGCCACCCACGTGCCATCGTGCCCATCCGTCGCCTCGCGCTTTTTATCCGCCTGCACTCGTGCCATCGCCTCCTCGTTTGCCACCGGATCGTTCTTAATAGGGATCTGTGCAGCCATCCCTCCAACGGCGTGGGCATTGCGCCGGTGACAGGTCTTGATGGCGAGCAAGGAATACGAGCGCATAAAGTGTGTCGTCATGGTCACCTGTGCGCGGTCAGGCAGAATAAAGCTGGGAACATTGCGGAACTTCTTGATCGCGCTAAAGATATAGTCCCAGCGCCCACAGTTCAAGCCGGACGAATGCTCCCGCAGTTCAAACAGTATTTCGTCCATCTCAAACGTCGCCAGGATCGTCTCGATAAGCACGGTTGCTTTGATGGTTCCACTGGGAATACCCAGTTCCTTTTGAGCCAGCAAAAAGACATCGTTCCAGAGCCGGGCCTCCAGGTGATTCTCGAGCTTGGGCAGGTAGAAGTATGGACCAGTTCCTCTCCTTAACAGTGATTTGACGTTGTGGAAGAAGTACAGCCCAAAATCGAACAACCCACCGGAGACCTGTTTCCCGTCGATGAACACATGCTTCTCCGGCAAATGCCAACCGCGCGGGCGCACAAGCAGCGTCGCGGTCTTCTCCTGCAGCGCGTACTGCTTGCCCTCAGGAGCGGTATAAGTGATCGTCCGGTTGACGGCATCGCGCAGGTTGATCTGGCCCTGAATGGTGCCTTCCCACGTAGGTGAAAGCAAATCTTCAAAGTCCGCCATAAAGACTTTTGCGCCGGAGTTCAGCGCGTTAATGATCATTTTTCGTTCAGCAGGGCCGGTAATCTCCACACGCCGGTCCTGCAGGTCACGAGGAACGTGGTCGATCGTCCATGAACCCTCACGAACTTGTTCAGTTTCAGGAAGGAAATCAGGCATCTTGCCCGCATCAATCTCGGCCTGGCGCTGTATCCTCTTTTGCAAGAGTTCTTCGCGCCTGCCTGTAAATCCCCGTACTAATGTAGCGACAAAAGCCATAGCTTCCGGGGTTAATATCTCGGCAAATTCAGGAGTGATTGGGCCTCTGATCTCTATCCCTTCTGGATACCCAGGCTGTTTCGTCGTTGGCAGTATATTCGTCATTGACAATCTATTCCTTTCGGCAAGTCAGGTACACAGGTCAACTGCAATATTGCGGAGGCTCTTCAGCCTTCGCAATATTGCAGTTGACCTGTGTAGTATTTTAATGAAATTGTTCTGCTTCGGTCGAACCCACGAGCGCAACTGTTGAGGACTTACCGCCAGAGACTACCTGGGCCACCTCGTCGAAGTAGCCTGTACCCACTTCGCGCTGATGCTTGGTGGCCGTGTACCCTTCCTTCTCCATCTCGAACTCGGCCTCTTGCAATTTTGAATATGCCGCCATGCCGTGATCGCGGTACCCTCGTGCCAGCTCAAACATACTATAGTTCAAAGCGTGGAATCCTGCAAGGGTAACGAATTGGAATTTATAGCCCATGTTCGCCAGTTCTTTCTGGAAATTCGCGATGGTTTCTGAATTTAGTTTTTTCTTCCAGTTGAACGAGGGTGAGCAGTTGTACGCCAACAGCTTCCCGGGGAAGCGTTCATGGATGGCGTCGGCAAATCGTTTTGCCTCGTGCAGATTCGGCTCAGAAGTTTCACACCAGATGAGGTCGCAGTATGGCGCGTAAGAAAGCCCTCTGGCGATGGCCGCGTTCAGACCGCCGTGTATTCTGTAGAAGCCTTCTGGCGTTCGCTCTGCTGTCAGGAATTTATGGTCAACCGGGTCAATATCACTTGTGATGAGGTGAGCGCCGTTAGCATCAGTGCGCGCAATAACCAGCGTTGGAACGCCCATGACATCAGCAGCTAAACGTGCCGAGACAAGGTGTTTGATGGCCGACTGCGTCGGGATAAGCACTTTCCCGCCCATATGCCCGCATTTCTTCTCGGAGGACAGTTGATCTTCAAAATGGACACCGGCGGCACCGGCTTCAATCATTGACTTCATAAGCTCGAAGACATTCAGCGGCCCGCCAAAGCCAGCCTCCGCGTCGGCCACAATGGGAGCAAACCAGTAGGTTTTACCATGACCTTCCGCGGTCTGAATCTGGTCGGCGCGTTGCAGTGCCTGGTTGATGCGGCGTACCACGTGAGGCACACTATTTGCGGGGTAGAGACTCTGGTCAGGATACATCTGTCCACTGATATTAGCATCGGCAGCCACCTGCCAGCCACTGAGATAAATGGCTTTTAAGCCGGCTTTTACCTGTTGGACAGCCTGGTTTCCGGTTAAAGCACCAAGAGCAGCAACATGGGATTCGCTCTGTAACAGATTCCATAACCGCTCGGCTCCAAGCCGGGCCAGCGTATATTCAATCTGGACGGAACCGCGCAAGCGGATGACATCCGCAGCATTGTACGGGCGAATTATCCCTTTCCAGCGAAGATTGCCCTTCCAGCTATCCTCCAACTCTTCAGCATAGCGGACCTTACTATTCTCTGAATGCCTACCATTGCCATGACTATGATGCTTTCCGTTTCCATTACCATTACCATTACTCCCATTATGCATATAGCTAAATTCAGTAGGAGTATCTTGACCGCTCATGCTGCTGTTCCTTCCTTTTGTATGAGGCCATTGGAATCCAATATAGACCCCATTGTCTACTTTCTTTTCCTTTAAAAGAGTAACACGAAAGAGCGCAACAGGTCTAGGAATTAGCTATCAAGCTTGTTTTATGTTACATAAGCAATTAGTTATATAGGTTGGCGGAAATATCCCTGTTAGTTTATTAATAGACTCTGCTGGGAAATTTTGTCCGGACAAGTGGACAAGGGACTGTCTAGCTGTGAAGCGGATTGAAGATGAATTGGGTATTATGAGACAGTCTCATTGCATAACTACCCCCATTTACCGTTACTTTGTTGATTCGGGAATGTATTGCGAACGATCAAGTGGTATTGCGTTTGTTAGCAGAGGTAACACGTTTGAGAGGCAATCGCACATCTAGCTTTCTCGAACTTCGCGCTTCAATTCCGTTTCAATATGGACGTGCTCTAGGTCTATTACGACACTCATCAGGTGCGGCCAAGGCTTTTGTTCACAGCGGTATAAAAATCTGCCAACGTGAATGACATTCTGAGGAAGATGGTGTTGTACCTTTGGTGTTCGCTCCAAGAGGTAACCGGTGAGTTGAGGAGAATGGTGGGAATGCTTTCAAGTTCCTTGATGCTGTGTAGCCGATGAGAGAGTTTCAGTGCATCCAGATCAAGGAGGTGATAGTCAATGATGAAGAGATCAGGCTTGACAGGCTCTGCCGTCTCTACTGCGCTCCTTCCTCGGGTGACGGAGAGGACTTCACACTCAAACTCAAGCTTTAACGCCATTTCCAAGAACTTGAGAAATTTCGGATCGTTTGCGACCACCAGGATCGTTGGAAAAGCTGCCTGAACTGTCCTCATGGGCATGAATTCATACCCAGCCATTACTTACCTCCATTAAAGCAGCAAACACTCAAAGAACTGTCTGGTACAAGACTAAAGGATAAACGCTGGCATTGGAAGTGCCTGCTATCACAATGCTCTCTCAATGTGGGCGCGTCTGTATCAGAAGTGGGCGAACAATGATGTGCAGTATACATATCTGCTTTGAGCACACCTCTTGTTTTTCTGACTTCAGCATGGTACTCTAAGATTGTTGTGTTTCATCATGAGCTGAGATTCAGGCTATTTTTGAGAGAGGGAGGCGCCATACAAGCATCCGGCAACGTACCCATGAACAAGACCAACACCATAGGAAGAGAGATTAGCAAGCTTGCGTTACAAAGACCAAGTTCTTCCTCCTTCGATTTTCCATGGAGTGGTTTCATCGTCTCATATGCTGGTCGTTTTCTTTCAGAGCTACCAGTTTTGTTGTTGGAACAGCCCACTGCTTAGAGGAGCTTCCTGAAATCTGAAAGTTACTCCCTGATCCGTGTAGCTCAATATTCTTAAAGCATGTCTCTTCTTCTTTGCGTCTCATCATTGTAATCAGCGTTGCCAGGTAACCCTCGACAGGAAGGATGCGCCGATGGCCGACTCACGGCAATTTGATACGAGCATGCCCCCCTTCTCGTCTTCGGCTGTGCGCGTCACGTCGAAAGAGCTGATCCAGCACATGGACATTTCGCCTGATGCGCTGCTCATTGTCGATCGGGAAGGGACCATCGTGATGGCGAATGAGCAGGCTGCCGCACTGTTCGGCTATAGTCGCGAGGAGTTGCAGCAGCAGCGGCTTGAAATGCTCTTGCCCGAACGCCTACACGCCATGCATGTCGCTCACCGAGAGCACTATTTCGCCACACCGCGCACGCGCTCGATGGGCGTCGGACTCCAACTGTTGGGACAGCACAAGGATGGTACTGAGTTTCCGGTGGATATCAGTTTGCGCCCCGTGCTGCTGGGTGACGAGCCACTGGCCATCGGGGCCATTCGTGATATGAGCGTACAGCGGCGCGCCGAACGTGAGCGCGCGCAACAAGCTGAGCACCTCCGACTGCAGGCTGAGCTCATCGACCTGGCGCATGATGCGATCTTCATCCGCGATTCCGTGAGCCGTGTGATCTTCTGGAATAAGGGAGCGGAGGAACTCTACGGCTGGTCGTCCCAGGAGGCGCTCGGTCGTATCACGCATAGCCTGCTCAAGACGCTTTTTCCCAGCAGCCTTGCCGAAGTTGATGCGCACCTCGAACGGGATGGTCGTTGGGAAGGGGAACTGACGCATACCTGCCGCGATGGCAGCCTCGTGGTCGTCGAAAGCCGCCAGGTGCTGGTATGCGATGTGCTGGGGCACTCCACAGCGATGCTGGAGATCAACCGGGACATCACCGAGCGCCGCCGCCTGGAGCAAGCTACGCAAGCTGTACATGCTGAGACCGTTGCTCGCCTGGCTATCCTCCAGCAAATCATGGATGCGCTCCCCAGCAGCGTCTACCTCGTGTATGGCCCAGATGCTCGCCTAATACTCGCCAATCGCGCTGCTGCCGGCGTCTGGGGAGCAGAATGGCGCATCGATCAACCGATGCACGAGTTTCTTACTACCAAAGGGATCAGGGTCTTCAACGCGCAAGGACGCCCTCTGGCACTCAAGGATTTTGCCACTATGCGCGCTGTGCAAGAGGGCGCAACGGTCTTGCATCATCAGGAGATCATCCGTCGTCCCAATGGGTCGAGCTTGCCTGTGCTGGTCAATGCCGTGGCATTCGACTCGTCCCATGGGTGGCATGCCTTCAGACGGGCAACAGAGCCAACAGCACAGCACACGCAGCATGCGGATGCAGAGTCAGTTGCGCTGGTCGTCTATCAGGACGTGAGCGCACTCAAGGAAGCAGAGTACCTCAAGGACGAGTTTATCGGGGTGGCTGCCCACGAGTTGCGCAACCCCCTCGCCGTGCTCAAAGGCTTTGCCGAGATGCTGGTGTACCAGACGGCGCGCGGCAAAGGCGCGAAACTGGCCCCCTGGCAGAGGGAAGCCCTCGAGGAGATTGATGAGGCGACCTCGCGCCTGGATAAACTCACCGAGGACCTGCTCGATGTGACGCGCTTGCAGGCAGGGCGGCTGGTCTTGTCCCGCACCCCCACCGACCTAGTGGCCTTGATCCGGCACATGGTGACACAACGGCAGATGACCACGAGGCAACATGCGTTCTCCCTCGACACAGAGCACACCTCCCTCGTGGTGGAGGTCGACCGTGTGCGCATCGAGCAGGTGCTCACCAACCTGCTGAGCAATGCCATCAAGTACAGCCCGCAAGGAGGACCAATCGAGCTGACCATCCGTGAAGAGGTCGAGCCACACGCCGCGCTCCTCTCCATTCGCGATCGGGGCATTGGCATTCCCGTTGGGCAACAGGCCCGTATTTTTGGGCGTTTTGTACGGGCAGAGAATGCGCGCGCCAGTGAGATCACGGGAACAGGGCTTGGACTCTATCTCAGTCGCGAACTCGTCGAGCGGCATGGAGGGCGCCTCTGGTTTGAGTCCACCGAGGGAGAAGGCTCGACGTTCTTCATGGCCTTACCATTACTTTGAGAAAAGCTTCTTTTGCATGAGAGTACCTTACGCCCCGTGGCACTTCTTATATTTCTTCCCACTCCCACAAGGACATGGGTCATTGCGACCAATCCTCCCTGGGGCGCTGGTACGCGCAGCTTGCGCGCCGACAGGCATACGCGCATTCTGGCCGCGCTGACCGGAAGAAGCGCCATTTCTCCGTGAATTTCCCGCGTTAGGCCGTTCATCCGCATCACTCTTGGCCTGACCAATGGTCCTGGCAAGATCATCAGCATTGGTGCGCAGTTTGCGGGGCGCCTTGCGTTGTGGCGCCGGCTGCTGAATGCGAATGGTAAACTCACCGCGCACGAGCTTGAGGAGTTCGTTGACGATATGATACTGAATGGCCGCCTTCAGCTCATCAAACATACTGAAGGCTTCGTTCTTAAACTCGACCAGCGGATCGCGCTGTCCAATCGAACGGAAGTGAATGCTGGCACGCATGACATCCAGTGCGTCAATGTGATCCATCCACAGCCGATCCACGATCTGCAGCGTGTACGAACGCTCTAAATCGCGGATGGTTGGAACACCCAGGCCTGGATTCTGTTTGGCCAATTCATCCAGTTGCCGGCCGCGCTCTTCATAATGATCGATGACCAGGTCAACCAGTTTGTGCCGGAGATCTTCACGACGAATGGCATGGAAATTTTCGGGCAGGACATCCTCGGGCACATGCACCCATGCCTCCATCACGGTTAAGAGTTTTTCTAATTGCTCCTCTTCGGTAACCATGTTTCCAGGAATACAGGCATCGACTAACTTGTTTACTTCGGCACGAATCATGCCGAGCACCCGTTCATGCATGTCGGCGCGCTCAAGCACTGCCCTGCGGTCAGCATAGATGACTTCGCGCTGCTTGGCGATGACATCGTCATAATCAACCACATTTTTACGAATATCGAAGTTGTATCCCTCAACCTTTGTCTGTGCCTGCTCGATGAAGCGCGAAACCATGCTGCTCTCCAGCGGCATGTCCTCTTCCATACCGACCATTTCCATGACTTTCGCCACGCGGTCGGCGGCAAAACGACGCATCAACTCGTCATTCAGAGCGAGGAAGAAACGTGATTGACCGGGATCTCCCTGGCGTCCTGCGCGACCGCGTAACTGGTTATCGATACGGCGCGACTCGTGCCGCTCGGTGCCGATGATGTGCAAACCTCCAAGGGCTACCACCCGCATATGATCCTCTTCACACTCACGCACCTTCTGTTGCAGCAGCTCGTCCTTCTCTTCGCCGGTCATGTTTTCTATGTATTGTTGGATAGCCTCTTCTTTTTCGGCCTGCTCATCCTCGGTCCGCACTGACATGTCACCTATATAGCTGACCTGTTCCACGTGCTTGCGCAGGATACTCTCAAAGTAGCCCTCAGGATTGCCGCCAAGCAGAATGTCGGTACCACGACCCGCCATGTTCGTGGCAATGGTAACGGCGCCGCTTCGTCCGGCCTGCGCTACGATCTGCGCCTCGCGCGCGTGGTGTTTGGCGTTCAGCACATTATGGGGAATGCCCACTCTATCCAACTTCTCTGAAAGGTATTCAGAGTTCTCAACGGAGGTAGTACCCACCAGAACTGGCACACCTACTTCGTGCAGCGCCTTAATTTCCTCCACGACTGCGTTGAATTTTGCCTCGGTCGTGCGATAGATCAGGTCGGGCAGGTCTCCCCGTATCATAGGCTTATTCGGCGGTATCACCATCACATCCAGTTTATAGATTTTATGCAGTTCCTCCGCCTCCGTTATGGCAGTACCGGTCATACCGGCCAGCTTCTTGTACAGGCGGAAGAAATTCTGGTAGGTGATGGTAGCAAGTGTGTGGTTTTCACGCTGCACTTTGACGCCCTCTTTAGCCTCGATCGCCTGGTGGAGACCCTCGCTATAGCGCCGTCCTGGCATCTGTCGTCCGGTGAATTCATCGACAATCATGACCTCGCCATCTTTGACGATGTAATCCTTGTCGCGCTTGAAGATGATCTGGGCCTTAATGGCATTCTCCATGTAGCGCGTCAGGTCCAGGTTGTTCTCGTCATAGATGTTTTTCACGCCCGCCAGTTGCTCAAGCTTATCGATACCTGCCTCTGTCAGAATGACGGTACGCGTCTTCTCCTCAACGGTATAGTCGACCTCGTGTTTCAGACGCGGCGCCCACCTGGCGAATTGCACGTACATGTCAGTCGATTCCTGGCCCTGGCCAGAAATGATCAGCGGGGTACGCGCCTCGTCAATCAGGATATTATCGACTTCGTCGACGATGGCATAGTTCAATTCGCGCATCACCGTCTGATCCAGTGAGACAACCATATTGTCGCGCAGGTAGTCGAAGCCGAACTCACTATTCGTGCCATACGTGATATCGGCATTGTAAGCTGCGCGGCGCTCAGGCGTTTGCGGCTCGACGGCGTTTACCACGACACCAACGCTCAGACCCAGGAATGTATAAATTTGCCCCATCCACTCGGCGTCACGGCGTGCCAGGTAATCGTTGACGGTGACGACATGTACGCCCTTACCGGTCAACGCATTCAGGTAGACCGGCAAGGTGGCAACAAGCGTCTTACCTTCACCGGTCTTCATCTCGGCAATTTTGCCCTGGTGCAGGACAACGCCACCAACAAGCTGTACGTCATAGTGACGCATCTTGATTCTGCGCCGGCCCACCTCGCGCACAACGGCAAAAGCCTCGGGCAAGAGATCCTCAAGCGTCTTCCCTGTTTTGTAGCGTTTGGCCATCTCAGGTACCAGCGTATCCATCGCCTCAGCCTTGAGGGCCACAATTTCCGCTTGCAGGTGTGTTAAAATCTTGCCAAGGAGTTGTTCTAGCCGCTGGTCTGCCCCCTCATCCTTATCGAGTGCGTTACGCCGCGCCTCTTCAAACGCAGGCCAGGCAGCGTTAAACGCCTCGTTCAGCTGGTCACTTTCAATGCTCTCGAGATCGGGTTCAATCTTCTCGAGTAGCGCTAGCGTGGCTTGCTGTGGATCTTTCGCTTCATCAGGCCAATCTTGACTCTCCTCTGCCAGATCCATCGCCGCCGTAACCTTCAAGGGAAGCAGAGACGGGAAGAGATGCTCATAGGCGGTTTCAAAACATTCTGAGAGGACATCTTGCAGGTTATCCCTTAGATAGCGCTCCAGGTCTCGGCGTCTTTCGAGCAATTGGCGGTACTCCGTAATCGCACCGTGCAGCTGCTGATCCGTACACTTTTTACCCTGAGCATCTACAGCCTCCAGTGCTTCACGAAAGAGTTTGACCAGTTCATCTTCGAGCACCATGCCGCCTTTGAGATGCAAAAAGAGCTGCGCGCGAAACTCGGCAGTCTTAGCCGCCAGTTCCTCATCTTTTAGGGCCTTTATAGATGGTTCAAGTGCATTTATTTTATCTACAAAAGGCTGAATAGCCTTCAAATCTCTTTTGTTGGGGTCGCCCATGATTTTCCCAAGTAATTGCATATTGCTCTGATCTCCTGGTGATTGTAATTATGGCTGGCTTTGGTTAATCTTAGATATAAGAATGAGCCTGGTTGGTAGTTTCCTTCTGATGTATTGCTAATATTTCA
>CAVZJN010000061.1:0-60787 GCA_963775585.1 uncultured Chloroflexia bacterium | reverse complement strand
AAATAATGATTTTGGTTACAAAATATGGTATACTCGTTGGGCATTGTATCGTGCACTCTTGCGTTGATGGATGAGACAGTCTATTGGCAAACCGCACAATATACAATAGTTTGTTGGAATTATTAGCACCCGGAATTGAGAAAGAAACATGTCATTAAGTGATCAAACCCTGGTTTGTCGAGACTGCAATGAAGAATTTGTATTCACAGTTGGCGAACAGGAATTTTACGCCAGTCACAGGCTAACCAACACTCCCAGCCGCTGCCCATCATGCCGCGCCGCGCGCAAAGCACAGAGCGGCTACAGCAGCGGTCGCGGCGGTTCCCGCGAACCACGTCAGATGTATACTGTCACGTGTTCCAACTGCGGCAATGAGGCTCAGGTACCTTTCCAGCCACGAGGGGACAAACCCGTCTACTGCAGCGATTGCTACCAAACGGTAAGCCCCGGACGATCCAGCGATCGTAGATCGCGCTGGTAACTCCTATGAGTGAGGTCAGAGTCAACCCTGGCGACTCCTTCGAGCTTGCCCTCAAAAAGTTCAATCGTAAAGTTCAACAAGACGGTATTCTCTCCGAGGCCCGTCGCCGCGCACACTACGAAAGCCCACAGGCCCGCCGCAAGCGTAAAGCAGCAGCACAGCGCCGCAAGATGCGTCGCACGACCCGCCCGTCAATCTAGCCTTAAAAAGAAAAGCGCCCCCATCGCTCTCGTGCGAGAGCGATGGGGGCGCTTTTCATAACCTATAGTAGTCTCTCCAACTCTTCCGCCATATTGACAGGCGCCAGGCACGCAAAATTCTGACAGACATAGGCGGTTGCCTTACCCTCTTTTAACGGTCGATCGGCCAGCAAGGGTATAGCCTGAATAGCCTTGCTATCAGCAGGATCAGCACATGCCAGCACGCTATTGGGCAGATATCGCTTATTGATTACCGCCAGCAGCAAACGGCTATTAGCCTCGGAGGGATTGCCCATAATAGCAAATTCCTTCACCGCTGACAGAGCAAAATCCAGCGCGCCAAGTACATGCCCAAATGCCTGTGGATGCTGCACCATCACATCCGCGATAGGACTCAGGTAGTCATCCGCGCGCTGGCGATAATAGCTCTCTTCTCCGGTGAAGGCAGCCAACCGCAGCAGGACGTCGGTGGCAACACTATTGCCGGCGGGAGTGGCATTGTCCATAATATCCTTTGGACGGCTAATCAGCGCTTCATGATCACTGCCCGTATCAAAAAACCCACCGTTCTGCTCATCAGCAAACAATGCGATCGCCTCATCCATCAGCTTGCGCGCTTCAATGAACCAGCGCGTTTGATAACTCGCCTCGTACAGCGCCAGCAGACCATCGGCCAGGAAGGTGTAATCCTCCAGGAAGCCGTTCAGGTGCGACCGCCCATCCTTATGCGTGCGCAACAATCGCCCATCAGCGCGTAACTCTTTCAGCAAGAACTCGGCGTTCTTGCTGGCAACCTGGAGATAGTCGGTGCGCTGCAGGTAGCGCGCCGCCTCAGCGAAACTGCGCAGCATCAACCCGTTCCAGGAAGTCAGTATCTTCTCGTCGCGCCCAGGTTTGATACGCTGCTCGCGCGCCCGGAAGAGTTGTTCGCGGCTCTGTTGCAGGGCATCCTGCACCCTTTTTCTGGTCAGCTTAGCCTCTTTCGCTATCTCTTCCATATCCCGTGTCACATGTAAGATATTCTTTCCCTCAAAGTTCCCTCTCCCGGTCACATTATAGTACTGCATTAAGAGCGCTGCATCCCTTGGAGGCAGAACAGCCTGGATCTCCGCCGGTGTCCAGACAAAGAACTTCCCCTCTTCACCCTCGCTATCAGCATCCTGCGTGGAATAGAAACCACCCTCCGGTGAGGTCATCTCACGCACCACGTAATCCAGCGTCTCCTCGACGATACGGCGATAGAACTGGTTACCTGTCACAAGGTAAGCGTGCAAGTAGACGCGGCTGAGGAGCGCATTATCATACAGCATCTTCTCAAAATGCGGCACTAACCATTCTGTGTCAACCGAGTAGCGATGAAAGCCGCCTCCCAGTTGATCATAAATGCCCCCGTTCGCCATCCGTTGCAGTGATGTCTCGACAATATCCAGTTCTGCTGGCGCTATTTGCGTCTTGATCTCACCCTTCAGCCGGTGCTGGTGCACTCGCAGCAAGAATTCCAGGGACATGGTATTCGGGAACTTGGGAGCATCACCAAAACCGCCGTTGACAGGATCAAACTCGGCGGCTAACTCCCGGCTTGCGTTACTCAACAACTCAAGCGGCATCGTTCCTTCTGTTTGCTCTCCCCGGCGACGGAAAGGACTGCTGCTGCGCTGCCGCAGGTAGTTGGCTATCTCCGTGGCCTGTTCCTCGACCTCCAGACGACGATTCTCATAGGCATCCGCCATGCTCAACAAAATTCTTGGAAACCCCGGCATCGTCTGCCGTCCATACTGGCGATCCCGTGGCGGAATGTAGGTACCACCATAGAAAGGACGGCCATCAGGCGTGAGAAAGACGGTCATCGGCCAGCCCCCCTGTTGGGTGAGCGCCTGCACCGCCTGCATATAAATGGCGTCAATATCCGGTCGCTCTTCACGATCTACCTTGATAGAGACAAAATACTGGTTCATGAGGTCCGCGATCTCCTCGTTCTCGAACGATTCGCGCTCCATTACATGACACCAGTGGCAGGCTGAGTAACCGACGCTCAGCAAAATTGGCTTATCTTCGCTCCTGGCCTTTTGCAGCGCCTCCTCGCCCCAGGGGTACCAATTCACAGGATTGTGTGCGTGCTGCAGCAGATATGGACTCGTCTCATGAATGAGCCGGTTGGTATGCTTATGTTGCCCCGGTGTATTTGATGTGTCCGACATTTTTTCTCCAATAGGTCTTTTGCCTTCGTTACATGCCTTTTTAGTACGTACTCGTAGGCATTGTACCATATATGGGGTTAGAGGCTTTTTTTCAGGCACTTCAATGCTTTCTGGAAGGGCTTGAACACGCTTCACTGCTAAAGTGGGTAAATATTCTTGTAATGTGTTTTCTCAACCGAGAATGTTTGCAAAATTCGTTGAAATGAGTAGAAAAGTCAATTTTGCTTATAGTGAGCAGTTCGTGATCAAAAGCATATTGACCCTTGCTCATCAACTTGCTATACTCTGCAAAAGCCTGAATTATTCATGAGCTGATGGAAAGATCAAGCTTTCTACACGTATCTCTCTGAGTAATCGTGTAGAGCTTTTATTGTGTTGCCTTCTGCAAAAGAACGACACATGGATTTCGTGGTACGGAAGAAGGAAGAATCCCGAATGGAACTCACCCTCGCGCGCCAGGACGAAACCCAGGTTCTCGTCACCTGTGATGGTCAACCCTCCCACACCTTTGATTTGCTTACGATCGTCCCGGGTGAGAAAGGGCCGCCTCAACCACTCGATGACCCGGTAGCTTATGGCAAAACTGTGTATCAAGCATTGTTTCCACCGGAGACAGCAGCCCGGCGTGAGCTAGATGCTACGCCTGAACGTATTTTGCTCGTTGCCACTGATGACACCATCGATAGTATCCCTTGGGAATATGCCTATGGTCTGTATGGCGCTGACGATATCGAGAACTTCCTTGTCCTGTCGTGCCATTTTGTGCGCGGGCTTCCTCTTGATCAACGCATTCCCCCACCCACGCTGGAGAACAGGTTGCATATAGTATGCTATTCCTTCCAACCCACTTAGCGACGAAGTAGAGCCCCTCGACATCGATGCTGAGTGGATGCACCTGAAAGAAATCATCAACGGAGTGCCTTATAACATCAGCCTTGAACGTGCTCGTCCGCCAACGATCGAACAGGTGCGCCGCCTGGTGGCAAACCAGCGCAATCGATTGTGCATTTCATGGGCCACGGTGGGCAGCATGAGACAGGTGCAATCCTGTGCTTCGAGAAGGACAACGGCGAACTGCATCCAGTGACAGCAAGAGAATTCGTGCTGCGCGTGCGTGGAAGCGTGTTTCTGGTCACGCTCAATGCCTGTGTCAGTGCAACACCTGGACCAACCAACTTCAGTAATCTCGCGGCGGCGCTGGTGCGCCAGAAAACGCCCTATGCCCTGGGGATGCGCCTGAGTATTCATGACGACGATGCCCGTAGCTTTTCACGCAGCTTCTATAGTGACCTGGCAAGTGGAGTCTCCGTTGAAGAGGCGCTGTTCCAGGCACGGCTGACGCTTGCCAACAGCCAGCGTTCCTGGGTCATAGGCGTACCGGTGCTGTATACAGCGCTCACGACGCCTGCCGCTGGTTTCACTTCTATTGAAGGTACACCTACCGTCAACGAGCATCAGCCCTCTATCGAGGTCAGTGCGCTTCCTCGTGCTCAGGGTGCATTTCAAGGGCGCGTCGATGAATTGAAACAACTTGGTGACTTTCTCACCGGCGATCATCGCCCGCGCGTCGTCACAATTCATGGCAGCGGTGGGCAGGGCAAGACGGCGCTGGCGCGTGAAGCCGTCGAACGCTTCGCGTATGCCTGGCCAGGAGGTGTCTGGGCAACGACGTTGGAAAATCTGCCCGGCCGTGAAGTGTTTGTCAGCGACCTGGCGCGTTTCCTGGGCATCGCTACTCAGGAGATACACGATCCTGCTGAGATTGAGCGGCAAGTGCTGAGACAATTGACCCAACGCCGGACGCTGATCGTGCTGGACAATGCCGAGACGCTGGTTGAAGCCGTTAAGGCGAACGACGAAGCTGCAATACGGCTGGCACGATTGCTCCGCGAGCACCTGTCAAGCCCCTTAGAGCTTATTCGGAAACCTGTGATATAATGAAAGGAAAACAAGACAGAGGAGAAGGCCAATGAAACGAACACGACCGTGGGAACTCAGTGATGAGGTATGGGAGCGCGTGCGCCCGTTGATCCCGGAGCGGCCTCCCCATCCCAAAGGAGGACGGCCCGCCGAAGATGATCGGCAGATGTTGTCGGCCATCCTGTATGTGTTGCGCACTGGTATCCAATGGAATGCGCTGCCGCGGGAACTGGGAGCCTCCACCACGGTCTATGATCGCTTTCGGCTGTGGGAGCAGCAAGGCGTGTTTGATCGCATCTGGCAAGCGGGATTGCAGGAATATGACGAATTGGAAGGCATCGCCTGGGAGTGGCAAAGCATGGATGGGGTGATGACCAAGGCCCCTTTCGGTGGAGCCGCGACCGGCGCCAATCCCACCGATCGCGGCAAGCGAGGAACCAAGCGCAGTCAGTTGAGTGATGGACGAGGAATGCCTCTGGCCGTGGTCGTCGACGGGGCCAACCGCAATGACATGAAGTTGGCCGAGACCACCCTGGATTACATCATGATCGCACGCCCTACTCCCACCGAGGAGCAGCCACAGCACCTCTGCCTGGATGCTGGTTATGATTACGATGCCGTCTATGAGACGGTGCGGGCGCACCACTATGAGCCGCATATTCGTCCTAATCTGCACAACCGGGCACATGCCAAGCCAACGCCTGAGCCAGAGGCGGCGACCAGCAGCAGTTTGGAGTCCACCAAGCAGCCTCGTCGCTGGGTGGTGGAGCGCTTGCACTCCTGGCTCAATCGCTCGCGGCGCTTGTTGGTGCGCTGGGAGAAGCTTGATTTTACCTATGAAGCCTTCTTGCATCTGGCTTGTGGTCTCATCTGCTTTCAACACTGTGATCGCTTTCTTTCCCTACAGGTTTCCGAATAAGCTCTTAGTATCCCTGCTGGTCACGTCGCGTGAGTTCCTGGGCTGGGATGGCGAGGTAGGTCTCAAGCGCGACCTGGAGGGCCTGACGCCAGAGGAAGGTGCCAGATTATTCCGGCAGGCCGCACCACAGCGAGTGGGTGACGCAGAGCTTGCGCTGGCAGAGGAATTGAGTCGTAAAGTAGAAGGACACCCCCTGAGCTTGCGCCTGCTCGGTGGCACATTTAATGACAGTGCCGTCTCTCTACCAGCATTTGTCAAAGACTGTGAAACATACTTGCTTCAAGCTGAAGACAAGTATGTAGGAGCCGAGCATCGTCACCGCACACTCTATGCCTGTATCGATACCAGCGTGCGGTACCTGGATGCCGAGCTTGCTCAGCTATTTAGTAAATTATGGTTGTTCCATGCGCCTTTCTTGCCCGGATCGGCCGTAGCTATCTTTGATCCAGAGCACGATAACACGAAAGAAGAAAATTCTCCTGTCTATGATCGATTATATACCCTCTGGCGGCGTGGGCTGCTGGTGCGTGAAGAGGGAACTGTGCGTGAGGGCACACTACAGTTCTACCGCGTGCAGCCGACGATACGCCCCTACATCGAGAAATACCTGGCACAACTCGCTGAGCGCGAGCAATTGCTGGCGAGGTTTGGAGAAGCATATGCCCAGGTAGTGCGCTATCTGTACAGAGAGTTGGACCGTGGAGGGGTGGCAGCCTTCATCGCCTTTCAAGCCCGTGAAGATATTGAGCGAGGCGTATCATGTGTGACGGGAGTAGCGCGAGGCTATTACCTGCTCTATTGGGGATGGGTACTTCAACGGTTGGGCGATACCAGGCGAGGACTGAAGCTGGCCGAACAAGCCCTGGAAATTGGGCAAGGTCAGGATCGCCAACTTGAGTTGCAGGCCCTCAACAACATGGCAGAGGTGTACCGTGCGACGGGGCAGCCCAGGCGGGCCCTGGAGTTGTATGAGCAGGCCTTGCCACTGAGGCGAGAGGTGGGCGACCGCGCCGGGGAAGCGACCACCCTCAACAACATGGCATCGGTGTACGATGCGACGGGGCAGCCCAGGCGGGCCTTGGAGTTGTACGAGCAGGCCTTGCCGCTGAGGCGAGAGGTGGGCGACCGCGCCGGGGAAGCGGCCACCCTCAACAACATAGCAGAGGTGTATCAGTGCGACGGGGCAGCCCAGGCGGGCCTTGGAGTTGTTTGAGCAGGCCTTGCCACTGACGCGAGAAGTGGGCAACCGCGCCGGGGAAGCAGACCACGGCCTCGATTCTAATGGATAGCAGCGATGTGTTGTATCGAACATCTGCAGAGTGCGCATCCTGCAGGAAGCCGTTATCGTTTGCACGGTTTACAGATGGAACAGGCCATCGCTGTTTCGCGTGGAAACAGGGCTTGCCTCAAGATGCTGCCGGACAAACCAGTTGAAGATTTGCAGGGCATCTTGCATGTCATGCGTAACGGAGGTACCTCCTTGGTGATACAGCGAGTGGAAATACCTCTATTATGCCTGCTGCTCAGGTTCAGCAGATTGTCTCCAACACGGTCGCGGTCATGACAACAATGCAGGAGCGTCGTGCTGAATGGCGTGAGGTTATGGCAAACGCGCTACAGCAGATCCAACAACGAGGGAGCCGACTGGCAAATCGAGGTTGAGTTTTTCACTGCTGTACTCGCCATCCTTGACGGAGAATTACCTGCATTGCCTGGTGACCATCCCTATGCCCTCGCCCTGGCAAAGATCCAGGAAGGCATTGCAGCTGGTGGACCAGAAGACGACGAAAGGTCTCAGGATGATGACCTGCCTTTTGATACTGAACTCATCCCTCGCAGTATTGCGGCCCTCTTAGGAGGGCCGCAAGAGAAAATGGCGCATGTACAGTATCTGACTGCGATGAGTACTCAGGCAACAGATGAGAAGTTGAAAGAGCTTCTTCAGGTGATCCAGTTAGGGCTGTCTGGCAGTGATCTCTCGCAGTTGGGTCAGAACTTGAGCGGCGTGTACCGGGAAGCCTGGGAAGCTATCACCGTTGGCGTGGAGACGGGAGGTGTTGATCCTCGTCTGTTTGCTATGATCGTTCAGAATACGCTAGCGGTGCTTGGGCCAGCAGCAGAGCAAACGAAACGAATGGCACGATGCTCTCACTCAGATGAGGAGCCAGGCATCGGAGGGGGATGCACAGGAGTTGGTTGCGTTGCTGGATGCGGTTATTGGGCTTTTGGATGCGGGCGGAAATCCAGATGGGTTGGGTACAAACTTGAAGGGTATCTATGCGCGTACATGGCAGGCGATTGTAGAGCAACTTGCGTAATAACAAGAGGACTAATAGGAGGAATTTCGTTATGACTCAGATCTTCGTTTCACATTCTCCGAATGATGCTGAGTGTGCGGAGCAAATACGCCAGGGTCTTGAGGCCAAAGGTTATAGCGTCTGGCGAGAACCGCATCTCTCAGCATGGAGTCCATTCTGTATCCTCGCACAATTGAAAATGATCTCCTTGGCAGCGCCGCCATTGTGCTTGTCTGGAGCAGTAGCGCCGCGCAATCGGAGTGGGTCGAGCGGCACATCCTCTTCGCACAGCGCCTGAAAAAGCCGATCGTGCCTGTTGTGATTGATGGCACTGCTCTCCTAACTACTCTGATCGTGGATACGATCATCAAAAGCCAGGTTCCTTGCACGGATGTTGTGGCACAACTGCTGCCGGATTTTCCGTCGCCAAACAGTACTGATCCACTTACTGTACTCTCTGAGCAGGCGGCACATGAGTATATTCGTGAGCGGAAGGCAGCAATCGAACAGGCCGCAGAAATGCTGCAACGAGGCGAACACCGCGAAGAACGTGCTGGCTATTTTAGAATATCTCGCACATAATGACCTGATGATGGGTGTGCGTGACAAAGCGCAGGAGGTGCTCGATGATGATGCAAAGCAGAGGATCAACACCTCCACCATTTCGTTCTGATGAGTCGCGCCATATCTTTGGCGTGAGATGTAAGAATGGACATATGACCTACTTTGATAAGCGGCATATTTGTCAACGATAAGGTGAACGTGATACGCGTGATGCGCGCTGGCGTCGAAACTGGATCAACTTGATTCTCACTTGTGGAGAATGTGGCGAACGAACTGAGTGTGCGCGTCGACTGCCGAGGGTTATTAATGAATGAAGAAGACAAGATACCTATCTATTGAGCCTGAACGGGAAACGCAGGATCAGGTAGAAGAGAAGCAGCGACTTAAAGCCATCTTTGCTGACCTGGAGAAGAACCAGCCTGCTTTTCTCGATGAAGCGGGCAAAAGTATTATCGAACGTGTTGCCACCTTTCTTGCGATCCTGTTTGGCGTGACGGCTTTGGCAGCAACTTTCCCGCCGCAATATCTTAACGAGCAATCCCTCTAATAAGTACCTCATTATTGTGATCTTGCTTTGCTACCTGCTTGCTATGGCGCTATGGGCATGCTGGGCTATTCAGCCACGCAGTTATAGCCCTGGTATTGTTACCAGGCGAAAAAGATGGCGGAAACGTTGAAGGGCATCATCGCGCACAAGAAACGCCTGGTGCAGTGGGCAGGCATCTTGTTTGCGCTCGGGACGGTTTTGCCCTGCTGTGCTGATTGTCTCCATTATTGGAATGTGTAGGTAGGAACATCCATGCCTGAACTTCATTTGCATCGTACAGGTAATCACTCTGACCGTGACACTCGGTGAGCATAGCACCTCTATTCCTCTGGCCGAGATTGTCCCCGGCGCCTCCAACTGGCAGCGCATCTACGACGATGCCGTCGCTTATGGCCGTGACCTGTTCGACCAGACCTTTCGTGATGAGCAGATGCGCACGATGCTTGCCAGCCTACCGGCGAATGAGCGCCTGGTGCTCGTCGCAGATGACCCGCTCGTTGCCAGCATCCCCTGGGAATACCTGCGCGACCAGAACGGCAAACTGCTAGCTGCACGCCTGAACTTCGTGCGCGGCCTCCCCCAGGAACGTCGTCGAGATAGTTTCTCGTTTGTTGGTCCGCTGGAAATTGTTGCCATCCCGGTGTCGCCCGTCGATGAGCCACGTGTACTGAATACCGAGCGGGAATGGAGGGACCTGGTTGAGGCTGTGACTGTTACCAGCCCTCCTAAATCCCTCACGCTGAAACGTGTTCGCCCACCAACACGGAACCAGATGGAACGCTCTCTGGGACGCCAGGGGACCTCTATCGTCCACTTCATGGGGCACAGCGCGAGCCGCGATGGCAAAGCGCTCCTGGTTTTTGAAGACGCTCGAGCTCGTTCGCATCTCATCGATGCCGCCGATTTCGCCGATTCACTGCATACGCATGTGTTCCTGGTCGTGCTCAACAGTTGTCTTTCTGCCTTCGTCTCATCCGCTGAATCTGGCACCGTTACCGAGTTTGGCAATATCGCCCGAACGTTGGTACACCAGGGGGTTCCCTATACGTTGGGCATGCAGTTTGAGGTTCCAGATAACGCCGCGCTGGTGTTGAGCCGCGCCTTGTATGACTTCCTGTTGCAGCAGCAGAGCGTCGAAGAAGCCGTCATGCATACCCGCCGTGCCCTGGAAGAGCCAGGGAAGCTTCCCAATCCTCACTGGCTGGCTGGCATTCCCGTGCTTTATACTAACCTGCAGACGCCTGCTCCCCCTATCGATCTTGCCGCTGGTCAGCCCGCCATCCAACCTGATCCTGAGCAATTGGAGCACACCTGCGATCTCACTGCCCTGCCGCCAGCAGAACATTTTATTGGCCGTGGCGACGAGATCAGCCAGGCGCTGGATGCACTGCTGGCACCCGGCGCTCACGGTTTTGTGCTGCTGCATGGGCTGGGTGGCATCGGTAAGACTGCTACAGCGCGGGCAGTAGCCGAGCGTATCGGCTGGCACTACCAGGATCGTGTGCTGGCCATCTCCTTCGAAACCTTTGCTAGCATCGATCCTGCCAACCAGCTCACGGTCAACGAGCAGTTTGCCGATCGCTTCTACAACCGCCTGGCGCGTTTCTTTGGTCTCGATCCCGCGCAGTATCCGTTGCCTGTTGATCTCCAACATGCCATTCTGCAACGGCGCGCACATCTTCGTTCCCTGCTCGTGCTGGACAATATTGAAACCCTCATCGATGCGCAACGGCGCAATCATCCTGGAGCTGTCGCCCTGGCCAGCTTTATCAGTCGTCTTAAAGAAGGAGACGGGGCAGTGCTGTTCACCTCCCGTATGGTGCCACCTGCGGATTGGGGTGACTGTCAGATCGTGTCCATCCCCGGCCTCTCCGATGAAGCAGGAGCAGCGCTCTTTCTCGCGCTACTCCCTGCCGACCGTGAACATCTCGCTCCTCTTGTAGCTCGCCAGGCGCTCAGCCAGCGCGTGCAGGGTCACCCGTTGAGTATCCGGCTCCTGGCCGGGCGCTTTGCCGATGAGACAGCCACAGACCTGGCAACCTTCCTGGAGCACATCGAGGGGGAGCTGGAGGCAGCAGAGCAAAAAACTCCGACGAGTATAGAAGACCCTGAACGCCAGCGCACATTGTATGCCTGCATAGACTACAGCGTGAAGCGTTTGTCCCCCGAGCAGCGCAAGGTTCTCGACGCAACGAGCCTCTTCCAGGCCCCTTTCCTCCCTCAATTCGTGGCCGATGTGCTGAATGATGAGGAACAAACGCCGGTCCATCTTGCAGAACCTGGTGCGCCTGAGCCTGCTCGAAATCAGTGCCCAAACCAGGACCTTCCAGGAAGGGGAACTCGTGCTGCTCGAACTGCATCCGATGCTGCGCTGGTATATCCAGCATCGTCTCTCACCACCAGATACAGCTCAGCTGGAACGGTATGGCGAGGTCTATGAGCGACTGGCACGAGCTGCTTACGATGCATACGATAACGATTCACGTTTGAGATACCTGGTGCGCCAGAGTCTGCCGGATTTTGAAGCTGCACTCGGCTATCTTCCTCCCGCTGGCCGAAGTTCGCTGGCCTATTTTCTTGCTCAGCCTTATCGGAGGTTGGGCCAGAATCGACGCGCGCTGGCCTTGTATGAACAGGCGCTTGAGATTGACCAGGACCTGGGGGATGTGCGCAGTGTAGCGGTGACGCAACTTGCCATGGCCGATGTGCTGATGCAGCAAGGCAAGCCGCAGGAGGCCATGGCCCTCTATGAGCAAGTTTGCATGTGTACCAGGAACTAGGCGATGTGCGCAGTGTAGCGGTGACGCAACATGCGATGGCCAATGTGCTGGTGCAGCAAGGCAAGCCGCAGGAGGCCCTGGCCCTCTATAAGCAAGTCCTGCATGTGTACCAGGACCTGGGCGATGTGCGCAGAGTAGCGGTGACGCAATATGCCATGGCCGATGTGCTCATGCAGCAAGGCAAGCCGCAGGAGGCCATGGCCCTCTATGAGCAAGTACTGCATGTGCACCAGGACCTGGGCGATGTGCGCAGTGTAGCGGTGACGCAACATGCGATGGCCAATGTGCTGAGTGCAGCAAGGCAAGCCGCAGGAGGCCATGGCCCTCTATGAGCAAGTCCTGCGTACTGTACCAGGACCTGGGCGATGTGCGCAGTGTAGCGGTGACGCAATATGCGATGGCCGATGTGCTGATGCAGCAAGGCAAGCCGCAGGAGGCCATGGCCCTCTATGAGCAAGTCGTTGCGTACCAAGCAGGACCTAGGCGATGTGCGCAGTGTAGCGGTGACGCAATATGCCATGGCCAATGTGCTGAGTGCAGCAAGGCAAGCCGCAGGAGGCGCTGGCCCTCTATGAGCAAGTCGTTGCGTACCAAGCAGGACCTGGGCGATGTGCGAGGTGTAGCGGTGACGCAACATGCGATGGCCAATGTGCTGATGCAGCAAGGCAAGCCGCAGGAGGCCATGGCCCTCTATGAGCAAGTCTTTGCGTACCAAGCAGGAATTGGGCGATGTGCGAGAAGTAGCGGTGACGCAGTATGCCATGGCCGATGTGCTAAAGCAGCAAGGCAAGCCACAGGAGGCCATGGCCCTCTATGAGCAAGTACTGCATGTGTACCAGGACCTGGGCGATGTGCGCAGTGTAGCGGTGACGCAACATACCATGGCCGATGTGCTCAGGCAGCTAGGCAAGCCGCAAGAGGCCATGGCCCTCTATGAGCAAGCCTTGCGTACCAAGCAGGAATTGGGCGATGTGCGAGAAGTAGCGGTGACGCAACATGCGATGGCCGATGTGCTAATGCAGCAAGGCAAGCCACAGGAGGCCATGGCCCTCTATGAGCAAGCGTTGCGTACCAAGCAGGACCTGGGCGATGTGCGCAGAAGTAGCGGTGACGCAACTTGCCATGGCCAATGTGCTGGTGCAGCAAGGCAAGCCGCAGGAGGCCATGGCCCTCTATGAGCAAATACTGCATGTGCACCAGGACCTGGGCGATGTGCGCAGTGTAGCGGTGACGCAATATGCCATGGCCAATGTGCTGGTGCAGCAAGGCAAGCCGCAGGAGGCCATGGCCCTCTATGAGCAAGCGTTGCGTACCACCCAGGACCTGGGCGATGTGCGCAGTGTAGCGGTGACGCAACTTGCCATGGCCAATGTGCTGGTGCAGCAAGGCAAGCCGCAGGAGGCCATGGCCCTCTATGAGCAAGTACTGCATATGTACCAGGACCTGGGCGATGTGCGCAGTGTAGCGGTGACGCAATCTGCCATGGCCGATGTGCTCGTGCAGCAAGGCAAGCCGCAGGAGGCCATGGCCCTCTATGAGCAAGCGCTGCGTGCCAAGCAGGAATTGGGCGATGTGCGCAGTGTAGCGGTGACGCAATCTGCCATGGCCGATGTGCTGGTGCAGCAAGGCAAGCCGCAGGAGGCCATGGCCCTCTATGAGCAAGCATTGCGTACTGATCAGGAATTGGGCGATGTGCGCAGTGTAGCGGTGACGCAAGCCAACTTTTGCCAACTGTTGTTCCAACAAGGTGACCATCACCGCGCCTTATCTATGGCCTGGGAAGCCTATACCAGCCTGCGCCAGAGCGGCTTCACCTACGACGCCCAGGTCATGCAGCAGTTACTCATCTCGATCAAAGGGGAGGTGCTTGGCCCGGCACAGTTCGATGCCCTTTGGGCGCAGGTCATGCACCAGCCGCAGCCCGATTGGCTACGTGATGTGCAGGCAAACGTGCCGAATGAGCCGGAGCACCTCTCGCCAGAGCAACTGAGGATCATCGTTGCGAATACCATCACGGTGATGACTGAAATGCCGGAGAAACGGGACGAATGGCGTGGAGCAATGATGAATGCATTACAGCAAGCACAACGTATCAATCAGTCGCAAGATGCCGAGTTCTTTACCGCTATCCTGGCGGTGCTTGATGGTCAAGCAAACGCTCTTCCCGAAGAACATCCCTACGCTGCCGCGCTCAACGAGATCCTGGCTGGCATTGCCGCTGGGGGACTACAAGGCGAAGAGACCTCCGTTGCTATCTCCGACGAAGGGGAGGATGCTCTGCCTTTTGATGCTGAGTTGATTCCCCGTACTATTGCAGCGCTTTTGGGTGGTGCACAGAAGAAAATGGAGCACGCGCAATATCTCAGTATGCTGGCTGCACAGGCCACTGATGAAGATCTGAAAGCGCTAATTAATGTGATCCAGCTGGCATTATTCAGCAAGGATCTCTCTCAACTTGGACGAGACCTGAAGGGGGTATATCAGCAGGCATGGGAGGCCATTGTGGTTGGTGTAGCGTCAGGGGGTGTTGATCCGCGTGTGTTTGCTGCAATTATCAACAATACCCTTGCGGTGCTTGGTCCTGCCGCTCACCAACGGAGCGAGTGGCGAAATAATCTCGTCGAGCTACGTAACCAGTCAACGACCATGGGAGACCGCCATATGGCTGCGCTGCTCGATGCGGTCATCGGGCTGCTGGACGCGGGTGGCAATCCTTTTGGATTGGGAGATGATTTGAAGGGGATCTATGCGCAAATCTGGCAGGAGATTGTGAAGAGTGGATTATGAGTGCATTTACCATCACGGGCAATACCCTTGACTTTTGATGATCTGGTCATTATACTTATGACCAGATGACATATGACTAAGTCAGACTAATTGGTCATGTGGTCATATTCGTGGAAGGAGCAAGATGTTTTGGCCGAACGGAACGATAGAGATGGTACATCACAGGAGGAACAATCGAAAAGGCAGCAGCGGGCTGAGCGTATTCTCGATGCCGCTTCCGAACTAGTACAGCGTTGGGGCTATCGCAAGACAACCATTGATGATATAGCTCGGCAGGCGGGAGTAGCGAAAGGCACGATTTACCTGCACTGGAAGACGCGAGAGGATCTTTTTCGTGCGCTTCTGGTACGAGAGAGGTTAAATGCAGGTAAAGACCTGATGCAACGTATGGCAAGTGATCCAGAAGGTGGTACATTGCATGGCATGGCCAAACATGGTTCTCTTGCGGCACTGAGCAGCCCTCTCATAAAAGCCTTAATGTTACGCGATACCGAGGTGCTTGGGGAATTAGCGCATAGTGAGTTTGGCAAAAAAGATTTTGAGCAACGCTTCGAGGCTTCAAAGGCATACCTGGAACTGCTCCGCGGCAAGGGCATGGTCCGCACCGATATCGACTTGCCTGCCCAATTGCAGATGCTTACCGCGATCAGTACAGGTTTTATCCTTATGAACCAATTTTTACCCGCTGAGTATCAAGTATCTGAAGAAGTGGCAGTAGAGATGATGGCAGAAACAATCAAGCGAACGCTTGGTTGTTGATGCCATCATCTCGTTGTAAATGAGCCGGCATCATACGATATAATATCTGCATATCCCAAACCATACCAAACATCCTACAGCAATAGCCCCTTATCAACCCTCATCACACCTCACTTCACACTGAAATAGCACAATAGTTTCAACTGATCAAGCAGCTACAGCTATCTTGACAGCAAAACAGTTTCCCCAACAACCATATGAGACTGTAAACTAACCTGAGCGAAAGAGAAGATGTAAAGAGTATGCAAAAGCTACTATATCTATTGCAAACGCCTGAAAGTATAGTATAATATGTGATAGCAACGAGAGGAAAAAAGGAGATCAGCTTATGACCATAACCGACCAGAAAAGTATATCACCGTAGACGGAGAAGAATATCTAACCATTAGTCAAGCGTGTGACTACCTGGGAGGTATCACCAGTCAGACGCTCCGAACACGAACAAGAGCAGCAGGTATCGAACAATTTCATCAGCTAATTGCACCTAATGTGGTCTACTACAAAAAGAAAGACCTAGAGAACATGCGCCGAATGAGGCCAGTCAAAAAAAGGTAACTACTCAGGTACCTCATTAGGAGGTGAAAATCACGCTCGATTCACCAGACCTTCACCACTTAGAGCTTGTTAAGAAACAACTTTCTATGCGCAGTGGAACTACACGCTTCAACCTCGTTTCGCCGGGCATTCTTCTTCTTAGGGTAGCGCTACGTCAGCTGTCACCAGAGGTAGAGCAGTGGTTTTTAGCAGCTTTATGGAGCATAGGACGGAAATGCAGAAACTTTTAGGATTATGCGCGTAGCATTCCTCGCTTATCCTTTTGCGTGTAATACTGCTTATGCTCGCTCTTCTGCCTCTAGTGACGGTTGAGGCAATTCGCATAATTGACAAAGGGGGAGAAGCATGCTATATTATTCTATATCTGTTTCCGCAAACAAATATTTTGCGTAAACAACAGAAAAGGAAGAGAGCAATGTTAGTACAACGAATAATTTCAGGGGGTCGCGAGGCGTGTTCTGGGACAGTCACGCTGGCTTTTCTCAAAAAAGCGATGGATCACTCGTTTCCGCTTAAAAAGGATTTGTTTCCCCTATTAGAAAAAGAAGAAAAAGCAGTCGATGAGATTGCCAGATTGGTCGTTCATCATGTCACTCATGGTGAAACTTGGTGGATGGGTGGTTTCTCATTTGCTGTTTATTCTCTTCCACCGTTTCAACCGCTCCCAATAGGGCAGAATGAAGAAGAGGGTCCCGGTATCTGGGGCTGGCTTGACTTAGCAGAGACCGGACCAGAAGTATGGTTTCCCCTTGATGGCTACCAGCGCATGCTAGGCATGTTTCAAGCCCTCTCGATGCTGTCAGGACAGAAACGCCAAGATCTTGCGGATAACACGATTCCAGTGCTCCTCATTCCCTCCCCTCCATTCGCAGAATGCTCCGAGATGTTTCTACACATGCATAAATCTGCTCGTGCCATAGACCGAGGAAAAGCGATCCGAACAATCATAAATGATAGCTATGCCACATATGCACAATGGATGATGGGAGAGGATAAAGGACATCCAGGAATTATCAAGAAAGACCTGATTAATTGGAAGTCTAATACCCTCACCAACCGACTAGAGAAATTCAGCACACTTAGCGTTCTCTACTATTCAGCGAAAATGCTTGACGAAGCGCTTGGAGAACAAACCTCAGATAAAGAACAACGTTACACTGAGATTGCTGGTAT
Source organism: uncultured Chloroflexia bacterium (assembly GCA_963775585.1). Taxonomy (GTDB): domain Bacteria; phylum Chloroflexota; class Ktedonobacteria; order Ktedonobacterales; family Ktedonobacteraceae; genus UBA11361. Next base: position 43,607 of record CAVZJN010000061.1, on the reverse strand, counting down.
TTGGTCTCTACTGATAAATCAGTTTACCCATTTTCGCGAGGTTGTGAACGCTCCTGAACGTTTACCTGCGCTTCGCGCACGTACCTTTGCTTAAAGCTCACAGGACAGCTCATAGTTATCGCCGTACTAGCCCTTGCTCTTCGGACGCGGAGAGAACTTCCACTGGAACAGGTCATTAAGCGATTAAATGAGGTTCGCTGGAAGCTGATCAGCCTCATTGGCAAAATATCGCCGTGAGAGATGATGGATAAATGGGTAAAGAGTTACTATAACACTCTGTTTTCGTCTTATTGCATACCTAATTAATCTACCACTAAGTGACGTTGAAGTTCAGGCATTGGAAGCAGATTACCACAAAGCAAAACGAGACAAAAACGTCACACTTCCAAAACCGCTCTTCCCCGAGAGCAACGAACAGTAGCGAGGAGACTGTATGTCGAAAACACCACCATCTCCATCACCACTTCGAGCCATGCAGTGGCAGGACTGATCGTCGCAACCCTCTTAACAGTCACGCCCCTGATCATCGCATATGTAATCTAGAACCGTACTATCTCGCTCCTTCTCTCCCTCTTGGTTTCATATGGCACAGCCTCGCCAAGTTCCTCTACAAACGGCCAGAGGATTACCACCTTGACGAACTCAAAGTTAAGTGCCGTGCAGATAGCCTGAACCGGAAAAAGCAGGTGCCCTGATATTCTGTAAACCGCTTTTTCCGGCTCTACTTACAACTTCCGACTCAATCTTGATTTACCCACAAACGTTATGTAAATAGCGCCACCCTTTCTTCAAGTGATTCAGCAATCCGAAAGTTATTCTTTAACAGGTCCTTAATGTGGTTGTACCTATTTAATCACTATACACGAGTTTTTCTATTCAGTTTAGGAGCCTGCTATGAGCAAAAGCACCCAGCAGCAAGCAAATCAGTTACTACCGTCAAGGCCGATGCAATGGACTGGCCTCATTCTGACAACGATAGTTACCTTTGCAGTCCTCATTGTTCCTATCGTTGCCGCCTACATCACTCACAACGCCTTCTTTCTAGCGCCTATATTAGGCACTATTCCGCTTGGCTTTATGTGGAATAAGCTGTTTAGCTTCCTATACCCCAAACGACAAGAGGACTATCACCATGCTCTTGCTATGCGCCGCCTTGAGCTTCAAACCAAGGCATTAGAGGACAAGCGGCCAACAAAAAGCGATTGACCCATGAGGGACTACCATCTGATCCGAATGAGGTACCTGAGTAGTTACACAATATCTTAATATGGTTCTACTACAATACTCATTAATGCTTAAACAGATCATCAATCTTACCCGCCGCCTCTTGTTGCATCGAAGGCAACACATGAGAATACACATCCAACGTCATTGCGATAGTGCTATGCCCCAACCGCTCTTGTACCACCTTCGGATGTACACCCGCTACCAACAAAATCGTTGCTGCACTATGACGCAGATCATGAAAGCGCATATGAGGTAAGCCAATTTTCTTCAAGAGCTTGCTAAAACTCCTAAGCACCTCTATCAGGACTGAAAAAACCGCCATAACGATCACAGAAGACCAACCCTTTTCTCATGCCACTTATCACCCACCTCCATATGTGCCGCATCTTGCTGTATCCTATGCTCTTTCAATGCGTCTAACGTCACATTTGGAAGCACGATACGCCGCCGACTTGATCTTGTCTTTGGTTCACTCTCACGATACCCATATCCTCCTACTCTCGACATAGTACGATGGACAGAGACTGAACCCTGCTGAAAGTCCACGTCATCCCACCGCAACGCTAATAACTCACCTCGTCTCATGCCGGTAGTCAATGCCATAATCAGCAGTGTATCAAGACGTGAACCACGCGCAGCCTCAAGTAGCTTCTCTGCCTGTTCAGCCGAAAGTGTTTGCGCTTCATACCGTTCAATCCGAGGTGGAGATACCAATGTTACCACATTCCGCGCAACCAATCCCTGTTTAACTGCATCTCCTAATGCTCGACTCAGTACCGCATGAATAAGCCGTATAGTAGCAGGAGCCAACCCCTCATCTAGCTTCTGGCGATAGAAGGCGTGTAACTTCTCAGAGGTTAATTTCTGCACAGGAATATTCCCAAAAGCAGGTATCAAATGATGGTGAATAATCGAACGATACTGCACATAGGAATTCAATTTCACAGTTGGCTTATACACTTGCTCTAGCCAATTCTCTAAGTATGGTTTGAGCAACTGCTGAGGCCCAGTTACCAACATTCCCTGTTGCTGTTCACGGAGCGCAATCTTCAGCTTTTCTTGCACTTCCTTGCGAGTATCGCCGTAGAAGTACTTCCGCTTGCGATGCTCTAGTGTGATACTCAGGCAACGCCGAAAGCTACCTATCTTTCACCCAGGTATACATCAAGATCGCTATGTCATCGGCATCATTGCGAAACAGGTATCACCGAGGAATACTATGCTGGAAAGTTGCTCTATGGAGCCGTGGATATCTCATAGAGCTACTGGAGAAGGGAGTCATTATCAGGCGTGTCTACACAGTAGCGACAACAGAAGACGGCGACAGACTTGCGCAAAGTCTTCACTTTCAACCACTACCAGGAGAGTGGCAGGGCGAATACGAAGATTTTCGACGCTCGTACGTCCTCTATCTAGAAGCCAAAGAAAGCAAATCAAAGCTCATTAATACCTAAGTTTGGCCCAAATTAACGGCCACATGAGCGCAAGCCAGGAGCTTGCGCAAAGGATGAACTAAAGCCGATGCCAAAGGAGCGGCCTGATTGAGCACAATCTGAGTTACCTGCCCGCAGGCATCGATCAACAGAAAGCCACTGATATGAAAGACATCGCGCACCATGCGCAGCATCCCGTAATGGTGCAAGGTCGGGCTGGCCAGCCAATGGCGAGCCCAGACGATCACATTGTGCGCCAGCGAGCCCAGCAGCATGACCATCTGTTGAGCGGCAAAGCGTTTTTTGCTGCGTTTGCCGATGCCCAGTCCCTGCTTGTCGCCCTTGAAGGAGGTCTCGACGCCGCCTCCGCGTTGATCGTAGAAGGTGACATACGCCAGCAGCACCGCCGCTGGATCCTCCAGCAAGGAGAGAGGCTGCCCGGTCAACACGAGCACCTGGCGCACCGACAAGGTCGAGAGCAAGACGCCGACGGCCCATTGCCCATCCTGTTGGCGGCAGCGCACCGCGATGCGCTTGACCGGGCGCATATAGGTGTTGCTCGCTTCGGTCACCCAGCCGAACTGTCGTTCTGGCTGATGGGGGTCGGGGAACCAGTGCTCCACCGTGCTGGCCAGGCGTTTGGCCTGTTGGCCCGAGTAGTCTTTCCCGTGCACCTGGTAGCCACGAACCAGCAGCCAATTGACATCATCCAGACTCCCTCCACCCGCGTCCAGGCGCACCATGGTGCGGCTGCGCTTGCCTGCATCCAAGTGCAAGGTCTTTTCTGCCGCCAGCATCAGCGGCTGCAAGGCGCGGGTCAGTTGCGTCTTGCCATCAAAGAGCCGATCGACCACCACTTCCTGATAGCGGCTGGCCAACACGCGGCCCAATTGGCGTCCGCGCCGGTTGCGTTGTTTGGCAAAATAGCCTTTGGTGGCAAATGCCGCTTTGGGCCCGCAAGGCAGACCGCTCATATCCACATCCAGGATCTGGTAGTCAGCCTCATAATCATGCTGGTAGCCTTGACTGTGTTGACGATAGATCGTGTCCATGGCTTGTTCCATCTGCTCCACATTCTCTGTTGTACAGGCATTCAACGTGTCCTGCACCACCGATTGCTCGGCACAGCGGCGGCGTCCAAAGGCTCGCTGCAAGGCGACATCGGCTCGCAAGCGCGTATTGATCTCGACCAAACCATGGGCTCCTGCCAGCATGCTGATCAAGGCGTCGTAAAGTTTGTCGGTCGGGCTATCTTTGATCGTCTTTTGCGCAATCTGCACGGTTTGCTCAATCGGTTCAAACACCCTCAGCTCTCTCAGCTTGATGCCGATAGCGGCCAAGCTGGCACAACTGGTAAACTGCTTGGTGGCCGGTGTGATAAATTCGTTCATGATGATGCTCCTCCTATCGCTAAGTTTTTACTCTACGATAGATATGGCTCATCATCTTTCTTTTGGCAAGCTCCTTTCTTGTGGCTCTCTGCCACTAATTTGGGCCAAATTTAGGTAATAAGTACCTACAACACAAGAGAAACCTTGAGAGGCGGCGAAAAAGGTACGAAAAGCAAATTGCGAGGCCAACCAAACACAGAAAAGTTAGAGCAAAACTGACAGCAAAGCCGGAGGAAAACCACTTACAATGGTGAACACCAGCGGACAAAATGCCACGAAACGAGCGTCACCTAGCCCCACAAACAAAGCCCATTGAACCACGAAAAGCGTGTGTTATAACTGCCCTGACCAGAGTAGTTACAATTTTTCGCGATAAACGTTTTAAAGAGCAACATCAAAATTGTGGCACATGTAGCAATAGCTGAGGATAATTAAAGTCAAACCATTTGAAAAAAAGAAAACATGAGAGGAATAAGCAATGGTATCATACGAATGTCGCAATTGTAAGGCAATTAATTACTTCAACCCCGAGCCTGAAGTACAACTTCTCATAGAAAGGAAGAAACCAAAAAAACGTTCGATATAAAGTCAGATGAATTGGAGCGAAAATCTCCTAAAACATACACCTTGATAAGTTCTCAATGTCAAACTGTAAACAACGTGAAATATTAGCCAACTATGACTAAGAACGTAAATCAGGAACCGATAGAGGGGACTGCCCCTTCGGAAGATGATGAATTTTACATCTCATGGGGACGTGAAACACTCAAGCATAACCTCGTCTTCGCTAACGAGGTACTACGCCAGCTCGTGACTCTTAATGTAGCACTACTCGGTGGCAGCATAATATTTGTTGACAATAAATTTGTAGATTCAAATTTCAAGGTGTCTGCCCTCTTATTCTTCTTCGTTTCCTTAATAATTTCCTTTATAGGAATAATGCCTTATGCTCGTTCAGTTGACCTTCGTGTAGCTGATGATATTCGAGAACACAAGGTATCCGCTTTAAAACATAAGCTATACTACCTTGGAGTTGCCGAGGACTTATTGGTCTCGGTTTCATCGCTATTTTCATTGGCCTCTTCACACACAGGCCTTAATATGTTTACAGACCCCGCATATTTTTTCCTATTAATCTCAAAGAAATGTTGCACCGTAGCTACAAAAAGCAGAAAATTGACGGAAAACAGCATGTAAACACCATTCATGACGCTTCTTAAATTGGCCTGGGAAGTCAATTTAAGAAACGCAATGAAACGACAAAAGGGCAGTAGTGCGGCGGTATTATTCTTCTGAGAAATACTATGCTGGAAAGTTGCTCTATGGGGCCGTAAACTATCTCATAGAATTGTGCTTTAACATGATTAATGTTGTTTTTTTGCCATGATTACGCTCTTGCATTCAAGCATTTGTTGGAGTATACTAAGCGAGTCAAAGAGACGAAAATTTGCGAGGCGTAGGATAGTGCAAGTTCAGGGAACTACTTGTGCAAGTGATTGAGGTTTGCGCCTCTCTGAGCTGTAAACAGTTTGCTCATCTTGCACAACATATCACCTGAACCTGCAATAGGTGCCTCACGTATGGCACTGTAGATGCCAGGGTGCGTCATTGTTGAAGTCGTAAACGAATTACCCACACCCAACGCTACGTCGTAGCGCACTGGAAGCCACTATAAACCGGAGATGGGAAAACCGGGGTCGAGCGTGTCCGTGGGAGCGCTTGGCCTTTTTCCGGGTTAAAAAAGCGTTTACCCGTTCTTACGCGGAGTAAACCTTGAGAAAAATAGGTTTTTTCATCGGCTTCCTGAGCGAAGGCGAAACGCAGCGGGACACTGAGACTGCGAAGGTATTCCAGCTACTTAAAGAGCAAGAAATACGAAACAAACGGTTGGTGATCATCTTGTGTGTGGCTGGCATCGCCGTCACCCTTGTTGAAATTGCACTTCACCTGCTTGGGCACTAACCACACGAGGCCCGGTTCCACCACGGATGCCGGGTCTCTTCTTTCGTTACACAATAATGGGACAACGACCTTCAACACAAGAGAAACCTTGAGAGGCGGCGAAAAAGGTACGAAAAACAAATTGCGAGGCCGACTGAGGCACAGAAAAGTTACAGCAAAACCGATAGAAAACCACGAACAATGGTGGACACCAGCGAACAAAATGGTAAGAAACGAGCGTCACCGAGCCACGCAAACAAGGCCCCATGAGCCACGAAAAGCGAATGGTATAATATCTGCATATGATGGATACACCTGATAATTTCTACGCCATTTTAGGCGTACCAATAGACGCCGATAGCGAAACCCTCAAGCACGCATACCGGCAACTGGCCCGGCGCTATCATCCCGACGTGGCAGGACAGGGCGGCGCAGTCCAGATGAAACGTATCAATCGCGCCTACGATGTCCTGAGCGATCCAGAAAAACGTCTGAACTACGATACCATCATTGGCGGAGTCATCGACTTTCGCAAGGGCGGTTTAACACGTCCTCGCTCCAGACCACACAAGTTTGACACGGTGGACGACATCGAGTTTTCCGGCCTCAGCATCTTTAGCACGAAAGGCCCATTCAAGGCCGGGCCGGCGTTGCACACAAAGCTCGGTGTCATATCATCGCTGAGCAGTATTCCGGCTCAGGGTGGATTCTGCGTCGCCATTGGCACACTTGATGGCAAAGGAATGCTCTGGCATGCGGAGAACACAGTCGCGCCAACACACTTTACGGCGGATCCAGCGCTGACCGTTGAGTCACTGCGAGCGCTGCGCTTCTCCACGCAAGGCAATCTGCTGGCCGGATGGGGAAGATTGGGATTACATATCTGGGATGCCAGAGACGGACACTTGCTGTGGAGCTATCCACTCGTTGAACGCGCAGTCTCGGCATACTACTCGCTTGACACGTCACTTCTAGAGGCCCCTGCCGGGCAGCAGGAAGTCATGATGGCTCTCCCGTTGTTGCCAGATGCCAACCTTGGGCCGCGTGCCCTGGGCGTGCGAGCTACAGATGTCGTAAAGCACACTCTTGGAGCGCCCCCCAGGTTATTGAGCACGCCACTCATTTGCGCCGAAGAAGAGGTCGAGAAACGACAGTTCTGGGCCATACGCCTGCGGGTGCTGGCACAGGATACCCGAACCTTGCTCACGCTCTCCTGTGCCCACGTGCCCGGCGAAGCAGATGAGATGGCGGTCGTTCGCCGTTGGGATCTTACCGCGCGTACCCGCATGGGCGGCAAACTACGCCCGCAGATCACCGCCTCGGTAGTCATCGGACGGTGCGTTGAGTACACCCCTCCCTACGCTGTGACCCCCGATGCCTCGACAATAGCTCTCGTCTACAGCGGTCACAATGTGCGACTCTACGATACAGTCACCGGGCTATATAGCGAGTTACCAGGTGGAACAATGGGCGGCAGCGCGAAATTGGCGCTCTCCCCCGACGCCAAATGGCTAGCCATTGCCCGAGAGGATAGCGAAATCAACGAAGGTGTTATTGACCTCTGGGCCACAGACGAAGGACAGATCGCACAAAAATTGTATCATCCCTGGCAGATCAGCGCGCTCCATTTTTCGGAGAAGCAGTTGATCGTTGCTCTAACCGATGGTACCATTCAGATCTGGCAATAGCCTTTTGTTGCTATTCTTTTCCCCCATTCGTTCGATATACTTTAGAGTGACATTCGTAATTCATAAAAATATCGTTACACCCCCAAAGAAGCGAGGTATTAGGTACATGCGTGTTTCGGTGATTGTCCCAGTATTTAATGAAGAAGAGACAGTGGCTCAGGTCTTGGAGTCGCTCTCCAAAGTATCCCTTGATCTTGAGGTAGTTGTCGTAGACGACGCATCCACCGATCGCACTTGGGAGATTTTACAGGTATTGCGGCAGAAAGAGCCTTTCACCACCTATCGGTTTATCCGCCACGACAAGAATCAGGGCAAAGGCGCGGGACTGCGTACCGGCTTTGGCCTGGTAAGCGGAGACCTGGTAACAGTACAGGACGCAGATATGGAATACGATCCGCAAGATATTCCTGCCCTGGTGCGCAAGTGGGAAGCGGCAAACAGCACAGGTAACAGTAAGATCGCTGTCTATGGGTACCGCGATCTTTCCGGCCAGAAATTCACAACACGTTGGGGCAATCGTTTTCTCACTGCCGTCACAAATATTTTGTTTGGCTCGCGTATCCACGACATGGAGACTTGTTACAAATTGATGCCCGGTATCTTAGCTCGCGCGCTTCCTATGGAAGGCCGCCGTTTCGAGATTGAACCAGAAATCACTTCCTGCATTCTCCAGGCAGGCTACAAGATTCTCGAAGTGCCTATCAGCTACTCACCTCGCGTAGAGAAAAAGCTCAACCCATGGAAAGATGGCTGGCCCGCGCTTTCTATGTTGCTGCGCCGCCGCTTCGGCAAGCCCTTTCATCCCGTCTTAACAGAGACAGCCATCAACAGTAGTCACGATAATACAGCCAACCCGAACAGCGCCGAGGAAGCGGAAACAACCACAGCCCGGCAATCTATCTAGACCTCCCCACCCCAAAGAGTAAAAGAAATGTGAGGGCTGGCCTGGCGCCGCGGCGCCAGGCCAGCCCTCACATTTCTTTTATAGCGCCGCCGCAGGCGGCGCACAGGCAAGAGAGGCAATACGGGTACATCGAAAAACCCTGCTTTCTATCTCTGCTAACTTCAATCCGCATCCCACAAATGATACAATAGCCTGAGAATATAATTTAACCGTAGGAGGTCATCATGTCAGAACATCCAAAGATACTGGTAACCCAGAAAGTCCCCGGTCCCGCCTATCCGTTGCTCGAAGCCATTGGTGAAGTCGAAGCCAATCCGGTCGAGGGAAACATTTGGTCCTACGAAGAACTTCTGCGTAGAGGCCCCGGCCACGACTATATTTATTGCCTCCTTACCGACAACATCGATGCCCGCTTCCTCGAAGCCTGTGCCGCCGCTACCCCGCGCTTGAAGATGGTGGCGAATATGGCCGTTGGCTACAACAATATCGACGTGGAAGCTGCCACCCGCCTGGGCATCGCCGTCAGCAATACCCCCGGCGTTCTCTCCGATACTACGGCAGACCTCGCTTTTGCTCTACTCATGGCGACAGCACGCCGTATTCCTGAAGCCGAACGCTATCTACGCGCGGGGAAATTCGCCGGTTGGGGACCCCTGCTCTTCTGTGGCGCCGAGGTACATTATTCCACACTTGGCTTGATAGGGGCAGGGCGTATCGGGAAGATAATGACCAGGCGCGCCAGTGGCTTCGAAATGAAGGTGCTCTACTACGATGTCCATCGTATGTCACCTGAAGAGGAAACTGCCCACAATCTCACCTACATGCCAATGGATGACGTGCTTCAGCAGTCCGATTTTATCAGCGTCCACACTCCCTATATGCCCTCCACCCACCACTTGATCAGCACACGCGAACTCAACCTGATGAAACCGACGGCCATTCTCATCAATACAGCACGAGGCCCGATTGTCGACGAGAAAGCGCTGGCCAAAGCGCTGCAAGCAGGCACTATAGCTGGTGCAGGCCTTGACGTCTTTGAAAACGAACCAGCCGTCGAGCCAGAGTTGCTGACCATGGAAAACGTTGTGCTTTTACCACACATCGCCAGCGCATCCCTGAAAACGCGCACGCTCATGGCAACCATGGCCAGTGACAACCTTGTTGCTCATTATCACGGTCAACGCCCACCCAACATCCTTAACCCAGAAGTATTATAATACATCATGAATATGACAAATGAGCGGCTCATTGGTCATATAAAAAACTCGAAGCCTGTTTTCCTACCAAGGGTTGACATTTTCCCTCACCTTCTTTATATTGCAATCTATAGAATACAATATGTCTTGTCTAGTAGAGAACCCTGACGCATGACACGAGCAGGAACCCTCCTGGTTAAAGAACCAGGACTAAAAACCATCTTTCAAGGTGAAGAGCACCCATACGTTCGCTGCGTCATCGCCGATACGGTCGACCCTGAACGTCATTTTGAGTGTCGTGTACTCGATGAAGTTGACATACCTATTTCTATTGGAGAACTTATCAGCCTCGAAGTAATCAAAGTTGTAACTGATCGTCGTAGTGGTATTGTCCGCTTTGATTGCCATTTAAGCAGAACACCGACACAAGAATAGATGGGAGCCAACCTATGACCTGCCCTCAATGCAATGCTGAACTACCAGAAACAGCCACATTCTGCCATACATGCGGATCACCGGTCCGTTCAGCGACATTCTCTTACTTACCACCAGGTACACCTGCCTGGCCTACTATCGTCCCACCATTGCCCTTATCAGTCACTGGCGCTAATGCTGCCTCCAAAGAGATGGAAAGGGCGAGCCTTACCGCTACAAAACCTCTTTCTTCCAGGCCAAAACGCTCTGCGCGCAGCGTGCTCTTCATAACTGCGCTCTTTATCCTCGTCCCATTGATAGGCATTGGCGCAACTCTGGGCACCTTGTGGTACAATGGCGATTTTCCTCCTACCAGGACAGTAAACGCCTCTCTGATTCTACCCACTCCCACGCCAGCGCAGCAGACGCCTAGTTACATCCAATACACCGGCGCCAACAGCTTCTGCACAGACGAATCAGCTCCCGACCCCTGCATCGTTTCAAAAAATCACCAGCTCTGAGGTGGGTATGACACTGAAATACCCCGTAGAGTGGCCAAAAGCTACCCCCCAATCTACAAGCGATAGCGTCGTACTTGCCTTTCACCCACAGCAGAATAATGGCATTGATCTCTTTATAGAGCGTTTCTCATCCTCCGCTTCAGCCACACTTAGTAGCGCCAATAATGTCAATCAGAACAACCTCTCGTCATTTCAGGGCGCGCAGGGGATAAACAACTTTCACATTGTCACACCGTCTTCCCCTCAGCTCACTGTTGGAGGAGCCCAATGGGATAAGCAGGACGCCACCTTTACCACGACTACCGGGCTGATGTTTCACCTCACCACTATCGCGGTACAACATAACCAGCTCTACTACGACATTCTCTACTACGCCCCGGCGGTCGTTTATAATGAAGCAATGCAAAAATACTTCCAACCAATGTTAGACTCGATCCAATTCCAGTCGTAAAATACAAGAAAACAAGCACAAAAATACGGTCGGGCGTATGTCCGACCGTATTTTTGTGCTCGTTTTCTATACAGACTAGTACTCAGGCATCGCCGGAGCAGCTTTTTCCTTCTCAGGAAGATCCGTAATCAGAGCCTCCGTCGTCAGGATCATCGCGGCAATACTCGTCGCGTTCTGCAGAGCAGAGCGTGTCACCTTCGCGGGATCAATGATGCCCGATTGGACCATATCTTCATACTGGTCGTCAAGCACATTATACCCATAGTGATCGTTGTTGTGCTCTTTCTGCGCCCGGCGCACGCCATCGACAACCACCGAACCATCGCGGCCACCGTTAATAGCCAGCTGGCGTAGGGGCTCCTCCAGGGCGCGGCGCAGGATGCTCACACCGGTAGCTTCATCACCCGTCAGATGCAACTTATCCAGGACGGCTGTCGCGTTCAGTAGAGCAACGCCACCACCTGGGACCATGCCCTCTTCGACGCCTGCGCGTGTAGCGGAGAGCGCGTCCTCAACACGGGTCTGGCGGTATTTCTGCTCAACCTCTGAGCCTGCGCCAACGCGAATCAGCGCTACGCCACCAGACAGCTTGGCAAGCCGCTCCTGCAGTTTCTCACGGTCATAGTCGCTGGTGGTTTCCTCAATCTGCGCCTTAATCTGGCGGATGCGGCCCTGAATCTCGGAGGTATCACCATGACCCTCAACTATCGTCGTATCATCCTTATGCGCAATCACCAGGCGAGCAGAACCAAGATCTTCCAGGGTTGCGCTATCCAGGCGACGTCCCATCTCCTCGCTGATCACCGTTCCGCCGGTCAGCACGGCGATGTCGCGCAGCATTTCTTTGCGGCGATCACCAAAACCAGGGGCCTTGACAGCCAGGACATTAAGAATACCACGCAGCTTGTTGACAACCAGGGTCGCCAACGCCTCGCCATCGACATCTTCCGCGATAATCACGACCTCGCGCCGCCCCTGCTGTACCATCTTCTCGACGACAGGCAGGATATCCTGTACGGCGCTGATTTTCTTATCGGTGATCAGGATGTAGGCATTCTCAGTGGAGGCTTCCATCTTCTCCGCGTTGGTCACGAAGTAGGCAGAAATGTACCCCTTGTCGATCTGCATACCTTCGACGTACTCGGTCTCGAAGTTGATACCCCTGGACGCTTCAACGGTGATTACACCCTCTTTACCGACGCGATCCATCACGTCTGCTATCAGGTTACCGATCTGATCGTCGGCTGCGGAGATAGAGGCGATCTGTGCGATCTCTTTTTTATCTTCAATGGGGATTGCTATGGTGCGGATATACTCGACAATAGCCTCGGTACCTTTGTCGATACCATGCTTGAGCTGCATAGGATTGGCACCGGCTGCCAGGTTTTTCAATCCTTCATTGACAATTGACTGGGCCAGCACAGTAGCCGTGGTGGTTCCATCACCAGCAACATCGTTCGTCCTCGTGGCGGCCTCTTTGAGCAATTGAGCGCCCATGTTCTCAAACGGGTTCTCAAGCTGAATTTCTTTCGCTACCGTCACACCATCATGGGTCACGCTGGGAGCACCGAACTTCTTGTCAAGCGCCACGTTGCGACCCTTAGGACCCAGCGTCGACTTCACAGCGCCAGCCAAAATATCAATGCCCTTTTTTAATGAACGGCGGGCTTCCTCATCGAATATCAGTTGTTTCGCCATCGTAATGTTCCTTCCCTTCAAACTTAGCCAATAATGGCAAGAATGTCATTCTCTTTTAGAACTAAATACTCTTCGCCATCCAGCTTGAATTCCGTACCGCCATATTTGGCAAACAGGACGCGATCACCTTCGCGTACATCAATAACTGCGCGGTCGCCATTATCCAGGAGACGACCACTGCCGACAGCGATTACTGTACCTTCCTGGGGCTTCTCTTTCGCGGTGTCAGGAATTACGATACCGCTCTTCGTGACTTCTTCTTTTGCCGCCGGCTTTACAACCACGCGGTCACCAACAGGTCGAATTTTTCCCACGATGTGTACTTCCTTTCATACATAAGATTGTGAACAAACCGGGTATTTTTCAATATCATTCGTGATAATGGATAGTCCCCGCGATAGTGGTCGAACGATACAGCGAATAATCACAGCTACAGGGACCACCAGCGGCGCAACCCGTGCAGCAAAAGGTCTTCCCCTGCACAACTGTCGGCTTCCAGAGGATATCGATATCACAGTTCGCACAGCGTGGCGGCTGTTTCTGAAGAGGTTGCAGATATTCATTCTTTCCCTGTAATTGCTTGTTCTCTGCTTCCATATCCTCTTGCCTGCTGAAACTATTGCTGATGTTACTCGTTCAACTGCTGCATACAAGTTTGCCACAGGCTGTGTTAGAACGATGTAAGAGAAGTATTAGAGAAGTGTTAGAATCTTAAAATTTTCGTATGCTATAATGTTTTCAGCTACTGCATACGCACAATAACACTAACGAGGTATTCAAAATGCCCTATAGTTCCACCGTCAACGACAATGCATACCAAATTGACACAGGCGAGAACAGCCCGCAACAAGAGATTACTATAGACGGAAACACCTATAAGATCGACTGGCGTTCCATCGCCCCACTCGCCGCCGAAACAAAGGGCCAGGCAAGTATAGGTGGACGTTACAGCCTGGTCATCGCAGGCAGATCATACGAAGTATTTGCGCGGCGCCTCATCCAAAACGAGGAAGAGAGCGGCCAGGTTTATGAAGTGATCTTCGGAGAGCAGCGCTTCGAGGTACGAGTCGAGGATGAGCGCGAGAAAGCTCTGACGAGTTCAGTAAAATCTACGCACGCTAGCGGAGAAGTCAAGATACGCGCCCCCATGCCTGGCTTAGTAATTGGGGTCCCCTTTGAGGTTGGAGCCAGCGTCAGTCACGGCCAAACGGTCATTATCCTTGAAGCCATGAAAATGGAGAACGACCTCGCCGCACCTCGCGCGGGCATTATCAAAGAGATAAAAGTCAGCAAGGGCCAGACCGTTAACCAGGGAGACGTACTGGTCATCATCCACTAGTAGGGGCCACTAGTAGGGGCCACATGCAATGCCCAATGATATTGCACCCCTACATCCTTTTCCCTTTGTTATATCGTTGCAAAATCAGCTCAGTGGAGACGCCGATCACAATAATAACCAGGCCAATTAGCAGCGGTATCACACTATTGTGACCAAAAAATTCAAAGAAATCAGTAAATTGTACAATTACTCCGGCCAATAAGAGCGTGAGAGCAATCCTCATCCAAGGGCTGGCAAGTTGTTTACGCATATGGCGATTACCTTTAGTATTCGGTGTGTTAGCTTCCCTCCTAATTATAGAGCACCTTGCAAGCAACCTCGTGCCAATACCTCTTCATTAACCTCTTCCTACATACATATGATATAATGCCAGTGAAAAATGAAGGAGGAAACACTCGTTGGAACTACACGAGAGCAAAAATATTGGGGAATGGCGCAACACCACTGCCCGCGAAGCTAAAGAAAAATCGGCCGAGCGGCAGCCACAATTTACCACCAGTTCACACATCACAGTGCCAGACCTCGCCACCGCAGAAGAGATGCCTGACTTTGACGTCCAGGCACAACTGGGTTACCCGGGCGAATTCCCTTTTACTCGCGGCATTCACCCCGCAATGTATCGTTCGCGCCCGTGGACCATGCGCCAATACGCGGGCTTCGCCTCGGCGGAAGAGTCGAATAAACGCTATCATTTCTTGCTTTCACAGGGCACCACTGGTCTCTCTGTGGCTTTCGACCTCCCCACTCAGATGGGCTATGACGCCGACCATCCCTTCTCAGAGGGCGAAGTCGGCAAGGTCGGAGTCTCGATTTCCAGCCTGGAAGATATGGAGACGCTGCTCAATGGTCTGCCACTTGATCGCATCAGTACATCCATGACCATTAATGCGACCGCCAGCATTCTACTGGCGCTCTATATCGCCGTCGCCAAAAAACAGGGCATCCCGCTTCACAAACTCTCTGGTACTGTGCAAAACGATATCCTGAAGGAGTACATCGCCCGCGGTACCTATATCTACCCGCCCCAGCACTCAATGCGCATTATCACCGACATCTTCCGCTACTGCAGCGAGAATATGCCGCGCTGGAACACCATCAGCATCAGCGGGTATCACATACGTGAAGCTGGCTCAACTGCCGCGCAAGAGGTCGCTTTTACCCTCTCCAACGCCATCAGTTACGTACAAGCAGCCGTCAACGCTGGTCTCGACATCGACACGTTCGCGGGTCAACTCTCCTTCTTTTTTAATAGTCATAACAACCTCTTTGAGGAGGTCGCCAAGTTTCGCGCGGCACGCCGCATGTGGGCGCACATTATGCGCGATCGTTTCCATGCCAGAGACCCGCGCTCGATGATGCTGCGCTTCCACACGCAGACCGCCGGTTCGACCCTCACCGCCCAGCAGCCCGATAATAATATCGTGCGCACCGCTTACCAGGCACTGGCCGCCGTTCTTGGCGGCACGCAGTCTCTGCACACCAACTCAAAGGACGAGGCGCTCTCTCTCCCTACCGAAGAGTCCGCTCGTGTTGCCTTGCGTACGCAACAGATACTAGCCTATGAAACAGGCGTAGCAGATGTTGTCGATCCCCTGGCTGGCTCATATTATGTCGAGTCTCTGACAAACGCCATAGAGGAGCAGGCCCAGAACTACATCAAGCAGATCGATGCTCTCGGTGGCAGCGTGCATGCCATTGAACGCGGCTTTATGCAGGCCGAGATCGAGCAGGCAGCCTACGAGTATCAACATGCTCTGGAAGAGCAACGCGCCATTGTGGTCGGCGTCAACCGTTTCGTCTTAGAAAACGAAGCGCGCCCGAACCTCATGCGCGTTGATCCCACAGTGGGCAATCGCCAGGTAGCGAAACTGGCTGACCTGCGCCAACGACGCGACAATGCCCGGGTGCAGCAAGCATTGGCAGCCCTGGAACGGGGTGCGGCTGGCACCGAGAATCTCCTCCCACTGATTGTCAGCGCTGTCGAGGCCTACGCCACTCTGGGTGAAATCAGTGATACCATGCGCCGCGTCTTTGGCGAACAACACGAATTTCGTAATACATAGGGGGCACACTGCATTGCACCCCCCTGGATAGAAAAACATATGCACCACTTTAATTCAGAAAATGCCACGGAGTCAGATGAGTATTATGGAATCGATCCTTTGTGGTCGCCCTCGGACAAAATTTACCCTGCTCGCGATGCCGAGCGCAGTCAACACTCTTTCGATCAGGTAGGAACCCGATTCATTGCGTCCCCGGATGCCCCCATAGGCCTTTTTGATTCGGGCGCGGGAGGATTAACCATTCTTTCAGCGCTCAGGCAAGAATTGCCCTGCGAAAACTACATCTACTTTGGCGATACCGCGCATTGCCCTTATGGCTTGCGCAGCGACGCTGAAGTAATCGAGCTATCAAGCCAGGCCAGCCAGTTTCTCATCGATCAGGGAGCGAAGCTCATCGTTGTAGCTTGCAACACCGCCTCGCAAACAGCGCTAAACACCTTACGCGCAACGTTTGCCGTCCCCTTTGTCGGCGTAGTTCCAGCGGTAAAACCCGCCGCGCGTGCTACCAAAAAAGGGCGTATCGGCGTTGCCGCGACAAATCAGGCCGCGAAAGCGCTCTATCTCCGCCAGCTTATTGATGAGTTCGCGGAGGGCACCGAAGTTTATGCTGTCGGCTGCCCCGAACTCGTGACATTAGTGGAAAAGGGTGAGCTTGATGGATCCGGCGTCGAAGAAGTAGTGCGTCATGCCCTACAACCGCTTCTCGCGAAGAATGTCGATGTTATCGTTCTTGGCTGTACTCACTTTCCTGCGCTGCGGCCAGTCATAGAACGTATTACCGATCATCGTGTCCATGTTATCGATAGTGGATCAGCGGTAGCACGTCGCACACGTTCCGTGCTGAACGCGGAAGCGCTCATTCGGCAAGCGAACTCGGCAAGCGCCAACGGTGAACTTCGGCTATGGTGTAGTGGCAACCCCGCTGCGTTTAGTGCTGTCTCCAGTAAGCTACTTGGCTATCCCGTTGTTGCTACTCAAACTACTCTTTAAGGAGTTTTATGCCCAAACATCTTGCTGTCGATGCCAATGAGCATCCAGTAATTGAGACATCCTCACCTAAACCATTGCGTATACGTTTCGCCCGGCTGGTCTCCAACATTCTTGCACCGGTCACAATTTCAATACCCGGCGTCCTGTTAGTGGCCTTCTATGATGCTCAGAGCCTGGCCTCCGCTCTTTTCTATACCAGCGTTACGCTCTTTTTCCTCAGCTTTGGACCAATGCTCTATATCATCATCGGCGTGCGCCTTGGCAAGTTCTCAGATGTGGATGTGAGCCGTCGCAAAGAGCGTATAGGGCCGTTTCTTTTCGGCCTTGCTTCCGTCCTGGCCGGCCTGGTTACGTTAGTCTTAATCAAGGCGCCCAAGAATCTGCAAACATTACTCATCATTACGGCTGTGAGCTGTATTGTCATGCTGGTGATTACCTTGTGGTGGAAAATTAGTATCCATGCCTCCTCCCTGGCAGGCACGGTGACATTTCTTACCGCGCTCTACGGAGTCATTGTATTACCGGCATTTCTTCTGGTTGTCCTGGTAAGCTGGTCGCGTGTAGTGTTACGCCGTCATACGGTGGCCCAGGTGGTTGCCGGTGCACTTGTAAGCATTACGCTGACATCAGCGATTCTATTCATACGGGGAGTATAGATGCACATTACATTCCTTGGTCAAGCAGGTTTATTCATCGAAACAAAACACGGGACGATACTGTGTGACCCGTGGTTTAACCCGGCCTATTTTGCTTCGTGGTTCCCTTTTCCCAGCAACGAGGACGTGGATATTGAAAAATTGAAGCGTCCAGACTATCTCTATCTCTCGCACCAACATCATGACCACTTCGACCCCCAGTTCCTGCGGGATCATGTCTGGAAAGAGGCCACCATCCTTCTGCCGGATTATCCACTGAATCTTCTAGAGCGCGCTCTACGGGGTATCGGTTTCACAAAATTCATCTATACAAAAAACTGCCAGACAGTCGAGGTCAATGGCTTGCGCTTCACCATTGTAGCAATGGTCGCCCCCATCGATGGGCCGCTCGGCGACTCAAGCCTGATTGTCAACGATGGCGAGACGTGCATCTTTAACCAGAATGACTCCCGTCCCATAGATGTAGATATCCTGAGCCAGTTTGGACCATACGATGCCCACTTCGTGCAATTCTCCGGCGCCATCTGGTACCCCATGGTCTACCTGTTCCCAGAGAAGATGACGCAGGCCCTCGGCCGCAAGAAACGCGAGAATGAGATGGCCCGCGCGCTGCGCTATGCCCAACAGATCAATGCCACCTACGTCATTCCATCCGCCGGGCCGCCGTGTTTCTTAGATGACGAGATGTTTCATTTCAACGATTTCGATCGCGACCCTACGAACACCTTCCCCGACCAGACGGTCTTTATCGAATATATGCAGGAACATGGCTACGACAACGGGCGTTTGATGATCCCCGGCACTGTCGCCACCTTCGACAAGGGTACCTGTACAGTGACTCACCCGCTCTCTGATAAACAGGTAAAAGCCATTTTCACAGAGAAACGGAGCTATCTCGAAGCCTACCAGGAGCGCAAGCGCCCCGTCATCGCAGCCGCCAGGGCGAGCTGGCCCCGCGGCGAGGTAGATATCCTTTCATCGTTGCGCGACTGGTTCGAGCCTCTGCTGGAAACCGCGGACCTCACCTGCGTCGGCGTCAACGGACGCTTGCTCATGGACTGCGGCGAGCAAGCGGTGGTCATTGATTTCCAAAAGCGGAAAATCTATCCATGGAACGGCGAAGAGTGGGAGTACCGCTTCCAGATTGACCCCGCGCTCATCGAGTCCAGCATCATCCGCCACGTCGAGGACTGGGTCAACGACCTCTTCCTCTCCTGTCGCTTCAAAGCGGAGCGCAAGGGACCATACAACGAATACATCTACATCTTTTTCAAGGGCCTCTCACCCGAACGCATCCAATATATCGAAGGCTATTACGCGGAACAGACGCCTGAACACCAGTTTTGGGAAAGCAACGGTTACCGCATGCAGCGCCGCTGCCCACATCTCAAGGCTGACCTGACACGCTTCGGCAAAATAGAGGATGGCATCCTCACCTGCACCATGCACGGCTGGCAATTTGAGCTTGCTACCGGCAAATGCCTGACCTCCGACGACCGGAAGCTCTACGCGCAGCCTCTGAACGGAGATGGCTCTAGCGCAGCAGGTGAAGAGCAGCAAGAGTGGGTCAAGCCCCCCGCGGTCAAGTGCAAACATTGCTGGTACATCCCCCCCAAAGAAAAGGAAGTAAGCCAATAAAAAGTGCGGCTGCGGCGCGAGACTCGCGCCGCAGCCGCACTTTTTATTGGCTTACTTCATCAAGCCGCTGTCGGCCGCAGCAGCGAGCGCACTCCCATTTCTTCTTCACCCATTTTTCGCAGAAAACAGGAACTACTGTCCCCCGGCGAGCCCCAGCCCGCTCTGGCACTTGCACAGCCGTGCCAGCCCTCTGCTGCGCGCGAATAGCAGGCGCCTGCGCGCGCCGCGTAGTAGAGGTCGTCGTGCGCCCCACAATCCAGATGAAAGCGAAAAGCATCGCCCAGTTGCAACTGGCCGTCACCGTCAGGAAAACAAAATTCGTCAAACTTCCCAGGCCCAGGCTATTTACCACCAGGTAAATCAAACCTGTCAGCAGGATGTTGAACAGCGTGATCGGGATCAGGATCAGCCAGGCAAACTGCATCAA
This sequence comes from uncultured Chloroflexia bacterium, assembly GCA_963775585.1. Classification (GTDB taxonomy): domain Bacteria; phylum Chloroflexota; class Ktedonobacteria; order Ktedonobacterales; family Ktedonobacteraceae; genus UBA11361. Next base: position 23,630 of record CAVZJN010000061.1, on the reverse strand, counting down.
CTGGTCGGCGCGCAAACGCGGCAGTGTACTGCGTATCCAGATGAAGACAAAGCAGAGCAAGAAGACCTTGGTAACGAAGTAAGCTACGGCTAACAGGTTACCCAGCAATCCCCAACCGAGTGAACCCAGGCCGGTCAGGTATGCCACGCCGGGACCACTCCAGCCACCCAGGAACAGGTATGTTGTTATCGCCGAAACAATCGTCATATTGCCGTATTCGCCGAGGAAAAAGAACGCCCAGCGCAAACCGCTATATTCCGTCAGATAGCCCGCCACCAACTCTGATTCCGCCTCTGGCAGATCAAAGGGAGGGCGATTCGTCTCAGCCAATCCACAGGTGTAGTAGATGACCAGCATCAGCGGCTGGATCAGAATGAACCATGCCCACGGCGTAAAACCCTCGAAGAGGAAATCCAGGACACCGTTACCCGTCACATGCCATACATTCTGGAAGTCCTGAATTTCACTGATGGCGATCGTGCCGATACCCGCTTCGCCTGGATAACCTCCAGTACCCGCCAGCGCGCTCGTTAACATTATCACCCCGGCGAGCGCCAGCACCAGCGGCAGTTCGTAGGAGATCATCTGCGCCGCCGAGCGGAGGCCACCCATCAACGAGTACTTGTTGTTGGAGCCCCAACCCGCCATAATCACGCCGATCACGTCAATCGAACTCATGGCGACGTAATACACAATGCCAGTGGCAATGGTGATGCCTGGTAAACCCACGTAAGGCGAGAAAGGAATCACTGCAAAGGCCGCAACAATTGGTGCCAGGAAGATAGACGGCGCAAAAATAAACAGCGCCTTGTCAGTCTTCGCGGCATGAATATCTTCCTTCAAAAGCAGCTTGCCAACATCAGCAACCGTCTGTAAAAGCCCCTGGGGGCCCGTGTGAATCGGCCCAAGGCGATCCTGCATCCACCCCATGACCTTGCGTTCAGCCAGAACCAGGATTACTGCGCTCGTCAGGATAAAGCCGAAGAAGGAGACGAAAGCCACCAGGAATTGCAGAAACTGCCAGGAGAAAATGTACCCTCCTAGCTGGCTCCAAATATCATCACCAAGTACAATTGAGAAATACATAAGATAACTCCAATTACGAAAAGATCATCAGCCGCAATCTTCTCCCGGTCAATCACCGATCAACCTCTCCCAGCACAATGTCCAGGCTCCCCATAATCGCTACGACGTCGCTCATTTTATGGCCGCGCAACAACTCAGGGAGGATTTGCAAGTTGACAAAGGACGGTCCGCGTAACTTGGCACGCCAGGGATATTCGCTGCCATCGCTGATAAAGTACACCCCCAGTTCGCCCTTGCTGCTCTCAATAGCAAAGTAGGTCTCACCGCGCGGGGGACGCAGGGCTATAGGAGTTCGTGTGCCAATAGACCCACCCGGCATCTTGTCCATCGCTACCCGGCAGAGGCGAATACTCTCCCATATCTCCTGAATACGCACCTTGTAACGCGCGTAACAATCACCCTCCTGCCGCACCTGCACGTTTACCGGCACTTCGCGGTAGGCCATGTACGGGCGATTGACGCGCAGGTCCCAATTAACACCCGAAGCGCGCAACATCGGACCCGTCAGCCCATAGGCAATAGCCTGCTGTGGGTCTACATAGCCGACCCCCTGTGTACGCGACTCGAATATCTCATTCCCCGTGATCAACCCTTCCAGTTCAACCATGTTCTTTTCGAACTGATCAAAGTAGGTCTCGCACGCCTTGAGCCAGCCCTTGGGAAAATCGTGCAGCACGCCGCCAACGCGCAAATAGTTCACATTGAAGCGGCTCCCACCCAGGGCCTCAAAGAGTGAAAGGATACCTTCGCGGTCGCGGAACGTCCACAAGATAGGGGTAAATGCTCCCAGGTCCACAAGATACGTACCGACCGCGACGAGATGGCTGGCAATACGCTGCATCTCTCCGGTCAGCAGGCGAATATACTGTGCCCGCCTCGGCGGTTCCATACCCATCAATTGTTCGACGGCTCCTGCGTAGGCAATCTCGTTAAGCATAGGAGAAAGATAATCCGCGTTATCCATATAGCGGATACCCCCCATCACCGGGCGATTCTCCAGGATCTTCTCTATTCCCCGGTGCAGATACCCAATCACCGGGGTACAGTCCACCACGGTCTCCCCTTCAAGCTTGAGCACTAGCCGCAAGACGCCGTGCGTACTGGGGTGCTGTGGACCCATATTCAACAGCATCTCTTGCGATCTAATCCCCTCAGGCCCTATTTCTTCCATCAGATTTACATTTGCATCTCGATTTATCGCCATGGACTACCTCTTGTCAATCAGTAGGGGCATCCCTTGGGCTGCCCTCTGGGGGCCTCGATCAGTAGGGGCATCCCTTGGGCTGCCCTCTGGGGGCCTATCCCCCGCAACTCATCTTTGTCTCAGTAACAGCAATTTGCGAATGCGCACCACCACACTAAACGTCCACATCAACGCCATCAGCGCCGCCATACCGGCAAACAAAACGTGATTGGGATCATTTGAAAAAACAAAAAAGGAGAAGGCCATCCCCCAGCAACCCAGCGCTACCATGACAGGCCAGACCAGGCTCTGCGGCCCGCGTACCCCCCTGCGTACCCCTGGTGACAGAGATGGGCGATTGTTGGTGTTCGTTCTCCCCGTCGCTGTTGTCTTCACACTGCTATTTGTCGTAGTAGGAGCATTCTGCGTGCTCTTACTCGCCGATCCCCTCTTACGTTTCCTGCTTTTTGGCATCGCCTTCGTTCACCTTTTTGCCAGGGCAACCACTGCCTCCATCATGCTCCGGATACGGCTGAGATCGCCCCTACCACTACTTCTTGTTCTCTTTTACATCATGCCCCAAAATATTCTTCCCACCCGCGTAGAAATTCTCCGGTACCGTTTCCTCCACCTCGTGCCCCTCAAAGGAGTGTCCAAAGGTAGGCGTTCCCGGATGCAGTCGCTCCTCCATGCCCTGGCCAAGCTTCTTCTGCACGACATGCTCAACGCCTCTCTGCTGAAATTTGCCAGAGACCGCCAGGTTGGGATCGATCTGGGTCGTAGCGCGATCCTTTACCGTAATGGGAACCTGGTGGAAGCTCTTGAGCAGCGGGTGCCCCTCAAAGTCGTCATCCAGCAGCATCCGTCTCAAGTCTGGATGTCCGGCGAATCGAATGCCAAAGAGATCATAGGTCTCGCGCTCCAACCAGTTCGCGGTCTGCCACACAGAAACAACGCTATCCACTTCCGGCTTCTCGTGATCCAGGCGCACCTTCAGTTGCAGTAACTGGCCTCGTGTGGTCGAGCGCACATGATACACCGCTTCAAGGTGATCGAGCATATCGACGCCGGATATACAGCTCAACAGGTCAAAGCCCAGCTGGTCGCGCAAGAAGCGGCAAACCGCCACCAGGTGCGTCCGGTCAATCTCCAGGCCAAGAAAATCACCTCTAAGCGTTTTCGGCGCAACGGCCTGGCCCGTAATTTGCGCAATTGGCGCCAGGTCGCGCGCCAGCGCGGCATTCTGATCCCGGTATCCCCGTGTTTCAGTTGGGGCGCTGATACTCCTCGAACGTGGTACTAAATCCATCGAGTCACTCCCTTGCGCCATGCGTACACCAGCCCCAGCGCGAGTACAACGATGAAGAAGAAAATCTCAAAAAATCCAAAGAAGCTCAACTGCTTGAAAATAACCGCCCAGGAAATGATGAAAACGATATCTACATCAAAAGCCACAAAGAGCAGGGCAAAAATATAGAATCCAAGCGGGTACTGCACCCAGGCGCTGCCAATGGGCGTTTCACCCGATTCATAGGTTTGGAGCTTCTCTTTGGTCCTGCTGTGGGGAGCAATCAGATTAGCGACCGTCGTCGCCAGGATAACAAATACAAATCCGGCGGCAAATAATATAGCAGCATATAAATAAGCACTATTGATCGGTGTCGACACGCGCCATTCCTCCAAATCGTAGCCTACGTTATTGTGATATCTGCATTGATTATAGCACAGGGAGGAAGACGAGACAAAGGTAGGAGTTATATATCATCCCTTTCTTGATGGCAACAAACGTGCAGCAGGCATGGTGATGTTTACCTTTCTTCAACTCAATGGCTTTGAGCCGACGGCCACCGAGATTGATTACTATCAAGCCATGATGGCTGTTGCCAGCGGGCGCATCTACCTGGCATACCACCTCTTGACCCTGCACGAATAACAGTGTTAAACTACTTCCAGAAAGACTACGCCTGTAGCCGCAAACATATTTAGAGGGAGAAATTGAACGATGAGTAATGGAAGCAAGCCTCATGCCACTGGGCGCGTCAAACATGGGGACACCTCTCAACGGGTGGGAGTGGAGGCCATTGAAGTCCGCGGGGTCAATGTGGCCGACCTGCTCGAGAAGTTGATCGATGCTGCCGGAGCCGAATTCACAACCTACTACTACTACACGATCTTGCGCATGTATTTGGCCGGACACGAGGACTACAAAGAGATTTGCGAGGACGCGCGTCTGGAGGACCGTGCCCATTTTGAGTTGATTACCCCGCGTATTTATGAGCTTGGGGGAACGCTCCCCTACGATATCCGCACCTTCGCCAACCGGGCCGGTTGCCCTGATGCCTATCTGCCGCAATCACAAAATGGGCAGCGACCCATGAGTAACCCCTTCGATACAGTGACCAACGTGACGGCTGCCCAAGTCCTGGAAGTACTCCTGGAGGCAGAGCGCTGCGCAATTCGAACCTGGAGCGAAATTTGTGACTTGACCTTCGGCAAGGATCCACGAACGTACGATATGGCGGCACGTATCCTCAATGAAGAGATTGAGCACGAAGCCTGGTTCATTGAGTTGCTCAGCAAGGAACGTGACGGCATCATCCGCCCTTCGGGACACTTCCGGCGTGGGACGCCTGGGGAAGCTCCCTACAGTAAAAATGCTGGCTTCTACAATCCCTAAGGACGACGACGACACGGCCTATTCCGTCACCTTTGACCTTCCCGAGGGTCCAGTCACCCTGGTGGTTCATGCCGCTGAATGTATCCTGGAGACAGCCCGTCGAGAAGGAATAGATTTGCCCAGTCTGTGTGAACAGGGCTGGTGTATCACCTGCGCCGTCAAGGTGCTCAGTGGGATCGTTGACCAATCGGCTTCGTTACGCTTCTATGAGGAAGATCGACGGGCTGGCTTTGCACTGATCTGTACGGGGAGACCGCGTTCTGATCTGCACCTGCGTCCAGGGGTGGCGGAGGAAATGCGCGCCCATCGCGACGCGCATCACCTCCCAGTCCCGCGTGGGACACGAGCCCAGAAGGTCACAACCCGACCAGGAGAATCAGCTTAAGCCGCTCTGCTTGGGGTATATGGGGACGTTTGCGAGCTCTCTATGGCGATAATTAGGAACTCTCTTGTCTTCAACTCAATGGCTTAGAGCCGACGGCCACCGAGATCGATTACTATCAAGCCATGATGACAGTTGCCAGCGGGCGCATGAGCAAAGAACAACTCGCAGATTGGTTGCAGGCAGCCACAAATGGCATACCTCCAGAAATAGTGTGAAGTACTCACTTGACATGCTCTCCCCTCTCCTCTACAATAAAGACCTCGACTGTCAGTGTGAGGTTAGCAAGAAGAAGGCAGGACAATGATGGCTGATCGTGTGGGACAACAACTTGACGACTATCGTCTCATCCGCCTGTTGGGAGCAGGCACTTTCGGTGAGGTCTACCTGGGCGAACATATTTATCACCAGAGACAGGTGGCTGTCAAAGTTCTGAAGATTCAGCTGACACCTGACACGCTGAAGGAATTCCTCAATGAAGCCCGAACGTTTCGTCTGAAGCACCCCCATATCGTCCCACTGTTGGACTTTGGCATCGCGGACGACACTCCTTTTCTCGTGATGGACTACGCTGCGGGCGGCACCTTGCGCCAGCGTCACCCTCAAGGAACCATCCTGCCACTTGAGAGCATCCTTGCCTACGTCAAGCAGGTCGCCGCAGCCTTACAATACGCCCATGAGGCGAGGCTGATTCATCGGGACGTGAAGCCGCAGAATATACTTCTGGGGCGCAACCAGGAGGTCTTGCTCAGTGATTTCGGGATCGCAGTCATTGCTCATAGTGAACGCTCCCTGAGGACACAAGAGATGGCGGGCACTGTCCCCTATATGGCACCAGAACAGATTCAGGGCAAGCCACAGCCAGCCAGTGACCAGTATGCCTTGGGAATTATCGTGTACGAATGGCTCTGTGGGGTCCGCCCCTTTCAAGGCTCCCAATGGCAGATCATCTCTGGGCACCTCTCGACTCCTCCTCCCCTCTTGCGACAGAAGGTTCCAGCAATCCCTTCCGTCATCGAGGAGGTCGTGTTGCAAGCACTTGCCAAAGACCCGCAGCAACGCTTTGCCAGTGTCCAGGCCTTTGCCACTGCGCTTGAACAGGCAAACCAGATAGCGGGGCAGCTCCATGCTACGTCTCCCTTGAGCCGGTCATCTTCACCCGCACTGCTAGGAACACCGCCACATCCATTGTCCATGCAATCGAAAGTGGATAGCCCATCACATCGATCATCTCCTACTCGCGATCCGATATTGCCGCCACAGCAGCCTTCCGTTCACGCCAACGTTGTTGCCGAGCAGAATCAGACAGTGGTGCCAGTTCGACCTGCAATATCACCAGATCAAGCTCCGCTGTCATCCCTGACTTCTTCCCTTTCACATCTGCCTCCAGTCACTTCTTCCAGCCAGACTTTTCCCCCGTTGTCCGTCGCCAGTCCATCACGTCAACCCACATCATACCCTGTCTCGCCACCTCACTCACAGCCAGCGATCACCAACCAGCGCAGAGGTCTTTCCAGAAGCCAGGCGAGTATGCTCACTGGACTCGTGTTCATGCTTGTCATAGGAAGTGCTGAACTGCTCTATGCCCCTGTGAATATCTACATTGCTGCTACTCATGCTACTGCAACGGCCAACGCTTATGTTAGTGCAACAGCTGCTAACGCTCAGGCCACGGTTACGGCTGCTGTCAGGGCTTACAACGCTGCTACCGCCAACGTAGTTATGGATGGTTTTGACCCCCAACACACCCACTTTAACCCCTACGAGAAAGGGCTCAATCCCGCAAACGTCTCCCATCTAGGACAATACTGGACGGCCTCCACCGGCTCTGCCATCGACTCCTCGCCCGCGGTCGCCAACGGGGTGATCTACGTCGGCTCCATTGACCACAAGTTGTATGCCTTCAACGCCTCCACCGGCAAGCCCCTGTGGACGGCCTCCACCGGCTCTGCCATCGACTCCTCGCCCGCGGTCGCCAACGGGGTGGTCTACGTCGGCTCCGGTGACTCCAACTTGTATGCCTTCAACGCCTCCACCGGCAAGCCCCTGTGGACGGCCTCCACCGGCTCTGCCATCGACTCCTCGCCCGCGGTCGCCAACGGGGTGGTCTACGTCGGCTCCGGTGACTCCAACTTGTATGCCTTCAACGCCTCCACCGGCAAGCCCCTGTGGACGGCCTCCATCGGCTTTCCCATCGACTCCTCGCCCGCGGTCGCCAACGAAGTGGTCTACGTCGGCTCCGGTGACTCCAAGTTGTATGCCTTCAACGCCTCCACCGGCAAGCCCCTGTGGGCGGCCTCCACCGGCGCTCCCATCGACTCCTCGCCCGCGGTCGCCAACGGGGTGGTCTACGTCGGCTCCGGTGACTCCAACTTGTATGCCTTCAACGCCTCCACCGGCAAGCCCCTGTGGACGGCCTCCACCGGCTCTGCCATCGAGTTCTCCTCGCCCGCGGTCGCCAACGGGTTGGTCTACGTCGGCTCCGGTGACTCCAAGTTGTATGCCTTCAACGCCTCCACCGGCAAGCCCCTGTGGACGGCCTCCACCGGCGCTCCCATCGAGTTCTCCTCGCCCGCGGTCGCCAACGGGTTGGTCTACGTCGGCTCCGGTGACCACAAGTTGTATGCCTTCAACGCCTCCACCGGCAAGCCCCTGTGGACGGCCTCCACCGGCTCTACCATCGACTCCTCGCCCGCGGTCGCCAACGGGGTGGTCTACGTCGGCTCCTTTGACCACAAGCTGTATGCGTTTCACCTGCTTGGCACAATACCATAAGGAGATGTTTTCACGTCCTAAAATTGAGGGTCGGCATTAGTTCGTAAGCAAGTAAGCGGTTTTGCGACCATTTGACAAAAGCAAGACTCCTGAAAGAGAGTAGAAAAAACACATCTTAGGGTGCCATCGTCCTCGAGTGGACGACCGCAAAGCGATGGATGCCATTTTTTATCGGTTGCGGACAGGGTGCCAATGGAAAGCGCTAGATGCCACAGGGATATGCTTAAGCAGCGGTACCCATCGGCGTTTTCAGGAATGGACCCAAGCAGGCGTCTTTCAGGCGCTGTGGGCGCAAGGCCAGGCGCGCTCACCCTGCGGCGGGGGAACCATCACCTTTTAGCTTTATCTCCCTCCTCAACCCCTCCACCTCCTCCTCACTCAAATAGCGCCACTTCCCCTCCCCCAAATCCCCCAACCTGAGCGGTCCCACACCTACCCGCTTCAACTGCAACACCCTGTGCCCCACCGCGGCCAGCATTCGCCGCACCTGGCGTTTCCTCCCCTCATAAATCCTCAACTCCAGCCAGCAATCTGCCCCCACGCGCCGTAATCGTCCCACCTGCGCGGGCGCCGTCCTATGCATTTGTCCATTGTCCTCACTTATCTCCACCCCCTTGCGCAACGCCTCCAATGCCGCCTCTTCTAGATAGCCCTGTACCAGAACATGGTATTGCTTCTCCATTGCGTAACGTGGATGCGTGAGCCGCAGCGCAAATTCACCGTCATTGGTCAGTAACAGCAGCCCGCTGGTGTCGATATCCAGCCGGCCCACGGGATAGACGCGCAGGCGCCGCAGCTCAGGAGGCAACAGATCCAATACCGTTGGCCGCCCCTGGGGATCCCTGGCTGTGCTGACGTAGCCCGCCGGTTTATACAGCAACAGGTAAACATGCTTGCTCGCCGCTACGACTACTTTGCCATCGACGCTCACCGTGTCATGTGCGAGGTCAATCCGCGTGCCCTGGGCAGTCACGATTACCCCGTTGACCTGCACGCGCCCGCCTGCGATCAGTTCCTCAGCATGACGCCGTGAGGCGATCCCTGCATGGGCCAGGAAACGTGCCAGTCGCTCACCCTTTCCACCCTCTCGTTCACCCTCTGTCTTTTGTGTCATAGTGCTCTCTCCCCCATTATGCACACCTCACACCGTTTCTCCTGGCATGTTTGCTGGTAAATATAGTGCAGCCCCTGTTGCTCACAGGCGCCCTTTGGTTCTCGCGTCAATTGCAACTGCTTGCACATCGCCCGCGTAATCCTGTTTGATGAAAGCCCTGGATACTCGGTATAGAGCGCCTCGGCCTGTCCTGCAAGCGCAGTATCGTGCTCTATCAGCGCAACGGCCACCGCAAAGGGCAGCACGACGTTACAGATCAGTATATCCGCCCTTGCCGTTCCCAACCCCTGAAATACGCCGCGCAGCTCCTGTAAGCGATTTAGGTATTCCAGGGTACGCTTCTTCTCTTCCAGAAAAACATATTTTGCCCCTGGCAACGCATCACCTTCCCCAGCACCAGTCGCTGCAATAGCCTGCTGAGCAGCTTGAGCGGCTGTCACACTTACGATCTTCCTCAGCGTTTGCCACGCGCTCAGTACGCGCCACTGCTCAACCAGCCTCCTCAGCACTTGCAAACGACCTCTATCCAGCGGTGGAGGATCGACAGTATGCCCCAATGGCTCCGGCATGCCGCTCTCCAGGCCGAGCAGGTACTGCCCAGCCGCTCGAAAAAAGACACGGTCGCGACCATAACCCAATCCTTCGGCCAGCGCCGTAATCAAGCAGACATCGTAGGCGCTAAATGGGCCTTGCGGATAACCAGCGTGTAGGAGTTCCACAAATGCGTGTGCTTTCTGCTCAAAGCGCAGCAGACCGGCCTGTCTCAACAATCGACTGCGTTCTTTCTCCCCCAATTGACGCATTACCTGCTGGCACGGCCATTCCGTTCTGAGATAGCTTTTACGCGGCGACACAAGGTCATTAAGCGAGCACATGGGAATAGTTTTTCCATCCTGGCGCACCGCGTGTGACGGCTCATCACAGACCAGCACCACGTGCAGGATCACGTTATTATAGCGAGCATCGCTTTGATGCTGGTGATGATACCAGTCACTGGCGCGCACATGGAATTCTATGGCCCCAACACATTGCATCTCTTGCCGGGGAAAATGTATGACGGCGTCCAGCACATCCGGCCCCGCCGCGCTGCCTGTGTGCCCCGCAAATAAGAGCCGGCAGCTCTCGCCGTTACTCAAAGGCAAACGCGCCCCCGGCGGCAGAGCATACCAGCGGCGCGCGACTTCGGCCTCGTATATATGCGCGTAGGCAGAAGGGGCCTCGCGCACACAGGTAATGGTCACACCTGCTCCTGCCCATGGACCACGGGCAGCCCCTCGGTATCGTCTTGCATCTCACCACCTTCTCCCTGCTTTTCCTGCACTCCCTCTTCTTCCGGCAGCGTGTCATGAGCGTGAGCTTCAGCATTATTGACCAGAGGTTGCGCGGAGGCTGCTTGTTCTATTGACTCTGTTGGCTCAGTTAATCCTTGCGCATCTTCGATACTCTGTTCAACCAGGTCGCTGGCGGCAAAGGCCATGCCCTCAGCGACCTCTGCTTCTGCCTCGGCGTTCATGGCTGCATTGAGAGCCTGCTCTTCCGCGGCTTCGGCATCAGCCAGCCGCGCGTGTGCGCGCGTGGCCTCTCGCTCCGCGTTCCGCAGCGTAGTTCTTGCATCCTCTCCGCTTAAGGCTCCGCTGGCGATGGCCGTACGCACCTCTTCCAGTACCTGGTCTGCCTGCAAAGCAGCATAACGCGCCTCGTGTGTGCGCGCGCTGCTGGCCTCCGCCATCGCCTCTGCCTCGGCCGCCGCGGCTGCCGCAACATCCGCGATCATCATGGCCGCGACCGCCGCCACTACCTCTTCTTCCTCCTCTATCTCCTCAACGCTCTCGCTGCCCACTTCCTGCACCAGTTGATCGACCTCCTCGGCCAATCTCTCGGCCTCGCGCGCAGCGCGTTCGGCCTCCTGCGCTATGGCGCTTGCCTGCTCTTCCTCGAATTGCCTCTCCCCCAGTTGCTCCCGGCGAGAGGAGACTTCTACCGCACGCACAGCAGCCAGCCACGCGGCCTCTTCAGCAGCTTCTGCCACCGCGCGAGCTTCCCTGGCCAGTTCGGCAGGCTCAACAAGAGCAACAATGATCCCCTCTTGTGTTAACTCACCGCCTTTCTCCTCCGGAGCTGGTTCTGAAAGAGCCGCCAGTTCAGCCTGTTGCCAGCGCACCATCGCTAAACGCCCTTCCAGGAGCTCTACACGAGCGGTGCGTTTTTGTAAGCGTGCATCGGCCCGTTTGAAACGCTCCAGCGCCTTCGCCCGCCTCTCTTGTGCTACCTGCAACCTCTCTTCCAGGCGACTTTCACGCTTGCGCAGCTTTTTCTCAAGCTCCCTGTCTTCTTTGGCCTGTTCCTCTTCTTGAGAACGATCCTTCTGATGAGCCATACTTTATCCTCCACAAGTAAAGACAAACGCCCTGCTCTTCGCCTTCTACCCTTTTGCCCCGGTGATAATCACAATACTTTAGGTGAGCAAAATGGCGGAAACTCCCCATTTACCTGCGCTTCCTCAAGCTATTATTCAGCGCATACGGCCAACGCCAGATCAACAAAAATGCCGCGTTGACAACCAGCGCAATAACCGCAAAGGTCCAGGGCGGCACAGCGTGATCCACAAAAATGCCGCGCAACGCCATCGCCACTGGCCACGAGAGTACCCACCCTAAAAGCGTTCTCGCCGCCATCTTCCGCGGATCTGCCATCAGCTCCCTGCGATACACCCCAACAAAAGGAGCCACAATAAACCAGGCGATAGCAAATGGCGCCGCCGTCAATATCACCTGCGGGATAGCTGCCAGCCCCGTCGCCTCTCCATGGCTGCCGCGCCCAATAGCCGCAAAGGCGAGAAAGACTAGCATGTCCCCTAACGCCAGCACAGCGATATGCTGCGAGATTGATCTTCCCTCTTTCAAAGCGCTGCTGTTTTTCTTCGTGGCAATGTTGTTCTCTGTGTCTTCTTTGGGCGTCATGAATTTTTTTCCTGCTGCTCTCGCACAAGTTCTCTAACAGCGGCAAGTTCGGTGCGCACACCGCGTATGCGCAGCATCACTACCCCCAGGTAGGCTAACAGGCCGACCCAGACGATGGCGTAGGCCGCGACAAGATAGGTAATTCCTTGCATAGGTACTTCCTTTCATCCCTGCTGACTGAAAGTAGAAGCGCTAGCTTCGTTGCAGGGATGGCTTTCTAGGTACTTCATCCTTTGCTTTTATTCGACGCTGGCGCGCAGGCGCTGGGCGAGTGTTTGCATCTTCTCCAGTTGATAGAGTTGCACCATCAGGAAGCTGAAGAGCAACGTCAGGGTAACAAACGAAACCAACAACGTGTACAGCATCTCCGGCGGCAGCTGCGGCGACGAGCCAATGGGTAGCACCTGTTGGGGATGCAGTGTGCGCCACCAGTTGACCGACTCGTAAATGATCGGCACATCAATAATGCCGATGATCGCCAGCACCGCGCCCGCGCGGGCGCTGGCCGCAGTGCGTCCCATATAGCTGCGTAACATCAGATATCCAATATAGATAAACCAGAGAATCAGGGTCGTGGTCAGCCGCGCGTCCCACGTCCACCACGTCCCCCACGTCGTCCGTCCCCAGATGGAGCCGGTGATCAAAGCGAAGGTGAGGAACACCGCCCCCAACTCGGCTGCGGCGCGAGCTGCCCAGTCCCACCGTTCTTCCTTCTTCCACAGGTACATGATCCCGCCAATAGTCACTATGCCAAAGGCGAGCATCCCGATAATGGCCGTTGGCAAGTGAAAGTAAAAAATGCGCTGGGCATCACCTTCAATTGCGTCGGTCGGCGCGTAGAGGAAAATCATCCAGATCGAGATCATCATGCCTATGAACGTCAGTGCCAGCAACACCATCGAGACTATAGGAAAGCGCTCCGCCTGTGCAATCCCCTTAGCATGGGCATCTCGACGCTCAACATTTGTACCCTGTTTGGCTAAAGCCATCGTATCTTTTACTCCTGGTTACATTCCTTTCATTCTGCTGACCGTCAGGTAGACGCGGTAGCGTCGTTGCAGAATGTCTAAGATCTGGTTACATTCCTTTCATTCTGCTGACCGTCAGGTAGACGCGGTAGCGTCGTTGCAGAATGTCTAAGATCTGGTTACTCTTCAACAACATATTCAAAAGTGAGCATGGAGGCGCTCAGAAAAATCACATCAAAAGCCACTATCAGGCCCAGCCACGGCGGTTCATTCGCCACCGGTACCAGCAATGTACCCGTCGCGCGTACCGCCGCGATCACTACGGGCACAATCAATGGAAAGACCAGGATTGGTAACAACAACTCGCGCGCCCTGGTCGCGGCTGCCATCGCCGAGAATAAGGTGCCAACAGCCGCGATACCTAGCGTCCCTAGCAATACAATTGGCAGCAGCGTTCCGAAAAACAACGGGACATTGAACAGAACCGCGAAAATGGGCAAGGCAACAATTTCTACTACTCCGATAAATAGCATATTCCCCAGCAATTTCGCAAGGTAGATCGCTTTGCGGTCCACCGGGCAGAGCAGCAAACGATCCATCGAGCCTTTTTCCCGTTCGGCAGCTATCGTGCGCCCAAGTCCCAGCATACTGGCAAAAACAAAAGCTACCCACAGCGCACCAGGAGCCACAGCGGCTTTGTTGTCTACGCGCAAGTCAAAGGCGAAATTGAAAACGACCAGCACAAGCAGGGCGAACAAACCCATTCCCATCCACATCTGCTTGCTGCGCAGCTCATAGCGTATATCCTTCCAAAGGATGGCGATTACTTGCTCAAGAAACATCATCGCAACACCTCTTGATATTCCTGCCTCATCTTCTCCAGTTCCAGGCCCGCCGTTTTCTCTTGCACAACAATACGCCCTTTGCTCAGCATAACGAGATGATCAGCCAGTTGCAGTGCTCGCTCAAGCTGATGCGTAGTAAATAATACTGCTCCACCTCCTACACTGTGCTCTGCCAACACCTGCTCCACCAGTTCATGTCCCTCTTCGTCCAGGCCCGTATCCGGTTCATCAAGCAGCAGCAGTCGCGGCGCATGTAACAGCGCTCTTGCCAGCGACAGCCGTTGTACCTGTCCGCGCGAAAGCACACTGACCCGTTCCCCGGCCCGTTTCTCCAGGCCCACTCTGAGCAACAGTTGCCCCGTGCGCTCCCTGGCATCCTTCACCGCGTACATTTTGCCAAAGAAGAGCAGGTTCTCCTCCGCTGTCAGCTCATCATAGAGATACGGCTGGTGAGCAACGAACCCTACCAGGCGGCGCACCCGCTGCGCATCCCGTACAATGTCCCATCCTCCAATACGCGCACTGCCGCTGCTGGGACTCGTCAAACAGGCCAATATCCGCAAGAGCGTAGTTTTGCCCACCCCATTGGCCCCCATCAACGCCATCCGTTCCCCACTCCCTAGCGCAAGGTCGATCCCGCGCAAGACCGTTTTGAAAGCAAAACTCTTCTTCAATCCCGCTATCTCCAGGAGGGTCGTACTCACTTAATAGTCACCTTCTCGCCCATCAGCGCGCGCAATTTCGCCTTGATCTTTGCTCGTCGTTCCTGGTACACGGCTTTTCTCATCTTCCCGGCTTCATACCCTTTATCCAGCTCCAACAATTCCTGCAAAAGCGCTTTCTCGCTCTCTCCCACTTTAGGGTCAGCCTTTATTGGCGCGGCTTTCTGCTCGCGCTGTACCTGCTGCTTTGGCCTCTGCTTGCCATGAGGCCTGTTTTTGCCAGATATCGACGTTGCCTGGCGGCTCGCGGAGCGATAGACCACTCCCGTTACAGAGAGTATTGCCGCCATAATCAGCAGCACGATCACCAGCCAGGGCACTCCAGCATTCGAGCTTGTCGCTGCCGGTGTAATTGCGACAACGGGCAGCGTCGGCAAACCGTCGAGCTGGACATGCACCTCCTTATTTGCCAGCAACGTCTTCGCCTGCAACAGGTTGTAGGTCTGCTGTTCTGAGGTGATCGGTCCCTGAGACGTGAGTGTATCTGAACTGGCCTGTATTCCTGACGACGCCAGGAATGTCAAAAGCACAGTAGGATACACCACCGTGTAGTTAAAATCATAGCTAGAGGCCGTGTAAGGCATATCAAACGAGAAGGCGAACTGCGAGTCTCCCGGCGGTATCGCTGCATTGGAGGCAAAACCGCTATCCACCTGTATCGCCGTATAGCCATCAAAACCCTTGCCCAGCGATACGTTGCGGGCCGTATGCGGCAGTGAGAAACGCAGCGCATTCGGTTTGCCTTTGCTGGCATCCAGCGACCCGACATAGGTACGCGAATCCAGGTTCCTGAAGATGAAAAGCTCCGAAACAGGGACTATACCTTTTTGCTTATCCGCGGTGTGCAACAAAATAGTGGCTCGTACAATCGCAATGTTCGCCATGCTTGTTGTAGCCTCGTAGACGGTGAGATTCACTTGCTGCACAGGCTTCGTATCCAGCGAGACGATAGTGGATGTATAT
This sequence comes from uncultured Chloroflexia bacterium, assembly GCA_963775585.1. GTDB lineage: Bacteria > Chloroflexota > Ktedonobacteria > Ktedonobacterales > Ktedonobacteraceae > UBA11361. The sequence goes on along the minus strand of CAVZJN010000061.1, from coordinate 7,955 downwards.
TGCGCTCCCCGATACCGTATGTACATGGCGTAGCTGATCGTTTTGTCGGTGGAGAGTCCCGCAAAAGAATAAGCTCCATGCCCATCAGTAGTGGCGCTGCTCAGATCGCTGGCAGTATTTCCCTGCGCCATCTGTAATGTCACACGCTGCCCAGCCAGGTACGCGTTTTTGTTGCTGCCATCCAGCAGTTGCCCATAAATACGCCCCGCACTTTGGGCATGAGCTGCGGGAGATGAACAGACAAAAACGCAGCATGTGAGTAGAACCAGCGCGACTGCGGCGGCCCTGCTCACATGCTTCACCCATTGCATTCTTCTATTTCCGCTATTTTTCCACGCTGTCATTATGTTCTTTCATCTTCTGCAACTGCGCTTCGATCACGTCGTCAAGTGCCTGCTCGCTGTCATAACGCGACTTCAAGGCCACCAGTGCGCGCTGCAGATATCTCTCGCGCTGGGTACGATAATCGTTCTCAGAGATATTGCCAAGCTGATAGTCAAGCTCGATTTCATGTAAAGCGCTGCGAGCAGCCTGCTCACTTTCACTCATCAGGACGCCTTGCCCTGCCTGCTCTCTATTGTGACCATTAGACAGTTCCGGCTCTCCTGCCAACGGAAAGAGCGCAGTTTCTCGTTGCTGCTCGGACCTCGCAGGCGCACGACGATAGAAGGGATAAAGGACAAAAGCGAGCGCTGAAACGCCCAACACTATCGCTATCAGCAGTGGCAGCACGAATTGCATTAGCTCTCCTCCGTTCCACTCGCTGGCCGCGCGAATATGGGATCTTCTTCGGCAAGTTCCTCTTCAAGCAGCGCCCGATACGCTGCTAATTCAGCCTCGTCCACGTGCGCCAGTTCCGCTTGATATGCACGCTCCCCCTCCTCAGGCGAGAGCGTCCGCCAATCCCGCAGAATAAAGAAAATCAAAATAGCTCCCCCAAGCAATAGCCCTATCGGTACCAGCCACGCCAGAAGGCTAAAACCTTGCCAGGGCGGCGACCAGACAATTTGCTCTCCGTAGCGCGCCTGAAAATAGGCAATTACTTCTTGATCCGACCAACCTTCTTGCAACTGCTGGCGAATAATGCCACGCATTTGCTGCGCCAGTGCTGAAGAAGAATCAGCAACGGATTCACTCTGGCAGACGGGGCACTTCAACTGCTCGCCGATGGTGTGTACCCGCTGATCAAGCGTTTGCTGTGGCGGATTCCGGAGGAATAGGGCCATCCATATTGCCCCAACTATCGCCACAACCGCCAGACCTATCAACAATGGGCGTCTCTGCTTCATACTACGATCTCCTCGTCATCGCGCCCCGTTGGTTTGGTGGCCTGCTTTGCCGTTGCCACAGCGCGCTCACCCTGGGCAACCGCACCAGCCATCTCGCTCTGCTTAGCCTCACTTCTCTTGCGACGCTCTGGCCACCAGCACACAATCCCGCCCAGCAACATTACTGCCCCGCCATACCACACAAGTGGCGTCAGTGGATTGATGAACACCTGTATCGTCGCCTCAGAGGCGCCATTCCAGTCTGCAAGAAAGACATACACATCGGTCAGCCCAAAAGTCGTGATAGAAATGATGCTTGCTGGCTGATTGCCAAAGTTCTGATAGAAGACGCGTCCTGGATAGATAAAGCCCTCATACTGATCACCCTGCCAGACCTGTAAAATGGATTTGACGCTAGTAGTTCCCGGGTAGGTCTCCCCGATGTTGCCATAAAACTTTAAGCTATAACCCGCAATATGCATCTCCTGGCCGGCCTTGAGTGTAGCATCCTGCTGCACTTGAAAGAAGTGCGAACCAATCACGCCCACCGCCAGCATCACCAGGCCAAGGTGCACAATATACCCACCGTAGCGCTGCCGGTAGCGCCTGATCAGCATAATCAGCGCCTGCGGATACGCTTCGCCGTGACGATGTCGCACGCGCATGCCGCGCCACAGCTCATAGAAAATCGCTCCAGCAGTAAATGTGCAGACGGCAAAGGCAATATTCGCCCAGATATCACGCACTCCCGCCAGTGGCAGTATCGCTGCACAGGCTGCGGCGGCCAGCGCGGGCACCCCCAGATTGTGCCATAAGGTGCGAAGAGAAGTGCGCCGCCAGGCCAGCAGCGGCCCTACGCCCATAGCCAGTAGCAGCACGAGAAAGATCGGACCATTGACGGCGTTGTAGAACGGCGGCCCAACGGTCATGGTCTGCTGGCGTAAGGCAGCTGAGATCAGCGGGAAGATAGTCCCCCAGAGCGTCGCGAAGGCGATGCCCACCAGCAGCAGGTTGTTGAGGAGAAAAATACCTTCACGCGAGATTGGCGAGTCAAACTCCTGCTCAGGCCGCAGTTTCGGCAAACGATACAGGAAGAGCAGGGTACTGAATACAATGATGATGACGAGAAATACCAGGAAGTAGATACCGATATCCGAATAAGCAAACGAATGTACCGAACTGATAATGCCGCTGCGTACCTCGAAGGTGCCAAAGATCGCCAGCGTAAACGAGGCCACCACCAGCACCAGGTTCCACACCTTAAGCATCCCGCGCCGTTCCTGCACCATTGTCGAATGGAGAAAAGCGGTCGACGTCAACCATGGCAGCAGCGCCGCGTTCTCCACCGGGTCCCAGCCCCAATATCCTCCCCACCCAAGCACATGGTAGGCCCACCACGCCCCCAGGATCAGCCCCGTCGTCTGAATAGACCACGCAGCCAGCGTCCAGCGCCGTATCGATCGCAGCCATTCGCTATCCAATTTTCCGGTAATCAGGGCGGCAACCGCGAAGGCAAACGGTATCGAGAAGCTCATATAGCCCATCAGCAGCATCGGTGGGTGTACCAGCATCCCTGGGTCCATCAGCAGCGGGTTCAGTCCCACACCATCCGGCGGCGCGACAGGCAAGCGCGCAAAGGGATTTGAGACGGTTATCAGCACGATCAACAAAAACGTCTGAATGGCCATCAGCGTCGCTATCACATAGGGCACCAGCACAGGCACTGTCCGTTTCGCCGTCAAAGCAAAGATGGCCGAGAAAACCCCGAGCATCAAGGCCCAATAGAGCAGCGACCCCTCTTGTCCACCATAAAATGCCGCGGTCGTGAAATACCACGGCATGGCCAGGCTCGAATGCTGTGCCACATAGCTTACCCCGAAATCATGGCTCAGAAATGAAACGATCAACGCCGCTGAGGACAGCACCAGGAAGAAGGCCACCACCAGCACACCCCGCTTCGCGCTCGCCACCACCAACCTGCTATTCCGCCGCGCGCCCACTACAGCCGCGCAGCCTGTATAAATAGCAAATCCCAATGCCAATATGAGAGCGATAAACCCTAAATCCGAAAAATGCACCTTTGGTTATTCCTTACTGATTACCCGCCGAACGCCCTTGTACTCCGTAGGGGCGGGGGTGGTGCGGATGTGGGGTGGGGACCCTTGGGTCGCCCTCCGTCCCCTACCCACCATACACTACCATCCCTTGTTGTCGCCCGCGTCTCTATGGTGTCGGCGTAGCCGCCTGAAATTTAGATGGACACTTGGCAAGCAAATTCTGCGCCTGGAATGGCCCATGCCCCGTATAATGACCCTCAACAACCACCTCGATGCCCGGACGGAAAATATCAGGCACCACCCCGCTGTACGTCACCGCTAACTGTTGCCCACCCTGCGTAATGTTAAAGGAGACCAGTTGCTTCTGATCATCACGCACAATCGAACCCTGTTGCACAACACCAGCCACACGCACAGATTGCGTCAAACAGATCGTACAGCTCCTTAGCTCGCTCACAGTCATATAATAGACGGCATTCGCCTGTGTATTGGCATACACAAGGTAGATTACCGCCGCTAAAATAACCAGTCCGCCAATGATAAAACTGAGAGGCAGCCGTCTGCGTGGTCGCAGCGACTCTTGCTCATCAGTTGGTACTGCCAAAGCAGGCTGCATACTACAACTCCGCTGTATTAATGGGGCGCAATAGCTCCCTCAAATAACCCATTGAGGAGAGCGCCCAGGATAAATACTACTATGCCTAGCGCTAACATCAGTTGTGGCGCGGCCCTGGAGAGTCGCGTCGAACGCTTTGCTAGCCGTCGAATATTACTCTGCCCGATATAGATGGCTAATATAAACATACCAGTCGCCAAAGCTATTTTCAAACCTAAGACAACCAGGTAGGGCCAGCCAAGCGTCGTCTGTGTCAGGCGGTCAAATGCCAGGTACGCCCCGGTCAGGAGCAATACCCCCATACAGATATTCACCATGCGCCTGAACAGCGCGGCAATCTCGCCAGCCACCGCCGGAGCAGGACCTTTACTGCGTAACGCCGGCAAAACCGCTACCAGGTATAGTATACTCCCTCCTACCCAGGCAGCAGCAGCCAGCGTATGCGCCGCTCGCACGATCAGGCGAATTTCAAACATTCTTCTCCTAACCGATCAACAGCTGCACGTTCTTCTGCAATTCTTGCGCGGTCATCTCACGAGGTATCATGCTGACAACGACACCCTGGCTGTTGATGAAGTATGTCGTCGGGGTATATGTTACACCGTAATTAATAGCGGTCGCGCCATTTGCATCGAGCACATTTGGATAGGTGATGCCATACTTTTGCAGGAAGCTCAAACCGTCACCCTGGGTATCTTCGAAATCGACACCGACAAAAACAACCCCCTTCGATTGCATATGCTGCCACGTCGATTGCAACAAATGCGCTTCATCCTGGCAGGGAACACATGATGAAGACCAGAAATTGAGCACAACCGCCTTGCCCTTCAATGATACCATGTCAAGCGTTGATCCCTGGCCCGTACCGAGAGCCGCCAGTCTGAAGTCAGGCGCGGGACGCCCTTTCAGCGGGTTAGCCACATTCGGCCCATCGCTGCTCGTATTCGCCTGGTTTTGGGCCGGCGTCAGCAACTGAGTCCATAGCAAGGCCAACAGCCCGACATTTAACAGGCTCACTACGATAAATATGGCAATATTGCGCTTACGTTTTATAACGATCCTTTCGGATTGCGTATTATCCTGTAGATGTTCGTCCGGGATGCTGTCTTTCACTTCCATTGCGTAGCCACTATCCTTTATCTAAGCGCCACGGCTTGTTTCTTTCCACCTGTGCCAAGCGTCCACCATAGCAACGACACCAGCACAATACATAATCCCAGCGCGGTAATGGCAAGCACTCCCATCAGGCCAATAAAAGCCAGCAGTAATCCGGCAGCGGTCATCAGCGGCCAGATACTTGGTGCCGCGGTCGCTTGCTGCGTTATAAGCAATATGTCCTGTTTCCTGGCTGTCTCTTGTGCCGTACTGTCTGTGCTATTTGTGCTATCAGCCACCAGCAATGCCTCTATAGTTGTATGCAGGGCGCGCGCATCAAACGGTTTGGTCAAACATGTTGTATGACCCTGGAGAGAGTTCTGTTCTTCACTCGCTGCACCCACCGCTACCGGACATTCCCACGTCAGCACAACCACTGGCAAGGTGGAGAGGTAGGGATGCGCTTGCGCTGCCTCTATGAGCGTCCAGTCACTCCCCTTGGCTCCGTCAACATCGAGTATCAGCAAGTCCGGCTTTTTCGTTCCTACTGTAGGCAAATTCCACGCTGAGCTTGCCTCGATGACATGCATGCCGCGATACTCTAAACCCAGAGCAATCAGTCGTCGTAAAGATGTATCAGCCTCAATGAGGAGAACGGTTGGTCTCGTCTCCGTTCGACATGTATGCTCCTCCAACACTTTGGATAAAGAGTCTCTTGACTACGTCAGCTTCTTCCAGAAAGCATAGCTTCTACACATTACGGTCGCTTTGACAAATAAGTCGTAAGCCTTACAATAACCTGAATACAAGACGCTCAACCCGCCAACAGACCCCTTTTGTTCCCTTACAATTTCGCCAGCTTATACCCCACATCCGGCACCGTCAAAATGTACGCCGGGTGCCGGGGATCAGCCTCAATCTTGCGGCGCAAGCGGCTGATATAGACCCAGATGAAATCAACTTCGCGGTTATATTCTGGCCCCCATACTTTTTCCAACAGTACTTCATGTGTCAAAACAATCCCTACGTTGTGTGCCAGCGTACTGAGCAACTTGTACTCTTTGCTACTCAACTGCACTGCCCTGCCCTGCACGAATACCTGGTGCTGGGCGTAATCAATCGTCAGATCTCCCGTGCTGAAGATAGCCTGCGTTCCCTGTTGTTCATCTGGTGCGGCCTGGCGGCGCAGCTGCGCACGAACTCGCGCCAGCAGTTCCTTCATACCGAATGGTTTCATCACCAGGTCATCGGCGCCAAGGTCAAACAGGCGCACGCGCTCATCTTCATCACAATCGTCGCAGAGCATGATCACCGGAGTTTGCGCAAATTCACGCAAGCGCTGTAATAACTCTAGACCGCTGATATCAGCCAGGCGTGTCGAAAGGAGAATGAGATCGGGTTCTTCCAGGTCGATTTGCCGCAGGAACTGTATGCCATGATTGACTGTCTGCACGCGATAAGCATACTCTTCCAGGTTGGACCGTAAATAGCGCGTCAGTCGTAAATCACCTTCCGCGACCAGCACGTATGCGCGATGGCTTTGCTTGAGTGAGCCACTTGAGCGCGCTGCAGGCAGAGCAAGTGGACCACTCGGGGAAGAGGAAAGCATCTCTGTCTGCCGCTGACTCAATGAGGACACGCGCGGCGTAAATGGCAACGTACAGTAAAACGTCGCTCCCTGCCCCGGCCCGGCAGAATCGGCCCAGATTTTACCGCCATGCGCTTCGAACGTGGAGCGTGCGACCGCCAATCCCAGGCCACTCCCGTTTGAACCAATCCCATCCCGAGGCTGAATACGGTAAAAGCGCTCAAAAATGCGCTCAAGATGTTCGGCAGCTATTCCCACGCCTTCATCCGTCACGCTCAGACACAACTCGAAATCATTGCTCTCCAGCCGCAGGCTGACGGTTCCACCATCGGGAGAGTAGGTAATAGCGTTACTCAGCAGAGAATGCAGCGCTTGCCTGACACGAACGACATCACAGACCACGGTGGAAGGCACATCCGGTGGGATAGCAAGAATAAAGGTATGGCGAGGCGCAGCTTTTTGCCAGTGCTCGACAATTTGGCGCAGGAATTCAGCAATGTTAATCTGCGTGAGCCGCAACGTTTGCGCGCCAGAGTCCAGCCTCCAAACATCCAATAGGGTATTCAGTACATCATACAAGCGATCTGCATGGGTATCGATCATCTGCAACATTTCACGCTGCACGACCGGGTCCCAGCGCGTCGAGTTCCCCAGCAGCGTCGTGGCGCATCCCTTGATCACGGCCAGTGGCGTCTTCAATTCATGCGCAGCCAGGGCCAGCGTCTCACCGCGCGACTCGATCGCGGTACGTTCCAGGGTAATATCGTCGAGGAGTACACCGCGCCCCAGCAGGTGGCCCGTTGCGTCCCACATCGGGAAACAGCGCACGCGCAGCCAGCGTACCGCCGCATTCGCCAGGGCAATATCTGTCGAAGACTCTTGCTCAGGAGCAAACCAGGTGCGGTTAAGTTCACTCTCCACACTTTCTGGCTCGGCCGCCAGCGTGAGCAGTTGTTTGCGCACATCAAAAACTGGCTGCTCGATCAATTCATGGCTGTCGATGCCCAGCAAACGCACCGCGCTGGCATTGAAATAGGTGACGCGCTCCCCCACGTTCAACAGCAGGAAGCCGCTGCTCATATTGGCAGCTACTCCCGCGAGAACGCTATATTCTTGTAGAAGTCCGGCAGATAAAATATCGCTCTCTTTTGAGAAAATATGTGATGGAAATAACGCGCCCTCTACAGCCCACCAGCCACTCTTGTTCGTATTCGTATCTGCCCCGTTTCCGGCGGCGAAATCCATAGTAAACGTGACCTCTCCTGGTTGCTTGAGTTTGTCTAACTCATATATATTCTAGCAAACAGGTCAAGGTTTACTACCTGGCGGCA
>CAVZJN010000060.1:0-84380 GCA_963775585.1 uncultured Chloroflexia bacterium | reverse complement strand
AGTTCCTACATTTGCTTGCAGCCGCGCCGCAGCCACTGCTATCTGACCAAGACTTAAACCGCCATCATTAGGCGGCACACGTCGATTTATATAGACCTGGAAGGCCATTTCCTCAAGGCGGGCCATTAGTTGCTTAAGTAACAGTTGGTTCTGGAATACACCACCGCTGAGAGCAACAACGTTCAGGCCGGTCTGCTCGCGTGCCTGGTGGCAGGCCGTTGCCAGCAACTCGGCAATCGAGCGATGGAAGCAATTTGCGATCTGCGGGAGCGACAGACCCTGCTGAATATCGCTCACGATGGCACGGATCATTGGGGCCACCTGTAGGAGCATTCCCTGTGAATACCCTGTCGTCCCGTTCCCCCGCTCTCCAAGGGCGAACGGGTAGATATCTGCAGGTCCATATCTTTCAGCCAGCATCTCCAATTCGATGGCTGCCTGGCCCTCATAGAGCACTTCGCTGCGCAGGCCGATCAGAGCGGCTACCGCATCAAACAATCGCCCCAGGCTAGAAGTCGGTGGGCTATTGATGCTCTTTGCAATCATCTGCGCCAGCGTGCGCCACTTCGACCGATCTAGCTGGTGTACAAAAGGAATATCCAGCTCCAGGAATGCGTCACCATAGGCCTGAGCCAGGTAGGCGGCTGCCATGCGCCAGGGCTGTCGCACTGCCTGCTCACCTCCGGGGAGCGGTACGTAGGTCAAGTGAGCCAGCCGTTCAAAGCCCAGGAGGGAAGCTTCCATGATCTCGCAGCCCCATACGGCACCGTCTGTTCCATAGCCTGTACCATCGGCAGCGACTCCAATCACTGGCCCACTCAGCCTATGCTCAGCCAGCACGCTGGCAATATGGGCATGATGGTGCTGGACACCGATTTTCTGCGGGATATCCAGGTCGAGAGCGTATTTTGTCGCCAGGTATTCGGGGTGCAGATCGTAGGCAATCGCCTCAGGGTGGATATCAAAGAGGCGCTGGAAGTGCTCAATCCCCTCACAGAACGAGGTAAGTGTTTCCAGGTTCTCTAAGTCACCGATATGGTGGCTGACAAAGGCCTGTCGTCCCTTGCCCAGGCAAAAGGTGTTCTTGAGATGCCCTCCACAGGCCAGGAGAGGTATGGGGAAATCGAACGAAAGCAGAATTGGCTCCGGTGCATAACCTCTTGAACGGCGGAAAAGCTGTTCGCCGCTAGCAGTGATACGCACCACCGGGTCGTCGCAGCGCATGTGGATCTCGCGGTTATGTGTCAACATGCTTTCTGCGATAGATGCCAGCCGTTCTTGTGCATCATCATCCTGGTAAGCGATAGGTTCGTCGCTCAAGTTGCCGCTGGTCATCACCAAGACTGCCAGGCGATCTGGTGCGATGATTGCGGCGAAAGCATGCAGCAGGAGATGATGCAGTGGGGTGTAGGGCAACATGATGCCCAGCGTGTTATAGGCCGGCGAGACTGCCGGGGCGACTAGGTTGCCAGGAAGCTGGTTCAGCAGCACGATGGGGCGTTGGCGCGATTGCAGGAGCGTCGCTTCGGCTTCGCTTACCTGGCAGAGTCGTCGGGCTGTCTCCAGGTCGGGTACCATCAGTGCGAAGGGTTTGGCCTCGCGGTTCTTGCGCTGGCGGAGTCGCTGCACAGCCTCTGCGTTCAATGCGTCGCATGCCAGATGGTAACCTCCCAGTCCCTTGATGGCAAGGATTGCTCCGTTGGCGAGGCATTGGACTGCTGTGGCGATGGGGTCTTCATTGCTGCTTGGTCGGTTTGTCCAGGAGAGCAGTTGCACCTGCGGGCCACAGGCCGGGCAGGCGTTGGGTTGAGCGTGAAAACGCCGGTTTAGTGGGTCATCGTATTCGGACTGGCAGGCGGGGCACATGGGGAAGACGCGCATGGTAGTCTTGTCGCGATCATAGGGGACATCCTGGATGATCGTGAAGCGCGGGCCGCAGTTGGTGCAGTTGGTGAACGGGTAGTGATAGCGCCGATCTCGTGGGTCGAACAGTTCGCGCAGGCAGTCGTTACAGGCGGCGGTATCGGGGGAGATGAGTGCATGACGTTCTGTTCCGGCCTGGCTATGGGCGATCACGAAGACCATGTCGTGGCAGGGCGTTATAAGTTCGGTGACGAGCGAATCGATACGCGCCAACGGTGGGGCTTCCTCGCGCAGAGTACGTTGGAAGCGATCGAGCGCCTCGGAGGAACCCTCCACCTCGATGGTGACGCCCAGGCTATTGTTCAGCACGAAGCCGACCAGTCCCCAGCGCAATGCTTGTCCGTAGACGAAGGGCCGGAAGCCCACGCCCTGGACAATTCCCTGGATGAGGATGCGTCGTCGCTGTATTGTCGAGCCTATTGCTGATACCATACATCACGCCTCTCGTTGCTAGTTTTTCTCTGCCGCGAAGTTGAGCAACCAATCACACCAGGCATCGAGTCCCGCGCCTGTACGGCAACTCATTTCGAAGATGCGCAGGTGTGGGTTGATGGCTAACGCGTGCCGTTTGACCTTCTCCACATCGTAGTCGACATAGGGAAGGAGGTCGAGCTTGTTCACGATCATTACCTCGGAGACGGCAAACATTTGTGGGTATTTCGCCGGTTTGTCGTCCCCTTCGGTGGTACTCACGACGACAACACGCGTGTCTTCTCCCAGATTCCATGTAGCGGGACAGACCAGGTTGCCAATGTTCTCGACGAATAGCAGCTCGATACGCGCCAATTCGATCTCCGCGAGTGCGTCGCGGATCATGTGTGCCTCCAGGTGGCATGCTCCCCGCGTGTTAATCTGGACCGTCTCCGCCCCTGCCGCCTCAATACGTTCCGCATCAGTGCTTGTCTCGACGTCGCCCTCGATTACGCCAATGCCCAGTTGCCCGTGGAGTCGCTCAATTGTCCTTTCTAACAGGGTGGTTTTACCAGCGCCCGGCGAGCTCATGATATTTATGGTGCGAATGCCATGTACTGCCAGTGATCGCTGAATCTCCTGGGCAATGGTGTCGTTGGCCGCTAGAATGTTTTGGGCGATGGTTACTTTGGGCATGGGCCTCACTCCTTTGACGATTCGATCTCCATCTCAAGGATTTGCAATTCGGTGCCGGAAACGACTTCGCTGCTCCACTCGCCGCACGTTGGACACAGGACAATAAAGTTGACGACGGGAAATTCTTTGGCGCAGTGATGACATCGCGCCTGATGGGGTACGGCATCGATCAACAGTTGTGCGCCTGCAAGCGTTGGATCGAAGCTGGTCAGCATCTCAAAGCAGAAGGTCAACGAGTCGGTAACGATCCCGATGGCCTCGCCTATGCGCAGCCGCACGCCCTTGACATGTGTGGCATGACACTCGGCTGCCCGAGTTTCAACAATCTCAACGATACTTTGAGCTATCGCGAGTTCGTGCATATCCAACCTCACTCCTCCTACATAGACCGCATTTTCAGATAGCGCTGGATATCTGGCAGTGATCGATACGCTACGTATCCAAGCATAATGACCAGAGCAAGGGCAAGCCATTTGAAAAGAGTCATGTTCTTTTCCTTTCGTTGTTTCTCAAAGAGTCCTACGTGACTGGTGTTGACGTGAGCAACTGCTCAACGAGCGAGTCGATCATCTTCATGGCCTCATCGACGGCGGCCCGTACGGGCTCGCTCAATCCCATCTGCATATCTGCACCATCTTCACCTGTGATAATCGTAGCCGGTTCGCAGCCAACAATCAAGGTTTGCATTGGCCGGGCTCCTAGAAACCTGGCAAAGGCAAGCACCTTCACCGGGTCCATGTTGTGGGTGTCCAGTGCAACCCTACCAGCTTCTATACCTTGCTCAGGAACCATAGCTGTAAGGTCTGGTTCTATGAGATACAGTGTCCCTGGTGTTCCTCCGCGTGGGACGGCATCGACAAGGACAAGTGCATCGTAGTCATCAAGCAGGGTATAAGCCAGCGCTACCCCGCGTATACCGAAATCGACGACCTGCACCCCTTCCGGGTACCGTTTGGTCTTGCGGCTCATCAGCCGTTGAGCGACTTCAACTCCAAAGCCATCATCCCCCAGGAAGATGTTACCGATGCATGCGATAAGTATGCGCCGTAGAGGAGTCCCTTGCCGGGAAGTGCTTTCCGATGGCGATGTATGGTTCATGGTCCCTTCCACGGTATCTCCATGTCCTCCAACGGCGTTTCCTCCATGGGTTCTACTTCCTCTGGGAAGAAGAAGAAACGATGGCCAGGCAGGATTCGCTCGTCTGGCTGTTCCCTACCGGGATCGTCGTCCAGTCTCACTACCAGATAGATGCGATTCTCGAAATCCTGATGGATAGTCTCGACCTGGGCGGTCTTCCCATCAAGCAAAATATCGAAAGCATCAGCACGTGCTTTTGGATGCAGACGTACGCGGTTTCCTGCTTTCACCTCTTTGCCAGCAATAAGCACAAATTCCGGTGGTGGATAATCCTCACCAGGGAAATCCCTACCTATCATGTCCGCCCCCTTCATCGACTGGTCGCATATTGCGGATTACGCCATGTAGCTTCATGAACTGTTCGGGCGAAAGAGCCTCTGTTCGCTCCAGTATCTCGCGGGCAAGCTCGTCCCCTTGCCGCATCTCCTGTTTCTCCTCGTCCGTCAGCGTCATAATACGCAGTGTGAGAATCTCATCAATCTCAGTCCCATCGAAGAGAGCGCCAGGGCTTTCTGGGGCAATCTGCGGATAGTCATACAGGATGATAGGCGATGATAGTATTGTATCATATTCTGATCTTCACCCGAATTTATGGAGACCCCAAAGAGGGGAGTTAGCACATCAATTGTTCGTACATCAGGGGACTCATGTATTGCAAGGTGGAGTGTCTCCTTTGCTACCTTTGCTATTTTGCCCTCTCGACGCTCAGTACTTGCTCATGTTACAATAATGCCAACAGATTAATCTCACGGCACTGGCTTTGCAAAGGCTGTAGAATATTTTTTGCTCTCCATCCTGTAGGGAGACCAGGGAATGCGATGATAACTCGCCCAGGCGCCAACAAGGGATACTCCCATGGTGCAGCAGCCCTGAGCAACGCTTCTCCTTTTAGGGATAGAGGCCTTATATGTGATAAGAGCGGCCTATTTTAATAGAGTAGGGGGCATAGATATGTCAGGACATTCAAAGTGGGCACAGATTCGTCGTTCCAAAGGGGTCAACGATGCTCGAAGGGGGCAACTGTTTACGCGCCTGGGACGGGAAATTGTTGTAGCAGTGCGCGAGGGTGGTGGTGGCGATCCCAATGCCAATTTTCGCTTGCGCATGGCTGTCCAGCACGCGCGCGACGCCAACATGCCAATGGACAATATAGAACGCACCATTAAACGCGCTCTCGGCGGCTCAGAAGGAGCGTCGCTGACAGAGAATACGTATGAGGGGTACGGACCTGGTGGGACGGCATTGCTGGTATCCACGTTAACAGAGAACCGCAATCGTACGGTTGCAGAGATACGCAACGCTTTCAACCGCAATGGTGGGAACATGGGTGAAAATGGTTGCGTAGACTGGTTATTTGAAGCAAAAGGTATTATCGAGGTTGAATTACAGGGGCAGGATGCCGATGAGATTACACTGGAGGCGATTGATCTTGGGGCCGATGACGTTGACCCGGTAGGGCCTGACGACGAGGTGATCACAGTGTATACTGATCCCAGTGATCTTGAAAAGATCCGCCAGGGGCTGGAGGCGAAAAAGTACAAAGTGGTGAAGGCTGAGAGCACCATGTTGCCGAAGACCAAGATGGAAATAACTGAAGAGAAGGTGGCACACCAGGTAATGCGTCTCGTAGAAAAACTCGAAGACCTGGATGATGTGCAGAATGTGTATACAAATGCAGATTTCCCTGAAGAGTTTGCTGCCTCTTTTGAAGGCTAATAACAAGGACTATTTATCTTCATTTCATTCTCATTGGCCACGGCGAAAGGATGGAGCAATCAATGGGTGATGTGACAGCGCCGCCCAGCCCACGTATCGCGTTAGGCATAGATCCAGGTACAGCTATTGTAGGCTATGCAGTAGTAGCAGCCAGGGGTGATGATCTGAGCATGGTAGCCTGTGATGTGATTACAACTCCTGCACAAATGCCCTTAGCTGAAAGATTTCAACTTATATATCATAGCTTGATCGAAATTATTGGAACGTATCATCCCCAGGAAGCCGCAATGGAGGAACTTTTCTTCGCGAAAAATGCCCGTACAGCAATGACCGTTGGGCAGGCACGCGGGGTCGCGATGCTAGCACTGGCAAACGGGGGGCTGCCAATTTCTGAGTATACACCTAAACAGGTAAAGCAAGCGGTGACTGGATACGGAAACGCTCAGAAAGAGCAAGTGGGGGAGATGGTACGTATTCTTCTGAAACTCTCAGCTATTCCCCGACCAGATGATGCTGCCGATGCCGCAGCTGTGGCCATCTGCCACCTTCACACTGCAAGCGTACTCACGGACAACTTCCTCAAATTACGGTAAGAGCACTCATAACTACCCAAAGAGAAGAAGTTACCTATTGTATAGAAGAGGTTAAGGGAAAGGGAAAAATGATTGCGAGCATTCATGGCACATTGGAAGCATGCCGAGCAGATCAGGCGATTATTCGTGTTGGTGGATTTAGCGTACGTGTCTTCGCGCCAGCGACGACGCTGAATTGCTTGAATGAAAGCGGCATGGAGGTTTCGCTCTATACCCATTTTCATGTGCGTGAGGATGGAATGGCCCTCTATGGTTTTTCTACAGAAGAAGACCGGGATGCGTTTGAGCAACTTATCTCTATCAGCGGCGTTGGTCCGAAGGTTGCCCTGGCGTTATTGTCCGTGATGGACGCGCGAACGTTGTTTAAGGCTATCGCCGATGAGGACCAGCAAAAATTAGCATTAGCTCCTGGTGTAGGAAAACGTCTCGCGGCGCGACTGGTACTTGAACTGAAGGGAAAACTTCCTTCGCTGGCCGCATTGGGTGGAGGAACGAGTGGCTATACATCGGGCAAGATGCAATCCGAGGTTCTGGAAGCTCTGATTGGGCTGGGATATTCTACGGCAGAAGCACAAGCAGCACTAGGAAAGATTCCTCAAGACCAGAATATGACGTTAGAGCAGCAAATTACCTACGCCCTACGATCTTTTGCAGGTAATTAACCACTCTCTTTACACCTCTAACCGATGAGCCGTGTATATCAAATGATGAGTTTACGTTCTGCTTCAATATAAGTGGGGCCGGCTTCGATAAAGCCCAGGCGGTGGTACAGATTGACAGCAGGAATACCAAGCGTGACATAGACAATAACCGTCGAGTGGCCCAATTCGTACAGGCGTTGCATGGTTTTCAAAGCCAAATATTGGCCAAGACCTACATGTCGGAAGGTTGGAGCTACAGCCATGTGACGTATCCGAGATACATTGCGCTCCAAATGGGCCAAGATGGAGCCTGCCAGATGAAAACGATCCAGGGAATGCTCAGTAACAAAACTGCATTCAGGGATAAATGGGCCAAAGCGACCCTCCAGAACTGCTCTAGTTTCTGCGCGCCAGCCGGCGAGGTCAGGATGGAGGTTGTCGGGGCCACCGTTGTAGGCTCGTTGCAGCAAGGTACCTATATGATCTCCATCAGCGAGGGTCATTTGCCGAACGCGCAAGGAAGAAGGCAACGGAGACAGAGGTAATGAGACCTGGGTAGAAGCCATCATACCGGTACGGCTGCGAAGTTCTTGAAAGCTTGCCGCCGCAAAGGAGGCTATATAGGCCGCAGGATAGGTGGCTTTGACGTGGCGCATGTTTAGTGCCGCAGACCGCACCAATGCTTCTGAGACCACCTGTGCGGCGACACTACCGCCTGCCTCAGGTAAGAGTACCAATCCATCCAGTATAGCTGTGTCTTCATGAGTATAAAATCGAAGGCGCCCAACTGGTGTATCATCGCGCCAAAGCAGATAGCGCTGAGCCTGTTGTACTGCGTCTTCTTCCCTGTAGCGGGCGATTTGTGAGTCTTCGCTTTCAAAGGGCATCTGATCAGCGCTGCGCCGTGTCACGGAGACCCAGATAGCGGCGTCTTCGGGCCGGGCTTGTCTCCATTCTACGGTGTTGCGGTTCGTCTCAGGGTCAAGCATTGCAGAGTAACTCCTTCCAAATGTTACAGGATGAAGTGAGCAGCAAAAAAATTAGACGGCTCTAGCAGTCGTTCATGAAAAGACCTCATAGTTAGAACCGGACTAGAACGGCAAGTTTTATTTTCGTGTTAAAAGTATACCCTATGAGACAAATAAGCTCAAAGGCTAGAGTGATTTGTATATACGGGCAGGCATACGGAGTACGCCGCCCCAACAAATAATGGTAAGATGTAGGGGTTAAGGAATAAAAAAGATAGGAGTAGAGGAGTATGGAGCTACTTGTGGTAACGTTGGCCCATATATTACCGGGAAGAGATGTAGAAGGCTTGGCGAGCATACGCCTTATTTCAGATACGATACGCAACGCAGTGGGATTAGTCAGTGCGAGTTTTTATCGCTTCAGGAACAATGAATCGTACTACTTTATGCTCACAACGTGGGAAGACGAGGATTGCTGGTTGAAAGCACAGGACCATTACAATCCAAAACAATTGCTTTTAGGATCCGCTGCCGAGTTGTTATTAGATCCTCCCGAGCAATGGCTCATGCGCTATCTTTGGGGCTACTGTCGGCCTACGGCGGAGTCAATCATGGCGGCAGCACATTTGGGCACGATCCGCCCGGACCAGGCTGAGCGGGCACAACGTGGCTTGATCGAGTGTTTACGCAGGCAGGCAGTCCAACCGACCCTATCCTTTGCATTTTTAGCACGCGGCTTTAACGAAGATTTCATGCCATCGCAGGCTGCCATAATAGCGAAAGCTAATGGAGGAAGTGATAGACTCTATAGCCATGGCTCTATCTTCCTCAACCTGCTGAGTTGGGGAAGCCAGGCCGATCGAGAAGATTTTTATGCTGATGCACATTACCAGGCCATCAGCCGTTTTCTCAGTGGAATGGGAATTGTTCAGATAATGGAGCTTGATCCGCTCTAATCACCGGGAGAGCTTTTCTGGCTTTCGGCGTACTTAATCGTCCGAGCTTTCTGCTACAGGTTTTCTGTAATATTTATAGAGTTCTAAGCGGAGCAGGTCACTGTTTGCCCACATTTGACTGGTAAACGTGTGATACTCGCCATCACACAAGGGTACAGAATTGGAGCAGATGCGATGGGGAGTAAGTCTAAAACGAATAGTATTGCCATTGACTTCTACCCAAATATGACGACGAGTATAGCCTGTGCCCCATTTGAGGAGTACGAGTGTGTCGTATTCTTCAAATGTGCCTCTTTTTCTTAGCTCATTTTTGTTGATTTCCTGGAGCATTTGCGCGAGGCCGCTCTCTCGTAATACTCGTTTCGCATTTTCACGTAAAGCGAGTCGCCTGGCTTCAATTTCCTGCTCGTTGAGGGTGCGTTCCTCTTTTCTGTTTTCTATCTCCACTTGTTTTTACTTCCTGGCTTATCAAATTTCCTTTTGTTCTCAATGAGACTGCAGATTTCCCGCGGAATGAGAAAGAGGAGTAAGTGCAGGGGTGGTTAATAGACCTGTTGCTCGTATTCCGCCAGTACGCCTTCTTCAGCAAGATGCGGCAAACTATCCAAAGCAAGACCGCTAAATAAAAATGATTGCGTATAGAATGAAGGTGAAGGAGAACTGACAGAATGTGATCGCTTTGAATAGATCTTGTCCTGTTGAGATGAAATATAGCTGATGTTCGAAGTGGATTGTTTGGCATTGCGCTTGGCTTCAGCGGCAAGATAACTCACTTCTTGTATGCTGCAAGGCCTGTTTGTCTGATTATTAACGACGCCGATAGATAAGGAGACGAGGGGGAATTGATACGGGCGACCTTTGCGGTCCACTCCACTTATGGAACCCCGTCTCAAATCATCAGGGCGATATAACGAGGCGCTATCCTCTTTATATCTTGCAGAAATACAGTGGCAGAGCGGTATTGTGCGATCAGGTGTGGTAACGACAATGAAATCATC
The DNA here is from genome assembly GCA_963775585.1 of uncultured Chloroflexia bacterium. Classification (GTDB taxonomy): domain Bacteria; phylum Chloroflexota; class Ktedonobacteria; order Ktedonobacterales; family Ktedonobacteraceae; genus UBA11361. The sequence continues at coordinate 74,341 of CAVZJN010000060.1, read as the reverse complement.
GCCACCGATATGGCCAACGAAATCATTAGTGTTGCCGTATTTATAGACGGCCTGTTGGCAGATATGCCCCACCAGCAGGATCATTTTGTTGCCTGTCAGGAAGCCATACACATCATTAAAGGCTTTAAAATTGTCGAGGTCGAGATAGAGGATACTCCATGGTTCTACGCTGCCAAGTTTATAGTTGATAGCCCGCACTACCTGCAAGCCGCCTGGAAGGCCAGTAAGAGGAGAGAGACAACTCTGTTGTACCCGGCGAAGTTGCCTGCGTACGTGAGCGAGTAATTCCTCGGAATCGAAGGGCTTTGTGAGAAAGCCATCAACATCTCTCTCGTAAGCTCGGATTTTGTCAGCAGGTTGGCCTAAAGCGCTGAGGGCAATGATGGGGATGTGCATTGTCTTTGGATGGCTGCGCAATCGAAAGATCACGTCATAACCATCCATATGCGATAAACCATGTTCAGGTTTGAGCATAACATTCAAAATAATGAGATGTGGCATTTCATGGAGCGCAAATTGTACAGCATCTTCGCCGTTCAGGACGACAGTTGTCCGATAACCTTCGATCTCTAGAGTTTCGTTGAGTAACTTAGCGATCGATTGCTCGTCCTCTACGACTAAAATGTTGACCATAAGTTCTCCTACCTCGACACTTCACAAGTACTACGATAAAGTATACTCCATGGGAACCATGCTCACCACCACAATAATGAAGTATCTTCATGTTACGGTTGGCTAAATGGTTGGGACATTGCGGCCCCATACCTATGGGTACACTACACAGCTTGCATTCAGGCCCGCTTACTACGATAAACGCCAGGCACAAAAGTACAGATAAGTTCTACCAACAGAACAATATCAAGCAGTGCACTGGCTGTAGGGCAGCACCATTGCTGCAAGCAATAATCACAAATTCCCTATCGTAATCCATACCCCTGAAGGATGCACGAACAGGTGGAGCAGTGTCACAGGAAGAAGTGAAAAATAGAGTAGCAATTCCTACCAGGCTATCACATCTCCCTGAGCTTGCAATTCGTACATCATCGCCCTATCTTCACGTCGATCTAGCGATAAAATAGGATTTGTTCAAACTAATCAGACATACTGCATTAAGATACAAAAATATGTAAACGTATGTCGTACACAGTATAACATCATTTTGCGCATATGCAAAGTACATGTACATACAAAATACCATTAATATGCTTTAATGCGCTAAAATCGTGTAATTCCGCATGAATATCTATAACCATCTTACCAAACTGCTTGACGCAAGAACAGAGGTGCGATAAGATGTGTTACACATGGAAGTAGCTCAATCACATGAAGGGATACAGATGACTTTTTTATCGACACAGACTGAGCGGATGATTACATTTCAAAGCAAGGGGCAACCATCGTTTCTCCTGGAAGGAGTATTACATGAACCCACGAACGTGGCCCGCGCACCAGTTGTTGTGCTTTGTCATCCGCAACCAGCCAGTAGCGATATGAATGATTCCCTGACAGTGGCGCTAGCCCGCAGCCTGGCAGCAGAGGCTGGAATGATTGCCTTACGCTTCAACTTTCGCGGGGTGGGTAATAGCCAGGGACAGCAGACGGATGGGCGAATGGAGCCACTAGACCTGGCAGGGGCCATTGATGTAGTAATGGCGCATCCAGGGGCAAATACCACCAAGGTTTGTGTGATTGGCCATGGATTTGGCGCAAATATCGCATTGATGTACGCGCCATATGATCCCCGCATTCGGACTGTTGTTGCCATTAGCCTGCTCCTTTACCGGGTTCCGAACGGGTTTTCCAAAGCATTTGAAAGCCCAAAGTTGTTTGTTACCGGTGAATATGACGAAATATGTCCTCGCCATAAGCTTGAACCATTTGTGGAGCAGCAGGCTGGTCACAAGGGGATGAAGGTGATTACGGGAGCACGTTACTTGATGCGAGGGTATGAAGAACCAACTGTCGATACCATTTTGAAATATATGAAGAGATGGGCGGCTATGCAGGGAGCATAAAGAGATATGAATCCAACAAACCCAATGATCGTACAGAGCGATAAGACCATTTTATTAGAGGTAGACCATCCACAACACGCTGAAGCGAGAGACGCGCTGGCGCAATTCGCGGAGTTAGAGAAGTCACCTGAACATATACATACCTATCGACTCTCACCGCTTTCGCTGTGGAATGCAGCGGCTGGTGGTATGACTGCGGACCAGGTATTGGCATTACTTACGCAGTATAGCAAATATGCTATTCCAATGAATATCGTCGTCGATGTTCGTGAGTATATGAACCGCTATGGTCGCATCAAATTGATTCGTGATGGTGATGCATTGTTGCTGACATCAGATGATGTTGCATTGATGGCCGAAATTTACCATCATAAACGCACGCAACCTTACCTGATACAGCAGCTTAACAGTCATACTATCCAGGTAGATGCATCGCGTCGTGGGCATATCAAGCAGGCTCTGATACATATTGGCTTTCCCGCTGAAGACCTGGCCGGTTATACAGATGGTTCACCTTTGCCAATGAAACTGCGCATGACGACACGACAAGGAGAGGAGTTTGCACCACGAGCATATCAATATGCTTCTGCGGCAGCATTCTATGCAGGTGGGGCACCCAGCGGAGGAAGTGGAGTCGTCGTACTCCCATGTGGAGCCGGGAAAACCATTGTTGGTTTAGCGGCAATGGCGGATATTCAACGCGCCACCTTGATTCTCTCACCCAACACCATCGCGGTGCGCCAATGGATCAATGAAATCATCGATAAAACTGATGTTCCACCTGAGATGATAGGGGAATATACTGGAGATAAAAAAGATATCTGCCCCATTACAGTCAGCACGTACCAGATACTGACATACCGACGTTCAGAAGCAGAGGATTTTCCACACTTCTCGCTCTTCACCAGCTTTGATTGGGGGCTTATTATCTACGATGAGGTGCATTTGCTGCCGGCGCCTGTGTTCCGTATTACTGCAGAAATCCAGGCGCGCAGGCGGCTGGGTTTAACGGCGACCCTTGTCCGAGAAGATGGACGAGAGGCAGATGTTTTCAGTCTGATCGGGCCTAAGAAGTATGATGTGCCATGGAGAGAATTAGAGCGGCAGGGATGGATTGCGACTGCTGAATGTCACGAGATTCGCGTTAGCTTGACCGAGGATGAGCAATTAAATTACGCTGTCGCAGAAGAGCGGGAGAAGTATCGCCTGGCCGCGGAAAGTCCGGCCAAGTTGACGGTGACCCGCTACCTGGCAGAGCGACATCGCGATGACCAGGTTTTGATCATAGGGCAGTATATTGACCAGCTCAGAATCCTTGCTGACGAGCTTGAGGCGCCGCTACTAACCGGTAAAACCGCCAACAGGCAGCGAGAAAAGCTATATGAGCAGTTCCGGCGGGGCGAACTCAAGCGCCTGGTGGTAAGCAAGGTAGCTAATTTCGCCATTGATTTACCAGATGCAAACGTTGCTATACAAGTATCAGGTACATTCGGCTCGCGGCAGGAAGAAGCCCAGCGTCTGGGGCGTATTCTACGCCCAAAAAGTGATGGGGGCCTGGCCTACTTCTACTCCATAGTCACTCGTGACACACGCGACCAGGAGTTTTCCGCTAACCGCCAACTCTTCCTGACCGAGCAGGGGTATCGCTATGTGATAGAGGATGCAGAAATGCTGCTGGCGTCATGAATGACAGCGCAAATAGGACCCTGCGACCTGACCTCTAAGCACAGGATAGATTACCGTCCCATTTCTTTCTTGACATCCTTTCAGACGAGGTGATACCCTTTTGGCACAACACATATAATTCGCAGAGATGAAGAGGGATATGATGGCAAACAGCTACTTCGATCTATCAGACGAGGATTTTACGGAAAAAGTACTCCAGGCACCGCAGATGGTGCTGGTGAATTTTTCAACAGATACCAGTGCGGCCTGTAAGATACAAGATCCCGAGTTTGAGGCAATCAGCAAAGAATATCAAGGGCGGGTGTCGTTTGCCAGGCTCAATGCAGACAAGTATGGAGTAATCACCAGTCAATGGAAAATTGATGGTATTCCTACGATTCTCTTTTTCAAAGGGGGGCGAGAAATTAATCGCATCAAAGGTATCATGATGCGTGAAAGGCTGCGTCGCCAGATTGAAGGGGCTTTGCTTGCAAATTAATAGGGTAAATTGGCTCTCAGGGCGACCCAGCAGCATCCAGGGAAACCGGGGGATGTTGCTGGGTCGCCTATACTGACAGAGTAGGAGAAGGTTGTGCAGAGGTTGTATCCTATCAGATTAGAAGGGTCGTTACATGAAACGATCTGGGGCGGGCAAAGGTTTAATGAATGGAAACGTCTACCTACTCCGAACATTTCCATTGGCGAGTCCTGGGAGACTGAAATACAGAACGAAGCTCAGAACGGAGCCTTTAGAGGTAAAACATTAGGCAGCCTGGTAGAAGATTTGGGAGCGGCGCTCCTGGGTGAGCAAGCTATTGCAGTCTTTGGGAAGCGTTTTCCGCTGCTGGCTAAATTTGTCGATGCCCACGCCAAACTTTCAGTGCAGGTACATCCTGATGACAGTTACGCAGCCAAACATGAAGGCGGGAAGCTAGGCAAGACAGAATTTTGGTATATACTTGCCGCGGAACCGGGTGCTACCATCGTCCACGGCTTCAAGACCTCTACCTCATTCTCAGAAGTACGCAAGGCAATTGAAGATGTAACACTGGAAACCCTTCTGAATGAGATACCTGTTACGGCAGGCGATGTTATCTTTGTTCCTGCCGGCACCGTCCACTCTATAGGCAGTGGTGTACTGCTCTACGAACTACAGGAATATTCTGACATTACCTATAGGATGTACGATTATGGCCGCCTCACTACTGCTGGAGTCCCTCGCGAACTGCACGTAGGTAAATCACTGGAAGTCTCACACTATGGCGTTTCGTCGCGCGTTAAGGTGCAACCTGTGCTATTGGCAGAAGAAAATGGCTACGAGGACCGGTGCCTGATCGCCTGCAGGTATTTTGTTACCCGCCAGATCACATTCAAACAGAGAAACGGACTTCATGGCTATATGAAGGGTGCAACGAGAGAAAGTTGTATCATACTTACTGCTCTAAGCGGTGAGGTGCAGGTTAGCTATAGTAACTCTCTGACATGCACTGAGAAGCTTGCTCGTGGTCAGACAATGGTGCTTCCGGCGGAACTGGGGAATTATTGTATCGAGGGTGAAGGCATACTGATGTTGTCTTATATTCCATTACAAGGAGACGAGGCCTGGAAGGCCTGGGAGAAAGAGAATTGAAGCGAGGAGACCACAGCATAAAGGCAATTATTCTCTTCTGCGCTTCCTGCGCTCTTCTTCCAGATCTGTGACAGTGCCCTCAACTATTTTACTTTCATCGAAATCTGCTTCCCCAAATTGAGTGTTGGAGCGCCGAGATGAGAAGCTCTGTTGCATACGGCTCACGTCGGCCACTGTACGAGAAATTCTCGTGCCAACGTTGAAAAAGAAGAGCACGACAGCAAGCCCAAGCCAGACGCTGAGGCCAACAAGCAAGGTAACGAAACCTCCTACGAAGCCATTTACAATGCCTTCATAGGTGATTCCAGCGAGAATAGGGACCCAAAAAAAACGCACGAGTACTTTTAAGGACCATTGAAAGAACCAGAACACGGCTTTCACGGGATCAGAGGGCATATCCCAGGGTGGAATCAGACTACTCCTGCGTTGTAATTTTTTCACTTCAGCCTTCCCTTTTCGCGCCGCTGCAATAAGCTAAACATATTGTAGCAGTCTAGAGACGCTTTTGCTAGTGTTTTTTGGCGTGAAGCTACATGTTAATAGGGTGTTTGCGGCAGCGCCACATTCATTGCTGCAAGACCTTTCTGACAGCTTCGACATTGGCTGCGACCGCGACACTTTCCCCACGTTGTGGAATACCTGTCTGACTATCCTTGAGTAAGTTCCCTGTCAGGATACCAACCACAAGTTCCCCGCGTTTGATGACGCCACCTTCGACCAGTTTACGTATACCTGCCAGCGTGGAGGCGGAGGCGGGTTCACAACCAAGGCCCGAGCGATCAATGATGGTTTTCGCTGCCAATATTTCCTCGTCAGTCACCTCTTCAACCAGGCCATTGCTTTCTTCAATGACGCGACGCGCACGGGTATAACTGACCGGATCGCCAATCTTAATGGCGGTAGCAACTGTATGGGCCTGGACCTGTTCTCGCCTGGCAAATCCCTGCCGGAAGCTGCGATAGAAGGGATTCGCTCCCGCAGCCTGAATTGAGGCAAAGCGCGGCATATGGCTGATAAGGGATAGTTGATAGGCCTGTCGAAAAGCTTTACCAATGGCAGAGGTGTTTCCAAGGTTGCCGGCAGGTAGAACCAACCAGTCGGGAGCCTGCCAGTTGAGTTGTTGCAAAATTTCAAAGCCGATGGATTTCTGACCTTCAACGCGATAGGGATTGAGTGAGTTGAGCAGGTAGATGCCCAGTTCGTCACAGACCCGTTCGACCAGTTGCATGGCAGCATCGAAGTCACCATCTACCTGAATTGTCGTTGCGCCATACGCTAATGACTGAGCTAACTTGCCAGCGGCGACATTGCCAGCGGGTAAGAAGACTATCGCGCGCATACCTGCCTGGGCAGCATAGGAAGCCAGTGAAGCGGAGGTGTTGCCGGTTGAAGCGCAGGCTACGGCCTGCGCTCCTAGCAAGGAAGCCATGGTGACACCAACAGTCATACCGCGATCTTTGAAGCTGCCCGTTGGGTTTTCGCCTTCGTGCTTCAGGAAGAGCCGTTCCAATCCGGCGTAATGCCCAATTTGCCGATGACCAATGCGGCCAGCCCCACAGTTTTCAATTCCTGCAGGATAGAGGTTCGTGTTTCCCTCTGGCCTGCTGATGATGAACTGCTCTGGAACAGGCAGGATGAGCTCGCGATAGCGCCAGACACCACTATGATCTGGGAGCATTGTGTCCGTATTAAGAGGCCAGGTAGGGGGAGTAGCTGCCCGCTGGTCAAAAAGCTGACGTAGATGGCTTGCGCCAGCGGGGAGTTTTATTTCTACATCAAGAACGCCGCCACATTGGCAACGATAGCGGGGAGCCCACCCTGCTTCTATACCAGGATAGGATGTTGAGCATTCCACGCAGCGCAACAAAATTGTCTCTAAAGTTTCAGCAGCAGCTGGCGTAAGGGTATCTTTCATTCGAGAGACACTTCCTCGTTTGGCCTGGCGGGCGGCCAGTAATACTGATCGTCAAAACGCGCACGCGCTTCCTTGCGTAGGCGACTTCGAGCCGTCTTGATAACCCGCGCACCCTGCTGATCCGCACGTAGAATCTTACCCGTTCCTCTTATACCGAATTGGCGGGCAGTATCCTGCATAGCTTGCAGGATTTCCTGAAAATGAGCACTGGCCAGCGCAATTAATGACGAACCTCCACCAGAAAGACAAGCACCGTGAGCGCCAGCCGCAATGGCGGCATCGATAATATCTGGCATGGCTGGAAAGAGTGCCTGGCGATATGGCTGGTGCAAACGATCTTGCATAGCCTCCCCGATCAACTCGTAGCGGCCAGTTTGTAAGGCCGTTAAAAGCAGGGCAACACGCCCGGTATTAAAGGTGACATCAGCTTTTGAATAGCTGGCTGGCAATAACTTCCTACCAGCCACAGTATCCATCGGAAAGGAAGGCGTAAAAATGACTGCTCTGATCGCGTCCGGGAATGGCGTTTTGATCGCGTGTATCTTCCCGTCGACATTCGTTGTTGCAACGAGGCCACCAAGCAAAGCAGGAGCGACATTATCGGGATGGTTGCCTGCTTCAGCCTCGACGGCTAACGTGAGAAGTTCATCTTTGGATACAGAGAGGTCTTGCAAACGCAGGAGATCGTTTGCCGCCACCAGCCCTCCGACGACCGCTGTGGCGCTGCTTCCCAATCCACATCCTGGTGGAATGTTGATAGTCATACGAATACGAACCGCGGGAAGCTCGACCTGTTGCCGTTCAAAGAGCAAGGCAAAAGCGCGAAAAAACAAGTTGTCCGGTCCTGTGGAGAGTCCTTCGCCCAGGGGACCTCGCACTTCGATATATGGAAGGTGAGGGTCATCTCCACTTTCGGTGACTTCAAAGCGATTATAGAGTTGTAGTGCCAGCCCGAGGCTATCAAAGCCTGGTCCAAGATTAGCGGATGTGGCTGGCGTCAAGACTATTGTTGAGGCAGGTAATACCAGTGCCATCGGTAGCATCCTGCCTTTCTGATGATGAAACGCGCATTGCTTTTTCCTTTTTTGATATGGCTATTCTATCATGATTACAGTTTTTTGTAACCTGCGTCTGTACGAAATTAACGGTTTTCTGTTTTTTGAGCGAGGAGGCACGACAAGTCGCGCGTCCTCGCTCAAAAAACAGAAAAGTGATATTTTAAATGTCGGCCAAAACAGCTCCGGTATTGGCTGATGTCACCATAGATGCATAGCGTCGCAGCCACCTACTCTTTATACGTTCTGCTGGATGATGAACCTCACTGAGGCGTTGTTGTATCTCTTCCGGTAATAGATTTACATCGAGACGGCGTTCATCGAGATCGATGTTAATCGTATCACCTTCGACAAGGGCTGCGATTGGGCCCCCTGCCGCGGCCTCGGGGGAGACGTGACCGATACAGGCACCGCGAGTGCCCCCGGAGAAACGACCGTCAGTGATGAGAGCAACCTTATCTCCTAGACCCATGCCCATGATATTGGCGGTGGGCGCCAACATTTCTTGCATCCCCGGTCCGCCGCGCGGACCTTCGTAGCGAATTACGACAACGTCGCCCTCTTTGACCTGCCCATTGAGGATGCCAGCGCAGGCTTCTTCCTGCGAATTGTAGATGCGTGCGGGACCACAGTGTTTTTTCATAGTCGAAGTTACGGCGCCAACTTTTACCACGGCACCATCGGGGGCAAGATTGCCAAAGAGAATGGCCAGTCCGCCGCGCTCGTTGTGTGGGTCATCAACTGAGCGAATGACCTCCGGGTCTTTGATCTGCGCTTCAGCAATATTTTCGCCGAGCGTTTTGAGGGTGACTGTAGGGCGATCAAGGTTGAGCACACCGGGTTTCCTGGAGAGTTCTTTCAAGATGGCGCTGATGCCGCCGGCGCGGTCAACATCTTCCATATGCCATTTGCCGGAAGGGCTGACTTTGCAGAGGTGGGGAGTGCGCGCCGCAACCTCGTTGATACGCTCCAAAGAATAGTCTATACCCGCCTCTCGCGCCAGGGCCAGTGTATGCAGTACGGTGTTCGTGGAGCCGCCCATCGCCATGTCGAGAGCAAAAGCATTATCGATGCTTTCCCGGTTGACAATTTGTCTGGGAGTGAGATTAGCCTCAAGCAAGCGCATGATGGTGCGACCAGCTTCGCGCGCAAGTTCTTTACGCGCCTCGCTAATTGCAAGGTACGATCCATTGCCCGGGAGGGCAAGACCGAGCGCTTCCATCAGGCAGTTCATGGAGTTCGCGGTAAACATACCTGAGCAGGAACCACAAGTGGGACAGGCTTGCTGCTCCAGTTCAAGGAGTTCCTGGTCGTCTATCTTTCCAGCCTGATAAGCGCCCACGCCCTCGAAGATACTAATCAGGTCGACGCTACGGCCATTGGCCAATTTGCCAGCAGCCATTGGTCCGCCGCTGACGAAGATGGTAGGGATGTCAATGCGCATAGCGGCCATGAGCATACCTGGTACGATTTTGTCGCAGTTGGGAATACAGACCATGGCGTCAAAGCGGTGCGCCTCGACCATTGTCTCGACACAATCGGCAATTAATTCACGACTGGGCAAAGAATATTTCATGCCAATATGACCCATGGCAATACCATCGTCAACGCCAATGGTGTTAAACTCAAAGGGAACACCTCCGGCGGCGCGGATAGCTTCTTTCACGAATTTCCCGAAGGCTTGCAGGTGAACATGGCCGGGTACAACATCGACATACGAGTTGCAGACAGCGATAAACGGCTTGTTGAAGTCTTTTTCTCCTACCACACCGGTTGCTCGCAGTAAGCCCCGGTGTGGCGCTCGTTCAAAGCCGAGCTTGATCTGATCGGAACGCATAGAAACAGACTCTCCTTAATAGACAGGGGTTACCCAGTCTCGATATTGTTCGATTTCGCCGCGACAAGCAGCGAGATAGCGTTCTTGTAGTCTCATAGTGAACGGGCCGGGGTTTCCGCTGCCAACAGAGCGGCGATCGACACTGCTGACAGGCGAAACCTGGACGCCTGTACCGCACAGAAAAATCTCTTCAGAGGCATAAAGCTCTGTGCGGTCAATACGCCTTTCCTCCACCGTCATACCAAGTTCGTTACGGATGAGATCAATCAAAGTATTGCGGGTCACACCTTCAAGGATATCATCAGAGAGCGCAGGGGTAGCGAATTTACCGTTACGCAGGATGAAGAGATTACATGAGCTGCCTTCTGAAACTGTACCGTCGTGAGTGAGCAGGATGGCCTCGTCGAAACCGGCGGCGTTCGCATCATCCACGGCGAGAGAACTATTGACATAGGCTCCTGTGACCTTGGCGCGAACGGGCATGGCGTTACTGTTGGCCCGCCTCCAGGAGGAGGTGCACACGTTGAGGCCAGCGCTGATATCGACGTAATTGCCCATCGGGAACGTGTAGATGGCAATAGCGTCTCGCAGGGAGCTGAGAGTGAGCTTAATGGTGCGCGAAGCTTTATAGGCCAGCGGTCGTACGTAGACATCCTCGCGATAGCCATGCTTTTGTACAAGCTCAACGGTAATGAGGCACAGGTCGTCCACGGTTTCGCTGGGAAGCATATGCAAAACATTCCAGGAATCCGCCATACGTTCATAATGCTCACGGAGTTTGAGCAGGTAGAGTTGCTGGTGATCGGCATTCCAGTAGCCGCGAATTCCTTCAAAACAGGCTGTGCCGTATTGCAGGGCATGTGTCGCCACACTCACTTTTGCCTCGCTCATGGGAACGATATTCCCTTCAAAGTAGGCATAACCTTCTTCAAGGCTAAGTTCAGGTATTTTGGGCGTCTCTGTTTGTGTCACCTCGCCATTTTGTTGCGTTATTGATGGTTTGATCTGGGTCAAGGGTTTGCTCCTAGGTTTGGAAAACGCTTCATGATTTTTACAGTGGTGCGAATGGCGCGCCGAGGCAATTCGGCACGCCATTCGCACCAGTTGAGAAATTAAATGGCTGCGGGCGTTTCTTTGCCACTTTCTACGATGTAGAGCAGGTCTGAATCGGTGATAGGTTTCTTTTGATCGGCCATGGCGACAAAACGGCGATAGGCTATTTTCAGTTCCTCGGCACTCAGTTTGTGACCCAGATGTCGCAAACGAGCATCAAGTCCATGGCGTCCAGAGTGTTTACCAAGCACCAGTTTGGTATCGCTCCAGCCAACGGATTGCGGGGTCATTATTTCGTACGTCAAGCGGTTTTTGAGCATACCATACTGGTGGATGCCCGCTTCATGAGCAAAGGCGTTCGCCCCTACGACAGCTTTATTGGGCTGCACGGGGATACCCGTCAGTTGACTGACCAGTTGGCTGGTTGAAAGAAACTCCTGCGTACTGATACGAGTACTGACGTTCCCAAAGGCTTCTGGTCGGGTACGGAGAGCCATGACGACTTCTTCCATGGCCGTATTACCCGCGCGCTCACCAAGGCCATTGATGGTTACCTCAACCTGTCGCGCGCCAGCTTTAATGGCGGCAAGAGTATTGGCAGTGCCCATACCCAGGTCGTTGTGACAATGAGCGCTCATGACTACCTCATCGATACCAGGGACACGTTCCCGCAGATAACGGAAGAGTGACTCGTACTCCTGCGGCAGCGTGTAACCAACGGTGTCTGGAATATTGATAGTGGTAGCACCAGCCTTGATCGCGGCTTCACAGACGCGGCAGAGATAGTCCCAATCGCTGCGGGTGGCATCTTCTGCTGAAAACTCGACAGTGGGAGAAAGGTTGCGCGCATAAGCGACCATTCTTTTGACCTGGTACAGGGCCTCCTCCTTGTCGAGCTTGAGCTTATACTTGAGATGAATTTCAGAGGTAGCAATAAACACATGGAGGACAGGTCGATCAGCTCCTCGAATAGCTTCCCAGGCGGCGTCAATATCGCTAGTGTCTGCACGGGCAAGGCCAGCGATAGCCACGCCACGAGTACGGTACGCTATTTCTTTGACAGCCTCAAGATCACCAGGAGACGCAGCCGGGAAGCCCGCCTCAATGATGTCCACGTTGAGACGTACAAGCTGCTCGGCAACCTGTATCTTTTCCTCGGTGGTCATCGCTGCGCCGGGCGACTGCTCACCGTCACGCAGTGTCGTGTCAAAAATTCTAATTACATCAGGGTCTTCCATGGTTATCATTCCTCCTTGAGATAACAACGCTATCCTGTACAAAGGCTATTTTGTGGGCTCAGCAATTTCCGTTTTCTTGTTTGGCGCGTTCAACCAGGGCATCATCGCCCGTAATTCGCTACCGACGTGCTCAATCTGGTGCTGGGCATTGCTGCGGCGCATGGCCTGGAAGCTGGGGCGACCAGCCTGGTTTTCGAGGATCCAGCGCGAGGCAAACGAGCCATCCTGGATTTCTCGCAGAATCTTGCGCATTTCGTTGCGTACGCGTTCGTCGATAATGCGCGGACCAGAGACATAATCACCATACTCAGCGGTATCGCTGATAGAGTAGCGCATATAGCTCATACCGCCCTGGTACATGAGATCAACGATAAGCTTCATTTCGTGCATACATTCAAAGTAGGCTACCTCTGGCTGGTAACCCGCCTCCACCAGCGTTTCGAAGCCCGCACGAATGAGGGAGGTGACGCCGCCACAGAGAACGGCCTGTTCGCCGAAAAGGTCGGTCTCGGTCTCTTCAGCGATGGTCGTACGCAGCACGCCCGCGCGGGTGCAGCCGATGGCACGGGCATAGGCCAGAGTCACGGCTTCCGCGTTGCCAGTGGCGTCCTGGTGAACGGCCCAGAGGGCGGGTACACCTACACCCTCGCTGAAGAGGCGGCGCAGCATGTGACCGGGACTTTTGGGGGCGACCATGGCGACGTCAATATCGGCCGGCGGGACGATTTGGGAGTAGTGCAGGCTAAAGCCGTGGGCAGTCATGAGCATTTTGCCAGGGGCCAGCCCAGGACGGATATCGCGCTCAAAAACTTCGCGATGATTCTGATCGGGAATCAAGATCATGATGACATCTGCCTGTTCGGCTGCGGCGGCTGGCGTTATGACCTGCAGGCCGTCGGCTTCCGCCTTCTGACGGCTCTTGCTTTCAGAGGGGAGACCTACAACTACATTGCAGCCGTTATCGCGCATGTTGAGAGCGTGGGCATGGCCCTGGCTGCCGTAGCCGATAACGGCTACTCGTTTCATTTGCAACAGTTCGAGGTTGGCGTCTGAGTCGTAATAGACGTTTGGCATAGATAAGACTGCTCCTTTTGTGTGTGTTATTCGTTTATTTCGGTGGTGCCGCGGGTCATGGCCACACAGCCGGTGCGGGCGACTTCGCGGATACCATAGGTTTGTAACAGGGTGACAAGTTTCTCTATTTTATCGGCGCTGCCTGTTACTTCAAGGGTGATCGTTTCCTGGTCTACATCCAGGGCATGTGCACCGAAAAGATGGCCGAGTTCAATTATTTCGTTTTGATGCGCCGTTGTGCTGTTGACCTTAATGAGCGCTAATTCTCGCGCAACGGCCTGTTCGGATGAAAGGTTGACAACTTGTCGAACATCGACAAGTTTGCGTAGCTGCTCCATCAGCTGTTCGACTCCCACCTCGGAGTCATGCATAACGACTGTGATGCGCACCACGTTCGGAAGCTCACTGCGCCCGATCGCGAACGTTTGCATATTCGAGCGGCGGCGGCGCAGGAGACCAACGATACGGTCGAGCACGCCGTGGCTGTCATTTGCGAAGAGGACCAGGATGTGTGTTCGACTTCCGTCCGGGGGGGCGTTTTCCTGGCCAGCTCGCCTGGGGGGAGCAGCGTGTCTAGTCATGACGGGTCTGTTCCTCCACATGTTCCTCTATCATGTTCGTGATGCCTGAGCCAGGAGCGACCATAGGGTAGACGTTTGACTCCGACTCAATAACGAAATCAATAATGACGGTGCCCTCAGTCTCCATCGCTTTGTGTACTGCCGCAGAGACGTCTTCACGCCGTGTGATGCGCATTCCGGTGAGGCCGTAGGCGTCTGCCAACTTCACGTAGTCGGGGCCAGTGATAGGGGTCTCTGAGTAGTTGCGCGAGTGGAAGAACTGCTGCCACTGGCGTACCATGCCAAGGTAGCCATTGTTCATGATAGCAACTTTGACGGCGACACCTTGTTGTTGCAGGGTAGCCAGTTCCTGAATGTTCATCTGGATACCGCCATCGCCAGCCACCGCCCAGACATGTGCATCAGGAATGCCCATTTTGGCGCCCATGGCGGCGGGAAGAGCAAAGCCCATGGTGCCAAGCCCACCGGAAGTGATGTGACTGTTAGGACGCGTCCAGGTATAGTGGCGCGCGGTCCACATCTGGTGCTGCCCGACATCTGTGACTATGATGGCCTCTCCATTGGTTTCCGCTCGAATGGCCTCCAGGATAGAAGGAGGATCGGGATACTGCTGGTCGCGAATGACGGTGTTGGCGAGCTCAGCGTTCTGGGTTTCCCATGAACGTATTTCGTCGATCCAGGGACGACGATCTGCCGGGTTAACCGCCGTGGTGAGAGCGGCGAGAGCGGTTTTGGCATCGGCGACAATCGGCACTGTTGCGACTTTGACCTTGTGCATTTCGGAAGGATCAATGTCTATATGGATAATGCGCGCGTGGGGCGCAAACTCACTGACTTTGCCCGTGACACGATCATCGAAGCGCAGCCCCACGCCAATGAGCACGTCGGTCATGCCGATAGCCTTGTTGACATGGGCGGGGCCATGCATTCCAGGCATGCCAATGCTCAGCGGATGAGTTTCAGAGAAGGCACTGATACCGAGCAGCGTGGTGATCACGGGGATATCGACTTTCTCAGCAAAAGCGCGCAATTCATCATATGCCTCTGATAGGATGACTCCATGACCAGCCATAATAACTGGACGTTGAGCCTCGTTGATGAGTTTTGCAGCTTGAGCGATCGCCGCCGTTGAAAGTTCCGGTGTACGTGTTGCACGGTAGTACTCAAGTGACTTGACTGTAGCCGATGGACGGTACAGCGCTTTAACGATCTGGATGTCTTTGGGTATGTCGATCAAGACGGGACCCGGTCGCCCACCAAGAGCCAGTTTGAAGGCTTCGTGGACAATATCTGCCAGGTCTTCAATATTCCGCACGAGGAAGTTGTGCTTGGTAATTGGTTGGGTGACACCAATAATATCCGTTTCCTGAAAAGCGTCACGGCCAATAAAGTGTCGCGCAACCTGCCCTGTGATGGCAATGATGGGGGTTGAGTCCATAAAGGCAGTGGCCAGACCGGTGACCAGGTTGGTGGCGCCAGGACCACTGGTAGCGACACATACTCCAACCTTACCAGTCGCGCGAGCGTAGCCATCGGCGGCATGGGCCGCGGCCTGCTCGTGGCGCACCAGTATATGGCGCAACGTAGGATACGAGGTGAGCGCGTCATAGAAGGGCATAATAGCCCCGCCAGGGTAGCCAAAGAGCAGTTCGACACCTTCGCGCACCAGCGCTTCGCAAAGTATCTGGCTTCCGCTCAGCTCTCGCGCGTCCTCCAGGCCGTGTTGACCTGTTCCCCCCATTTGAGTGGGCTCAGCGTTCTGCTTTTGTGTAACTGTCGCAGCAATAACCATGAACGATGACTCCTTTGATATGATAAAGAAAAGACAATAAAATACGAGAACCACCCGAACCGGGAGGTCCTCGTTAGGTTACCTGCTCTGGATTGGTCGCTTCGTTGCTTCCTCTAATCTCCCTCTGTAATGCCTTGGGTTAATCCTGTGCTAAGCCCTACTAGACCTACAAGTCCAGTAAGGCCGCTAAGGTTGATAAGGATTCCAAGTACTACAAGGAGGAGGGTAAGCATCAGAGCAATTAAAGAAACCGACGTAAAAACGCCGGTTCCAATAATAATGATACTTGCAGCAGTAGCCATACACATGTATATTCCGTGCATGGCGGAAGGCATACGTTTCGCGCGGTCCTGGCCAGCGATCATTGCTGGCTGTGTTGCTGCGCTTGACATTGCCGACATAAATATACTCCGTTTAATACTACCGCGTAACAAAGACATTTCTTGCAAAGAAAAAGTTCTCAGTTGAGGAAATCACCAGCAACATTGCTGGAGTTCACACTCAAATGAGAGGTATCTACTGTCTAAGAGAGCATACACGAATTACTGTACTTTTGTCAACCCCAAAAATGGGTCAAATGACACTCATCCACGAGGGAACGCTTGGGATATACTCTTTGTACTAGTACATTGAGGCTGAGGAAAATCCATGATAGAATAGGAGAAAAAAACAAAGGAGAACCCCCCATGCCGAAACGAGCAACCAGAGTCGTGCTCAGTGAGAAAGAGCAGGAAGAACTGACACAGATCAGCAAGCGTCATCGAAGTGAGCAGCAAATGGCACTACGAGCACGCATGGTGTTAGCCGCGGCACAAGGGCATGCCAATGCGCAGATAGCGCGTGAGCTGGCCGTCAATGTGGACACTGTCCGCTTGTGGCGCGATCGCTGGGTGGGCTTACAGGGGATCGACCTGGGCACGTTGAGCATCGCAGAGCGCTTGCAGGATGCTCCCCGACCAGGGGTGCAGCCACGGATCACGGCCGAACAACGCTGTCAGATGGCGGCGTTGGCGTGCGAAGCCCCAAGCAAAGCGGGACGCCCGATCAGCCAATGGACGGGGCGCGAAATTGCCGACGAAATGAAGGCACGAGGCATCGTTGAGCAGATTTCGCCACGACCCGCGGCGCGACTGTTAAAAAAGGGGGCCTGCAAGCGCATCGGTTCCGGTATTGGCTGACGAAAGTGCCCGATGGGCAGCGGGACCAGAAAATTGTAGAGGGGTGTGAGGTGTATGCACAGGCCCCTGAGCGGGCCAAGCAGGGAGAGCGCACGATCAGTATGGATGAGTTGACTGGCGTGCAAGCCCTGCAGCGCAAGCATCCCGACTTGCCCATGCAACCAGGCCACGTCTTGCGGCGTGAGTTCGAGTATATCCGGCATGGCACGTTATCCTGGTTTATCAATTTCGATGTCGTCACCGGGCAGGTCATCGAACCCTCCTGGGGACCGACACGCACAGAAGAGGATGCGTTAGCGCATTTGCAGCGCCTGGTGGCCAGCGATCCTACGGCCACGAAGTGGCACATTATGCTAGACAACTTGAACATTCATCAATCCGAAGCGCTGGTGCTCTGGGTGGCCCAACGAGAAGGGATCGCGCCGGAGACGTTGGGCGTCAAAGGCCAAAGTGGGATTCTTCAGTCGATGGAAAGCCGTGCGGCGTTTTTGCACGACCCGACCCATACGGTGGTGTTGTACTACACGCCCAAACATGCTTCTTGGATGAACCAAGTGGAGATCTGGCTCAGTATTCTGGTGCGCAAGCTGCTCAAACGCGGCAATTTCACGACGCTCGATGACTTGCGCGACCAGATCCTCGCTTTCATCGCCTACTACAATCGCACGATGGCGAAACCCATCAAGTGGACGTACACGGGACTATCCTAATCATGGAGCTTTTTATGCCTCAGTGTACTAGTGGGTCACGCCGCAATTGAGTAGGCATTGAGGGTGGCAGCCCCTGAACCAGCCAGGCGTCGGAGTTTAGCGCGCTCACGGCGCTGTTTGCGTTTGCCCGCCCAGACAAAGGAAGTGGGTTGCTGGTTCCACCCAGCCACCGTCTGCTCCAGCCAGTCGATCACTTGTTGCGCATCCTTGGGATGTTGACCAGAGAGTGCCCGGCTCACAATGATATGCTGCACCGACTCCGCCATGTTGAGCCAGGACCCCCCAATGGGTGTGTAGAGCGGCATGACCCCCTGCTGAAAGAGCCAGCCCATCAACTCATGGGAGAGATGGCCGGCCAGATTATCCCACACCAGCAGGATGCGCAGAGGTGGCAATCCTTCGTCGCTCTCATGAGGCCACAGCCAGGTCCGCCATTGTGCTCCTATGGATCGCTCGGACTCCGCTGGTTGCTCAGTCAACGCCTCTTGACGCTTGATTGGTTCAAGAATCTGCTTCAGTTCTTCTTTGAGCCAGGGATGCAAGACGGCATTGGGGGCCGACGTGACGCCCTTGGCTCGCACTTCTCCCGTCTTGGGGCGAAACAAGGTGAGCAGTTTGGCGGTCCCCTCTCGCATGTATTCGTGAGGCAGACCTTTGGGATGCGCAGCCTGGTGCCAGTTGACTCCCGCTTGTGGGATCGCCTGATAGGGTCCGGCCTCATCTTGACACCACACCTGGATTCCTACCAGTTCTCCGATGAGGTAGGCCAGTTCAATCAGCCGTTTTTTCTCTTCGGTTTGCGGGTCATGGACGGTAACCACTCCCGCTTTGCGCTTGCGTAACGCCGTGCCCGTCGCACACCAGGTTCGTGTACGCCCAAACACATAGCCCGCTTCATGCAGGACTCGACGAATGGTCGTGGCACCCAACTGGGGGAGACCGCTTTTGCGCAGGCAGCGTTGCAGGGTGGAGAGCGACCAAGTCGCCGTCCCATCCTGCTCGCGGTCGGGGTCTCGTTGCAGTATCATCTCAATTTTGCGGGGCGGCATAACCCTAGGCTAAAATCGACGGGACGTGTATAATAGCGGTATGTTAGAAAATTTCGATCCCAGCACCATTCAAGATGAAGCGCTGCGCCAAGTGGTCATGTCTCTGATGAACCTGGTGGAAAGCTTGCACGCCACAGTCCAAGAGCAAGCCGAAGAGATTCAACGTCTGCGCGACGAGAACAATCGCCTCAAGGGAGAACAGGGCAAGCCTGCCATCAAGCCGAACAAACCTGCAACTGCTCTGTCTTCGGAAAAGGAACGCCGTGAGTCCAAACCCCACCACAAAGCCAGTAAGCAGGCCCACATCCGGATCGATCGGGTCGAGGTGGTGAAGGTGGACCATGAACGGCTGCCCCAAGATGCCCAGTTCAAGGGCTATGAGGAAGTCATTGTGCAGGATATTGACTTTCGCACCCAGAACATCCAGTTCCGCAAAGAGAAATACTACTCGCCCGGCCAAAAGCGGACGTATCTGGCCCAACTGCCTGCGGGCTACCACGGCCAGTTTGGACCGGGAGTCAGAGCCTGGGTGTTGGCTCTCTACTACGCAGGAGGCATGAGTGAGCCAAAACTCCTCGAACTCTTGCACACCGTGGGAATGCAGATCAGTGCGGGACAGCTTTCAGACCTGCTGATCCAAGACCAGGAGCCGTTCCATGCCGAGTGTGCGGCCGTGGTGCGGGCTGGACTGGCCAGTAGCCCCTGGCACCACCTCGACAGCACGGGGACCCGGGTGAATGGCAGGAACCAGCACTGTCATGTGCTCTGCAACCCGCTCTATACCGCCTACTGCACCTTCCCGACTCAGGACCGCCTCAGTCTGCTGCGGGTCCTGCTGGGCGGAGCCGATCCCAGCTTCCGCTTGAATGAAGAGGCCTTGAACCTCTTGAAGCAGTTGGGGCTAGCTCACAAGTGGCGCCAGAAGCTCACCCGGTTGCTGCCCCACGAGCAGGAGTGGAAGGAAAGCCAGCTGGACGAATGGCTCGATCAGCACCTCCCCACGCTGGGAACCAAACCACGCAAGCTCCTCAAGGACAGCTTAGCCATAGCGGCCTACCACACCCAGACCGCCTGCCCGGTGGTCGAGCTTCTCGTCTGTGACGATGCGCCCCAATTTCGCTGGTTGACGGCGGAATTGGCTCTCTGTTGGGTGCATGAATATCGCCACTACAAGAAGTTGACCCCCTGCCTGGCTTACCATCGCCAACGCTTGGACCAATTCCAGGAGCACTTCTGGAAGCTCTACCGCCAGCTGTTGGCCTACCAGCAACATCCCACCCCCAAGGAGGCCGACGATTTGCGGGCGGAGTTTGAGCGGCTCTTCGGAGAGTCGAGTGACTATGAACAGTTGGACAAGCGCAAAGCGCTGACTCTGGCCAAGAAAGACCACTTGCTGATGGTCCTTTCCCATCCCGAAATTCCCTTGCACAACAATCCTGCTGAGCTCGGAGCCAGGCAGCGCGTCCGCAAACGGGACGTGAGCCTGCAAGCACGCACCAGGGAGGGGATTGGGGCTTGGGATACCTTTCAGACGCTGGTCAGTACGGCCAAGAAGCTGGGGGTCAATATCTATCAGTATTTGCATGATCGATTGACTCAAACGAACACGTTCCCCAGTTTAGCCCATCTCATTGAAGAACGAGCCAAGGATTTGCAGTTCGCCGCCTCGTGGCGTGCAGTGACGTGAAACGAGATGCTCCCTTCCTTTTCGCAATCAGACCCCTCTCTCTCAGAACAAATTGGCTTTAACCAGATGAGAGGTTTTTCTTGCCCCGAAAAATTGAGATGATACTCGTTGCAGTTCTTGGACGATTTGGCTCCGGGCGCTACTCCCATAGGTCACTTTGCGCCCTCGTCCGGCTGCGATGAACAACGCGGCGAGTCCACCATGATGAAACCGTCGCACGAGCTTGCTCACGCTCTCTGTCTCCTTGTAGCCAGCTTGTTTGGCGGTTTGCGCGAAGGATTGTCCTTGGCTCAATGCCAGCAGTGCCTTGGCTCGCCTCACGCTATCAACTCGTTCACTGTCTGCTTTGACCATCCGTTGCAATTCCTGCCATTCCTGCTCGCTCAGTGCTCGCAGCGGCTCTTTTTGAGGGGCGGACATCTTGATGCTTTCTCCTTGCTCGTCCTGTTTGACCAATCGTTCTCGTCCTGCTCGCTTTCGCACCGCCTCACCTCTTTCTCACAGAACCTGTCGGCTCATCAATTGCAGACTGGGAATGGGGTTCGTTTCTGAGGAATCTTCTGATCGGGGAACCTACAAGGGCACGGAACGCTTCACTTCCCTCTAGTTTACCACCTCTGGGTGCTCAATGCCTACTCAATTGCGGCGTGACCCACTAGTGTTCAGACTAATTTGCCATTCAAAATCATGCTTTGTGAACGCTTTGTGATCTTAACTCCTTGCCCCGTAAGGGCATTGAGATACAGCAATGATATCCTTTAAGGGGAGAAGATTCGTTATGGGATAATAGTAGTCTAAACGCCAAATGTGTAAGTAGAAAATGATATTCTACGACCCCTGTGGTGAGCGTGTATTCTTCGTTTATAGCTCATCAAATGCGCCCCTGAAAGTGAGGGGATGAAAGAGGAGGCTTGGAATGTTACGAGGTCTTTATCGTTTTTATCTCTACTCGGTTTTTATCGCGATGCTGCTGTTTGCAACCACGGGGGTGATTCAGCTCTTGACGGTGCTGTTTCAAAACATCTTCAAGGAACCATACAATACCCCCAGCGCAGCAAGCCTGGTGCAGGCTGTGGTGTTTGGGGTTGTAGCGCTGGTCATTGCAACCCTGTTTGGAGGATTACACTACTGGCTGATTCGCCGCGATATGCAGAATGACCCAATGGCGGGGAATAGTGCAGTGCGAACCTTTTTCCTGAACGCAGTAGAATTGGTCATCCTACCATGGGCTGTCATTTCAGGTGCATCTTCAATCTCTGCACTCGGGCAGCCACTTTTTGCTGGTATAAGCAGTAATTTGGCCTTCACGATTGCCTTTCTTGCTTTATGGGTACTGCTCGAATGGGAACGACGCCGCGCCCAGGCAAGCTCTGGTGCGGCTATCGTCTTTCAGAGGCTGCACTTGTACGGTGCACAACTCATTTTACTGATCATCTTCACCTTTAGCTGGCTGCAAACGGTAGGTCAGCTCATGGATAGCATCATCTTTGGTGGAGCAGGAGCGGCCTCCCAGTGTAGTGGAAACATTGGATGTCAGGCTCCGAGCACGGCCATGTTAATCGCGAATACAGCAAGTTTGCTGTGGATCGCGCTGTTCTGGTTAGGCTACGGCTGGTTGAGCCGCAATGATACAGCATCTATGCTGCGCAGAGTGTTCCACCTCATCAGCATGGGCTATGGTGTCATCGCTGTGCTGGTGGGCGTCTATCGTGGAGCAGCGCTGATTATGCTCTCGATCTTCAAAGTGCCTATTGCAGCATATAGCATTTCAGGTCCTTTTGCAGCGTATGACGTGATTTCGCCGCTAAGCCTGGGTCTCCTCGTGGCCGCAGTGTATCTCTTCTGGCTGCGCGATGCCGCGGTGAAACATCCTGCGGAGAAGGTTTCGATCTTCCTGACAGGGCTGGCTCTTGTCGCCGCGCTCCCTGGTGTAGCATTCTGGTTCGGCTGCGGTTTTTTACTGCTAAATATATTAGAATTGATTAACCCCTCCAATACGGCATTGACGGCGGAAATCTGGGCGAGTGCAATTGCCTATGTGGTTGCAGGTATTGCATACGTTCCGCTGGGCCTCCTACTACGCGGGCGGAGTAAGAGAGAGATGTTCTTCGCGCCCTTACGCGGCTTCACCTTTACCCTCCTCGGCGGCGGTATACTGGCGGCGGCGATTGGGGGTGCGACAGCCCTCTACGCATACGTTACGGCGGCCCTTGGTTCGCCGTTGGATAACTGGATTTATATAGCCCACGTAGGGATCGCGGCATTCGCAGTAGGTGTGCTGATCGTGGCTATCTACCTGTGGACGAGCATCCGCGAAGGCTTCTTTAGTGGTGCGAAGCGACAGGTAGCGGCGGAAACCGCGCCTGCGGAAACGGCGGCGGCAGGAGAAGCACAGCCGTCGATACCTGTAACGACGCTGGCAGAGGTTACGGCCCCGCCGATCGTACAAGCTGGACAAGCGGGGCAAGTGGCGACGATGGCAGCTGTTACTCCATCTGTCGGAGTCATTGTGGATGAGTTGTTAGCGGGTAAGATTTGTCGCGATGAAGCGGTCAGTAGGATTGAGAAGATGGTGAAATAATTTCCCACGTGGGATCAGGCACCTTCATCGTTCAAGTTGCACGTGCCTCATCCCACGTGCAGTTTTGTTATGCCAGGGAAATGGCTCAAAAAGAGGGGAAAGATAAGGCCAAAATAGAAGCTCAAGCAGCAGCAGAAGCTTCTACTACGACGTAGTTAGACCAAGATCAACATTACGTAAACATGTATACTTTGCTCCCATGCGGGAAAGCTCGCTTTTCATCACGGATATCTGGGAAACATGTTTTATGGGAGAAGATGGCTGGCGGTCTTTGACAGTGAGTATTCGTTGCAAGCGTTGTTGTTCTTCTGCGTTAAGAGGCGCTTTGATGCGCGATAAGGTCAGGTGCGGTGAGAAGGGACGCTTATCGACCTCGAAACCACGCTGCGCAAGCTCCAGATTCAATTGTTGCTGGAGTTGTAGGAGCTTGCCGGATGGTTCGTCAACACCCATCCAGATGACACGAGGCTGTCGTTGTGTGCCAAAGATATCTGGAAGAGAGAGGCGAATATCGAAGGATGAAACCTTGCGCGCGGCGAGTTCAGCCGCGGAGATAGCTGCAGATAACTGCTCATCGCTTAATTCGCCGAGGAAGGCGAGGGTGAGATGAATCCCTGCGAGATCAACCCAACTCAGACTGGGTAACTCCTGCGCCATCCGGCGAATTATTCGGCCAAGGTAGCGTTGCAGGGGTTCATCTAGTTCAAGAGCAATAAATGTACGTGTCATGCGGCAAATAACATCGCGTCTAGTTCCTCACCATCGATCGTTTCGACCTGGATCAGGTATTCAGAGATAGCAATGAGTTTATCCTTGCGCTCACGCAGGATGTCGAGCGCGGTAGTATGAGCCTCTTCTATCAGGCGCGCGATTTCCTGGTCAATTTTCGCCGCTGTCTCCGCACTTATGGAAGTGCTGCCATCGGCTTCCGCTTTGAACGCGACGTTGCCAAGGGAGCTCATACCGAATTCACAGACCATACGGCGGGCTATATTGGTGACGTACTCGATGTCCTGGCTAGCGCCAGTCGTGATATCGCCAAAAATAAGCTCTTCGGCGGCGCGTCCGCCCATTGCACCCGCCATTTTTGCGAGCAGTTCCGAACGGCGCATGAGATAGCGGTCCTCAGTTGGGGACTGGACGGTGATACCAAGGGCCATACCCCTGGCAATAGCCTGCACCTTGCGCACCGGGTCCGCACCGGGCATCGAGCGCATGACGATAGCATGCCCAACTTCATGATAGGCAATGATCGATTTCTCTGCCTCTGTAATAAGGCGGCTTTTGCGCTCAGGCCCTGCCATAACGCGCAGGATGGATTCCTCAAGTTCAGGCATGGAGATGAGTAGTTTGCCACGGCGAGCCGTCAATAGCGCGGCCTCATTTAACAAGTTTGCCAGGTCGGCACCTGAGAAACCGGCGGTCTGTCGCGCCAGCTCGACCAGCGCGACATCATTTTCAAGAGGCTTACCCCTGGCATGAACCTCAAGAATGGCGAGGCGACCGCGAATATCCGGTTTGTCGAGCATGACCTGGCGATCAAAACGTCCGGGGCGGAGCAATGCAGAGTCCAGTACATCGGGGCGATTGGTGGCTGCGATAACGACCACGTTCGTCTGTTTATCAAAACCATCCATCTCAACAAGTAGTTGATTGAGTGTCTGCTCTCGCTCGTCATTGCCTCCAGTTCCCGAACCGTTCCTCTGGCGGCCTACCGCGTCGATTTCATCGATGAAGACGATGCACGGTGCATGTTCTTTAGCTTCTTTAAAGAGGTCCCGTACGCGCGCAGCGCCTACACCGACAAACATCTCAACAAATTCAGAGCCACTCACGCTAAAGAATGAGACTCCAGCTTCACCTGCTACGGCTCGTGAAATAAGCGTTTTACCTGTACCCGGAGCACCGACGAGGAGAACACCTTTAGGGATGCGCGCGCCTATATCGGTAAAGCGCGAGGGTTGTTTAAGAAAATCGACAATCTCCTCGAGTTCCATTTTTGCCTCTTCGACACCAGCTACGTCTTTGAAGAGAATTGAGGGACGTGATTCATTAAAACGCCTGGCTTTTGAACGCGCAAAGGGGATTGCCTGGCCGCCAATGCCGCTGCGCCGCAGCAAGAAATAGATGCTACCGACAATCAGAGCTACCAGGAAGAGGTCTAATACAGCCTGCGTCCACTGATCAGCCTGGCCGTTATCGATGGTGACAGTCACGCCGTCGTGTCGAAATATTTCAGTTACTGTTTGCCCATCCTCTTTGAAAGCGTGGTACTTCTGACCATTCAGTCCAGTTGCAAGAACCTCATTGCCACTAAGTAAGACAGATTTCAACCTGTGCTGATCCGCCATAGTAAGCACGTCAGTAATCGGTTTATCGACCGTACTATCATGCCCTGCCGCAAAGTTACCGACACGCAGAGCCACAAATCCCAGGATTGCAAGTCCAAGGAGAATGAGGGATCCTAAGATACTATAGCGTATCAAGCGAGAGTATTTCTTTGCTGCTTTTTGAGGGGACTTTGGTTCACGGTCTTTCTGCTGAGGTAGTTTCATACAGTAAAGTTTTACCCTTCCATGTGGTAGAAGTGTGGGCTTACAAACTTTCTCTACGATGGTGACCTTGATATTTTCCGGAACGTCATTGTGTCTCAAGTCAATGGTATGAAGATAGTATAGCTTATAAAAGTGTTTTTCAGCAAGATGCTCAACAACTTGCTCCTGCCCGACAAATGAGTGAGCGGCCCGCGAAAGTGGTAAAATAGTATCTATCAGGAATAGGAGATATTGGTGCCGTATTTTTACATGAACGAGGATGGTTTCCGATGCAAGAACAGTCATCGCTACCTGAACCGGTGCGAACCGCTGTGTCACAGGTTATGCAAATTGGCTCCAGGAGACAGCCATTCAGCGTAGAAAGCTGGGCGAACGCGCCGCGCATTCGCGATGCAAAAGTGGTACAGAGTGTTTGTCCCTATTGCGCGGTTGGCTGTGCTCTGAATGTCTATGTCAAGGATGGTAAGGTCCTTGATATCGAGGGGAATCCCGATAGCCCGATTAATCATGGGACGCTCTGTCCAAAGGGTTCCGCCACATTTCAATATACGATCAATCCCAGCCGCCTGACGCAGGTACTCTACCGCGCACCCTATAGCGACCACTGGGAGGCGAGATCGCTGGAATGGGCGATGGAACAGATCGCGCAACGAGTCAAACAAACGCGTGACGAAACGTTTGTAGCACGTCTACCTGGTGGGCGAGAGGTCAATCATACGCTGGGCATCGCTTCTCTGGGTGGGGCAACGCTGGATGTCGAGGAGAATTATTTGATGAAAAAACTCCTCGGCGGTGGACTGGGCATTGTCTCCATTGAGAACCAGGCCCGTATTTGACACAGTTCTACAGTACCCGGTCTGGGTACAACATTAGGACGTGGCGGAGCGACGACCTTTCCGCAGGACCTTGTCAATAGCGATTGTATTTTAATCATGGGCAGCAACATGGCTGAAGCCCATCCGGTCGCCTTTGCCAATGTCGTCAAAGCCAAAGAGCGCGGGGCGAAGGTCATTCACGTTGATCCTCACTTTTCGCGCACGTCGGCCCTGGTAAACCTGTATATTGCTACGCGTGCAGGAAGCGATATCGTCTTTCTGGGGGCAATTATCAACTACCTGCTGGAGCACAACTGCTATTTCCACGACTACGTGGTGAACTACACCAACGCTGCCGCGCTGATCAGCGAAAAATACCGGGACCCCGAAGATTTAGAGGGCCTTTTCTCGGGCTTTGACGCCGCTTCAGGGAGCTATAGCGACCAGAGCGGGTGGGACTATCAACATGATAGCGACGGGAAGCCACTGAGCGATCCGACGCTGCAACATCCGTTGTGTGTCTTGCAGATTATGCGCCGTCATTTCGCGCGCTATACTCCTGAAATGGTAGAACAGGTCTGTGGTGTGTCGCGCGAAGAGTGGCTGCAGGTTGTGAACGCGCTCGTTGAGAACTCAGGCAGGGAACGCACTGCGGCTTTCTGCTACGCGGTTGGTTGGACGCAACAATCGAAAGGAGTGCAAATTATCCGCGCCGCAGCCATGATACAGCTGCTGCTGGGGAATATTGGCCGCCCAGGAGGTGGTATTATGGCACTGCGCGGACATGCCTCCATCCAGGGTTCGACGGATGTGCCCACCCTCTACGACCTGCTGTCTGGCTACATGCCCCAGCCAAATGCTACGCTGAAACACGGGACATTGGCCGAATATATCGAGAACGCGGGAATGAAAACAGGCTGGTGGTCGAACTTCCCGGCGTATATTGTAAGCCTTCTGAAGGCATGGTACGGGGAAGCCATTCATGAAAGCGACAGTGACTGCGGCTATCGCTGGCTGCCTCAGATACTCGGTGATCATTCGCACCTGGTGACAAGCTACGCTATGCTGGACGGCAAGGTACGTGGCTATTTCCTTTTTGGACAAATCCCGCGGCTGGAAGTACTAATTCACGGATGCAACGGAAGGCCCTGGAGCAGTTGGATTGGATGGTCGTACGCGATCTCTACGAAGTCGAGTCGGCAGCATTCTGGTACAAAGGACCCGAGCCGATCGATCCTCGTACCATCAAGACAGAGGTATTCCTCTTACCTGCTGCAGCCTCTACCGAAAAGGAAGGCAGTTTCACCAATACGCAACGCTTGATTCAATGGCGCGATAAGGCAGTAGATCCACCGGGTGACGCCCGTTCAGACCTCTGGTTCGTCTACCACCTGGGCATACGTTTGAAGGAGCTGTATGCTGAAAGCAAAGCGGCAAAAGATCGTCCAATTCAGGCGTTAACATGGGATTACGAGCGGGAGGAGCCGGAAGAAGGCTCGCGGATTCTTGATGAGCCAGATGCGCTGCTGGTTCTGAAGGAGATCAACGGTTATTATGTGCAACTGCCTGGGCAAACTGAAGATGGGCGAAAGGTTTATAGCCTGCGAGATGCTCCCCACGTAACAGGGTTCACGGCGCTCAAGGACGACGGGAGTACCGCCTGTGGCTCGTGGATTTACAGCGGCGTCTATCCTGAACCGGGCAATAACCGTGCGGCTTCACGTATCGCCGATGGCAGCTATACCTTCCTGCAGTGGGGCTTTTCCTGGCCAGCCAACAGGAGGATTTTGTACAACCGCGCTTCGGCTGACCCGGAAGGTCGCCCGTGGTCAGAACGCAAGAAATATGTCTGGTGGGATGAGACGCAAAAGAAATGGACGGGAGTAGATGTGCCCGATTTTCCGGTGGGAAAAGCACCGGATTACACACCGCCTGCCGGGGCAAAGGGCATGGATGCTATCGCCGGTAGCGATCCCTTTATTATGAAGCCAGATGGAAAGGGTTGGCTCTTTGTACCCAAGGGGCTGCGCGATGGACCACTTCCCACGCACTATGAAGCGGCTGAGTCGCCGGTGCACAATGCTCTCTACCAGCAACAGAGCAATCCGGCGGCACGTTACTATACAGAGCGGAAGGATAATCCACTGGCAAAGGTAGGCGATGAACGCTTCCCAATTGTAATCACCACGTATCGATTGACCGAGCACCATGTCAGTGGGCCAATGACGCGCTGGATGCCCTGGCTGAACGCCCTGCAACCGGCGCTCTTTGCTGAACTCAGTCCCGAACTGGCGGCGGAACGAAAAATCAAGCATGGTGGATGGATGGTGATCAGCACGCCGCGCGGCGAGATCGAGGCGCGGGCGATGGTGACACGGAGGCTGCGTCCACTTCGCGTTGGGAAACGGATAGTACACCAGATCGGCCTACCATTTCACTGGGGTTTCCAGGGGAAGAGTACAGGAAGTATTACCAATGACCTGACGCACATGGTATTGGAGCCGAATGTCAGTATCGAGGAGGCCAAGGCGTTTACCTGCAACGTGAGGCCAGGTCGACTTCACGATAAAGTGAAGGAGCAATCGCATGGCAGTTGAACCTTCCTCTCGTTTCCAGGTCACGGACGGGGGACAAGGGCGGACCTCTCCTATGGACAATGTGTATAAGACAATGAAATCGATGCTAGCGCCGTTAAGGAAAGAGCCGCCAGTGCCAGCACAACCAGCAAGGGGATTTTTTACCGACACGAGCCTGTGTATTGGGTGCAAAGCCTGTGAGATTGCCTGCAAACAGTGGAACCAGCTTCCGGCAAGTGAGCCCAATTGGACGGGCACAAGCTACGATAATACGCAGCAGTTGAGCGCTACCACCTGGCGGCACGTGCAGTTCATCGAACAGATTGGCCGTGAGAGATCCTACCTGCCCCCACCTATTCCCTTGTTTCAGACAAAGGTCGCCGACGCGAAAAGGAATGGTGATCTCCCGCTAACTCCACCAGGGACGGCCTTGCCCTTCTTTAACACCGATCGCTGGCTGATGCAGAGTGATGTGTGTAAACACTGTGTTAATGCGCCTTGCCAGGAGGCGTGCCCGACGGGCGCTATTATTCGCACTGAGTTTGACACCGTGTATGTACAGCAGGACATCTGCAACGGCTGCGGATATTGTATTGTCGCCTGCCCCTTTGGCGTCATAGCACGCGACGAGCGAGGCGACCACAAAGCGCATAAATGCACACTCTGCTATGACCGTCTGAAGGACGGCATGGAGCCAGCATGTGCCAAGGCTTGTCCTACCGACTCCATCGTCTTTGGCGAGGTGGCAGAACTCAAAGCTGCTGCTCGCAAGAGACTTGGATTTTTGCATGAGAGGGGAGTAGAGGAAGCACGGTTGTATGGAGTAGATGACGATATTCTTGATGCTGGTCTCAACTCTTTCTTTCTGTTATTGGACGAGCCAGGGGTCTATAACTTACCGGAGAATCCTCAACGTCCCGCAAATAACGTGGTTCCAGCGTCGTTCTGGACCATTGTAGCGGCTATGTTGCTTGGTTTGCTAGGAATTATTTTCTTTAAGGACTGAACAAGAGAGGATGATTTTGTCATGGAGGAAACAGGCCTATCGCAGGTACAACGGGCAGCCCCTACAGAACACGAGATCGTCGAACGACTGGCAGTGCTGAGCACAGGTTACCAGCCTGATAATGAGCATGATCAAGAAACGGCTACCTATTACGATTATCCCGTCTTGAAACAGCCTTTTTGGGGTTGGGAGATCACCTGGTATTTCTTTTTGGGGGACTCGCAGCGGGGTGCTATGTCATAGCCAGTATTGCCGCACTTTTTGGGTCGCGTGATGATCGCGTTGTGGCGAGAACCGGCTACTATCTCTCGCTACTGGCTCTGTTACCCTGTCCACCTCTCCTGATCAAAGATCTTGGACGCCCGGAACGCTTCCTCAATATGCTGCGCGTGTTCAAAGTGAAATCGCCGATGTCAATGGGCGTGTGGGGACTGGTGAGTTTCTCACTTTTTAGCGGGATGACCGCGTTTATACAAGCTGCCCGTGATGGTATCCTTGGACGCTGGTGGGCTCCACGGTTGCTGGCCGCATTGCCGCAAAAATTGATCGCGCTCCCCGGGACAGCTTTTGGGATTTTTTTAGGAGGTTATACAGGGGTTTTATTGGCAGCGACGAGCATTCCACTGTGGTCCCGGAGTAAGTTCTTAGGAGCCATTTTTGTCTCATCGGCGCTTTCTACCAGCTCAGCGTTGATTGCCCTTGCGCTACGTCTTACACGCGCACCCGTCCATACATTACACAAACTTGAGCGTTTAGAGTGGGCGGCGTTACTCGTCGAAATGACAGGGCTACTGGTGTTTCTGCGTGGATCTGGGCGCGCGGCCCGTCCACTCGTCGGAGATGGACCTGCAGAACACGGGACAACGTTTTGGCGCGTTGTGTTTGGTGGAGGGCTTGCTCTTCCATGGATCCTTCAAACGTTCTCACTGTTGGGTGGTCGCTCTGGTAGACGGAAGGGTGGCATAGGGATAGTGATTTCCCTGCTGGTGCTAATAGGCGGTTACTTTTTACGGCGTACGATGATCGAGGCTGGTCGTACGTCGAGCTTAGATGCACGTACAACCTTGTGGAACGCCAGGCGGTAGAGCTATAATGATGTAACACAAGAGCCACTGATTGATATAGGGTATGGTGAGGACTTTTTTTGTGGGTTTTCAGGTGTAACGCGAGCGGAAACGTAAAGAAGATATGTAGGTTCTATGGCCAGCAGAGCAGTAGACACAAGGGGTGACACCTAATGACGGTACGAGCAGCTTCCGACCTTAAGAGTTTAGAGCACATGGAGGAAAAGGGACAGGTTGCTGGGGGAGTAAAATTCGACTGGTTTATACTTATTGCATGTACCTGGATGCTTGGTGGAGGGTACCTGGATGCATGGGCGCACAATCATATCCCGCTAGAAACCTTCTTCACGCCCTGGCACGCCGTTCTCTACTCAGGCCTTCTCGCAGTTTTAACGTTTCATTTTGGAGCGCTCATGAGAAACCGGCTGAACCTGACCTTGATGTTGACCACGGGTATTTCCTGGACAATTCACCTCTGGTTGGGGTCAACGGTGGTAGCAGGCATTGCGGGATGGCTGCTGAGTTATATGTTGGTACCACCGAGGATACCGGGGGAGGTGGTCTCTAAATAAGTCCATAGCTCAGGAACCCATCTTTTCAACTTTCCCCCACTCCTTTCGTAGATGTGATAAGGTATTCTTAATATTCTATTCATATTAAAGAACTGATTAAAGAACTGATTAAAGAACTGAAGGACGAGGGAGTATATGGAGGAGTCACTCAAAACGAGTAGTACTGAACCTACTGCATCAACCCAGGGAATCACGAGCAAACTCCCAGCGGAGAGCGCTTCCACGAACACACAAGACACAGAGAAGAGCGGGACCAGTAGCGACGAGCTGGATTTAGCTTCGAAAGTAATCGATAGCATGCAACTTGTAGTGATCGAGGGATTTCAGGTCGGGCGCGGCGTTGCACGTATTGACCCGAGCGATATGGCGCAGATGGGCTGCCAGCCGGGTGATATTGTGATGATTACCGGGGGGCGAACCACGGCAGCAAAAGTGGTGCCGAGTGCGATGCTTGAGCGTGGTCGCCAGACGATCCAGATGGATAGCAAAGTGCGCCAGAACAGCGCGTCGGGTCTCGGTGAACGGGTTATTGTACGCAAAGCGAGGGTGAGCACCGCAGAGAAGATTACGCTTTTACCCCTGAGCGGCGGCACACCAATTCAAGAGAGTGACCTGCAATATATCAGCCGCTATATGATTGGCCTGCCCGTGACCATTGGAGACTTGCTCCAGGTTGGGACGCCAGGGATTGCTCCACGAGAATTCCTGATTATTAGCACTACTCCCGCCACTCCGAGCTATGCCCTACAAAAAAAACGCAGCAGCGGGGATCTCAGCGCGGTCATACCTCCGGCGATGCCACAACCCGTGATTGAGACCGAGGCGGTGGTCGTACAGCAGGGAACGGTTGTCAAAGCGCAGGCAAGAGGCGCGACTCATGGAGCGCCAGGACGTGTTAGCTATGAAGATATTGGCGGCTTGGGCAAGGAACTCCAGCGCATCCGGGAAATGATCGAGCTGCCTTTGAAATATCCTGCCGTCTTTGATCGTCTGGGAGTTGAGCCGCCCAAGGGGGTATTACTGTATGGCCCTCCCGGCACCGGCAAAACGCTGATCGCTCGTGTCGTGGCAGCAGAAACGAATGCCTTCTTTTCTATTATCAATGGCCCTGAAATCGTGAATAGTGTTTACGGGAAGAGCGAGGCACTGCTGCGCGATGTTTTCCAGGAGGCCCAGCGGCGCGCGCCAAGCATCATTTTCATAGATGAACTGGACGCGCTAGCAGCGAAACGCGAGACATCAGGTGAGCTGGAGCGCCGCATCGTGGGGCAATTGCTGACGTTGATGGACGGCATGGCCTCGCGAGGGCAGGTGGTGGTGATTGGCGCGACTAACCAGCCCAATTCACTTGACCCGGCATTGCGACGTCCAGGCCGCTTTGACCGCGAGATCGGGTTGCGCGTCCCCGATGTACGCGCGCGCACTGAGATACTGCGTATCCACAGTAAAGACGCGGCGCTGGCAAACGATATCGACTTTGCGCGGCTGGCACAACTGACACCAGGTTTTGTCGGAGCAGACCTGGAGGCTCTCTGCCGCGAGGCAGCGATGATCGCCTTGCGCAGGGTATTGCCGCA
The DNA here is from genome assembly GCA_963775585.1 of uncultured Chloroflexia bacterium. Taxonomy (GTDB): domain Bacteria; phylum Chloroflexota; class Ktedonobacteria; order Ktedonobacterales; family Ktedonobacteraceae; genus UBA11361. The sequence goes on along the minus strand of CAVZJN010000060.1, from coordinate 41,116 downwards.
TATCGATTATCAGCGTGGCTATATCCCTTATGAGACGTTGGTAAACCTGAATATTACTATGGCAGATTTCCAGGCCGCTTTGCGTGAGATTGAGCCTTCGACCACCCGCGAGGTCTACGTTGAGGTCAGCGAAACTACCTGGGATGATATTGGAGGTCTAGAGAAGACCAAGGACCTGCTGACTGAAGGGGTTGAGTGGCCTTTGCGCTACCCTGAAGTCTACGCGAATGTCAAGGCTGAGCCTCCACGCGGCGTGCTGCTGTCTGGCCCTCCCGGATCAGGGAAGACGCTGATAGCACGAGCATTGGCGAACCAATGTGAGGCAAGCTTCATTTCTATTAAAGGACCCGAACTACTTTCAAAGTGGGTCGGTGAGGCCGAAAAAGGGATACGCGAAGTTTTTCGGCACGCCAAACAGGCCGCACCCTGTATCGTCTTCTTCGACGAAATCGATTCACTGGCCCCAAGACGATCCGGTGATGTTGATAGGAACTTCAGCAACGGTGTGATAGCCCAGCTACTGACAGAAATGGACGGCATAGAGGGGCGAGAAGGGGTCATCGTGCTGGGCGCGACCAACCGACCCGAGTTAATTGATCCAGCCTTGCTGCGGCCAGGTCGTTTCGACCTGGTGGTTGAGTTGGAGTTCCCAAACGAGGAAGAACGGCGGGCTATCTTTGCTGTGCACACACGCGGCAAGGCTATCGCTCCAGATGTAACGGTGGAGGAACTGGCAAGCCTCACGCCGGGACGCAGCGGTGCGGACATCGAGGCCATCTGCCGACGCGCCGCGCTGCTGGCTCTGCGTGAATGGATTACACCAAGGCTGAGCATACATCGTGTTCAGGTCACTGAAACAACCGAGGAGGGGGAACCGCTGAACACCCAAAAGAGTGAGGCCGTGCAGGAGGATGCTTCTTTACCCGCACTCCCCGCCACCCGTTTCCAGATTCGCGCCGAGCACTTTGCACGGGCGATTGACGAGCAACGCGAGCGCTATGCAATTCAAGAAGAGGCAGAGGAGAGCATTGCCAGGCAACAACAGGGACGTCGACGATTGATAGAGATGGCTGCTAACGTGGACGCCAGCGGGCAACCGCCATTGAGAGGCTTCCGCCTCTGGTTGGCGCGTCTTTTTGGATTGGTTCCCCGAGAAGCATAATCACCATGACATGAGGAAGAAGGGGTCCGTGACACAAATCATGGACCCCTTCTTCCTCATATCATATGAGAGCCACTATGTTATGAATTGTGACAACACAGGCATGATAGCCGTTCATACAATATGAGCAAAAAGGTTATTCAAGAGCTATACAAGTACAAAATCAAGTACTACCTACTTACAATATACTATAGAACTATGTTATAATAAGTTACGAAGAGACAAAGCCAAATAAGTGAAGGGAGAAACATATGTCGAATATGTCCGAACACTCCTCTTCCAACTCCCGTGAACAGGTTGCAGAGGCGTACCTGAAGGCCCTACGGTTGATTGACGTCAGGGTTACCCCTTTTCTTGGAAAAGTCACAACGCGTGTCCTGGTGCAAGGTGCCGCCAAAAGAGTTTCGAGTACTTATCCATTTCTTCATTTTCTTATCAAGATGCCTTACACTGATGTTGTCCCAGCGGTGATGCAAGAACAACTGAGTGGGGTCTCCACTGTTGAACTGGCAGCCGCATTAGATGCGTTGTTACAGGAGTGTTTTGTCGGTCTCAAGGAATTGACCGGCGATCTTATTGCGCCCCCCATTTATGATGAAGTTACGCGCGAATTAGAACAGTTGCAATAGGCAACACACATGGAGAGCAGCGTGCAATCACAGACAAGGCCAACAGAAAGCGCGTATCGCTCATCCCACATCCAGAATGGTGATCGTATAGCAGCTATCCGCGAAGAGATGGAATACCTCAATACCATCGGGAAAAGCTTCGTAGCTGCTATCGATCGCTTTCAGGTTCACCGGGCACTGCTAGCTGCTTTACAAGAGCTTTATAGTTTTGCCGCCTGCTCCATATTACTCAAAGGTGAGCCTTTTGAGTTATCAATTATCCCCTGCTATCCTCTCAATCAAGCGTTTTTAGCAGCCATGATCGAGCGTATCGCCAGTGCGGCCAGTGTGATGGACTTTCCCCCTGTATCCGTCAAAGAGTTGGCAATCACCTCTTATCTTGATGCTCCCGATGAACTCTCCATCACGCAGGAGCAGGATATGATAGGAGGAACCGAGATAGGTTCCTTTTTAAACATCCCTCTTACCGCAGAGAACCGTATCATCGGCATGCTGAGTTTATTTGATGAACGCGTAGGAACGTTCGATTCTGAATTACTTAAACTGACGACAATGATTGCTGACTACGCGGGTGTCGCGCTAGAGAATGTCCGTTTGCGTGAGCGCGAGACTGCACTCTGGAAACAGGCCGAAATAGGTCGCCAGCGCCTTGAGCTGATTATCAGCAGCATGGCTGAGGGCCTGCTGATCACCAATGAACGAGGCGGAATTACGTTACTCAATCTATCCGCGAAGCATTTACTGGCACAAGCACGGGTAGATCTCAAGCAAGAGACTCCATTACGCGAACTGGCAGTGAGTAGTAATGTGAGCTGGCTACCAAGGCTGGTCGAGATCATCGACCAGGCCCTAAAAGGTGAGATTGTTATGAACCAGGAACTGATCGCAGGTGAGGCAGATGAATCCGTTCCCCTGACACTCAGTATTAGCGCAGCTCCGCTTCATGACACCAGCCAGTCACAATCACGCCCCGTAGGTGTTGTTGCTGTGCTCAATGACGTGACGGCAAACAAGCAGATTGAAAAACTGAAAGATGAATTCGTTTCAATCGTCTCGCATGAACTCCGCTCTCCTCTGACCGCGATTAAAGGTTATACGCAGCATCTTATACGACGAATCGATCGACGATTACGCAAGACGCTGCAAGAGCATCTCCAACAAGGCAAGGCTATTACAACTGCGGACCTCCCCGAGAGCTATGACTTACGAAGCCTGAGCATAGTGCAGAGCCAGGCTGACCACCTTGAACGGCTGGTAAATGACCTGCTTGATCTCTCACGCGTTCAGTGGGGGAAATTACATCTACACTTTAGCAGCTTTTACCTGGTAGATGTACTCAGAGAGAGCGTACGGTCAGCTCAGGCCAGCGCTGAACAACATACTGTCTTCCTCGACATTGCAACGCAAGACACGAGCATCGTGGCCGACAAAATGCGCTTGAGCCAGGTGATTGGGAATATCCTGGACAATGCCATCAAATATTCGCCACATGGCGGTCAAGTAATGGTCAAACTAGAGAAACATAACGACGAGTATCTTGTGAGCATTACTGACCAGGGAATTGGTATCAGCCCGGAGTATCTGGATCATATTTTTGAACGCTTCTATCGAGTGCGTAACACGGCCAGTCTTCAATACTCTGGAATCGGGTTGGGATTATATGTCACCAAAGCCATTGTCGAGGGACACGGTGGGCGTATCTGGGTTACGAATAACGAAGGCCTTGGTTGTACGTTTTCTTTTACAGTGCCTGCAACAGGTCGGTCGGACTAGAACCAAAGCGATCGCGCAGGTAAGTGAGGCCAAAGGGCGTAAAGTGGATGGCGGCCCAACTGGCGCGTAGATATTGGATGCTCCGCAGGATTCGCGCCTCGCCCCATAATGGATGACGCAGGTCACGCAAAGCATTGAAGAAATCAATGGAGCTCGAGAGAAGAACCCCAAGCGAAATTACCAGTATTTTTATGAGAGGTTGATACGGTATAGCAACGGGCGCGAGGGATGTAAACAAGCCAACATACAGGACCAAACTAGAAACGAAAGCGGGGAACAGGACATTTAGCCAGATGTAAAGCGTTGAAGGTTCATACAAGTACATCACAGTCACACCCAGGGGGCTGACAGCCCAACCGATCAGGGGACCATTGCGCAGCAGGGTCACCAGCACATGGGCACATTCAAACAAGATAATCCACAATACGACGAATCCTGCCAGACCCAATGGGTTGGATATGTGTATGCTGGTCGATATAACTGGCATATATACCTGCTCGCCTCCCTATACCCTGGTCAGAAGAGTACAACTACTGCTTGTTATTATTATACTATTCTTTTTTAGCCAAAAGTGCAATAGACCAGTGCGAAGGTTGCCCCTCTCTGATTTGAGATTCACTCGCTCCATCCTTTTTCGCCGATGAGGGGAACGAAAACGCAACCGCCTAATGAGCGTATTTCAGGACCCCATGGAGCGCAGTGAACTACAAGTAACTCCTGTCGTTGATGACCACCCACAGGTATGACTAAAATCCCCCACGTCACAAGTTGATCTACAAGCTGCTGAGGCACCTCTGGGGCAGCCGCTGTCACCAGGATACGATCATAAGGGGCGGCTGCAGCCCAACCGAGCGAGCCATCGCCAACATAGAGGGAAGCGTTCGTGATTGCCAACTGCATGAGGCGCCTGGCCGCCTGGTATGCCAGTTGCTGAAACCGCTCGATGCTATAGACATGGGCGGCTAAGCGCGCCAGGATGGCGGTCTGGTAGCCGGAACCGGTGCCTATTTCCAGCACGCGTTCTTTTCCACTTAGTTGCAACGCCTGCGTCATCAAAGCGACCATCAATGGCTGTGAAATGGTCTGACCCATGGCTATAGGAAGGGCACAATCGGAATAGGCCACTTTGCGCTGCGCATCATCAATGAACAATTCTCTTGGCGTGGTGGCTATGACGGAGAGAATTCGTTCGTCACGGAAGCCCGCATTGCGGAGTTCGAATATCAGTTGTTGGCGTTGCGTCTCGATATCATTCGCCATATGTTTACAATGGTGTATAAAGAATAGGGAAAGACGAACTATAAGATTTGCCGTACGACAACCGCTACAGGGATTGTATCCAATAGTAAGTATTCTTCAAGGTGAGGGATATCATTTGATGTGTGTGATGGGCGCTACTGGGCTCGAACCAGTGGCCTCTTCGGTGTGAACGAAGCGCTCTCCCACTGAGCTAAGCGCCCTTGCTATCGTTGACAGAAGCAACTATAGCATTAGAGATATAGAATGTCAAGTATTCTCTTGTTCCGTTGCAGTCTTTCTCATGGCCGGAAAGAGAATGACGTCGCGAATCGATTCCTGGTCGGCCATCAGCATAGCCAGACGGTCGACACCAATGCCAAGTCCCCCGGTGGGGGGCATTCCAACCTCCAGGGCCTCAAGGAAATCTTCATCTAAGACCTGCGCCTCTTCGTCTCCCTGCTCACGTTGACGCATCTGGTCCTCAAAACGGGCCCGCTGATCGAGCGGATCGTTCAATTCGGTGAAGGCATTCCCACATTCCAGGCCACCGATAAAGGGCTGGAAACGGTCAACCAGGCCCGGTACCGTGCTATGATCCTTGGCCAGCGGCGAGACATCGCGTGGATAGTCAGTAAGAAAGATAGCCTGGCGCAAGGCAGGAATACCCTGGCGTAACATTGCTCCCTTGAGGTCATCGATCAAACGGCCGCGTCCGAGCTTTGGATCAGCCTCATAGCCGTTGGCGCGCATTGCCGCAGCAAGGCTCTCTTTATCAGGGTAAAGATTGATATCAATGCCTGTAAATTCCGCAATAGCATCGAGCAGGTGATAACGCCGCCAGGGAGGAGTAAGGTCTATTTCGTGGCCCTGGTACGTGATACGCGGTGTTCCCTTCACTTCGAGAGCGATAAAGTGTATCATCTCTTCAACGAGCGTCATGATATCTTCATAATCAGCATAGGCCTGGTAACATTCCATCATAGTAAATTCAGGATTATGCGTGCGATCGATGCCCTCGTTGCGGAAATCGCGTCCAATCTCATACACTCTCTCGAAGCCGCCCACAATCAAGCGCTTTAGATAGAGTTCATCAGCGATACGCAGATAGAAATTTCGATCCAGCGTATTGTGGTGGGTGATAAATGGGCGCGCGGTAGCACCACCATAGAGCGGTTGCAGGATGGGGGTCTCAACTTCCAGAAAGCCCAAAGAATCCATGTAACGCCGCATAGCTGATACGGTACGGCTGCGGGTGACGAAGACATCCTTGATATCATCACCATTTGCGATGAGATCGAGGTAGCGCTTGCGCTGTCGTATCTCCTTATCTTCTAAGCCATGATACTTCTCTGGCAGCGGGCGCAGTCCCTTGGATATGAGGCTGTACTCGCGGACATGCAGCGTGGGTTCACCTGTGCGGGTCAAAAAGAGAAAACCACTCGCCTGTACAAAATCGCCCACGTCTAGCAACTTTAGCATGCGATAAGCATCTTCACCGAGGTCGTTGATGCGAAAGTAGGCTTGAATACTGCCGCTGCCATCCTCAATCTTTACAAAGGCGACCTTGCCCATTTCGCGCATCAGGCGAATGCGGCCAGTGATGGTAAATGAGCCTTCCGGGCCTTGCCATTCATCAAAGTGTTGTAAAATCTCCAGGATCGTATGTGTACGCATCACGCGATTGGGATACGGGTTGATGCCTTTTTCCCGCAAGGCGTGCAAGCGTTGCAAGCGTATTTCTCGTTCGTCTGCCATGGATTTCTTTTTCCTCCTCCAACAAATTTTGCGGATATATTGTAACATTGATTTCATTGAACGAATAGTCGCAGAGACATCTTCATCATTGGCAAAAACAAAAACCGGCCTGCGGCTCCGTGTTCTGTGGGCCGCAGGCCGGTCGATTGCTGCTACTCCTTGGGAAGATTATGAGATGGAAAGAATGGTGTACTCCTTCACTCCGCCGGGAGTAGAAACTATAACCAGGTCACCTACTTTATGGCCCAGCAGCGCTTTCCCGACCGGAGACTCGTTGGAGATGCGACCGGCACTTGGGTTTGCCTCGTATGCTCCAACAAGCTTATAATTGTACTCGCGGCCATCACTATTGCGAAGGTGCACGACAGAACCCAGGGAGACAACGTCTGTGCGTACCTCGCTGATCAATTTCGCCTTGGCGAGTAACTGTTCCAGATACTGGATTTTTCCTTCAAGAAGCGCCTGTTGGTTCTTTGCATCTTCATAAGCGGCATTGTCGATGACATCGCCGGATTCCTTGGCATCATGCAGGTATTGGGCGACTTTAGCGCGCCCAACTGTTGACAAATACTCCAACTGACTTTGTGCGTGGTGTAGTCCGTCACTGGTAATGACTTCCTGTGTCTCCATCTCTTTATCCCTTCAAAACTCTGGCAGAGAAAACATATCCGCTGTTCTCTGCCTATTCCTCGTTTACCTATCTTGTCTTGTGCAGTGAGATAGGTAATTACCCTACCGGATATCCAACATCTCCCCAAGTGATGTTGACTAATTCACCTGAATGAGAACGGAGTAACAGCTCCCCGCCTTCATTCACATCTTCTGCCACACCGTTTATGATGGTGTTGCCCTGGCGCACCTGAACTAGACGGCCAAGAGTTGATAGTTGGCTACGCCATCGCTCCCAAATTGCGCGAGAGACTGGGCTATGACCATATACTGCGTAAAAAGGCTCCTGAGCCTCCTGTTGCAACGCTAGATAATCAGCCTCGACGTGTTGCAATAGGTGCGCAATGAATACCTCTCGACTTACCACATGTCCACATTCTGTTTCCAGGGTTGTCGCTGTTGAACTCAGCGATGCCTGCTGTGAGCGACCCTGTTGATGTAGTGATCCTCCCTGTGTATGTCCATCTATAGAGAGGGAACCTACCAGTGTCACCTCAAGAGGCATGTCCTGGATATGCCCGTTGACATTGACGCCAATACCGAGGATAGCAACCAATTGACTGGAGCGATCTTGCTCCGCTGCACCGCATAAAATATGGCTTGTCTCTATCAGGATACCTGCAACTTTGCGCTCTCCGATGAGCACATCATTCGGCCACTTGATGGTTGCGGTTATACCACAGGTCTCGATGATTGCATCCACGATAGCAAGAGAGGCGACCATAATCAAGAAATGTGGAGGGAAGTGAGGTCTGAGCAATGTAGATGAGAGTACATTGCAGCCAGCTACATCCACCCATCGTCGGCCTAACCTGCCCTTGCCGGCAGTTTGACTGTCGGTAAGTACCACCACCCCTTCTTCTGGCCGCTCATTGGCCAGTTTCATAGCTAACGAGTTCGTTGAATCCACAGTAGGTAGGTAGAGCAGTTTATCGCCAATCCCGAATACACGGGTCTCAAGGTAACGCCGTATCTCAGCGACGTCAAGATCTTTGCTCTCTGAAGAGACGTTTAACTGCATACAGTTTCAATTATCCTACCAGCCTACATTGCGAATAACGTAGGAAGCCAAAAATAAGAAGAAACACTCTATCGCGATAGCACGCGAGAAGGTCTATGCCAGGTCCAGTACAATACTCAGTGGAAACATCAATTCCAGCTTATGAGGCTAAAAATTGATAGGTAGAACGAAAATAATGTATAAAAATCCCAGAGTGAAGGCAATTTTTGGGAAGCCAACACTCTGGGGGACGCTGCACAGGCAGGAAGCATTAACCACCTACCAGTGAGCTTGAGGCGGCACTATGGCCGACTACCTCTCATCTGGAAGGTGTGGAAAATCATTGTGCTGCCTGTGCAGCGACTACGTTCATTCATTACACACCACCTCCTTTCATTGCGCATATTGTACATTGCAATTCGTATGCTGTCAACCCTTTTTGAAAACTCGCAACAACCTGACATGTCTTGAAAAGAGATAAAACACTACGAAGTAAGGCGTAGCGAGATATGAATAGATGAATTGTTTTGTGAAAATTATGTGAATGCGGATTTATGGCAGTTGACGCATGAAAGTACTGAGGATACACTACATACAGAGGATACACTACACAGTGTGAGTATAGCATCCAAGGAAGGAGCCTCTGCCGTTGTCTATCGAACGTACAGCGCACCCTTACATTGTCCGCGACTCGGCCATCTATGGTGGGGAACCGATTGTCGAAGGTACACGTACAGGAGTACGCCATATCATTCTTCTCTTCCAATCGGGTAAAGACCCAGAAGAAATAGCTAATTCTCAACGCATCACCCTGGCCCAGGTTTACGATGCTATTAGCTATTTTTATGATAACGAGGCCGAAATAACGCACTATATCCGCAATGAATTGTGGGAGGAAAACTAACTGTCGTACGAAAGCTTTGCGTTTTTCGTAATTTCGTCTCCATACCCCTGGCAAAAGCCTTCTCTTTCGCGCTATAATTTGTATAGTAGCATCCTTGGTGAAAGTATTGTGGTTGAGTAAGTGCTACGCTCCGTGTTTCACCAGTATCCACTGTCGTATACTACCAGGTCACAGTACAAGCTAGATTCACATATGTTGCACCGCGGCATATGTATCTACCCAATTTCGTTTGAGTGTATGTTTGTTCATCTGTCTGGACATTTGTTAGAGGGAGGACATTGCAATGCAGCAATATATTGACCTGCTCATCGACGCCCTCCTAGATGAGGGCTTTACGGTTGAGGAGGCCAGCAGACTGATTCAATTGCGCGAAGAGTATGAAGAGAGGCAGGCAACCGAGGAAACGAATTATCATCGTTTTGTTCGCTGGCTTGTCGAACACGGTCGGATAAGCGATTGGTAGGAGGGTGGAAGGAATATCCCAGTTTGCTAGGAATACCCTTCTTATGATGAAGCACAGAAGGGAAACTCGCATTGCTTATTCGTTCTTGCGACGTTCTTTGTCAATGTAGTACAATATCAAAGCAACATTGCATTTGGAACGGCGTGGCATGTTGTGCTGCGCCGTTTTCACATTACATTCCTTTCATTCTGCTGAGCGAAGCTAGACGCGCTAGCGTCGTTGCAGAATGTCTTTCAATACGTTTGTAACTGTTTATTTACCTGAGTTCCACCAGGCGATACTTGAAACCTGGGAACGTCTAGGCTGCCAGGAGGCCTCCATGAAAGCGGTTGTTATGGCCGGGGGGGAAGGATCGAGGCTAAGACCATTGACGATCAGGCGCCCAAAGCCTATGGTTCCTATTGCTGGCAAACCAGTGATGGAACATATCCTCAACCTTCTCAAACGTCACGGTATTACTGAGGTTGTAGTTACTGTTCAGTACTTAGCAAGCAACATCGAAGATTATTTTGGCAATGGTTCGCATTTAGGTATGCGTATTACCTACTCACGTGAGGATGTGCCGCTGGGAACTGCGGGTAGCGTAAAAAACGCAGAGGATCAGCTCACTGAGCCATTTATAGTCATCAGTGGTGATGCCCTGACCGACTATAATTTAACAGACATTATCAAGTACCACCATGAGAAACAAGCCATGGCTACTCTCATGCTGGCGCACGTGCACAACCCACTGGAGTACGGTGTCATTATCACCAACCAGGATGGTCATATCACCGAGTTCCTGGAGAAACCAAGCTGGGGAGAAGTCTTCAGCGACACGATCAATACGGGTATTTACGTCCTGGACCCGAAAATTTTCTCGTACTTTGAGAAAAACAAGCAGTTTGATTTCAGCCAGGAACTCTTCCCAATGATGCTGAAAAATGGCGATCCTCTTTACGGGTACATTGCGGAAAAAGGCTACTGGTGTGATGTAGGGAATCTCCCCGAGTATATGCGGGCCAATGCCGATGTGTTACAGGGACGTGTCGAAGCAGAAATTTCCGCGAAGAAGATGGGCGGCCATATCTGGTGCGAAGAAGGTGTTGAGATTGCGAATGACGCCCAGTTGATTGGACCGATCTACCTGGCTCATGATTGTAAGATCAAAGCTGGAGCAATTATTCACGGTCCGAGCACGATCGGTCACTACACCATTATTGATGAGCGCGCGCAGGTAGATCGCAGCATCGTCTGGAATAATTCCTACATCGGGGAACGAGCCGAATTGCGAGGCGCCCTGGTAGGCTCATCTACCGGTATCAAGAGCAAGGCGGTTATGTTTGAAGGGTCGGTGATAGGAGATAACTCCATTATTCAGGAAGGGGCAATCATTCAACCGAACGTGAAGGTTTGGCCCGATAAAGAGATCGAAGCCGGCGCAGTAATCAACACAAGTATTATCTGGGGTTCACAGGGACGCCGTGGGCTATTTAGCCGCTTTGGAGTTACTGGACTGGTCAATGTTGATCTGACCCCTGAATTTGCCACGCAGCTGGGAGCAGCCTATGGAGCGATTCTCCCCAAAGGCTCGTTCGTGTGCATCAATCGCGATTTATTTCACCGCACACCACGCATGATTAAGCGCGCCGTTATTGCTGGCTTACCCTCGGCAGGAGTCGATGTGCATGACATCAACCAGGTTCCCATACCTGTGGCCAGGTACATCATTCGCCATACCGATGCAGTGGGAGGCATCCACGTTCGTCTCTCACCGCATGATAAGCGGGTGATTGATATCAAGTTCTTTGACCAGTACGGCCTGGATATCAACAAAACCACTGAACGAAAACTGGAGAATCTCTTCTTCCGTGAAGATTTCCGCCGCGTTGACGTGGATGAGGTAGGCGCGATTGAAGTGCTTGAAAACGCAGATGTACTGAATAGTTACCTGGAGGGTTTTGCAAAGGTTGTTGACCACGAAGTTGTGAAGAAACAGAAATTTCAGCTCGTGGTAGATTACGCCAGTGGAAGCACCATTCAATTACTACCGGGCATCCTCAATCGCCTGGGATGCGAACTGGTGCTTTTGAATACAAGTATGGAGGAGGCACACATCTCGCGTTCTATAGATGAGATAGAGAAGGACTTGCAGCGCCTGGCGAATATCACTGCCAGTGTAAACGCCGACATGGGGATACGTATTGACCAGGGTGGAGAAAATATCTCGGTCGTAGACGACCGGGGGCGTATTCTCGAAGGAACAAAGATGCTGGCTGTAATGACAAGCCTGGTCCTGCGGCAGCATCGCGGCGCGACTGTGGCAGCCCCTGTTACAGCGCCGAGCGCTCTGCAACATATTGCCAAACGCTATGAAGGGAATATACTGCACACCAAGGTATTACGACACGCGTTGATGTCCGCGGCCGGACGCGATGGCGTTGTGATGGTTGGTGACGGTCAGGGTGGTTTTATTTTCCCCATTCTTCACCCTGTCTTTGATGGGATGCTGGCTATCGCAAAATTGCTGGAGCTGCTCGCAACCTTCCAGATGCGGCTTTCGGAAGTGGTCGATGATTTGCCAACGTACTATATGAGCAGCACGCAGGTGACATGCCCTTGGGAACATAAAGGCAAGGTGATGCGTATTCTGAGTGAGCAGTACAGAGAGCGCCGGACCAAGCCAATTGACGGCATCAAGATTGATCTGGGCAAAGAGTGGGTGCTCGTGCTGCCCGATGCTGACCGGCCCCTTTTCCATGTGATTGCGGAGTCTGTTTCAAACGACCAGGCGCAGGCGCTGGCAGAGAAATATGCCCGTGTGGTGAGTGGTTTGCAGCAGTAAAAGTCTGAAAAGCCACCTCCTCTCATCGCTCGCTTCGCTCGCCCCTCGATAAATTGAGGGTCTACTGTAGCGTGCGGATTTATCCAGCACGTCTTCGTTGCAGCAAGGGATAAGAGACTCAGACTAAAAAAAGATAAAGGAGATGGTTCGGGTGAGGGCAGGGGGCCACGGCCTCCTGCTCTCACCATAAGATCACACACATCTCTTTTCCGACCTGGCAACTTACTATCAGAATAGGTATCATTAAGAATACAAGGAAGTACCAATGCCCGATATTATATTGATTTTGAGTGATCTTCACCTCGCCAACGGTCAGAGTATTCTCGATGGCTTTGGCGATATACAGCAAGCGGCTTTTGAAGGGTTAACGAGCGCTGCATGCGGTGCCGGGCCGATGGGACACGCTGACGAAGTAGAACTCGTCATCAATGGTGATTGTTTCGATTTCCTGGTAACAGCCCCTTACGATACAGGTGGTGTAAGCGATGTCTCTACGAGCCTGGAAAAGCTGCAGAAGATCATAGCTGCCCATCCCAGTTTCTTTGAGGCGCTGCGCAGCTTTATTGAAACGCCCGGACGGCATGTAACTTTTATGACCGGAAATCACGATATTGAACTACGATTTGAAAAGGTGCGGGAGCTTATATATAAAGCTATTGGTGGAGACCTGGTAAAGGAAAGAGTATGCTTCTGTCCCACGCGCTTCTATCGACCATTACCGGACGTCTATATAGAGCACGGGAATCACTACGATTTCTGGAATCATGCTATCCGCGGACTCTGGAACGAGGCCGGGGAACCGTTGGATCTCAATCCAAGCAGCATTGTTTTACCTGTTGGCTCATACTACTTCCAACACGCGGCCCATCCTATCAACACCAAATATGCCTACTTTGATCGTTTTGAACCATCAATGAACAGTATGCGGCAGATAGCGCTGCTCTGCATGCTGGATCCTGATATTATTATTGAAACAGCACAGTTAACAATGGACATGTTTTCCGAGCCACGCAAGGCATTGGCGGGCCTGGCTCCAGGAGAAGAACGGATTCCTGCCAGGCTTTTTGAGGAGACGATGATCGATTTTGCTGCTTTCCAACAAGAAATGCAGTTCTACAAGACCGATTGGGTTGAGCCTGCAGGACTGAGCACTGAACAGATGCAGGTAACGACGATGATAGAATTCGATATGATACGAGATGCGCTCAAATTACCTCTTATTGAAGCTGTTGCAGCAATCTGTACTCCGACAACGTATGTGATGGCAGAAAGGGTAGCGGCAGGTTTGCAGGCTGTTCTAAAAAATGATCCGACGTTGCGCTATGCTTTCGCAGGCCATACGCACATGGTGCGAATTGATCCCGTCAATAATGGAAGACAAAGCTATCTCAACACGGCTAGTTGGACGATGCGATTGGCGCTCCCCGCTCCCGGTGAGGTCAATGCTGAGTTGATTGAATGGTTTCGCCGGCCTGACTGGGAACACGTGCTATTACCAGATGAGACACAATTCACTTTTGCCATGGTAAACTCCACACCGGAAGGGGCGTCGAGTGCCAGTCTCTGTGTTTGGGAAGGCGGTTTAAAGGGGAGCTATCGAGTGCTGGCATAGACTGGGGCAAAGGCGCCAGTTTGGCTCAATCGATGGAGCAAACCGGGTTTATGTTACATACGAAGGAACGAGAGCATGACAGCACAATTTGAAATCCATCACCACAACGACGCTGCTGCGTCTACCTACGGTCAGCAGCGATACAGGGAAGTATACGTTGGAGACCAGGAGTCTCAAGTGATCTCCGCAGAAGCCTCACATACTTCCGCAACGAAGCGCAAGAAATTGGTATTGATTGATGGGCACGCCATCATTCACCGGGCCTTTCATGCCGTCCCGGAAACGCTGACGAATAGTAAAGGAGAACACGTCAACGCCACGTTCGGCTTCACCTCAATGCTGATGAAGGCGCTGCTAGAGGAGAAACCCGATTATATTGCAATGACTTTTGATCGTCCTTCTCCAACCTTTCGGCACCTGCAATTCAGCGACTATAAGGCCCATAGACCAGCATTGCCCGATAATATGCGGCCGCAGTTCGCACGTATCCGCGAGGTTGTCGAGGCATTTGGCATCCCTATCTATGAAAAAGACGGCTTTGAGGCAGACGATGTGCTAGGTACCCTGTCAGTGCAGGCCACGCAACTGGGGGTTGAGACGATTATCTACACGGGCGATATGGATACGTTGCAGCTTGTCAATGAACATGTCGTGGTTAAGGTAGCAAAACGAGGCATCACTGAGATCACGGAATATGACGAAGAGGGTGTTAAGAACCGCTATGGCTTTGAACCAGAGAAGTTGCCCGACTTCAAAGGACTGGTGGGAGATAAATCCGATAATATACCCGGTGTGCCTGGAATTGGCGAGAAAACGGCAAGCAAACTCATCGCAGACTATGGAAGCCTGGAAAATATACTGGCGCATTTAGACGAGTTAACACCGAAAGAGCAGAAATTGCTGCGTGAGCAAGGCGAGCAGGCCAGGCAGTCTAAAATGCTCGCCACTATTGTGCTGGATGTGCCGGTAAAACTCGACCTCGAGGCCTGCCTGCTCAAACATATGAATCGCGAAAATGTGCTGGCAATCTTTCGTGAGTTGGAATTTCGCACATTGGTGGAGAAGGTACTATCACTCCTTCGCGAACTTGGTGTAGCTCAGGGAGAAGAGGACAAAGAGACTTCCAATGGCCACGAGAGTGATACGGCGTCTAAAGCAGTAGTACGAGAGAAAGCTGAGCCAATTCTCGGACAGGAAGAAGATTTATTGCTGGCTCCGCCAGTTGGTATTGTCCCCATTTCGGCACCGCCTCCTCCGCCAACGGCGAGTGACACAGGTAGTCAAGCTGGTACGCCTGCTAAGATGGAAGTGGGCGAAGGAAGTGTGGAGGGAGAGGGGGCTGGGCAGGCACAAAGAGTGGATGGACCAGAACAATTGAATCTCTTTGGATTGGATGAACCAGCGCAGGAAGTTGTGCGAAAATTGCGATTACCGAGCCTCCCCAGTACACCCGGCGAGCCACGAGGAACGCCCATCCACATCATAAATGAGGAGAAGGTGAAGTCGACCAGCACGATGATCGTGAACAGCGAAGATGCACTGCAGGTGCTCATCAAGAGCATATACGATGCCGGGGCCGTCGCATTGGATACGGAGACGACGTCCGATGATCCATGGCATGCAGAGCTCGTTGGGATTTCGTGCAGCATGGCGGCTGGCGAGGCTTACTATATCCCTGTTGGACACACGCACACCATTGAAAACCAGGCTCCTGGAGCTCAATTAGCGAAGCCGTATGTACTGGAAAAGTTACGCCCGGTGCTTGAAGATCCAACAGTAAAGAAGTACTTGCACAATGCAAAATACGATATGCTGATCCTGGATCGCAATGGGATTTCGTTGCGCGGGTTGGCTTTTGATACGATGTTAGGAGCCTATTTAACCGATCCTGGAAGGCGTGGGCTAGGATTGAAAGACCAGGCTTTTCAGCGTCTGGGAATAGTGATGACACCCATCTCAGAGCTTATTGGCACTGGCAGCAAAATGATCAGTATGGCACAGGTTCCGATACGCCTTGCAGCAGACTATGCGGGTTCCGATGCTGACATGACATTCCGCCTCGTCGAGCCAATTCAAAATGAACTACGTCGCCACAGCTTATTAGACCTCTACTATAATATCGAACAGCCACTCCTGCCGGTCCTGCTAAAGATGGAAATGTATGGTGTGGCGCTTGACGCTGGCTTTCTTGCTGTATTGGAGAAAACACTTGGCGAGCAGATTAGCCGGCTTGAGCATGAGATTTATGACTCTGTAGGCCACCAATTCAATATCAACTCAACAAAGCAGCTTGGAGAGATCCTTTTTGGTGAGCTGAAACTGCCTTCTGGCAGGAAAACGAAGACGGGCTATTCGGTTAGCGCGGATGTAATAGAGAGCTTACGGGGCAAACATCCAATGGTCGATTCTCTGTTAGAATATCGACAGTTGACCAAGCTCAAATCGACGTATGTTGACGGCTTATTAGCCTTGATGGACCCCGTAACGGGCCGGGTACATACGTCTTTCAATCAGACTGTGGCTTCTAGCGGGCGTCTCTCGTCAAGTAACCCGAACCTGCAGAACATTCCTGTACGGACAGAGGTTGGGCGGCAGATACGACGCGCCTTTATTGCCGACCCCAGCTATGTCCTGCTCACCGCCGACTACTCGCAGTTCGAACTACGAATCCTGGCGCATATTACCCATGAGCCACGTTTGGTCGAGGCATTTAGCAAGGGCGAAGATATTCATACGATTACAGCGGCCTCCCTCTTCAATGTTCCCGTTGCAGAGGTAACGAAGGATCAGCGCAGGTTGGCAAAAACGGTCGTGTATGCGGTCCTCTATGGACAGTCGGCCTTTGGCCTGGCTCAGATTACAGGCATGAGCAATGCTGAGGCAGCAGAATTTATTAAACGTTACCATGAAACTTTTCCCAACATCAAGGGATATGTGGATAGTACGCTCAACCAGGCCCGTATCCAGGGTTATGTCAACACACTTTATGGACGTAAGCGCTTCTTCCCTGAAATGCAAAGGCTTCCTTTTAACGAGCGGCAGGCGCTTGAACGTGAAGCCATCAATATGCCCATTCAGGGTGGCAATGCCGATCTTATCAAGATTGCGATGATTCGCATCCAAAACGCACTCGAAGAGAAAAAGCTGAAGACGAGAATGATTTTACAGGTGCATGATGAACTCGTCTTCGAGGTTGCTGTCGAGGAGCTTGAGCGAGTAAAACGTACGATAAAAGCCATGATGGAAGGGGTAGCTGCATTAGACGTACCGACACGGGTTGAGATGAAGGTCGGAAAGAACTGGTACGAAGCAGAACCAATGGAATAAATTAAGGAGCATTTTTCATGCGATTATCGCGTTTAATACAACAATTACCACCGTATCATTTTGCCGATGCGAAGAAGAAGATTGCGGAACGCAAGGCAGCAGGCGTTGACGTCATCAGTCTCTCAATGGGCGACCCAGACTTGCCCGCGCCCCAGACAGTAATTGACCGCCTGTGCTATAGTTTGCAGAATCAAGAAAATACGCGCTATCCAGAGTATTTTGGGATGCGCGCGCTACACGAGGCTATCGCGGACTGGTTTGAGCGACGATTTGCGGTGCGCCTGACGCCAGAACGCCATATTTTGCCACTGCTCGGCTCAAAGGAGGGGCTGGCTTATGCCGCTGCTGCCGTGCTCAATGCGGGAGATATAGCATTGATTCCAGACCCGTATTATCCTGTGTATATCACAGCAAGCACAAGCGTTGGCGCCCAGCCCTATATGCTGCCTCTACTGGAAAAAAATGGCTATCTTCCAGATCTCGAGAAGATCCCAGCAGATGTCCTGGCGCAGTCCCGCCTCTTGTGGTTAAACTATCCAAATAACCCAACGGCGGCCAATGCCGACCGCCGTTTTTTTGAGCAGGCCGTTGCCTTTGCACAACGCCATAATCTGGTGATTATTCATGACATGGCTTATGCGGAGGTCTTTTTTGACGATTTCCGTCCAATGAGTATCCTGCAAATTCCTGGGGCCAGCGAAGTAGCGGTTGAACTGCATTCGTTGAGCAAGACGTATAATATGGCTGGATTCCGGGTAGGGATGGCTATAGGCAACGTGGAGCTGATTGATGCTGTTGGACGTTTAAAGAGTAATATTGATAGCGGAATGTTTCGGCCTGTGCAATATGCAGCGATTGAGGCGCTCCAATTGCCAGTGTCGTGGATAGAGCAGCGCAACGCGCTTTACCGGCGCCGGCGTGATATGCTTGTAGCAGGTTGTAATGCGATTGGTCTGCGCACACAGACACCAGGGGCCGGACTTTATGTCTGGGCAGCAGTACCCACAGGATTTACATCGCGAGATTTTGCCAACTGGCTCTTTGACAAGACGGGGGTTTTTGTGACGCCTGGTACAAACTTTGGGGATGGCGGTGAGGGTTATGTGCGGATCTCTCTTACCGCGCCTGATGAGCGAATTGAAACAGCCTTGCAGCGGATGAAAGCGGTCCTGGCAGATTTGTGACACAGCAGGAAGCATCCCCTGTGGATAGCTCTGCCAAGTAGAGAACACCAGGAACATTTCAAGGGGAGTTCTTCGTATGATCAGTGAACAAGGTACGGGAGAAATACAGGGCGCTCCAACCAATGCCTGGAATCTGTACGTGGGGCGGAACGTTTGCGCCGATGTGCAGACAGGACTCGACCATGAATGGCTGGTCACAAACGGTTTAGGTGGCTACGCTGCTGGTTCAATCGTGGGAGCAACGACACGCAGCTACCATGGACTCCTGGTGGCGGCACTGCGTCCCCCTGTCGAGAGATTTGTGTTGGTAACGAAGATAGATGAGACGATTGACTTTCCTGATGGGCGCAAGCCTCAAGTTGGGGGTTAACGAGTACCAGGACGGCACTATCGATCCTCAGGGGTATAACTATCTGAAGAAAGTTGCGCTCGAAGGTGATATTCCCTGTTTTACGTATGCCCTGGGAGATACGTTGACCCTGGAGAAACGCGTCTGGATGGAGTATGGCCAGAACATGACATATGTGCAGTATATGTTGCACGGGGCGTTCGATGAAGATAGTGAGAAGAGCAATCATACATTGACACTGACATTATACCCGTTCTGCCCTTATCGCGACCATCATAGCGCGACGCAGGGTTCCTCTGATTGGCATTTCCTGGTGGAGAACGAGGTGAACCGCTGCTGTGTGCGTGCGTATGAGGGAGCTGCCACTCTCACGATGATCGCCGGCCCAGCAGCGACTTTTACTCCCGCCGATGTGTGGTATTGGAACGTGCAACATCGTCGAGAGAGAGAGCGTGGGCTGCCCGACCACGAGGATGTCTACCAGCCTGGTTATTTTCGCATGCACATTGCACCTGGCATGCGTATGACCCTGGTACTCAGTGCTGAAACTGAGTTGCCTGGTGAGTTTGGTAGAGCACAGCATGAAGAAAATGTAGCCCAGGCGCTGCTCCGTCATCAACGCCGTATCCGACAACTTCTGGCAATAGCTCATCGCTCAGTCACCAATCTCTCACAACAAGACCCTGTCCTGGCGCGCCTGGTTGTTGCCGCTGACCAGTTTATCGTGGCGCGCCCGGAGCAGGCAGCAGATGAGAACACGAGGAAAACAAGTATCCGCCTTTCGCCCAATAGAAAAACGGTGATTGCTGGTTATCCCTGGTTTACGGACCGGGGACGAGATAGCATGATTGCGTTGCCAGGATTACTGTTGAGCACAGGGAGATATAGCGAGGCGCGCGGTCTATTGAAAGCCTTCGCATCGTTTGCCCAAAATGGGCTTATCCCAAATCGTTTTCCTGATAGTGGTGAAGCTCCAGAGTATAACACGGCTGATGCGACGTTGTGGATGTTCGACGCGCTTCGTACCTACCTGGCGACAACAGGAGACTGGTCACTCTTGAAAGAACTCTTCCCAGTGCTGCGCGATATTATAGATTGGCATGTTCGTGGGACAAGTTACGGAATAGGCATCGATGCTCATGATGGCTTGCTCCATGCGGGAGTGCCAGGGGTGCAGTTGACGTGGATGGATGCCAAGTTTGACGATCAGGTGGTTACGCCTCGCCGCGGGAAACCCGTTGAGGTCAATGCCCTCTGGTACAGTGCACTTAGCTTTATGGAAAGCTGGGCAGTACGCCTCTCCACCGATGCCACACAATACAGTCAAATGCGCACCAAGGTAAGACAAAACTTTGCTGCGCGCTTCTGGTACGAAGATGGGGGTTATCTCTATGACGTAGTCGATGTTGAAGGAGAGGCAGGGAAAAATGATGCTGCGCTACGCCCCAACCAGTTGTTTGCCGCGTCTTTGAGCCGCGACCTGCTTTCTGAGGGGCAGGTAAAGAGCATATTCCAGAAAGTGACCGATCACTTACTCGCACCCGCAGGTCTGCGTTCGCTGAGTCCCAGTGACCCGGCATATCATCCGCATTTCAACGGGAGCCGCCAGGAGCGCGATGAAGCGTATCATCAAGGCACCGTCTGGCAATGGTTGATAGGGCCGTATATTGATGTTCACTTGCGCATTCATAATGACCGCAAAGCCTTACGATTACTGTTGCAGCCGATGATAGATCAACTATGGAAGGCATGTCTGGGGACGATCAGCGAGGTTGCGGAGCCAGAACCTCCCTTTACACCCGCGGGATGCTTTGCACAGGCCTGGAGCATCGCCGAGGTATTGCGCTGCTGGCTGTTGACAGCTGAATGACGGCTTTCTATACCTCTATCCGAACAGGAGCTAGAGGAAACCAGCAGAGCAGAAAAAGGTAGAACAGATATGACACTTTCTTCTCAACTCTACTGCAACACCTGTGGTGCAGCCAACCAGGACCAGGCAGAGCGTTGTTTCGTCTGTGAAGCACCTTTGCATGCCCCTTCGAGGGAACCATTGCTCAAAGAGCGTTACCGAATTCTCGTCCCGGTGGGACAGGGCGGCTTTGGGGCTGTCTACAAGGTAGAAGATATCCAGGGTGGAAATCGTCTCCTCGCTATCAAGGAGATCAATTTGAGTGCTCTTACCGCCCAGGAGGTGATTGAAGCTACCGATGCATTCAACCGTGAGGTGCATTTGCTATCTGACCTGACACACCCCAACCTGCCACGTATTATGGTCTCCTGATGGCACTCGCATCGCTTCTGGAGGCCGTGATAAGACAGTGCAGGTGTGGGATGCAGTCACAGGCCACGTCATGTTTACCTATCATGATCATTCCAGTTGGGTATATACTGTAGCATGGTCGCCCGATGGTACACGCATTGCCTCGGCAGGCAACGACGGGACAGCGCAGGTCTGGCAGGCCGTTTGACAAGCTCCTCTGCCAAGACTCTTACGCCTTCGTTTCTCCTCTCATGGAGTCTTTTATTTCGTTCAAGAGCACTGCCTGTACCTGGTCGATACTTTGGTTGCCATCAACCTCTATCAGCTTGTGCTGCTTTCTGTAGTGGTCAAGCACTTGCGTGGATTCATTAAAGAAGATGACCAGGCGCCTTCGCAATGCTTCTCCCGTATCATCAGGGCGTTGGTATAGCTTACTTCCATCCAGATCACATCTATCAGCCACTTTCGGTGGACGAAATTTCACATGGTACACATGTTGATTCGCATGGCAGAATAATCTGCCTGCAACCCTCCTCAGTAACTCGTCGAGAGAAACCTTCAGGTAGATTGCCAGGTCGATCTGTCGATTAACAAGCTGTAGTTCTGCATCCAGTGCCTGTACTTGGGCAAGAGTGCGCGGAAATCCATCCAGCAATACACCATACATACTCTCAGGTTCTTCAACGTGACGAAGCATCGTCGGGATCGTTATCTCATCGGGAACCAGTTCCCCTAAATCAATATACCTTTGAGCTTTTAACGCAAGCTCAGTCTGCTCTTCAAATGCCTTTCGGAACAGGTCACCGCTAGCAATATGCCGGACTCTGAGAATCTGAGAAAGCTTCTCTGCCTGTGTGCCCTTTCCTGCTCCCGGTGCCCCGATCAGAATAATATCCATCTGTTTATCCTTTCTGCTACCAATGCCTGATAATCACGTGTCCCTTTGCGACCGCATGGACAATGTCTGCAGGGCAAACAATACCCACCAGCTTACCTTTACTCATGACCGGGACGTGCTTGATGTTGCGTTCAGTGAGTAGTTTCGCAATCTCACCGACCCGTGTCTCTTCATCGACGACAATGATCTCAGGACTCATGATGTCAGCGACGCGAAGACCTTCACGATCGACTTTACCAATGATGTCGGCTTGTGTGACGATACCAACCAGTTTGCCGTCTTTGTCGATGACAGGCATCCCACTAATACTTTTTCGACTCAGGAGTTGTGCAACTTCCTGCACACAAGCCTCTGAGGAGATCGTATATACTCCGTGGGTCATAATATCTCTTGCGATCATAGTGCACACTCCTCGTGCGGGTGAAGGACAGTAGCGCCCTATGCACATTGTCTACTGTCCTAATAATCATAACATAGATCTATCTTACTCTTGTCCGGGGAACAGGTAATGGATTAGTGCCGTACCAACCCGCTTTCTTAAAGAAAGTATATAGGATTGGCCTCACAATCCCATCACAGTTGTAGCTTTATAATTACAAAATTGTCACATTTCTCAGCATCCTCAGTGAAGAGTATATGCCTATCATCTCACAGTGCCATCACAGGTCTGTTCACTCTTTGCAAGAGTCTCATTGCCTGCCGTGTGAATAATGTGATATCAATAGTCAAGAGTCTGG
This sequence comes from uncultured Chloroflexia bacterium, assembly GCA_963775585.1. GTDB lineage: Bacteria > Chloroflexota > Ktedonobacteria > Ktedonobacterales > Ktedonobacteraceae > UBA11361. The sequence continues at coordinate 18,331 of CAVZJN010000060.1, read as the reverse complement.
TCTCAGGACAAAGAACCATACCGAGAACAACATCAGCTCTTGCGAATTGGCAAGATCACTGCTCAAGAGCATGAAGAGGCATTGAATACTCGCGGAAGATATGAGCGACTCACAGAAAGGGGACATGCTGTGCGGCATTATATTCTTGTTCCACTCGATGGCTCGACATTATCAGAGGCCATTCTGCCAGAAGTAGTGACCTTAGCTCATGCAACTGAGAGTGCCCTGATCCTGCTACAGGTTTTAGAACCAGTGTACGAGCCAATATTCGGGGCGCTTGGCGTTCCTGAGACGGCGCAAGAGGAACAGTTGGCACGGATGCGTGATGCGCAGTTGACTTCGATACACAACTACTTGACGAACATTGCCAAGCAACTACAGGCGGAGGGGCTGGAGATACACCCGAAGGTGATCGAGGGGAATCATCCTGCGGCACAAATCGTCTCGTACGCCGAGCATGATACTCTCCCGCTACTGATTGCCATGACGACGCACGGTCGAAGTGGCGTGCTGCACTGGCTCTTTGGCAGTGTCGCTGCAGAAGTTGTCCAAGTCACCCCAACGCCGCTGCTCTTGCTCCGTCCTCATGAGAACGGCGGGTCATTCTCCACCAGGAACCCCAAAGCGGCTCCGTACCAAACCGTCGTTGTTCCACTTGATGCTTCAGCATTTGCCGAGCAAGCATTAGACCAAGCACACGTGCTCGCATCGGCCATGAACGCAACGCTCCACCTGGTCTCCATTGTACCGCCTCCATTTGATATTCCCTTTTTAAGGAAGAATGAGACTGTTTCGTTGATGAAAGCCCTGCTTCAGACAGAGACGGAGAGGCGCACACGCTATCTTGAACAGAGGGCCGAACCCCTCAGGAAGCAAGGATTGGTGGTGCAAACACATGTAGCTACTGGTCATCCTGCTGAAGAGATCCTGCACCTCAGTACGCAGCATCAGCATACGCTAATCGTGATGACAACCCATGGACGCGGTGGATTACAGCGTCTCTTCCTTGGGAGTGTAGCGATGAAGGTTGTACAAAGAGCTCACGTGCCTGTACTCTTGGTGCGGGGTAGACCAGCGTAGAAGAAGAGCAGAGTGAGGCGCTGGAGGTCACACAGTGGGGTCCATTATAGTCCCATTTCCTTGACATTTCTACTCTCCTCTCCTATCATAGGAGATGAGATTTAATTATCTGTTAATCCCCGGTTAATCTATTCTTAACACGTTCCCTCTAATAAAGTAGAGTGTGGGAGTCTATGAGCATGTCTAAGCAGTATGTTGGGCATTTGCCTGTTCACGATCCACTCCATCACTATTTACAGTATGATATATTGCCACAGATAGGGCTAGATCATCATCATGCTCAATTTCGTGTCTTTCGCATGGGCGGGAGCAATGAAGTGTACCTGTATGAAGAGAAGCATAGTAAGGTGCAGGTGGTCGGAAAGTTCTTTGCAGGAAATGGCCATACTGGTTCGTATATGCCAGGGAAATATCAGCGCATGGAGCAAGAATTTCACAATTTGCACCTCATGCGCAGTTTTGGATTGATCGGATACCCGCACAACGTCGTACGCCCTCTCGGCTACAATGGCTGGTTGAATAGCCTGTTGGTTGAGGAGTATTGTGGTGGGCAGCCGCTGAGCAGCGTCATCACCGATGCTATTCTTTCTCGAAAACCAGACAGACTCTACGGAAAGCTCACGGCCCTGGCGTATTTCCTGGCCACCTTTCATAACCGGACGGCGAATGGCTATGGGGTGAATTTTCACGAAGATTGTGCTTACCTCGACCGCCTCGTGCGCAAGCTCCTGAAAAGACAGTTCATTCACTGGGACGAGGTCCAGGAGTTCTCCTGGTTGCGCGATCGCTGGCGTGAACAGCCTCGGATGTGGGAAGACCAGCAAGTCCTGGTTCACGGTGACGCCACTCCATCGAATTTCCTCTTTGGACAAGGGCTGAGTGTCAGTCGGGATAGACCTGGAAAGAATGAAGAGGGCTGATCGTGTCTTTGATGTTGGGCGTATCACCGGAGAACTCCAGCACTTTTTTCTACAGATCACTGGCAACAAATATGCCGCAGAACCGTTTATCGGCCACTTCCTCTGGGAATATGCCTGCCACTTCCCTGACCGCGATAGTGCGTTTCGCTCCATCAGCGGGCGTACGCCTTTCCAGATGGGCCTGACCCTGCTGCGCATCGCCCGTAACTCCTGGATCAGTTATGACTATCGTCGGCGGCTCATCGAGGAAGCAAAAATTACACTGAGGACTTTTTAATGGATATTCGTGCGCTGCTCTTCGACGTGAACGGAACGCTTATCGATATCGAGACGGATGAGGGATTGGAGGAGATTTACCGGGCTATTGGGCATTTTCTGACGTACCAGGGCATTTCACTGCACCGCTGGGAGGTACGCGATCTCTATTTTCAGATCATGCAGCAACAGCGTGAGGGAAGTTCCGAGACTTTCGCGGAGTGGGATGCCGTTGAGGTCTGGCGCGAGTTTCTACACAACAATGCCAACGACTACACGCGCTCTCTGCCTTCAGAAAAGCGAGAGCAACTTCCGCTGTTCCTGGCGGAACTGCACCGGGGCATTGCCCGCAAGCGGCTCCGTCTCTATCCCCAAGTGCAAGAGACACTCGACCAGTTGCGCTCGCTCTACCGCATGGCGGTAGTTTCCGATGCCCAAAGTGCGTATACCGTTCCCGAATTGCGCGCGGTGGGGCTGCTGAAGTACTTCAATCCTATTATCATCTCAGGTGACTATGGGTATCGCAAGCCAGACTCCCGGCTCTTTCAAAAGGCTCTTGATGCGTTGCGGATACGACCGGAACAGGCGCTCTTTCTCGGCAACGACTTATACCAAGATATCTTCGGTGCCCAGCAGGTGGGGATGAAAGCCATTTTCGTCTCTTACGATCAAGGCAATACGTCTTATCAGACAATTTCGCCCGATTATACGATCTACCATTTTGCCGAGTTGCCCCAGGCGGTCAACTACTTCATGACGCTCGAGTAAAGCTGTCATGAAGCATCTATGTCTTTCTCTGTCTGTACAGTTAAACTTCTTTTTGTACACTCTGCTTATGAGCTGCGCGAATGACACGCCGCACAGCTTCATATAAGGCTCATTCTCTAACCCCAGTTTACATGCTACCTCGCTTGACAAAGCAATAAATTTTAGACATACTTGTATAGTGATATCACTATATAATAGATTTAACCAATACGACCCGCTCTAACCATCATGCCCCACCTGCTTCAGTGAGCCTTCACTGATTAGTGCTGTGTGTGACAAGAGCGCAAGGAAGGAGGCCTATACCAGGTAATTGTTGTCTACTTGCCCCACAATAAGGGGGCGAAACCAGATCCGTGATTAGTTCTTCTACGATGCCTGATACATTTTGTGATTTTAAGCCAGGCTACCGTTGCCTGGATGTTTCGCGGAAGCAGGGAGGTTTTTCATGGCAGTTAGTGTTGTTGGTTTTGATAATGTAGAAGTATTACAGGTTGGTGTAACGGGCCCAGCGGGCGCGAATACATTGTTCCTGGTCTGTGGAGTGGCGATTGGCAATCTCGGCATTGTTGCGCCCCTGGGCAGTCATCCCTACGGCAAAGAGTTCCCTTTTGTACCCCCGAAGATGCCTCTTGTGATATGATGATGTATACTCGGCAAGAAATATGTAAGCAAGCTATCTTCTATGAATCAGTGGTGGGATACGATCTCGAGGTTTCCTGATTCTGACTTTCATCAATTCAAGAAGAACAAAATTGCAGTGAAGAGAGCTGGATGCTTAAGAGGAGGATTTGATGGAACTTTCATTGCGGCTGGATACGTTGGGAATGGTGGAGATGCGCTTTTTGCGTAATCGAGATCGTTACCGGGACTGGCCATCTTTTCAATTGCTTGCGGCATCAAGGCAAGCAAAGATCATGGCCTATATGAGTAAGGAAGTGGCAGAGCAACTGCACCAACAGATATTAATAGTAGAGTCGGCAGTTGGCCTGGACGAAGACGATGATGATAATGAAATTGATGAAGATGATAACGGAGACAAGTTAAATGGAGAAAGCACGAAATCAAGCGATCGCGAAAGTCCAAATTTTTCTCCCGCTTTTGCTCAGGCCCTCGAACGATTGAATGACCTGGCGCGCCAGCGATTACCAGAGGGGAACGTCGGCAGCGCTGCAAGCGATCAACCAGTAGAGGGCAGCGGTTTGTCTGCTGTGAACGAGACTGAAGAAGGAGATGAGGACGACGCACTCGAGCAATTACAGGATGCCTTCGTCCAGATGATGGAGGTCGTACGCGAGCTGGCCGAGGAACTTTCAACCGACGCACTGAAGATCTCGGGACGTTTCCGCTGTGCACGTACGAATATTGAATTTATCCAGGCTGTTTCCGAAGAAGATGACGAGGAAGACGAGGAGATAATTGAAGAGAATGAGAACGGTATGATGGAGGTAGAGGTAGAACTGGTCATGGTCCTGCAACTCTTTGAGGAAGGGCGAGCCAGACCCGATGATCTGCCTGTCGTCGAATTGCAGCTCGATGTCGATGATTTTGAGCGACTGCATGAGACCCTGGACATAGCGCTGCAGCAAGAGGGACGCAGCCGCCGCAGGAAGTAATCCGCCGGGAATTGGGCCAGCTCGAAGGCCGCTCCCAAGCTCTATCTCTACTAAACATCGTGTATTTGAACTTCCATGACCATCCTTTGGAATCTAATGGGAAAAGTGTTGCTTTCTATAGTGTTTATGCTTTATGATTGTGTTGAAAAGAAGGGGCTTGCCGAGAGTACGCAAATACCCCGTCACCGACAACATCTAATGTCATTACTGAGTGCCATTTTTCGCTATTTCCAAGAACTGACCTCGAACACAATGACACTTACTGCTTTCAAATTAATTAACCATAAGAAAAAAGCAGGCAGCAATTGTTCTGGCGCAGAGCGAGCAAAGACAGGTTCAATAGAGCCATAGGAGGTGGCGCATGGAAGGCAACCGAGGAAGCAGGTTGTCGCCAGCAACAGAACGCATCGCCGCCTTAAGTCGTGTGAGCGCAGCACTTATGGACGAATTGAATGAAGAGCGCTTGCTCCATCTTATTGCGGAAACTGCCTGTGAACTCACCGGTGCAATGTTCGCGGCCTTTACCTTGCGACCAATGAGCGGGGAGGGACAGCCGCTGGTTCCATCAGAGGGACATTTGTTTTATCTCGCCGCCGTCGTAGGAGCGACTCCAAAACAGGAAGCCCTGTTTCGTCAAATGCCATTGGGTGGGGAAGGACTGCTCGCCCCTATTTTTCGCCATGGGGTCTCTGTCCTCGTGTCTGATGCCCTCGCCTTTCTTCACAAACCAGATTCTTCACAGAACACAACATCCACCGCGTCCAGATCTGCGGCCAGGCAAGCAGCATTTGCCTATGTCAATGGACAACTTCCGAAGGAAGATTTACGTTCCATGGGTATTCCTCGTGGGCACCCCGTGGTGCGCAGTTTTCTTGGCGCGCCGCTCCTTGATCATAGCAGGCAGGTACGGGGTGGGTTGCTTTTGGGACACACAGAACCGGACCAATTCACACAAGAAGACGAGGTCGTCCTGGTCGGCCTGGCCACCCAGGCGGCAGTCGCTCTGGAAAATGCACATCTGTACCGTGCCGCTCAGATGCGCGCCCAGGAAGTAGATCGTATCTTTGAAAGCATTGTCGATGGAGTCACTCTCATTGACGACTTTGGCAACATTCTGCGTGAGAATAGCACTGCTCGTCTTTTACGCGAAGCCCTCACAGAGAGTCCGGGAGGTGAGCGCGCAATCGAGGAGTTGCTCTTTGCGCCTGCACAGCGTACGCTCAACGATGAGGCCGTACAGGATATCACTGTCATCATCAACGTTGATGAGAATGAGACACGGGAGTACCTGGTCAATGCTTCGCCACTGCGTCTCCCCCCGGCACTCTCCGGTCCCCTGGTCGACAGGGAGGATCCCCCAGGCAATGTATCTCAAGCAGGTTCCAGGGCAGTGGTCGTCTGGCACGACATCACCGAAGCCCGACGCCTTTTGAACGAACGTCGCGAACATGCTGAAACGGAGGCACGTCGGGCCCTGCTTCAGTTGATCCTTGATGAACTCCCCACCAGCGTCTACCTCGTTCGTGGGCACGACGCACGGCTAGTGCTCGCTAATCGCGCTGCCACCATGATGTGGGGGGCAGTCTGGCAAATCGGGCAGCCTATGCACGAGTTTCTCACAGAGAACGGCCTACGCGTATTCGGGGCCAACGGCCGTCCTCTTGTCACTGAACAACTGGCGACACGGCTGGTCGTGCAGGATGACATGTCGGTGACGATTCGGCAGCACCAGGAGACCATTCGCCACCCCGATGGCACAACGCTCCCACTGTTGGTGAATGCTGTCAAACTCACCATCCCTAATCTGGACGGATTGTCAGCGCAGACAGCGACCCAACAGCGTGCAAAATGGGAACCAGTCGCTGTCGTGGTACACCAGGATGTGACAGCCCTCAAAGAGGCCGAACAACTCAAGGATGAGTTTCTCAGTGTCGCCGCGCATGAACTGCGCAATCCGCTGCTGGTGCTGAAAGGCTATGCGCAAATGCTGCTCCTCCAGAGCGCTCGGGGTAAAGGCTCTGCCCTCGCTGAGTGGCAGGCCGAAGCTCTCCGTGAAATTGACCTGGCGACACAGCGACTGGATGAACTCACCGAGGATCTGTTCGATGTGACACGACTCCAGGCAGGACAGCTTGTATTGCACGATGAACCAACTGACCTGGTGGCACTGACCCGGCGGGTGGTGAAGCGACAGCAAATGACAACTGACCGTCATGAAATCTCTCTGTCTACAATACTCCCACACATCGTACTTTCTCTTGATGCAGGGCGGATGGAGCAGGTGCTCTCAAACCTGATTGGCAATGCTATCAAGTATAGCCCCCGAGGAGGCCCAATCAAGGTCAGCATTCATAAAGAGGACGATCCGGAGATAGCTGTGCTGAGCATTCGGGATCACGGCATCGGCATTCCGGAGGACCAGCAGGCACGCATCTTTAGCCGCTTCGCACGGGCAGACAACGCACTGGCTTCGGGCATCGGGGGAACAGGGTTAGGACTTTATCTGAGTCGTGAACTGGTTGAGCGGCAAGGGGGCCACCTCTGGTTTGGCTCCACCGAAGGACAGGGTTCGACCTTCTTCATTATGCTGCCAATGGGGGGAGAGTACGATTTATATGGGAATGATGCGCCTTCTTCGCTGTAGTTGCGAGCAGTTTCAAGAAGTCGTAGCAGTAGTGGTAACAGGAAGATGATGATTGTTCTATCGACAACACCTGGGAGGAACCACCATGGATGACTTTGACCATGAAAAAGTGGATGAAATTGTACTTGCCTTGATGTATCTGACCCTACACGATTACTATCGTGCCTGGAAAGGGTTTGATTGGGATACGCTCGATCGGCTATACGAGAAGGGGTTGATAGATAACCCGAGAAGTAAGGCAAAGTCGGTGCTGCTCACCGAGGAAGGTCTTGCAAAATCAGCGAGCTTGTTTGAGCGGTATTTCTGCAAGTCAAACGAAACACAAGATGAACCGTTCTAGGAGGACTTTTAAGTAAGGCTTGATCGTTTTCGTTCAGTGTGACAACAATGAGATGTTCATAGTAGACTCTTTGCTTTTCCATCATCTTCGGACTCTGTCACCAGCAAGCTGGACTGGCTACGAGAGCAAAAAGCGAAGTAGTAATAATTGGAGTACTTGACACATGCCACGATCGATCACTATTGAAGACCTCTACAAGATCAAGTTCCTCTCCCAGCCCTGTATCTCTCCAGACGGACGGCATATAGCTTTTGTCGTCACAACAATTGATGACCAGAAGCACGAGTATCGTTCCTCAATCTGGACGGTTTCCACTGATGAGGGTAAAGCCAGGCGCTTCACCATGGGGGTAAGCAATACATCTAGTCCAAGCTGGTCGCCAGATGGGCGCTGGTTGGCCTTTGTCTCCGAACGTGTAGGGGAACCCCTGGGCAAGAATGAAAAAGAGCTGAAGAAGCAGGGCAAGGGCAAAGCGCAGATATGGCTCATGCCAACTGATGGCGGCGAGGCTCGCCAGCTCACTTTCATGCAGCATGGCGCCACCAAACCCACCTGGTCGCCAGACAGCAACTATGTACTTTTTAGCGCCGAGGTTGGTCCAGCCGATGAAGAGACTGAAGAAGGTACGCCGTTGCCCAAAGCGCGGGTGATTGATCGGCTCTGGTACCGGCTCGATGGAGTGGGCTATATCTATGAGCGGCGCCGGCACCTCTTCCTGGCAAATGTCACTGGTGGCGGGGAGCCAGGGGAGCCAGAGCAACTCACAGATGGCGATTGGGATGATGGTGACTCGTTGTGGTCTCCCGACGGAGCGCGTATCGCTTTCACCTCCAATCGTGTGGAGGACCGGGATCGCTGGCGTTATTTCGGCTCTGACCTCTATGTATTGACCCTTGAGAATGGGAAAACGGGAGAACTGCAATGCCTGACGGATAGCACTCGTTCTTGCTTTTCGCCTTCCTGGTCGCCGAATGGGAAAACCATTGCTTTCCTCGCGTCTCCTAAACTGGCCTCAGGCAATCATGTCGAACTTTTCACGATCGACGCTAGTGGAAAAGGCGGACCTCGCAACCTGACGAGCGAGTTCGAGGGCAGTTGCGCCGACTCGACGAACGATGACATGAGCAATGATCACATACTGCCGCCTCCCGCCTGGTCGCCAGATGGCAAGACGCTCTATGTACTGGTAACGCATAGAGGAGCTACACGGGTCTTCGCAATCACGAGTGAGGGGGCAGAGAAACAGCCACCCACGCTTACGCCGGGCAATGTTTATGTGCGTGATTTTAGTGTTGACCTGGCCAGGAGCAAGATGGCCCTGCTCCTAGAAGATCCAACCCACTTGGCTGAAATCTATGTCTGCTCAACATCCTCGCCAGGGGAGTTGCGCCGCGTTACTGGCTTCAATGACGCGCTGCTTGAAGAGGTCGCGTTAGCAACTCCCGAGTATATGCTGTATACGGGTGTTGAGGACTGGCCAATAGATGGCTGGATTCTGAAGCCTCTTGATTTTGATCCGGCTAAAAAGTATCCGATGATTGTAGAGATTCACGGCGGGCCTAACTCACAATATGGCTACGGCTTTTTCCATGAAATGCAGGTGCTGGCCGCCAGCGGTTATGTGGTGCTCTACACCAATCCGCGCGGCAGTACGGGCTACGGTCGTGATTTTGCCCTGGCAGTAAGAGGTGCCTGGGGAGTGAAAGATTCCTATGATATCCTGGCCGGTGTGGATGCGCTGCTGGAAAAAGGCTATATTGACGAACAGCGCCTGGGCGTCATAGGCGGCAGCTATGGCGGTTTTATGACCAACTGGCTGATAGGGCATTCAGATCGCTTCAAAGCTGCGGTGACCGATCGCAGCGTGGTCAACCGCTCCTCTTTCTTTGGCAGCAGCGATATAGGCTGGGAATTTGCCGATGATGATATGGAGACGACACCGTGGGATGAACCGGAACTGTATATGCGCATGTCTCCGATTACTTATGTCAAGAACATGCATACCCCCCTGCTGATCATCCACAGCGAAAAGGACCTGCGCTGTAGCATAGAACAGGCAGAGGAACTCTTTGCAGCCTTGAAGTACTTGAGGCGCGAGGTGCTCTTTGTGCGTTTCGAAGGACAGAGCCACGGGCTGTCACGTGGTGGTCATCCAACATTGCGCCTGGAGCGTCTGCGGCATATCACGGGGTGGTTTGAGAAGCACTTGTAACCCAGGTAAGTCTCTTATCCATCGCGGTAATGCAACTCCGCTCTCTTGTAGCGCTTCTACTAATGTCAGCAGCGATGAAATGAGGCAGGTGGATTAATTGGGCGCGAGCATTCCGATTTTGTCTTTACCCGACTCGGTAAACCAGAGGGTATGATTGGCAGCCATCGCCACTCCAAGCGGGAGGCTGTCACTGGTAGGAATGTGGTAAACGATAAAATGCTTTGTGATGGGATCGAGGCGCGAGATCTCGTTTTCCGCCGAAAGCGTAATCCACACCTCGCCAGCAGGGCCAATCGCCAGGCCGTAGATTCCGCCTGATTCATCCCCGCTATGCGGAGCATAATGGGGGGTAAACGTCCCTGTCTGTGGATTGAGGTTCAAAAGAAGTTCCCCGGAGAATGAGGTGATCCAAATGGTCCCATGGATGTCACTGGCAATCTCCATGAGAGGATTTACCGGGCCTGACATGGCGAAAAAGCTGAATTTCCCCGTTGCGGGGTCAAGGCGACCGATGTGACTGCCACTGGCTTCGGTAAACCAGACCATGCCATGGGGGTCAATGGTTACTCCATACGGGTTCAACTTCTGCACACTTTTGTCGCTTGAAATGGGGTATTGCTGAATCTGGCCTGTGTGTTGGTCGAGTTTCCCCAGAGCGTCGGCATTGAGCTCGGTGAACCACAGATTGCCGTGGGCATCCAGTGCGATATCGTTAGGGGCACTGGGTAAGGTCAGCGTCTTCCCTGGATTGCTGGGATCGGGAACTGTGAGCGTGGGTAAGGCATAGACCTGGTACTTGCCCGTGGCAGGATAGTAATGGCCGATGTAGTTGGCATACTGCTCGGCGAACCAGAGCGTATCGTCAGGCGCAACAACTAAGCCCATGATGCCATTTCGCCCGTGTGGCGGCGTCATCTGTCGAAATTGCTGTGTACGAGGATCAAAAGCGGCGAGATAATTATGGCCCATCTCGCCAAACCAGATGCGCCCTTCGTGGTCTATGGCAGGCCGCATCATACCGCTATCGGTTTGAGGCAAAGGGTATTCGCGAAAAGTGCCTTTTCCAGTGGTGGTCGATTGGGTGGCAGCAGTTGGGGAAGCGAAAGGGCCGCTGCCGGGCAATGACGAGGTTGTATTTGCATCTGCACATGCCACCAGAAAGAGGGTTAGGATGACCAGGTACGCGAAAAAGGAGAGACGCCTCATTGAATGTGTTCCTTCATGCATTCCACCCAAAAACCTGCAATCCCGTCATCTACCAGGTGTGATAAGTGAGCGCTGACCAGCGTATTTCGCCAGTCGCGGGTCTCAGATTCGGGCAGGTCTAGCAGCTCGACGCGCAGATAATTATCGGTCAGGCCTTCCCAATGTCCGTGTTTTTTGGCCTCAATGAGTACCTGAGTTGTGGTCCCTAAAAACTGTTGACGGAAAAGGCGGCTATGTTCGTCGTTGAGCGCCAGGAGCCGCTCGCTGCGCGCCTTTTTGACTTCATCCTTAATTTGCCCCTTCATGCGGGCCGCTGCTGTGCCCTGGCGAGGCGAGAAACGGAAGACATGCGACTTGGCAAATTGCAATTCACTGGCAAGCTGATAGGTCTGTTCGAAATCACTTTCGCTTTCACCAGGGAAACCAGTGATGATATCGGTGCTTATAGCAACCCCTGGTATCAGGCGCCTGGCGGTGGCGACGATTGTTTGATAGCGTGCACTGTTATAACGACGGGCCATGCGCCGCAGGATGGCGTCCGATCCGCTCTGCATCGGGAGATGAAAGTGGCGGCACATGCGCGGATTTTCCCACAGATCCAACCACTCCAGGCGAAAATCCTCCGGCTCGAGCGATGAGACGCGTATACGCGGAATAGTGGTCTCGCGCAGCAGTGCGGCAATGAGATCCCCAAGATTTTGTTCTTCGTTCTCCCCGGGATGGTAATCCCCCAGGTGAATACCTGTCAGTACTATCTCCTGGTAGCCGGCTCGTACCTTGCGCTGCACATGCTCAACGACGGAAGCAATATTGCGGCTGCGCGAACCGCCGCGTACGTAGGGAACGATGCAATAGGTGCAGCGGTTATCGCAACCATCCTGAACTTTCATCTGCACACGCGTGCGCGATGCTGGCCTGGCGCTGGCTGTGGTGGGCAGGTATGTTTCCTGCGGCGAAAATGGTGAGAGGCGGGAGGGATTGTCGGGCTGCGGCTCTTCTTCTGTCGCTCCGTCAAGCAGGAAGGCATGGTCACTGCCGATATGCTGGGTATCAAGCGGCAACATTGGCAGAACTGGCCTTTTGGGCTGCAATCTATCCTCGGTTGGTATAACCTGTCTTTCACCATGTTGTGGGCTGTTCGTCTCCTGTTGTTTCTTGATAGCCTCGACAAGAGCACTTTTGCCACTATTGCCAACCACGAGATCAACGCCCGGCAGCGCCGCAACCGCAGTGGGGTTTAACTCTGCGTAACAACCGGTCACGACAAGAAGAGCGTCAGGATGGCGCCGGTGTGCCTGGCTGATGGCAGCACGTGAACTGCGGTCACCCAGGTGAGTTACCGTGCAGGTATTGACGATATAGACATCTGCAATTTCGTCGAAGTCACGCTGTACGAAGCCCGCGGTACTCATCTGTTCACTGATGGCCTCGCTATCGGCCTGATTTACCTTGCAACCTAACGTAGCGACCGCGAAGGTAGTGTTTTCTGGCGGTGAAAGATCGTGCATATCTTCAATTTACTTTATCTTTTTTTCTCTTGTCTTTTTGGACACAAGGATGTTCTTTTGATTGCTCTCAAGTAGCTTGATTATAGCGCAAAAACGCAAATCGTACTAGATAGAATAAGTCAGTCGGGGCTATATGCTTTTTTGAGCCTGGGGTGTTTCGTCAAGGGTTTTCTGGATCATTGGCAGGACAAACCAGATGTTGCCTAAACCGAAGAGCGTCCCTGTAACGATGCGTAATATCCAGGTACTTTCGCGCCAGCCAAACAACTGGGTGGTTCCGTCCCAGACCATGGGCAACAACATGAGGATCCAGAGCCACCACGGCAGGCCTGGCATCCGTTTCTTGCTCAGCACAAAGACGAGGCTACCCATGAACATGGACACATAGATGGAGAGATTGCGCTCACAGAGTCCCAATTGGTGGCCAAAGATATAGAAGGAGTGTGAAGGAACCTGGGCGCAGATGAAATGGAGTGAAATGAACAGCGGTTTGGCGATAGCATCCAGCCCAAAGTACCAGAGGAAAGGGATAGAGAGTGCGATAGCAACAATGAGGCCAAGCACAACGGTAATCACAGTCGCCCAGTAGTTGAGCAACCATTCGCCCACTACCTGGGTGAACCGTGCGAGAATCTGCTTTTGTTTCTGAGACAAAAGTGAAAATCCTCCATTGCTATTTTTCACTTGTTGTAATGCCATTATGCTTTTCCTTGCGCTTGAGACAGGGAACAGGGAGCTATCCTACCAGACTATCCAGACTATCAGTTCTATCTATTCTCTAGAGATATCAACGAAGTTGAAAGGCCTGCGCCAAATCACGATACTCTATGCGACCTTCTAATACCTTCTCATTATTAACGATAACGACGGGTATGCGATAACGATATTCTTCAAATAGTTCTGGATTACTACGAATGTCAATTTCTGTGAGCTCATAGGCAACCTGGGCTGCTATATCGTCAAGCATATCTCGCGCTTCATCACAGAGATGACAACCGGCCTTTATATAAAAGGTCACCTGTGGTTGCGCTGGTTCTTTTTGCCTGCTCACGCCTGTCTCTCCAGAAAGTTGTACTTTTCCTCTCATTAATCATAACATATGAACTCGACAGAATAACAGGTCACCCCTCGGGAGGGTGACCTGTTATTCTGCGTGCGTGCTTGCAAGCGCCAGCTAATCCTAACTGTGCTATCACATCCGGCTCATCGCTCTATCTTTGTGTGATAGTGAGTAGGCTTCTCAAGCCGATTGCATTAGCAACATGCACAGTGATTCTCAGGATTTGATACGACATGAGTACGGTGGAGGCGGACAGAAAGGACGTGGTGAAGTATAAACAGTGTGAATGCTGCTATGGTGCAGTGGGAATGGAGGAGCCGCTTCCATCTTCACCGTCCAACCGAACAGACCTGCCAGCAGTACAAGTGCCATAACTACCAGAAAGACCGACTTCCGCAATGTTGTAATCATATAGAACTCCCTCTCAATGCTCTAGCGCGGAAAACTCTTGCGCGCGTTTTTATGCGGGCCATGTTTGCCCGTCTATACTTGTAGGTAGGGAGAAGGAGGCAAAAACTTGCAATTTTCCTGTTTTTAAACTATAATCGTTTATTATATAAAAGAAGTTAACCTTAATATGTGGTACTCTGATCGAGAAGGTGACTTATGATTGAGAAGAGTGACGATTTATGGTCGCAAATCACTACTGTGGCAAGTCAGGTCATTGGATGGTGCGCACAAGAAATACTCACGATAGATACGTTGACGGAACAGATGTTGCAGGAGTGGAGAGCCATACGTGTGGGAGAAGAACAGCCTTCACAGAGCTTGCTCACGCGTATGGCCCTGCGCATTTGCAGCTGTGCCTTATGCGCAGCCTGGCGTTCAGATCAACCAGATATATGTAATCGCGCTTTCGAGAACCTCAGGCGTTACCTGTATCGTTCTTTGCGAAACTCGAGCTACGCACAAACATTGTGGCAAGATGTATTCATCACTGAAGATGTGTTGCACGAGGTGCTTGAGGAATTATTCGTGGCCGTGAGACGGAATCCAAGAGCCGGACCTGTCGATCCCGCTTCATTTCTCAAATATGCACAAATAGCGGTGCTACGTCATGCCCATGCTTATGTGCAAAAGAGTAAACAGGTACGACATCTTTCGCTCGAGGATTTCGAGGACTATCAACAGGAACAGTGTACTGACATACCTGCTGAGAAGCGAGAGCACAATCCGCAGCGATATGCAGAACACAACGAATTGCAACAAATTCTCAAAGATGCTATTCTAACATTGCGGAATAGGCGCTATCAGCAGGTACTGCTCTACACCTACCTGGCGGGTATGGAAGAACATGAACTGGCCAGTCTTTTGGGGGTATCAGTACAGGAGGTCTATATGTGGCGTTACAGGGCATTGCAAGCATTACGGAATAAATCCGAGATCATACAGGTTTTACAATTATATCGAGAATAGTATATGCCTGCAATTTCAGACGTTGGGGGACAAGAAATAGTAAGTACTTGAGGTAGATAATCAATGGGTTGCACTGAGCTGCGTCAGTTGTTGATGCGCACTGATTGGCGAGAAAGCGAGAGCTTGAGTAGTGGTATTGTTTTCCACATCCGCACATGCCCACTCTGCCATCGCGGGCTGGTACAGCTTATTAGAGGAAATCATAGCTGATGACCCGCTTAGTTGCGAACAGTGCCGTTTATATCTGCCCGATTACTATGAGGCTACCCGCACCGAATACCCACTGGTTGTAATGACTAACGAAAAAATGGCCCACATGGTTCTCCACCTGAGCCACTGCATCGCTTGCCACGAAGAATATGAAGAACTGGTGCTTCTCTCCGAGTTGGAAGAGCGCAATGAGATAGTTGATCTTTAATAAGGTTACTTGCTCTCACGAGCTCGAGATCTCTCGTGCTGTGTCAACAGACGTTTGCGCAGCCTGATATTCTGTGGTGTAACCTCTACGAGTTCATCATTATTGATAAAATCTAAAGACTGTTCCAGGCTCATGATAATTGCTGGAGTCAACCGCACCGCGATATCAGAGGTAGAGGAGCGCACATTCGTCTTCTGTTTCTCTTTACAGACATTGATCGTCATATCCATGGGACGCACATTCAGCCCAACAATCAATCCCTCGTACACCGGCGTGCCCGGCTCTATGAAGGTATCACCGCGCTGCTGAGCGTTGTTCAGCCCATATGTTACAGCAACGCCTGTCTCCGAAGCGACGAGAGCCCCCATGCGTGTTGTGCCGATTTTTCCCAACCATGGTTCGTAGCCGACAAGCAGGCTGCTCATTGCGCCATTGCCTTGCGTCAGCGTCAGAAATGCATTGCGGAAACCGATCAAGCCGCGTGTAGGAATGTGATATTCTAGACGCACGTTACCGGAACCATCATTGGTCATATTGATCAGCCGCGCCTTTCGTGATGCTAAAGTCTCAGTGAGCACCCCGATATAGCTATCCCTGGTATCGATAACCAGGTGCTCGATCGGCTCGACGACCTTCCCGTATTCATCTTCGTGAGTGATTACCTCGGGGCGAGATACCTGGAATTCATACCCCTCACGACGCATTGTCTCAATCAGTACAGAGAGGTGTAGTTCACCACGACCTGAGACGATAAACTCGTCTGGAGAATTGCCATCCACTACCCGCAGGCTGACATTGGTCTCTAACTCCCGATAGAGACGCGATCGCAACTGCCGGGACGTGGGATATTTCCCTTCACGGCCCGCGAAAGGACTGGTATTTACCCCGAAGGTCATCTTCAGCGTTGGCGCGGTAATGGCAATGGTCGGTAAAGCTTCAGGATAGTCCACATCGGCAATTGTTTCGCCAATATTGGCGTTGGCAATACCCGTCAAGGCAACAATATCGCCAGCCAGTGCCTCAGGAACCTCCAGGCGTTGCAACCCCTTATAGGTCAGTACAAGATTGATTTTCTGTCGAGATACCACCCCATCCCGGTTGATATGTGCGACAAAGGTGTTTGGTGAGACACGCCCACGTACGATACGACCAATGGCATATTTGCCTTTATAGTCATCGTAGTCTAGCGCCGCAACCAGTATTTGGAGTGGGGCCTCGGTATCCACCACTGGAGCGGGGATGGTATTCACAATTGTCTCAAACAGAGGCTCTAAATTCACTCGCTCATCATCTGGATGATACATAGCTACCCCATCGCGACCGATAGCGTACAGGATAGGGAAATTGAGGTGAGCATCCGTGGTCGCCAGTTCAAGGAAGAGATCCTGGGTCCATTCATGCACCTGCTCGACGCGTGCATCGCGGCGGTCAATTTTATTGATGACGACGATTGGTTGCAGGTTGAGCTCCAGGGCTTTTTGCAGCACGAAGCGGGTCTGTGGCATAGGACCCTCCACCGCGTCGATGAGCAGAATACACCCATCGGCCATATTGAGCACGCGCTCGACCTCGCCCCCAAAATCGGCATGTCCTGGTGTATCGATAATATTGATCTTTATACCTCGATAGATGATAGCAGTATTCTTCGCCAGGATGGTAATGCCGCGCTCCCGCTCCTGGTCATTTGAATCCATAATAAGTTCGCCCACATTCTGATTTTCGCGAAAGATATGGCTCTGCTTGAGCAGCCCATCTACCAGTGTAGTTTTCCCATGATCGACGTGGGCGATAATTGCGACATTGCGTATGTCATTTCGTCGTACCAAATTTTCAGTGTGGGCCATAGTATTTTGAACCTGCATAATAAAATTGTATAACTCCTTCAAGGCAAAAGAAAACCGGACGGTTTCTTTCGCCCGGTGAATAGGTTAGTTTTATACCGCTACTCTCAAGCTACATTGTATCTTTTCTGAGGGATGGCGTCAAGCACCGGATGTGGTTGCCAATTCTGTAACGAGAATCTACAATAAAAGATGAAAGCTCCAAGTCTTAGTGCTTTTCTAGCAGCGAGGAACTCCAGAGTTTTTAGGAGAAGAAGATGAGCGAAGATCACAGTGCAATTTCCCAGATGCGCGCCATCACCATCTCACGTGAATATGGGAGCGGAGGCGGCGAAATCGCTAAGCGCCTTGCCAAACGTCTGGGGTGGCGTTTAGTCGACCACGAAGCAGTCGAGCAGGTTGCAGAGCAGTTGGGAGTCACTGAAGAGGAAGCTGCAGCGCACGATGAGCAGGTCGAGGGTCTTATTTCACGTATTTTGTACAGCTTGCAAACAATTGAGCCAGTAGGGTATGTAAATGTGACAGCAACAGCACCTTTTACAGCGAACCCACGCGAATACCGTGACGCGCTGGAAAGGGTTGTCACAGCAGTAGCCTCAGCGGGAAATGTCGTGATTGTCGGTCGAGGAGCTCAGGTCATTTTGGCCCATCAACATGACGTACTTCATGTTCGGATCGTGGCTTCGCTCGAACAGCGTATTCCTTATGTCATGCGCCGCGAGGGTTTGGACCAGGATACAGCTCGCAGACGCATACAAAGCAAAGATCGTGATAGGGACCGTTACTTGCAAAGAGAGTACCACTGCCATCCAGAGGATCCACACCTTTATGATCTTGTATTGAATACAAATATCATTGAACTGGATAGCATTGTCGATTTGATTTGCCTTGGATTAGAGCACAAGTCCAGGCGACTTTCAATACCTGATTTGGAGCTTGGGCCTGGAATGGGCCTGCCACGTTATCCATCGCAACCAGGCGATTTCCGGCTCCCAGAAAGTACGACGTAGTCGCCAGGGTTCTACCGAAAACTTGCTGCTTGTTGCGGGC
>CAVZJN010000059.1:0-13750 GCA_963775585.1 uncultured Chloroflexia bacterium | reverse complement strand
TCTTGCCCCACCCGGCAGGGGCAGTGATGAGTGTGATACCAACCTGCATTCAGTGGTATCAATCTCACATGACTGGTTCTGGTCTGCGACCGACTTTCCATCTTTGAGTATCGCTCGTTAGAACGCAGGTTGGTATGAGAGGGCGGCGAATGCCCTCCATGAGTCGGCTGACCAGACGTGGACGGGCAACCATCGACTGAGCAGGAGGTGGAATGAACAATTTGGTGAGCAGGAGTGTCTCATTATGAGTTCTTGCCATGGTCTCTTGAGGCGTTTTGAATGGTGGCTCAGGCCCTAACGAAAGGCTGAATCCCTTAATCTCTGGCTGGCGCGTTTGTATATTCAGCGGGAGCGAAAGCAACCAGCACCGTCAAATCCTCAGTAATTGAGTGAAAGCGGTGTTCAACATTCGCGCCAACAAACACCACGGAACCTGCTTCAACAGCGCGGTCCTCATTCTCGACACGAATAAATCCGCGTCCGCTGATCACATAATATATTTCATCTTCGGTATGGGGCGACTGTCCATCAATCGCCCCAGCTGCCAGCAAATACAGCCCAACACTGAAGGGAGGTTTGCGGATAAATTCAAGATAGCGGTCATCTCTCTTCCTGCACTCGGCAACAAGATGGGCAAGATCAAACGCCTCCATGATATCTCCTTCTATCTTCTTAATAAACGCGCCAAAAGCTCTGCCCCGAGAAAGAAAACAATCTCTATCGCCAGCAATACGGCCAGTGCAAAATCAAAATGCGTGGCAATTGACGAGGTGGCAAGTAATGTCGCCTCGTTGAAGACAAGCACATTGGATAGCCAGAGCAGGATGATCACCAGCGCGGTAAGAATGATCATCCCTATCACGAAGTGACGTGCTCCTCCCCAGTCCGGGCGACTGGGCCAGAGTTCGGAGGTAACAGTTAGAATTAAGTAAGGAGCGAAGAGCAGTGTCCACCACGGCCAGCCAGGGCGAAAGAACTGCAGGTGAAAATCCCAGATACTATACCCGGTGGCCACCCAGTAGAGGAAAGAAAACATGGCAATGCCGCCAAAGAGCGGGGCGATGCCGCTTAATCCGTCACCCACATAGCTCATAAAGCGGCCTTCAGCCCGTGTGTATTGCACTTCACCGAGTTGCAGTGCCTGCCTTTGCACAATGCCATTGCCTCGCCCTCGCTGTTCCACTTTTTTAATATGGAACAGGGTTACACTGGTAATACGGAATCCCCAGGGTGCGAAAAGTATCACCACGATAGCGTGACTCAGTTCGTGCACAATGACCCCTGGAGCGTTCATCCAGAACCAGATGAGCAGGCCTTTGTTGCCCATCAGCCGGTAACCAATCTCGTCAACGCGCGACCGCAGTTCACGCCGTATCACCCGCAGCAGGATGAAAAGGGCAAAAACTCCGGCAATGATCAGCCATGGGGCATATGGTTTTATTTGCGCCATTTGTGAAGGGTCCATAACCGTACCTTGAACTCCCTCTTTTTTTCTTACGGTTTTGTCGATAGCGTTTCCGTCTCAGCCGCTGTCTCTCCCTCTATTTTTCCACTGACCGTTCCAGGGGGATATTGTATAGCATGCTTCCGCTCGTAGTAAAGTCCCCAGATACCGAAAGCTAGCTCACAAATAGACATCAGGTAGAGAACGCGATCAAGTCCAAAGAGGTCGGCAAAACCGCCGATAAATAGGATGATGGGAATAGCAAAGGCATTGTACAGCATAAGTTGTAGAGCAATGACACGTCCTTTGATCCAGTCTGGCGATTGTTCCTGCAAAGCGGTTTGCGCGGGGATATTGATAAAAGCGAGGGCGACTCCCGCGACGGCCATGAGTAGCGCGACACTGATCAGTACGAGCGGGTTGGCGTTCCAGCCATTTGGCTCAATCGCCCTTGCTGCCAGGGTCAGGAGAGGCAGCAGTAGCGTCACCAGCGTAAGGGCAATGCATCCGATGAAGATTGCACGCGATTTGCCCAGGCGTGTCATGATACGCGGCATGAGCACCGAACCGCCTACCAGGCCGATGCCTGCCGGTGCAAAGACGAATGCCATCTTGTTCGCCGGAAGAAAGAGTAATTTTGTCACGATTGGTGTGGCAAGTTCGCCAATAACCAGCAGCAGCACTCCTGCGAATGAGAGCTGGACGACCGCCAGGAAGAGTCTTTTGTTGCGCCGCACAAATACCCAGCCCTGGTACATTTCCGTCCACATGTTGCCTACGACTTCAAGGTTTTGCGTGGTTCTGCGACCCTGGGCACCTTGTGTACCCTGGGGATTACGCATACCATGTTGTTCTTGTCTGAAATCTCCACGTGGAATCAATGCTATCAGTCCGGCGCAGGCAGCGTAGAGGACAGCTATAATCAAATATAAACTTTCCACCGGCTGGATTACCAGTGAAGATATCTTGATGGGCGGCAGCAAGCTCAGCACAATAGGAGCAAGCAGGATAAAGCCCAGCGCCTGCGAGAGCATGAATGTGACATTGAAGAGTGAGAGTGCGGGCACCAGCTCTTCTTCACTCACCAGCATTGGGATAGATGCTCCTTCCGCAGGCGTAAAGAATTGGCCAATGCTTGAGATCAGCAATGTCAGCAGGTATATCGGGGTAAGCTGATGGCGATCAAGCAAGAGCGAGATAACGAAGACGATGGTGGCGATAGCGCGCAGGCAATTACTGATCCAGAGTACGCGGCGTTTATTCATGCGATCAACATAGACGCCGGCAGGTGCACCCAGGATCAACGCGGGAACACTAAAACAGATAATGGCGAGACCAACGAGTGTCGTTGAGCCTGTCACCTCCTCAATCAGTACCAGCAAGGCATAGTTCGAGGCGTTAAAGCAGGT
The DNA here is from genome assembly GCA_963775585.1 of uncultured Chloroflexia bacterium. Classification (GTDB taxonomy): domain Bacteria; phylum Chloroflexota; class Ktedonobacteria; order Ktedonobacterales; family Ktedonobacteraceae; genus UBA11361. Next base: position 10,897 of record CAVZJN010000059.1, on the reverse strand, counting down.
CATGGAGATTAACTGTGCCAGCCACAGGTAGAGAAAACTTCTCTTTCGCAATAGGGTCAGATACCCATCGTGTGGAGTGCTTACAGCCATGTACAATTCCTCAATATGACCGAACATAGCCGGATATGGTTCAATCCGTATCGAACTCAGTATCCGTTTTTGTTGCCCGTGGCAGCATTTGCTTGGTGCGTCGCTCGACCTCTGAACGCGGTAATAGAACGCGGCGCCCGCATTTTTCGCAGCTTAAACCAATGTCGGCCCCCAGCCGCACTACGACCCAGTCGTAGTTCCCGCACGGGTGCGGCTTGCGCAGGCGTAATCGATCTCCTAGCTCAAGATGCATCGGTGCCATTTACGTGTTTGCCTTCCGTTTCTTGCCGGTAGAGTCCATGTTGCGCGATATAGTGCTCAACCGCTTCTGGTGTTTGATATTTTATCGGCCTACCTTCCGCCACGCGCCGGCGTAAGTCTGTCCCCGATATCTCGAATTGCGGTGCCGGTACCGTCAGCAATCGTTGCTTCAGTCCAGGTAATCGATCTTCCATTCGATCTCGATATCCCTCTTCTTCCACATATCCAGGACGATGCACGGCGACCAGGTGGGTTACCTGCTCCAGAACCCCCTTTGGATTATACCATGTCAGTAATTCTTCAAAGCTGTCCCAGCCAATCACAAAGTAGATGGCGGTATGTTCTCCCCATTGCTGGCGTAAAAGCCTGAGCGTATCCGCTGTATACGATGGCCCCGGGCGCTCCAGGTCGACTGTAGAGATTGAAAAGTGTGGGTTAGAAGCTATCGCGAGTTCCAGCATGGCAAGTCGCAACCTGGCTTCTGTCACCTGCTCCCCTGTTTTATGTGGCGGCTGTCCTGTCGGTACAAAAACCATTTCGGCCAGCTTACATACGTTGCGTACTTCTTCAGCTATGACAAGATGCCCGTAATGAATCGGATCAAATGTGCCCCCGAGCAAGCCGATGCTCCATACGTCATGCTGTGATCTATAGCTTTGCAATGAAAATTTTCTCCCCTGGGAACGCGCTAGTACTGTTGACTTATTAAGATGCGCTTGTTGATTCCACCAATGATAGGGCTGCATCGGGGAGCACCGTACGCAGAGTATACATTACCTCGGAAATACTGGCAAACTTACTGTCCTCCACCCAGAAACTCGCCATAATAACCACCTGCGTCTCCGTATAGCTGCTCACAATCGCCGTCGGTTCCACTTTCTCTTTGACAAGAGTCGTTTCTTTCAGCGTCTTGACGATCAGGGCGAGCGTTTCCTCCCTGGCAAACGCTTCTACTGGCAGAGTCACGTTGATTGAAACCCGCCTCTCGGCATAGAAGGAATTGTTGATCACAATGCCGCCAAAGATCAGGGTGTTGGGAACCGTTATCTGTTCACCACTGGAAATACGCAGCTTTGTTGAGCGCAGCTCAATATTTTCTACTATCCCGGTGTGCAGTGGCGTATACGCGGCGTTGCCAATGGTGATCGAATCGCCAATGTGGAAGGGACGCTCCAACAGAATATAGAAGCCCGCGACCAGGTCCTTTAAGATGTCCTGGAAAGCGACGGTAAATGTGACGGTAATCGCACCGAGGACCACTACAGGCAAATCTATAGCAACATGCCATATCGCTAATATCCAGAGAACGTCGGCGATCATGATAAGGATGAAAAAGATTCTCCCAATCAAGACACGAAGGTTGATATCGATGTGATTACTAGCCAGGCTGATGATGATAATTTTCATCACGGTGCGCCCTACGGCCACTCCTACAACAATTGCGACCACAGTTAAGAAAGCTGGCACAGCAAAGTTTGTAATTTCTGGCAGGTAATTTATCAGAAAAGGCCTTAAGAGGTCGCTTAATTGGCTATTTTGCAGGAGATACGTAAACATAGCAACTATCAACGGCAACACGAACACAATGACACCCAGTAGTTGCACGATCCAGTTATCAAGAATAGTCCTCTTCAGTCGGCGCACCAGGAAAAGCCGCAGCGCCAGGCCGATAGCGATCGCAATGACGGCTAATAACACAATCAGGATAATGTTAGAGGTATTCATATAGATTCTATCTTACTCTCAGCTCTACCACGCACTTTGTAGACCATGGACAGCCAGCTTCATTGCGTCTTTCTCCATCTGGGTGAATACCAAATTTGGCCAATAAGTCCACTAATGTACAGATAGGCAAGCCAACAACATTCAGATAACAGCCATTGATGCGCTCTGTGAGCTGAAAATCCGGGTGCTGGATCCCGTAAGCTCCTGCTTTATCCAGTGGATCTCCGGTGGCGATATATGCCGCGATGAACTTTTCGCTGAAAGGACGCATCAGCACCGGCGTTCTGCAACTTGCGCTATATACTTCTGGCCCGCCTTTCATCATCCTACTCACAGCAACGCCAGTCACCACGTGATGCCAGCGTCCCCGCAAAGAGAGCAACAGTTCACGCGCTTGTGCTGTATCGCGTGGTTTGCCCAGCACTTCACCATGAAGCAATACCGTCGTATCTGCCGTAATCACAATGTGGTTCGCTGCTTCGGTCAGGGACAGAGCCCCCAGCGCTTTATGTTCAGCGAGCCACAGTGCCAGCCCGTCGCTGGGTCCCCTGTAGCGCTCTTGCGTCGCATCTTCGTCGACAGGCGAAATGCACACCGAGTAAGATAAGCCTAGCAGGGAAAGCAACTGCCTGCGTCGCGGCGAGGCAGAGGCCAGTAACAGGGGCAAAGCTGTCGTCATAAACTATTTGCGCTCCAAAATGGCGACGCACTCGATATGTGCCGTCTGCGGAAATATATCGAGCGGTTGCACCGATTGTAGATGATAGGCTGGCTGGAGATGGCAGAGTATATGCAGATCTCGTGCCAGCGTTGCCGGGTCGCACGAGACATACACTATCCTGGAAATGGGATGTTCTACCAGGGCATCCAGCACGACCTTCTGGCAGCCGGCCCGTGGCGGATCAATGACCAGTCCATTGATCTCCGCGGCCAGCTTCGGCAGCACATCCTCCACTTTCCCCTTGAGGATCTCGACGTTGCTCACCTCGCGCAGATTCCACTGGGCATCCTTGATAGCGCTCGCCGACTCCTCGATAGCGATGACCTTCTCAACATGCTTGGCCAGCGCTAATGCAAAAGTTCCTACCCCGCAGTAGGCATCCACGACCAACTGTGATGGCCCCAATCCTTGTACCACCATCTCTACCATTTTTTCAGCCTGGGCTGTATTGGTCTGGAAGAACGAGCTCGGCCGAATGCGATATATTTCGCCCGCGAGCCTCTCTTCAAACGTATCGCTACGGATATCAAGGCCACATGCCGCCAGTTTTTCCAAAACCTCTGCTTTTGGGTGCGGCTGTATGAGCATTTGACCCGTGGCGCTCCCACAGCGTATCAAAACCTGCGGCCGCTCGTTGGGTACCTGGCTGAAAACTTGCAGCGCGCGATTGATCTGTTCATCGGCAAGAGGGCAACTGGTCAGCGGCAGTACACGATGCGTGCCCCTGGCAGTCAGACCAGGTTCTCCTTTGTGGTTCACCGAGAAGCGCATGTGGTTGCGGTATTGCCAGGGATCATCACATGCCACCGGTTCAAGCAGTGGTGGACATGCAAATCCGCCTGTGTCGCGCAGCAATTGCTCCACGACAGAGCGTTTCCAGGCAAGTTGCGCCGCGTACTCCATATGTTGCAACTGGCAGCCGCCGCAAACGCCGAAGACAGGGCAGCGTGCCTGTCTTCGTTGCGGTGCAGCCTCGTCTATCTCCGTAATCCATACGCGTGGCGGGCGTGGCATGCTAGCCTTCCAGCGGCGATTGCGCTTTCCCGGGCGCCGTTCTCCTCCCCGTGCTGGCGCTTCGACTGCAATCGTCACCCGCTCCCCCGGCAGCCCGGCGGGAACGCGCAGTATCTGCCTCTGCTCTCTCCTATCACTATCAAGCACAGCAATGTCAGCCGTTGCGTCCCCCTCGCGCGTCAGTTCGCCCAGGGTTACCGTATAATATGTGATACACCGTTCTTCTATCATCGCTTCCTGAATTTTTTTATATTGCTATGAAATGCTGGTTGAAGCTTACTAATCGTCAGTATTTGACGGAACATCTGTACCGTTTCATCATCGGGGTCGATGCTCTCAGCTTTTTTCATCCATTCCTCGGCGCGGACGTAGTCTTTACTCTCTATATAGTTTGATACAAGCAGCAGCTGTAAGTCTACCGTGTCGGGATTTGCCGCTGCGCCATCTTCTAAGACCCTACGCGCCATGGATACCTGGTTCTCATTCGCATAGGCCGTGGATAGGTCGGCGTAGGCATTTAAATTATCAGGCTCAATTTCAATAGCCTGCTTGAAGTTGGCTATAGCCTCTTGAGTATACTCTAGCTTTTGATAAGCGCGGCCAATATTGTATCGTGCATTTGGATAGGAGGGATTCATTTCTACGAGGCGTTGATAATGGCCCAGTGAAGCTTCGTACATTTTTCTATCCATCGCCATATGGCCCAGTTCACTTTCGATGTCCTCCAACAGCTTCTCATCCTTCGTCATCGCCTGCGCTTTACGCAATTCATGCTCAGCCTCTTCAAGTTTATCGTCACCTCCAATATCATGCAGCACGTCAGCCAGTATCAAAAGGGCGTTTACACTATCCTCTATGGTCAATGACTTACGCAATATTTCCTCTGCCAACACCAGGAGGCGTTCTCCACGTACTACATCGTCTTCTTCGTAATATTTCTCGCTGACTTTTAGCTGGTGTGAGCCAATTTGCCGCATTGCCTCTGCCTGTTCTTCAGGGTAATATCGTGCTATACCCTCAAGGTACACAATGGAGCGCTCATGATCTCCAAAAAGCGCTGCTCGGCTGACGGCATCAAGATATGCCTTTTTGTCGAGTGGATCCTGTGCGATCAGCGCATCGTTGTAATTTGCAACCTCCATCATATGAAAGAGAACTTCATCAACGTATTCCAATGCATCAGGGTCCGTTGGGGGGTGCTTCTTTGTGATTTTTTGGATCTCCTGATTATGCTGCTCAATGCGTTTCCGTAGCTCAGCTGCAGGAATGCTTTGCGCGTTCTTTCCCTCATCAACCATGTCATCTATGCGCCAACCACCTGGCTCTTCTACAAGCTTGAAACACACCCAGAACCAGTGGCGTCCCGTTTCTTCGTAGAGCACAGTTTCCTCGGGTAATTCTGGTAATATGTCCTTCTCAGCAGTATCCTCTAGTACGATTGACCAGCCAGCGTCAATCTCTTTATACGTCTGTGCGGCGTTTCGACTGAATGTACTGGGCAGCCAGATACCAGATTTCCTGGCTTGTCGCTCCTTGACAAAACCTGGTCTCAGGTAGTCTGGCTGTGCGTCCTCCGCCCACTCCTCGCGCCGTTCGACCCATTCTTCTTCTGTCAGCCCTTCCCGCAGCCTGCTCCCATCGGCAAGCAGGTTATAGGCCATAGGGTAATCTTCATCTACCCAGGCTTCGACAAAACTGGTGACAACTTGTAATGGTGGTAAGTCGGGGTCGATCTCTACTGCTTCCTCTTCCTCCTCGAACTCTTCCTCCTCGAACTCTTCAAGTTCTTCCTCCACAATATCCGGATTTTCCAGCACCAGTTTGTTTATCAGTGATATTGAAAGACGGAAGTCTTTGTAGATGGGAGTGCCATGTTTTTTGTTCACCGTCAGAGCCTCTTCAATCAAACGGCGTCCCTTTGCGAGAGAGCAATCGAGAGTCTTTTCTTCTGTTTTTATCTGCTCAATCAGACTATCAGCAATCCGCTTACTCTCTATTCTTGTATAGAAGTCTTTGACCCCATCGTGCCAGAATTCGAGCAGAAATCCCAGGATGCGCACATCTTTATAATCCTTTCCCTGCTCCCACATCAGCATCAATTGTACCTGGCCTGAATCACGAGTATCGCTGAGGATACCCTTCCAGAAGCGAGGAGGGTTTCCCGCTTCCTCCATATTCATCGCCGATCGGATAGCTTCAAAAGGGGAGGTCCGCTCAACGGGCGGCTCCCACTGTGGGTATATTCTGGCCTCTTCCAGTCGAATCAGTGAGCGTCGTGCCTCCTTGCGAATGCTTTTTTCTGGACTAAGTTGGTTGATCGCAATCAAGACATCGGCCGCGTCACTGTGACGTTCTTTGGAAAGTGCCAGAAGCAATGCCACCTGTGCTGCTTCTGGTAAACCTGTAATAGTCGACAGTGCCGCTTCCGCCTCTTGTTGGTTCTTGCTTGAACGCAGTTCCCCGGCTAATGTATGGAATTGCTCAAGTACCTCTTGTGCCTGAGCCTCATCTGCTTGTGAAACAGTAACTTTCTGTACTTTTTTCTTGCTCATATCCACAGTCCTCCTGACTCTTCTGGCATGCTTTTGTTCTTTCCAGCCTGCCACTTCATTTCTTCAAGCGCCTGTTCAACTCATCGCGTAAGCTCTGTACAATCTCGAGCTTCGCGTCAATCTCTTCCGCTTCAGCTAATGTCGACTGCGCCCGCCGCAGGTCTCCAGTCTCCATATAGATCGATGCAAGCAGTGCGAGTAAATGGGCAGACCTCGGAATGTTGCGCAGGCCGCGTTCCACGATCTCACGCGCTTTCTCTGGTTCGCGTTCGTTCATATAGATAGCGCAAAGCTCGGAATAGGGGCGCATATCCAGCGGTTCGCGCTCGATGGCCTGTAAGTACGTTCCCCTGGCCTCCGCAAAGCGTTGCAGATTCCGTTGCATAAAACCAATTTGGAACCACACGCCCTCAAAGTTCGGATCGATTTCCGCGGCTCGCTGGTAATGCCGCAGAGCCTCCTCGAGATCATCCCGCCGGACCGAGATACTCGCCAGGTCGTTCTCAATCATCGCCTCTTCTTCGCTGACGGCCGCCAAATCTTTGGCCCGGTACAACTGCTCCTCTGCCTCATCCAGCCGATCATCGTATTTCATCAGCAGTTCGGCCAGGACCGCGTGCCCCGAGATATCGTCTAACAGGGTGAGGGCTTCGCGAATGCTCGCTTCGGCGAGTGTATCAAAATGCATGGCTCGCTCCTTCAGCCCTCTCTCACCGTAATATTCACCAAGGCCGCTTTGCGTGATCGCCAGTTGCCGCAAGAGTTCGCCCCGCTGTTCCACAAAGTTGCGCGTCAAACGCTCCAGGTAGACGATTGCTCGCTCTATCGCACCGAGACTGATCGCACGAGTATAGGCATCTCCATAATACATCCGTTCAAGCGGCAGGTGAACGATCAGCGCATCATCGTAAAAGATCGTTTGTGTCATGCGCCAGATCAGCTCTTGCGTCAGTTCTCGTTTCTCGTACTCACCCGGATTCTGCTGGATAACCTCGTTGATACGCCGATCATGCTCATCGATGCGCTGCTGTAGCTCCTCCGTCGACATGCGCTGCGCTTTGGCGCCCTCGTCGGTCATCTGCCGAATACGCCATCCGTCCTGTTCGCGTTCCAGCGTGTAGCTCGTCCAGAACCAGTGGCGCCCCGTCTCTTTGTAGACCGCGGTTCCCATCGGCATCTCTTGTAGCGTGCCGCTTAGCTGCGTATCGCTCAGCTCCAGCGACCAGCTCATCTCAACCTCTTTGCGCGTGCTTGAGCCTCTTCCACTTACCGAGGAAGGCAGCCACAGGAGCGGTGCGCTTACTTCGCGTTCCCGGATATAACTCAGTTCGAAGCGGGTGGGCCGTGCTTCATTTGCCCAGGCGTGATGCCGCTCAATCCACTCATCTCGATCAAGACCCTCACGTATGCGACTATCTCTTGCCAGTAAATCATAGTTCAACCCAAAGTCGCCTAACGACCAGGCCGTCACAAAGGTGGCAACCACCTCGTCGCTCTCTAATTTGGGATTAATGAAGGTCAATCCGCGGTCCTCTCCTACGTCCTCGGCATCGGTGACCAGTTGTTTGAAAATGGGGAGGTAATGCCGGTACTCTTTATGTGGTGTTGTCCCCCGCCATGCATTCACCGCGAGCGCCTCTTCAACTAAACGGCGCGCCTCTGCCAGCGTGCAATCCGCCAATATAATATCCGGCAACTGTGTCCGCATATGCTGAATCTGCGCCTCCACGCCGCGTTTATTGGTCAGATCTTGAATAAATTCCTTCAGGCCCTGTTCCCAGAAGTCCAATAGAAAGATAAACATGCGGGCTTCGCTATAATCGATCCCCTGTTCCCAGCAAAGGATAAGCTGTACCTCGCCCTCCTCGCGTGACTGTGTGACATAGCTTTTCCAGAAGCGCGGTGGGTGAGCAAGGGGCAGGCCGACAACCGGCGTACGCACCAGCGGCGGCTTCCATTGCGGATACACTTTTGCTGCTTCCAGCCGCAGCAGTGAGCGGCGTGCCTCTTTGCGAATACTTTTATTTGGGCTAAGCTCGTTGAGGGCAATCATAATGTCTGCTGCATCGCTCGTACGTTCCTTCGAGAGGGCCTTGAGGAACGCGACCTGTGAGGTTTCTGCCAGCCTGTTGATATCTGTCAAAACTGCTTCCGCTTCTTCCTTTTTCGTGCTTGTGTGCAGTTCATTGGCTATCTGGTGAAATTGCTCAAGTAAATGCTCTAATTGCGCATGCTCTTCCTGCGAAACAGGGGAATTGCTTTCTTTCTTTTGGGTCATAATCTCAATTTTTTCCTCGTTACGACGCTGTTCTTCATTTGTCGCTGTCGATTGTATCACGAAGAGGAAAAAGAGTCGAGATATCAATCAAAAAGAACCTCTTTACAGCCGAAATGAAGTCCTGTAATGGAAAATCGGCGCGCTGTACGAGGTAGGCCGAAAACCGACCATTGCAGGTATCGCTGGTGCGGGCCTCTGGGAGTGGCTAGAGGCAAACTCGATGCCGAGAATCTTCTGCTCTACTGGCCGTGCTTTCTCTCGAGTGTTCGCCCTGGCCACCATCAGGATGAACAGTGGATACGCCGCGCAATAAAAGTACGAGGCCAGGCTGCGCCAGGCGAAGAACAGCGGCAATACCGCCAGTAACATCGCCGCTTCGGGAATCCTTTTACAGATGCGCCAGTACCACACCAGCGAAGCCAGCATCGCTATTCCTTCCAGTACCGTGTACTCCCTCTTGGGGAGGAAAGGTATCAGGTGCGTCACGCTGAGATTGACGATGCCAACACCCATGGGGAACATTGGATCGGCCACAGGCGCCAGTATTCCTGCCAGCCACGCCTGGGGATTCCAGAGAATAAAGGGAAGGTTGATTGCAAGACCAATGCTTCCCGCGATAGCAAGCCGGTAAACGCATTCTTTCCAACTATAGTGGCGCAAAACCATGATTATGTAGAACGGAATAAAGAACCACGCGATCTGCTTGCTTGCCAGCGCCAGGCCAAGCAAGATCGCCGAGATCCAGCGCTTGTCGCGCAAAAGCCAGACCAGCACGATCAGCAGCGTATAGAAAATATCCAGGTTGGCCCCAGCCGTAGATGACCACATAGAGACGTTTGCCACCCCCAGCAGCAGTACCCACAGGCGCATCTCTGGCCGCGCGATCTTCACTGCTAATCCCATCAGTAACAGGTAGCTCAGCAGGTAGAATGGCAGCACATTCATATCGTGAAAGAAAACGAAAGGCACCAGCGTCAGGAAGGACAGCGCGGGATAACTCACCTTCGACTCAAACTCGGGCGCGATGCCGGCCTTCAAGTCCGTGTCGAGCACGCTCTGGAAATCGGCCATCGTGGGATAATCAACCTTGTTGGCGAACTGTCCTCTCTGCAGTGGTGTCGTCCAATTGGGCTGGATCGAGAAATGTCTCGCCAGATCGAGCATATTCGAATCGGCATACGGATTTCGCCCCTCTAAGAGCAACTGCGCCGCGTTCGTATCAAGCGATGTCCCGTCATTTGAGAATGCGGGTGGCAGGAAACACGACACGGTGCTAAGGGTAAACAACGACACGCCAGCGATTGTGAGGATAAGCGTCAATACCAGCACAACACGCTGCCAGCGCCGTGGATGATCCTGCAGCGCTTGCTGGTTTTTACTTGCCGGGCGGAATGCCATTGCCATCGCGATAAAACTTCCCGCGATCAGTACCAGGGGGATAAGCGACCCAAACGGATTCAAATACGGTATATACCAGTTATGAGGGATTTCGTTAAGTGCCTGTAAAATAAGGGCGATGCTGATCCAGACAGCCCGTCGTTGTAGTTCAACGATCGGGTGATTGTCCGGGGACACATCTTCTGTGAAGAAGCGCTGCATCCATCGGTTTCTGCTTGTAGTGTGGTTTTTATGTGGTCGAGTAGTCTGTGTCAGGACAGAAAGCTGCTCCATATCTGTGCGCGTTTCGCTTCCTTGCTGTTTGCAAAAATCGGCCAGCACGTGTGTGGTGCCAGCGGGTGTTGTTGCATGAAGGATTGAGCGCAAACACCTCCCAATCAGAGTGCCGAGCTGGTTTTTCCCGTCATCATTCAAGCGCTATGCTCAGCCTGAGTCTTAGAACGAAGCGGTATTCGGTTGCGTCACAAAAATACGGCAGTGGAGTAGGCTTTATTGCAGAGGTAAACGGAAGTAGAGTTCCCTGTGTCGCTGTTGAAATCCAAGCGATCTTTTTTCGTCCTGGTGCGCTAATGAAACAGTACGCTTACGGCTGTTTTTTACGTGGCAACAGCAAAATAGAGACGCCCGCATAGCCGGCACAACCCAGCAGGAGCACTGAATAGATCTTTGTTTCCACGTCGTTCGGCGAAAAAAGCCACGCCAGCCCCCACCACGTGAAACCAATAAATACCGCAAATAACAAAATCGTACTTAATAGCTTCTTATTCATCAGAAATAGTCCTTCGGGCATGTCTTCATCCCGGTACCCATTTTACCGGGCCGGCACTCTCTATCCTGAGTCCTATTATACCATAAATG
>CAVZJN010000058.1:0-26574 GCA_963775585.1 uncultured Chloroflexia bacterium | reverse complement strand
CCAACCGACCAGGTCAGTTGGCTCGTGCTCTGCATTTCTGCTATACTACCAAAGGTGAACAGTAGGCACTCAACAGTTCGGTATATTTCTATTGGGACTACACTCCCCATAGCAAGAGGAGATAAGCGATGGCATCCTGGTGGCAAAAAACGATAGCGGCAGTTGCAGGTCTGGCCGGATTAGTGGGTGGAGCATACTATTTGTATGTGCGGCGTCCTCTACCCAGGAAGAAGGGCCATCTCGTTTTCAGTGGGATACATGAGCCAGTTGAAATCATTTTCGACCGCTACGGCGTGCCGCATATTTATGCCGCGAACGAAGATGATCTGTACTTTGCGCAGGGCTACGTGCATGCCCAGGAGCGGCTCTGGCAGATGGAGTTCAACCGGCGCCTCGGCTCTGGCCAGCTGGCGGAGATTTTCGGCGAGCTTGCTGTAGAAACCGATCGCTTCTGTCGCCGTCTCGGAATGCACCGGGCAGCCGCGGCGGGCGCTGTGAACCTGCCTGAGCATGACAGGCGTATCCTGGAATATTACGCACGCGGCGTGAATGCATATATCGAGCGCAATAAACATAATTTGCCCATTGAATTTACCGTTCTCCGCTTCAAACCCGAACCCTGGCAGATCGCGGACAGCATCCAATGGGGCAAGATGATGGGCTGGAACCTGGGAGGGAACTGGGAAACGGAGGTTATCCGCGCTCGCTTAGTCGCCCTCCTCGGCGCGGAACGGGCGGCCAAATTAGAGGCTGGCTATGACCCCAAACATCCGCTGATCGTCCCCCCTGGCGTTGAGTATCAGGGGGTTAACCTGGGGATGCTGGAGCAGTACGAACAATTGAAAGAAATTAGTGGATTTGGCATGATCGGCGCCAGCAACAACTGGGTTGTAGATGGCACAATGTCTACTACTGGCTTGCCTATCCTCTGCAATGACCCGCACCTGGGTCAGGCTGCGCCGTCGATCTGGTACGAGTGTCACCTGGTCGCAGGCGATATCGATGTAATTGGAGCCAGTTTTCCTGGCACGGCGGGGGTAGTGATTGGACACAATCAGTATATCGCCTGGGGAATCACCAACGCGGTCTCAGACGTGCAAGACCTGTATATCGAGAAATTCAACCCGGAAAATCCCCATCAATATGAATATCAGGGGAAGTGGGAAGAGGCACAAATCATTCGCGAAGAGATTAAAGTCCGGGGTAGCAAGACACCACTGATTGAGGAAGTACGCATTACACGCCATGGCCCCATTCTCACGAAGCTGCCCCATGCTAACACCGACAACAGTGCTAAAGCAGGACAGAACGACGCACAAGCCGAAGCGGCAGCACTGCCGTTGGCACTACGGTGGACTGGTCTGGAGCAATGCAAGATCACTTCGGCACTCGATAAACTCGACCGCGCAACGAACTGGGAAGAGTTCAAAGAGGCTCTGCGTGACTGGGATGTTCCACCACAGAATTTGATATATGCCGATAATGAGGGTAATATTGGCTATGTGATGGCCGGCGCTATACCCATTCGCGCAAAAGGGCAGAATCTGCTGCCCTCTCCTGGTTGGACAGGCGAGTATGAATGGACAGGTTTTATCCCCTTTGATGAGTTGCCGCAAACCTATAACCCGGAGCAACATTTCATTGTCACGGCAAATAACCGCGTGGTGGACGATGACTATCCCTACTATATTACAAACGAATGGTTGAATGGCTACCGCGCGCAGCGCATCCGTGACTTGCTCACCAGCAAAGGCAAACTGGCGCCAGAGGACATGGCGAAGATACAAGGGGATCAATACGCACTCCCCGCCGTTGCAATCGTACCGCATTTGCTGAAGCTTCAGACCAATGCCGCCCTGGAAAAAGCCGCCAAGAATGTGTTACGCACCTGGAATTATGTGCTCGCTCCCGATAGCGCGGCGGCGGCCATCTATGCTACTTTTCTCCATAAGCTTGAGATAATCGTCTTTGGAGCTATGCTCGGTGATGACGAGACGCTCATCCATGGTTATCTTGGAAGAGGAGACAATATCCTGGCTTTGACGAACGGGTATGCCAGCCGCAGCAAACCACTGCTGATTCGTTTATTGAATGAGCATGATGATAGCTGGTTCGAGAATTCGGCCATTCCAAATGGTCCCCGGTCATGGGATAACGCCCTGGCCAGCGCTTTCACTGCCGCCGTCGAAGAACTGCGAGAGAATTTCGGCGACGAGATTACGCGCTGGCAGTATGGCAAGATACATACGCTGACGTATAACCATGTATTGGGAATGGTCAAACCACTGGAGAAAGTCTTTAATCGCGGGCCATATCCCCTTGGCGGAGATATCGATACCGTGAATATGGGAGCCTCGGCATTTCACCAACCAGAGGTTGTCATCGTCGTACCGTCATACCGGCAGATTGTGAACCTGGCAGATATGCAAGATTCGCTCTCGGGCCATGCACCGGGGCAGTCTGGTCACATTGCCAGCAAGCACTATGCTGACTTTATAAAACCCTGGCTCAACGTGGAACTTCATCCCATGCTTTTCGAGCGCAATATGATTGAGGCAAACGCAGAGGGCACACTGAGCATGATGCCTGAAACCCAGGGCTAATGCAGAGCAACTTACACTTTCTTTACATTTTTTTGATAGTTTACTGAAGATATTCAGATACAGTATACATAGTTATAAGACTTGACCAGCCAGTTGCAAATCTATTCACACCTATTTACGTAGAGAAGGAGAGTGAGGCCCCTTTTTCCTCGAAGCAGGGAGGTTTCAAGCATATTTATTATGTCATCAATAGCAAACCAATTTCAGTTCAAACATTTGACAAGATGGGTATTGTTACCGCTCCGTTTATTTCTTGGCATCACCTTCATTTATGCTGGACTACAAAAGCTCACCGATCCCCAGTTTCTTAACCCGGCTGCGCATGGCTACATAGGGAAACTAATTATTGCGTTCGCGACAGGTTCACCACTGCATTGGTTTCTGGTGCAGGTCGCTGTGCCTCACGCCACTCTTTTTGGCATACTCGTCGCCTTCGGAGAACTGGCGATCGGCATCGGTACGATACTCGGGCTACTCTTCCGGCCAGCAACATTCTTCGGCATGCTTATTAGCCTGATGTTTTTCCTCTCAGCGACATGGCACGTCTATCCATATTTTTATGGCTCTGATATTGTCTTTGTCTTCAGCTGGCTTACATTACTGCTGGCAGGTCCTCTATACACCGGACTCCCCTCGCTGGATGCTCTGATTGTGCAGCGCTACCTCTCGCCGAAAGAGCGCAAGCAACTGGCTCCTCTCATAAGTTTCTTCCTGGGAGTGGGAGTAGAAGAAGAGACACTGCTGGTCACACCACCAGGCAATTACCCGCAGAGTCAAAAGAAGCAAATTCAAGCTCCTGGAAATAGGCGTCCCGCCCAGCAGCAGAGTAGATATGCTCTAGCGCAGCAGCAGGCAAAGAATTCCCGGCGAAACTTCTTACTGGGCGCGCTGACGGGAGGCGCAGCCATCCTTGGCCTGACATGGGTCTGGAACACGCTGCATCTTTTTCCGGAGAGTGAGCGCAGTAATGCAGTTCAGAGCGCTAATAACGGCGGGGTAAGTGCGACTGCGACTACACCGGCTACTAATGGAACGCCAGCGGCGGCAGCCTCTCCGATTGCACAGGTAAACTCGGTGCAGAATAATAGCGCGGTCACTTTTACCCTCGCTTCGAATGGAGACCCCGGTATACTGGTGCGACTCAATGATGGAAATTTTGTGGCATATGACGCCGCCTGTACCCATGCCGGATGTCCGGTGGATTATGACCCCAGCAGCCAGATGCTCGTCTGCCCGTGCCACGGCGCGGCATTTGATCCGGCCAAAGATGCGGCTGTGGTCCAGGGACCAGCCCCTACCCCGCTCACCAGTGTTACCGTTCATGTAGATAATGCGACGGGGGCAATTACCGCGGGCTAACATTACTGGTAACAAAAAAGGATGTGGCGCTGTTCAGAATCAGCGCCACATCCTTTTTTGGGCTAATGTTCATCAACCACTTGACAAGGAGATAACAATCAGTTATATTAGATTATAGCAAATAGTTATGAGGATGCTGCGATGAATTTATCTGAAAAAATCAAACACCTGCGTGAAGTTGAGGGTGAATTACGCGGTCTCAATCGTTCACTGACACAAACGGAAGTCGTAAAAATGATGCAAGAAGAACTGCACGAGAGCATCAGCCAGGCGTATCTATCCCAACTCGAAAAGGGTAAACGCGTACACCTGACGGCGACGAGTCGTGATTTATTAGCCAATTTTTTCAAAGTCCACCCCTCATACCTGGTAAGTGATCCCCCTGATTATAGCACCGACCTCCTGAGCGATATGGAGGATGGCGCCGGCCGTTTTGAACGATGGTTGGTTGCCAGTGCAGCGGAATGGCTCACTGAGCCTGAGATTTATGCTTTTTTCCGGCACTTGAGTGCGGTTGAACATCCAAGGCGGTACCTGGTTGTCTTTGATCAACTTTTGCATCAGCCAGTCGAAGAACTGGAACGCTTGACACATATTCATGCCCCAAATAAAGAAAATGGGAACAGATAAGATTGTATTTTTTACTGAGATTAGCGTATATGTAAAGGGACATTGTTTCTCTAACTGAAATTGAAGGGAGCAAAGCAATGCAAATCGCCACAGACCCGCTTTCCCTGGTTTTCCTTGCCTGTTTTCTCTTTGGGTTGCTCTTTCTCATCGGATCAGCCATTTTAGGAAACCTGGGGCATGGTGGAGGGGCGGGTCATGCAGCTTCACATCATTTTGATTTACACCTGGGTGGGCACGTACAGAGCGGAGCTCCGCATTCTGTAGGGCACATCGGCGGTACACACGTAGTCAGCCAGGGATCTGCTCACGCCCCAGGACACGGGGTAACGACGCACCAGACGACAACGCATAGTACACAGGGAACTACCCTCTCAATCCTCTCTTATGTCAATCCTACTTCGATTGTCCTGTTCCTGCTTGGATTTGGTTTCTTTGGGTATGTTTTTCACAACACGACCGGCCTGGCGTTGCCCCTAACATTATTATTAGCAGGTGCAAGTGGATTAGTGATCGCGGTATTGATGCTAGTTATGCTCGCCCGTGTGTTTGGCGATAGCGAAGGAGAGACGGTACAGGACGTTTCGGATCGCACAGGGCTGCTGGGAAAAGTGAGCGTGACTATCCACGAAAACGGGCTGGGCGAGATCATCTATATATCCCCTGGTGGCATGCGCAAGAGCGTCCCGGCGCGCAGTATTGATGGGCGCCGCCTCGAGCGGGATCAGGAAGTAGTCGTTGTCAATTACCAGCAAGGGATTGCAGAGGTTGAGACCTGGGAACGATTTATTCATGAGGAGGAAGAAGCACAGGATACAGAGAGTGCAGCAAACGCAGCAAATGCAGCAAATGCAGCATCTCACACGGACGAATTAGCTAAATTACGCGCATTACTTGAAAATTCAGACACTGCTGACACAGAATTAGTGATACGAAAAGACTTACAAAAGGAGTAGTATCGTATGGATCTTTTGATATACCTGGCGATAGGCGTCGTCACCCTTGTGGTCGCCATTTTTGTTGTCCTCCAGATTGTAGGACGATTGTTGCGTAAAGTTGGGCCGAACCAGGCGCTGATCGTCTATGGTGCAGGCGGGACCAGAGTTATTACTGGTGGTTCCCACTTCGTCATACCGCTCTACCAGCGCGCCCAGGATTTCTCACTGGAATTGATGTCCTTTGATGTCGCCCCGTCGCAAGACCTGTATACGACCCAGGGTGTAGCCGTCAATGTCGAGGCCGTTACACAGATTAAAGTGCGTTCTGACGACCAGAGCATCAAAACTGCCGCGGAGCAGTTCCTCAGTAAGCGCCAGGAAGAACGCGAGAATTTGATTCGCCTGGTGATGGAAGGTCACCTGCGCGGTATCGTAGGTCAGCTTACCGTTGAAGAACTGGTGAAAGACCCCGAGAATGTGGGTTCCAAGATGCTGAAGACCGTCACTCCCGACATGGAGAAGATGGGACTGGAAGTCATTTCGTTCACCATCAAAGATGTTCGCGATAAGAACGACTATATCAGCAACATGGGCCGCCCGCAAATTGTTGAAATTCGCAAGCAGGCCGATATCGCGGCTGCCCTTGGTCAACGTGATACGCAGATCCAGCAAGCGAATGCCGCTCGTCAAGCTGCCGTCGCCAAATCTGCCGCTGATCAAGAGCGCGTAAAAGCCGAAGCCGAGTCGCTGGGATTCCAGGCGGAGTCGCAGCGCAACCTTTCCTTGAAAAAAGCTGCCTTTGATGCCGAAGTGAAAAAGCAGCAGGCGTCCGCCGACAAGGCCTATGATATTCAGGCCAACATGATGCAGCAGCAGGTTGTTATCGAGGCCGTTAAAGTTACAGAGGTTGAGAAGAACGCCCAGATCAAAGTGCAACAGGCCGAAATTCAGCGCCGTGAACTGGAATTGCAAGCAACGATCCAGAAGGCAGCGGAAGCGGAGCGACGGCGCGTTGAGACGGTGGCGGAAGCGGAACGGCAGCGCATTTACCTGGAAGCTCAAGGTCAGGCTGATGCCGCCAAGGCGCGCGGTATCGGTGACGCTGAAGCCAACAAAGCGCGCGGACTGGCTGAGGCAGAGGCCAACCGAGCGCGCGGATCTGGCTGATGCGGAGGTCATCCGCGCTAAAGGTTTAGCCGAGGCAGAGGTCATTCGTGCCAAAGGTGAAGCTGAAGCCGACGCCATGAAAGTCAAAGCGGCAGCATTCCATGAATACAACCAGGCAGCTGTACTGGATAAGCTGCTGACAGGGATGCCTGAAATTGTGCGCGCGATTGCCGAACCATTGAGCAAAGTGGACAAAGTCACCATCGTCTCCACTGGCAGCGGTGATGGCAACCATGGAATTGGCGCCAGCCGTCTCACGGGCGATATCGTCAACATGGTAGCTCAAGTGCCTGCACTCTTTGAGTTACTAAGCGGCACGCGTATTGGTGATTTGTTGAATCGTGTTCCTGCCCTGGCGAATCAAGATGGGGAGCAAGATAAAGCCAATGGGGCAAGGGCTACTGGCGCAACGAATACCGTCGATGCTACTCCCGGCGAGAAATAAGCGGGTAGTGGGATACGGGGGATATATAGGTAGATTTTGGGTGATCGGGCCTGGCTCTCGCATGAGGTGCCAGGTCCGCAATACACAATAGGGGGTCACAGTATACATGAATCTGTTGGAACGAGTGCTTACCCTGTTAGGGGCAAATCTGAATACAATGATAGAAAAAGCAGACGACCCTGAGCAGGTGCTGCGGCAGTTGCAGCTTGATATGCGTAACCAGTTGGTCCAAGTGAAGACACAGGTTGCCACGGCCATTGCTGAGAGCCATAAGCTGCGACAACGGAGCAAAGAGAAAACGGTTGAGGCGGAGACGTGGTTGAGGAAAGCGGAGCAAGCAATCCAACAGAATAACGATGCTGCCGCACGTACAGCGCTTACCCGCTACAACGATATCCTCAAGCAGGCAAAGCGTTACGAGCAACTACAAAAGGAGCAGGAACAACTGGTGATTACGATGCGCGGCGCATTACGCCAGCTTGAAGCAAAGATCTCCGAAGTTGAGACGACGATCGAACTTCTTGTCACACGCAAGCGCAACGCATTACTTCAGCAGCGAGTCTATGATACGCTAAATAAGACAGGAGGACTTAAGGAAAATGAGCGAGCGGCTCGCGCACAGGATGCGGTGTTAGAAGCGGAGGCGCGCGCACGAGCGCTGGCAGATTTGCATAGCCGTGATCTTTCCGTCCAGCTTGATCAGATGTCTGAAGAGCAGATCATAGAGCGCCAGATGCGTGATCTGAAGGCTAAAAATAAGCCAGCGCGAGATGTTCCCCTCCTTCAAGAAGGAAAACCGAATCCTTCTCCGCTGATCCCACCGGTGCCACAAGCGGACGGTCCAGTGAGGAAAGTGGTGGAAAGTAGCAGGACCGCTGAGAATACAGTGCAAAAGGCAGGAGGCGCCGAAACTCCCGCTAAAGAAGTGGATTTGACAGAACTAAAAAAATTATTTGATTAACCCCATGAAGTAAAGGACAGTGAAGAGGATAATAAAAGCCAGGCCAATGAAAATACCAATGATAAAAGATCTGCGATTTATTTTTCGTTCTTCTTCAGTTGGAGTAGGTTTTTCGCCCATATCTAACCTCATTAGTAATCAGTAGAGTGGGAAAATCTTCGGTCAACGCCGCTGTTCCCCCTATCTTTTCCAGTAACTATTTTTTAACTATTTTTTTATTTCTTAATGTAGCGCAGTTGCGATGGCAGCTTCGACATTCGCCATTACCTCAAGGCTCTCCGATGGTTCAGACTCACGAGCGGTCACAAGCACGTGAAACGCATCTTTGTCGCTGCCAACGAGACGTATCAAGATATGGCGATTTGCGCTGGTAATGACAGTATCTTCATAATCACCCCAGCCTCCTTCTTGCAATGACCCGACGACGCCCCGGAGAATACTACTGAAATAGCCACACAATGCTGAAATATCAATATCGTCGATCGTCACCTGGGCAATAGGTTGACCATCCAGGCCCACGACAGCAGTGGCGATAAAGCCGGTAATTGAATATCCAAGTGTTTGCAAAGCGGCGACAAGGGACGGATAGTTGCGTTTTGCAGAACGCGGGGGCGGGGCTGTTAACTTCTCCATATTTGTCAGGGTCGGGGAATCACTCGTCTTTTGCGTGGGTGAGAGGCTGCTCAGGGAACCATTAAGCGACGTTTCTTCCTCGGAAGGCTGCCATTCAGGCGAGTTGGGCTGCTTTTTCGCGCCCGTAGCGGTTTTTGGAAGTGATTTTTGTGGCCCAGTAGGCTGCTTACGCGGGAGTTGATCAGTTGTCCTGGCGCGAGGTGCTGTTGGCTGCCATTCCGACGGGCGATGGTTTAGCCACCGATGTGTCCGGAACCTGGGCAGCGCTTGAGAGTGAGGAAGAGCGCAACATAGGCATATCAGATGAAGTAGGCTGCTCTATCAGCCAGGATGGAAGATCACCACGCTGGCTTACCGGTGTCTTGCGCACAGTAGAGGGTGTGATATTCGCTGCAGCGGGAAGCGGCAAATCCTCAGGAGCAGGTTTTTCGCTTGAAGTATCCTTGCCTGGTTGAACATTCCTATAGCTCTTGCTCAAATCCGGCTTTTTTGCTGGCTGCTGCCACCATTCCGTCCCTTCATTCCTCTCGGTACTCCCGTTGCGTCCCTCGCTGCCATTACTACTGTTGACCATCTCTTCATTCCCTACATGTTCCTTAAAAAACGCATCGTCAAAAGCATCATGCTGCGCAGCCGCAAGTGTGATAAAAGGGCTATCTTCATCTACAACGTGTGGTAGAGATGATGAGTGCTGAGGAATAGCCTCATGTTCGCCAGTTGGCTGTTGCAAAGCTGCGTACTTCGCTCGATACTGAAGAGCCTGGAAAATCAGGTGAGAGAGCGGCTGAGTGACATTTGGGGTAATCTGATCATGCCAAAGTTGATGCGTCACGGTACCGTTTTTATGTGCGGCCAGGGCAAAAAAAGCTTCCTCGCCCCTCAAGGTACCATATTCGGCCCAGATCAACTCTCCCCCTTGAAAACGCAATATTCCCCGTTCCTCCAGGCCAATACTCACCAGAAGGGCAATACTCTTGCGGCTCATGGTAATGATTTGAATGACATCTAGCAGGTCAAAAGAGTCCAGGCTAGCGGAAAAGCCAGTTTGCAGAAGTAAGCGACGCAACTCTTCTTTGAGTTGATGGAGGTTTATGGGCTTTGCCAGGTAGCTGACGACGCCGGCCTCTAATGCCTGAGTACGTTCTGAAGGAGAAGCCAATGCGGTAACCATTATCATACGTGTTTTTGGGCGAAAGGTCCTGAGCCATTGAAGCATTTCAAAGCCATCAGCCCCTGGTGTTTTAAGGTCACCAATAACCACGTCGTATTCTTCCGACCAGACCAGGCGTATTGCTTCAATCCCACTCTTGACGCCTTGAACAACATAGCCGTCTTTGCGGAGTGAGTTGACAATACTCCGGTTGAGAGTGTCATCATCCTCGACCAGGAGAATGCGCCATAGCTCAGACATCGCTGCTTCCACCTCAAATGGTTTTGCTCGCCGCCCACCGATACACCAGGTATTTGCCATCGTAGCGCACAACCACAAATGGCAAAAATGCGCTTATGCTTGCGGTATTGGGTGGTTGTATTATACTTGCAAAGTGTATCACGATGCCACCAGGATGACAAGTATATAGGACGGACTGGGTTGTCCCTCAATTTGATGTTCTTTCCTGAAAAATGCTATACTCGAAGCAGGTTAAATAGGAGGCGAGAGCCACCGAAAGAGGTCTTTCGCCAGGAGGAAGTATGATGCAAGAGAATGCTCAGCAAGATAACTGGAAACGATTAGTAGGTGAGGCTGCTGCTCAACTCGTTGAAGATGGTATGGTCCTCGGACTGGGGACAGGCTCAACAGCAGCGCACCTGTTGTATGCCCTTGCCCAACGCATCCAGCAAGGCCTGAGAATTATTGGAGGCGTTCCTACGTCAAAGGCTACCGAGGAACTTGCCCGTAAACTCGGCATACCTCTCACGACTCTTGATGCTCATCCTGAGCTTGACCTGGCTATCGATGGGGCGGACGAAATTGATAGTCAATTATGCTTGATTAAAGGTGGAGGTGGAGCGTTATTGCGCGAGAAGATTGTGGCTTCGGCGGCCCACCGCTTCGTGGTTATCGGAGATACGGCAAAACTGGTTCCAATGTTAGGTGTCCATTTTCCCTTACCTATCGAAGTCGTGCCCTTCGCGGCGACTCCCGTATCACAGACGTTTGGAGTCACTGGGAGCAAAAGCCCAGGTGCGCCAGCGGGATGGTGGGACGTTCATCACCGATAACGGGAATATGATTATCGATTGTGCTTTTGCGGGCGGGATAAAAGACGCAGTGGATCTACAAGCACGCCTCAAGGAAATTGTTGGTGTGGTTGAAACGGGTTTGTTTCTGCACATGGTGGAACGAGCGATTATCGGTGGATCAGAAGGGGTAAAGACGCTCAGGCGCTAATATTGAAATCCATCGCTGCAACGAAGCTCTCGCTTCTACCTACAGTCTGCAGCGATGCAAAGAAGTAATTGCATAGTTTTAGTGCGAATGATATACTTGGTACCATTCACAGACCTGGCGATGTACTCCTGATAATTCAAAGTTGAGTGTCCTGTCGCTACAGGAGCAGGTGCACAAGGATGCAAGTAGTCACTTCAATACAAGAGATGTTGAGCGCACGCGCGAAATTGGCCGGTTCTAGCAAGGTCGGCCTGGTGCCAACGATGGGCTATCTTCACGAGGGACATCTTTCGCTCGTTCGCCGGGCTCGCGCAGAGAACGATGTGCTCATAGTGAGTATCTTTGTTAATCCAACACAATTTGGTCCGCACGAAGACCTGGAGCGTTACCCTCGTGATGTACCTCGCGATTTGCAAATGCTGGAAGCGGCGGAAGTAGATTATGTTTTTATTCCCACAGCGGATGAAATCTACCCTCCAGGTTTCGTTACGTATGTTGAGCCTACGGGGGTGCTGGCCAGCGAGGGTGAGGGGGCCCATCGACCGGGACATTTCCGGGGAGTAGCTACTGTTGTACTGAAATTATTTCAGATCGTACAGCCTCACCTGGCTTACTTTGGGCAGAAAGATGCACAGCAGGCTGCAGTGATCACTCACATGGTAAGCGATCTCAATCTTGCAATAACTCTGCGCATCTTAGCCACAATACGCGAAGCCGATGGACTGGCGATCAGTAGTCGCAATGCGTATCTTCAAACAGAGGATCGGCTGGCGGCAAGAGTGCTCTACCAGGCCTTGCTGGCAGGGCGACAAGCGTTTGAATCCCAGCCAGCTGATGGCCCTCCGGCTGTGGTTCGGGCAATGGTTGAAGCGGTAGCCAGGGAGCCGCGGGCACACCTGGACTACGCGGAGGTTAGAGACTCTCATAGTTTCGAGTTATTGAAGACGCTTCGTGCCCCGGCACTACTTGTCATTGCGGCGAGAGTTGGCCCGGCCCGCCTGATTGACAATTTTTCACTGCGTTCAGATGGAAGTTGGGAGACAGGCATTCTTATCCCAAAGTAAGGAATTTGGATGAAACCCGAGCCTGGAGGGCGACCACAAGGATCGCTCCTACAATGAACGATTTTTCCCAGAGGGGAGAGAAAGGAACTACCATGCGGGACAAAATGACGGTACCCGCCATCCAGGCGCGCAAGCGCGGGACAAAGCTTACAATGGTGACGGCTTACGATGCTCCAACGGCACATATTGCTGACCGGGCGGGGGTGGATATTATCCTGGTAGGCGACTCAGTGGCCAATAACGTGTTGGGTTTCGAAGATACACTCTCTGTGACGGTTGATAACATGATTTACCATACAGCCGCGGTAACGCGCACGAAACCCAGCGCGCTGGTAGTGGGAGATATGCCATGGCTGAGCTATCATATATCGGTGGAAGAGACAGTGCGCAATGCGGGACGTTTAATGCGCGAGGCTGGGGCCGGAGCTGTCAAATTAGAAGGCGGACGCAAACGACTGAAAATGGTTGAAGCGCTGATCTCCAGCGAGATTCCTGTGATGGGACACCTGGGATTGACGCCACAGTCCGTACACGCGATGGGTGGCTACCGAGTTCAGGGGAAGAGGGTTGAAGCAGCACGCGAACTGCTAGATGATGCACGCGCTTTGGCCAACGCGGGAGTGTTTGCCATCGTTTTAGAGGGCATTCCCGATGTCCTGGCAGAAGTCGTGACGAAAGAAATAGCGATTCCAACGATTGGCATTGGGGCAGGCCCACACTGCGATGGCCAGGTGCTCGTGTTTCACGATGTACTGGGCTTCAACGATATAAAGCCACCAAAATTTGTTCGGCAGTATGCGCACCTGGCCGATACAGCCACCGAAGCCCTGCAGCACTTTTTCGCAGATATCCGGGCTGGCAAGTTTCCCTCCGACGAGGAGACATACCACATTGACGAGGAGACCGCGCGGGCCTTTCATGCGCTTACGCAACATGAGGAGTAAATCAGGCAAATCGAGCGAGAGGCAGAGAGATTGTGGCAAGACTACGACGTAATGCATAAAGAGCCAGATGATAAAGAGAGGCTTCGGCCATGTTGAATTGGAATTCAAGGCCACTCATGGGACAACCATCAGGGCAACCCATCATAGGGCGACCCCAAAGGTCACCCCTACTATACACGACTAGAATGCTCGTCGGGTTGTGCCTGGTATTAACTGTCGCATGTGTTTTCCTTCTTGATCCTCGAACGGTCTCGGCACATCCAGCTGCGTCTTTATCCAGTGGACCAACGTTTCAAGTAAATGCGGGGTTCAATGGACGCTTCAGGGATGGGAATTGGGTGCCATTGCAGATAGCGTTCAGTAATAGCGGGGCAGATTTTAGTGGAACGCTTTCGATTGAAGACCCGGTTCCCTATAATGGAGCAGCTATAACCTCTATATACAAAGAGCCTATCAGTTTAGCTAATGGCGCCCAAAAACAAATCACAACATACATTCCGATTACTCTTGAAAGTCAACTCGCCAATCAAATCACGGTCAAATTGCTCGATAGTGATGGGAATGTCGTTCGCGCGCAAACGAGCACTATTACGGCGTTTGGATCAAGGGATGTTTTTGTGGGGATACTTTCCGATCAGAGCTCAGGCTTTAATCCCCTCTACAGTGTCGCACTGCCCAGCCAGGGAGGCTCGATGATCGTCGAAACATTGAACGCCAGTACCATGCCTGACACAATGGTCGTGCTGAAAAATTTTGACCTGATCGTACTGGATAACTTTACAACGAGCAGCCTCGACAGTAAACAGCTTATTGCATTACAAACCTGGGTCAACCAGGGAGGAGCGCTGATTGAAGTAGGGGGACCTGAATGGAAACGCACGCTTAGCGCTCTACCAGACAGTCTCATGCCGGTAATAGTAAACGGGACTGGCACACTGCCAGCGGGAACGCAACTCTTGCCCGTGGGAGCGCCGCCCAAAGCAGGGCAAGGCCTAATTCCAGTGTCAGTTAATGCCGCTGTAACGGTGAGCACAGCGACGATCCGCCAGGAGGCCATTGGGATGGTACAAAGCACAACCGTCCTGGCAGCCGACAAGATACCCCTGATCGTACAAGAACGCGTGGGACTGGGCGCCATCTGCTACATGGCTTTTGATCCAACACTGAACCCGGTGGTTAACTGGGTCGCAGCAAGCACGCTGTGGAGGAGCCTTGTCCAACGAACATTGGGAGATAAATTGCTCAATTCCAACAATGGTTTCTCCCCCGCCGCCACGAGCACCTTCCAAACGGCAGGCCTGGGCGGGTTATTACAAAATCTGCTAACAAACGCCTTCCCCTCGCCATGGCTGCTGGTAGTACTGGTACTTGGGTATCTTGTCATTCTTGGGCCGGTGCGTTTCCTTATCATACGCTGGCGCAAGAGACGTGATTGGAACTGGCGCATTTTGTTATGTAGCATTGTCGTCTTCTCCCTCCTCACGTACGGGCTTGCCATTCAACAGAAGGGCGCTTCTATTCTGAGCAATAGCGTCTCGATCATTCAACTGAACAACGGCGGCTCCTCGTGTTTGCAATCCATCGGCGTGCTGGATAAATCCGCACTCTACCTGGATAAATCCGCACTCTACAATGTAGGCCCCGATTTATCGAGGGACGAGCGAAGCGAGCAACGATGTACGGGGGCTCACATTACGTCGTATGTGGGAGTCTTTGTTTTGAACCAGGGCGATTACCAGGTACATATTCCCGGCAATGGCCTGGTCCAACCAGCGGTAGACCAGAACGACCCCGGGCCTACCACGCAAAGTGGATCGCTGGCTACAATTGCCCCTGGACAAAATGGCACAGAGGTAAGCTTACCAGGAGTAAGCTTTTCGACGACTCGCTCGCTGCTCTCGGACCGCGATAGCCAGGTACAAGGCGGTATCAATTCGCAACTGACGCTACAGAATGGCATTCTCAACGGTACAGTGACTAACACACTCAGCTATGGTCTCAGCGATGTCTATGTGTTGATGACCAATAGCTTTGCGCGTATTGGACATCTCGCGGCAGGTCAGAGCGAACAAATCAGCCTGCGCATAAACAATGCTTCCAACAACCCTGGAATGACACTTGCCGATCGGCTCGCCGCGAGCAACGGCCTATCTACCCCATATGGGACGGGTAATACTGGCACAACGCCGCAGACCGATTTGCAGCGGCACATGGCAATTTTGGCGGCACTGAGTGGTGAAGCAGGAAATTATGGCTACTGTGGTGGAGGTCCATGCAGGGTCATATCCGCGCCAGGTGGAAACACCTACTACGTTAATGGGAGCCCAGGGCAGAGTATTGGAGATGGCAGTGATCCACTGTTAGTAGCAGGATCACCCGCCACGTTGATTGGTTGGGCAGATATACCACGCGGGACAAATGGAGTGGTCGTCAATGGCACAACGCCCGCGGGCTTGCAAGAGACCCTGGTGCAGTCGCCTCTCAACATGACATTTTCCGGTATATTACATCTGCCGACAAACTTTATCAGTGGTCAGTTAATCGATGTACAGGGCACCAATGTACAATATCAGTATGGAGGCGCCTACATAATGACCACCGGCAGTATGACTTTTGAGTTCCCCGTTCATTTTGGAGCAAAACAGCAGGTGAGCAGTTTACGTTTCTCAGAACCCATCAATCTTTCGCAAATATTGAGTTCGTCAACCTCACCGATCTCAGGCACGGTAGCCCAAGCGAACCGGCTGCAGGTGCACCTGTACAACTGGCAGACAAGCTCGTGGGACGCCATCCCGCTCAATGGGTTCACTTTTGCAACATCAAACACCAGGGCGTACGTCAGTTCAGATGGGCGCGTTCTTTTGCAATTATCAAACCAGGATAGCACAGTAGGTACCATTCTCTTTGGCAGGCCTTCGCTGGACCTGCAAGGCACAGTCTCTTAAGAAAAAGGGCAAAATGATCAAAATACAGCATGTTTCTAAAAGCTATCGCAGAGTTGACGCGCTTAAAGACCTCAGCCTGGAGATACCACAAGGCTCCATCTATGGCCTGATTGGGCCAAATGGAGCAGGAAAAACAACGCTGATTCGTATCCTGGCGGCACTACTCATCCCAAACGCAGGCCTGGTCTGGTTTGACGGGGAAGAGGTAAGCAAGACGCCGACGCTCATCCAAAGAAAGGTTGGCTATATGCCGGATTTCTTCGGCGTCTATCCCGACCTGACCTCGGTTGAATATCTCGAATTTTATGCTGGCATCCATGGTATACCACGCAAGAAGCAGGCCAGTACCGTCAACGATTTGCTCGAACTGGTTGACCTTAGCTCGAAGCGGGATGCGCTCGTGGAGACGCTCTCGCGTGGAATGAAGCAGCGACTCTGCCTGGCACGCGCACTGGTACACGATCCAGAGGTGCTGCTGCTCGATGAGCCAGCGTCGGGACTGGATCCGCGCGCCCGTGTGGAGCTACGCGAACTCCTGCGCACACTACAGGGTATGGGGAAAACGATCATTATCAGCTCGCATATCTTGCTAGAACTGGCGGAAATGTGCACAGATATCGCCATTATCCAGGGAGGGCGGCTGGTTGTGGCAGGGGATGTCGAGCAGGTAACACGACGGCTAGGTGGCGGTCGGCTGATTGAAATTCACGTACTGGAGCGCGTACCCGAGACAACTGAGGCGATCAAAGAATTAGAGGGCATCAGCAACGTCACAAGTGAGAATGGAGACGTAATACAGGCCGAGTTCATTGGAGATGACCGGGCTTTGCACGGGGTACTCTCCGCTTTGATTACGAAGGGCATACCCGTTGTTTCATTCGCGCCGCGCAGCAGCGGTGGTCGTCTTGAAGAAGTTTTTATGAGTATAACGGAAGGAAGTGTTTGATATCCATCGCTGCAACGAAGCTCTCGCTTCTACCTGGCGGTCAGCAGCGATGAAAGGAGGTAGCCCATCATGACCTTCGCAGCCTTGCTCACCAAAGAATTACGCCTGCGCCTGCGCCGCGAACGTACCATCTGGGTGCTCATTACGTACCTGCTGGTGATGACGCTGCTGGGGTTTCTCTTTATCAGCCGGACGAGTGCTTACAACAGCAACTCAGTGAGTACCCTGGGGCTTGGTCTTTACACCCTGCTCGTGTTTGTGCAGCTTTTTCTGATTATGTTTATCACGCCTGCCTTTACCGCTACATCGATCAACGGAGAAAAGGAGCGGCAGACCTTTGACCTGCTGTTGTGTTCGCGGCTCTCCGCTTTTGAACTGGTGGCAGGCAAACTGGTGGCAGGATTGGCAAACGCGCTCTTGCTGATCGCCGCGTCCATACCACTCTTCAGCCTGGTTTTCTTTTTCGGAGGAGTGGGACCGGCGCAAGTCTTTCAGGCGACGCTGGTTTTTGTGGTCACCGCCATTGTGGTGGGTACATTCGGCCTTTTCTGCTCAACGCTTTTGAAGCGCCCGCCGGTCTCTATCGCCATAGCATATATGTTTTGTGTTATCTGGGTGATCACGCCGTGGTTACTGAGTTTCCTGCTGCAACTTAGCGCGCCATTTAATGGGAGCGCGCAAGAGTCTTACATTTTCATTGGCAATCCCATTCTCGCAATGATCAGTACATTTACATTTGGAGTGGGACCTCCAATTGGTACCGTCTCACTCTTTGGCACAAGCCTGGCGCCGTGGATCACCTACACCATCATCAACCTACTGCTGACCATCGTATTGCTTCTTCTTAGCACATGGCTTGTGAAACCCTATCCCATTAGCCGCCTCTCGCGATTGATGGAGAAACGCCCGCGCAAAGATAAGGCAGCGGCGACGGTTTAAAGAAAGAAGGGGTGAGAAAAATGAGTAGCGCAGCACCGCCAGGCCAGGCCAGGGTTCGTTTGGGCACAGCTCGCATCGATGGCGAGCCGTTGTTAACGCAACTGCGTCCCTGGCGCAGGCGGCTGATACTACAGCAGGCCCTGACCTGGACGGGGCGA
Organism: uncultured Chloroflexia bacterium; assembly: GCA_963775585.1. Taxonomy (GTDB): domain Bacteria; phylum Chloroflexota; class Ktedonobacteria; order Ktedonobacterales; family Ktedonobacteraceae; genus UBA11361. The sequence goes on along the minus strand of CAVZJN010000058.1, from coordinate 8,453 downwards.
GGCGCCATCGTGGGGTTTACCCTGGCGTTACTAGTGCTGTTGACCGCACGTCTCCTGCCATGGGCGGCTGCTCCGTACTGGGCATTCGGTATCGGGGTAACTTGTATAGCTGTTACATTTGGCGCTGCCTTATGGTTTCGCCCCTCGCTGGCCCGTACCACGCGGCTGGTAGACACCCTGCTGTCATTGCATGATCGTTTGGGCACAGCATGGGAGATGCGCAACGAAAACGCACCACTTTTCGGCTTGCAGCGACGCGACGCGCTCAAGCAATTGGGGAAATACTCGCCACGAACAGCTATTTCACTGCGACCTCAGCGTTCCAACCTGATTATCGCCGGTATTGTCGTTGTTCTGCTGGCATTACTGATACTTCTGCCAAATCCCATGACGGCGGTATTGCAACAACAGGCGGCATTTCAGGCACGGATCGCGAAACAAATTGCCGCAATTGATCACGTACGGGCAGTTACCCTGCAACAGGCAAACATGCCGGCGACAGAACGTGCGCAAATCGATCAGATTTTGCGCGAACTACAGACAAAACTGCAAAATGCGGAGAATCAGGCGCAGGCACAGCAGGCAATCGCCGAAGCACAGGCACAACTCAACCAACTGCGCGATCCTCAGGCGGCCAATAAAGCACAGGCACAACTGGCTGCCAGTTCAGCGCTGCAGGGCAGCCACAATACTAATTTGAGCGCAATAGGTCAGGCACTGGCCAAAAATGATAGCAAAGGCCTGGCCGACGCGCTAAAGAACCTGGCCGCGCAAGTGAGCAAGATGACGCCAGCACAACGGGCACAGCTTGCGCAGCAGTTGGAACAGGCGGCGAACCAGGCACAACAGAACCCAAATCTCAGTGCGGCACTACACCAGCTTGCCCGCTCGGTTGCCGGCGGCAGCACAAGCGAGATCTCCGACGCGAGCAACGCCATACAGGCAGCCGCGACGCAGGACGCCGCAACGCAAGCCCAGAACAATACCATTAACCAGGTCTCACAAAGTCTGCAACAGACGGCCAACGCTCTCACCTCAGCTACAGATGGGACCACCGCGCAGAATCAGAACCAGGGACAACAACAGGCACAGGGCCAACAACAGGGAAAGGGTCAAGGGCAGGGATTACAACCAGGGCAAGGCAGCAACGGTGGATTGGGAAATGGCGGCAGAGGGAACAATCCCGGCAGTAAAACAGGGAAGAACGAAACGGTCACTGTGCCAGGGCAGATTGGCTCAGGCACCAGCACACAAAGCAATGATGGCAGCAACGGCGTCGTGCAGGACGGTAGTACCGTCCCATATTCTCAAGTCATCCAGCAGTATAGTCAGATGGCACACGACGCCATTGATAATAGCAGCATATCACCATCGCTAAAAGATCTTGTTCACAGCTATTTCAATACATTAGAAGGGCAATAGGAAGCAATGGCAAATTCAAGTGAAAATACCGCTCCCCAGGTTGGCACTCAGATACCAGATGACAGTCTACAGAAAGGATATGATGCACGATCTGCTGTCAGCGATGCTCAAAACGAAGGGCCGAGTGAGGCCGATATTACAGAGTTCATCGATATCGCGCAGCAGCTGGAAAAAGAACTGACTTCCATTGTGATCGGCCAGGAGCGGGTTGTGCGCGAGTTACTGTTAGCATTGCTCTCAGGTGGACATGTGCTGCTGGAGGGCGTGCCGGGGCTGGGCAAGACATTGCTGGTGCGAACGCTGTCAGAGGCGCTCTCGCTCAAATTCGCGCGCATTCAATTTACACCGGACTTGATGCCAGCCGATATTGTCGGTACAACGATCGTCAGCGAGCAGTCAGATAATAATTCGAAGGGGAGTAAACGTGTTTTCAGCTTCCAGGCTGGCCCTATCTTCGCCAATATAGTACTGGCCGACGAGATCAACCGCGCGACGCCCAAGACACAATCGGCTCTGCTGGAGGGGATGCAGGAGCGAACTGTGAGCGTTGGCGATACCACGCGCCCATTGCCGAAACCCTTCTTCGTGCTGGCCACGCAGAATCCACTGGAAATGGAGGGGACGTATGCCCTGCCGGAGGCCCAGCTTGATCGCTTCCTCCTCAAAATTATGGTGCGTTTCCCCAATCCCAGTGACCTGCTGCAGATTATTGATTCGACGGTGGGCATACAGACAAACCAGGCAAAACAGGTTGCCTCGGGCGAGCAGCTACTGAAACTGATTGGGACAGCGAAGGCGGTCCCGGTGGCAACGCACCTGAAGGAGTACGCGGTGCGCCTGTTGCTGGCAACCCATCCTGAGCAGGAGGAGGCACCCGAGAAGGTGCGTAGTTTTGTGCGTTACGGGGCTAGCCCACGCGGCTTACAGGCGATGATTATGACGGCGAAGGTGCGGGCGCTGCTCGAGAGCCGCTTTAATGTATCCCAGGAGGATATCAGGGAAGTAGCGCTGCCGACGCTGCGGCACCGCTTGATTTTGAATTTTGATGGCTTAGCGGAGGGGATTACGCCGGAAGAGGTGATTGAAGGGGTTATTGGGGAGATATAGTGATGAAGGATAGAAAATAGGAAAACAACATGGTGAATGAGAGTGCAACTTCACGTTTTCCATTGGATTCCGGTGTACTGCAAAGGTTGGATAGCCTGGCGCTTTTGACGCGGAGGCCGATGGCCACGGGGAGGCCAGGGAGGCGGCGCTCGCCGCTGGCTGGCTCATCGATGGAGTTCGCGGACTACCGGCGTTACACACCGGGAGACGACTTTCGGCGCATCGATTGGCGGGCTTATGCACGGCTGGAGCGGCTCTTCCTGCGCGTTTTCGAGGCCGAGGAAAATCTGACGGTGACGGTGCTGGTGGATTGTTCCGACTCTATGTCTTATGGCAATCCAACGAAGGCATCGCTGGCGATGGAACTGGCGGCCGCGCTGGCCTATGTGGCGCTGAAGTGCGAGGATAGTGTGATAGTGGGGGCGTTGACGGATAAACTGACGACGTACCGGCGCGTGGGAAGCGGCAAGAACGCGGTGTGGAGCGTTGGCGAATTCTTGCAACGTTTGCCGCGTTCAGGTACAACCGATTTGAATCGCGCGCTGTATGATTTGGGAAGGATCGTGAACAGGCCGGGACTGACGATGGTCATCTCTGATTTTCTGGCTCCTGGCGGCTACCAAACGGGGATACAGGCGGTGCGACAATTACGGCAGGAGGTGGCGCTGCTACAAATCCTGGCACCGGATGAACTGGAACCGGACATACAGGGCGACTGGCAGCTACAAGATAGCGAAGGCGCAGGGAATGTCGATGTGAGCGTGTCACCGGCAGTCTTGCAGGCATATCGAGAGCGCCTGGCGACGTTTACGCAGGAGCTGGCTGCATTTGCCCATAGCTACGCTATGACGTATACATTGATTCCGAGTGACACCACTGTGATTAACGTTGTACAGCGGATATTACGGCAGGTTGAACTTGTCAAATGAGAGATAGCGGCCGTCCTCGCGACTGCCAAAGAAAGAGATGTCATGAGTTTACTCGTCCCTGCGGCCCTGGCCTTTGGCATCATCATTCCAATCATACTCTTGCTCTATTTCATGCGACCGAAGCGGCAGAACCGGGTCGTCGGCAGCACGCTGCTGTGGCAACAGGCGCTGCAAGACCTGCAGGCCAGCCGACCGTGGCAGCGATTGCGTATCACGCCGCTGCTACTGCTCCAATTACTGGCGGCGCTGGTGATTGTGCTGATACTGGCACGGCCAGCGATTTTCCTGCCCAGCCCTATTAGCGGCGACACGATCATCATTTTGCAGACCTCGGCGAGTATGCAGGCCACCGACGTGACGCCCAACAGATTTGAAGCGGCTAAAAGTCAGATAGCCGATCTCGTCGATGGTCTTGGGCCCAATGATCACCTCTCTCTGATCAGCATGGCACACACGCCACAGGTATTGATTGCCTCGTCACAGGACAAAGGCCAGATTACAGCGGCACTGCAACGGGCGAAAGTGACAAATCAGGATGCCGATCTTGAACAGGCGCTTTCGCTAGCAATATCGCTGGCGGCAGGACGCACGAATATACAGGTGCTCGTGGTGGGAGATGGACATGTCGTGGCTCCTGACCAGACATTGGTTGTGCCTTTCCCCGTGAGTTACCTGCGCATTGGCACCGATGCTGCCAACGCGGCTCTATTGGCGCTAGCCTCGCGATCTTTGCAGGGAAACCTGGTAGTGCTTGCGCAGGTCGCCAACTATAGCCATGAGCAACGATCGATACCCGTAGAGCTGTATGCCGACGGCAAGCTGGTCAATGTGCAAACCATTACCCTGGGAGCGGGAGCCAGCGGCGCCATCCAATGGGGACCCCTACCGTCCCTACCGCCCACCACACGCTACCTCCACGCGCAGATACTCACACAGGATGCATTGAGCGTCGATCACGAGGCGTGGGCTATCGTCGGCGGGTCAATGCATGGGCGGGTGTTGCTGGTCACGAAGGGCAATAACTTCTTGCAGGCTGCGCTGCTGCTACAGTCGAATATAGACCTGTATAAGACAACGCCTGATAAGTACGTGGTCAACGCCGGCAATTTTGATTTAACCGTTTTTGATGGCTTTGTGCCCGCGACATTGCCTACTGGGGGGGTGTTCTTTATCAACCCGCCTCAAGGCTCGTACATCTTTGGCCAATCAAGGCCGGAGATACGGGTGAGCCACATAGGCGCGGGGAGCGGAAGCAGCGGTTTTCTCGACAACGTGGATTTGAGCAGTATCCACGTACTGCGTTTAAGCCACCTTCTCGTACCAGCCTTATGGGCACAGTCGGTGATCGTCACGCCCGAAACGCCTCTGTTAATTGCCGGAGAAAACAATAACAGGCGCATCGCGGCGTTGAGCTTTGATCTGCACGATAGCGATCTGCCGCTTCAACCGAGCTTTCCCATTTTGATCTATAACCTGGTTAACTGGTTTCTGCCGCCTCCCGTGGCCGGAGATGGACAGGTATCACCAAATCTTCCTGTGACAGTACAGACATGGCCTGGAGCCGACCAGGTAACGATTAACGGACCTGACCAGCAAACCGTGACGGTTGCGCCGCCGTTTCCCGCGGCGCCATATGCACAGACGAACAGCATTGGAATCTACCAGGTGACCCAGCGCGTTTATGGCCAGGAGCGGCGAGGTGCCTTCGCTGTCAACCTCTTCGACCCGCAACAATCGCGCCTGGCACCGACCAACCAACTGCCAGTGGTGCACAGCATCAATTTTGCGCCTGGGAATAACGGGGTGCCACGAGTGTTACGCGAAATTTGGCCCTGGATCGCCGCCTTCCTCCTGCTGATTCTCTGCCTGGAATGGTGGCTGTTTAGTCGCAGCTACCGATTACAAAGCACAGCGGCAACAACAGCAAGTAAGGGTAAGGGGGGATATACACGCGTTGGCCAGGCACGCTCAAGGAACACTCCCAGGTTTATTGGCGAAGCCCGGGATCAATTGGAGAAGCGCTATCGAGTTGCTAGGAAGCGTCTCACAACATTAACGAGGCGAAGAAAAAAGGGAATGTATCGTTGATTAAGGATCGCAATGCTGACATTTGAACAGCCTTTGCTGCTCTTACTCTTAGTGCCGGTCTGTATCCTGGTGTACATGGCGTGGCTCAATATGTCGCTGCCGTTCCCCAGAGGACAGCGGCGCCTCATTCTGGTCTGTCGCCTGGCGTTGTTCACACTGATTATTTGCGCACTGGCGGGAGCGTCATGGTCGCTACCGGTTACACGGCAATCGGTGGTCTTCGTGGGAGACATTTCGGCAAGCACATTACCGCAGCGAGCCTTTATCGAAAGCTGGATCAACGCTGCGCTGAAGCACAAGGGGCCTGACGACCAGGTAGGAATCGTCGCGGTAGGCCGCAACGCGCTCGTCGAACAGTCAGTTCAGAAGCAGATCGACTTCAATCAATTTCAATCCACGCCCGATACGAATTTCACCGACCTGGCGGCTGGTCTTCGATTGGCCGCGGCCATCCTGCCAGGCGACAGCCAGCGGCGCATTGTGCTCTTGAGCGATGGACAACAAAACCTGGGAGACGCGCTGCAGGAGGCTCAACTCTTGCAACAGGAGGGTATCCGACTGGATATTGTGCCCCTGCCTGGCTATCAAGGTGCTGAGGCACGTATTGATGGACTCGATGCGCCAACGGAGCTGCGTACGAATGAACGCTTTCTGATGCACATACGACTATTTAGTAATGTCGCACAGCCAGCCACGCTGCGGCTATATCTCGATCAATCGCTGTTGCTCCAGGTGCCAACACAATTAGTGGTAGGCGCGCAAGAAATCACTTTCAGGCTGCTGGCCCCAACGCCGGGTTTCCACACGTTCAGGGTCACACTGGAGGCAGCGCATGATACCTTCCCCGGTAATGATGAGGCAGCGGCATTTGTCAACGTACAGGGGCCGCCGCATGTCCTTGTCATCGAAGGGACGCCAGGTGAAGGACACAACATCATCGCGGCACTGCAAGCAACGAGAATACAAGTCGCGGTCGGGACCCCTAACGACATCCCGACGACGCTCGATGGATTGGCAGGGTTCAGCGCCGTTGTGTTGGCGGATGTGCCAGCAATTTCTCTCGGTACAGCGCGCATGAAGATTCTACAGGCCTACGTGCGCGATCTTGGGCGAGGGCTGGTGGTAAGTGGAGGGGAGAGCAGTTATGGCGTGGGAGGATACGCCAACACGCCACTGGAACAGACCTTGCCGGTTAGTATGGATATCCCGCAGCACAAGGATACGCCAGGCATCGCGGTCGTGCTGATTGTCGAGAGCCTGGAGGACAATAGCAGTATCAATATTTCCAAAGAGGCCGCCAAGGGGGTGGTCGGACTCTTAACGCCTCGTGACCAGGTGGGTATCTCAGCAGCATGCGGCGGGCTTGTATCGGCCATGCAGCATGTCACCAACCGGGCGGCAATTGACCAGGTGATTGATACAATGGAGCCTTGCGATCCCGAAAGTTACCTGCCCGATCTGATTAACGCTGAAACGGCGTTGCGCAGCACGAATGCAAAAATTCAGCACGTGATACTGCTAGGTGACGGCGATACTTTTGAAAATTTCCAGTTAAATGCGCAGTTGCTGAAAATGGTGAGCGAGCATATCACTATTTCAACGGTTGCTACCAATGCCTCCTCCTACCAGCAACTAGGTTTGATGCAACAGATTGCGTCGCTCGGAAGAGGCCGCTTCTACCAGGCGGATAATCCCAGCGCTGTTCCGCAAATCCTGCTCAAAGAGACCCAACAGACGACACGGCGAGCGATCATCAATGAGCCATTCGTGCCTGCGCTTGTCAGCAATCATCCTATAGTAACGGGTTTGAGCGCTTTTCCGGGGTTGACGGGTTATGTAGCGACGACTCCGAAAGCAACAGCGCAAATAGTGCTCATCAGTCAAAAAGATGATCCGGTGTTAGCCACCTGGCAGTACGGCCTGGGACGCGTGGCAGCCTGGACGAGCGACGCACTGGGACTGTGGACGGCAAACTGGCTGCGCTGGAGCGATGCGCCACGCTGGTGGGCCAACCTTGTAACCTGGACATTGCCTTCTTCTGATAGTGCACTCAATGTGAATGCCACAGTAATCGGAGACAGCGGCCACATAACGGTCGATATTCCTCCTGGCACAACTACAGGATCAACTGTGAACCAGCAAGTGCAGGTTAAGATCATCACGCCCAATCTCGCGCAAGAAACGATCAGCTTACAGCCAACAGCTCCGCTGCGCTGGGAGGGAAACTTCCCGACCATACAGGTAGGCGCGTACTTGCTGCAAGTGAACTGGCATGGTACGGCGGGCCAGTTGGCAACAACGACAGGGCTGGTGGTGCCTTACTCCCCCGAATTTCGTACGTTGGGAACAGATACACGCTTCCTGACGTTACTGGCACACGCCGGAGGTGGAGCGCTGCTTGGTCCCAACGACAGCAGGGAGGCATTCTCTGCCAACCTGGCACCAGTATCCGCGGCTGTGCCCCTGACATTCTTGTTGCTCACTTTAGCGGCGCTACTGTTGCCGATCGACATTGCTGCCCGTCGCCTGGCCAGTTTAGAGTTCCTGGTGATTGGCTTCCACTGGCTACGTGCGCGGTTGCGACCACGATTGGCGGTACAAGGGATACAGGGTGGCGAAAGCGCGATTGATGCGACGGCATTGGCAAGTGTACGGTCGAAACGCGAGGAGCAGCGCAAGCGAGCCACAAGTACGAGAGCCCAGGTGATGAATACAGGCGAGAAGAAGGGAACAAGTGCGACAAGTGCGACAAGTGCGACAAAGACCCGTGAGGGGCAGGCCACAAGTTCAACAAAAGCGGAAAAGAACGCAGTGAAAGAGGCAAATGCTACAGTAGCAAGCAAGTTGCTGGACGCCAAACGAGAGCGGGAGAGAATGAAAGGGCGGAATAAAGAATAGAGTTTTCAT
>CAVZJN010000057.1:0-12932 GCA_963775585.1 uncultured Chloroflexia bacterium | reverse complement strand
TTAGCACAATGGAAATTGTACTTTTGATAGTACTTTTAGGTTCACTGATCCTCTCCTTTATACAGTCAAAGCTGGCGGAAAAAGCGAAGCAAAACCTCTAACCTTTCCAAAAGAACAGGCTAAATGTCCTATAGCAAACGCTCAAGTGAGCGTTAGTGGTGAAGTTTCGCACTGCAATACGTTATAAATTAAGTGAGCAAATACATTAACCGATTCGCGGGAATAGACTGTCTAAAAACAAGCGCACCAGGAAGCAGGTAAATAACTGTGAACCGTCAATATGTACCATCTAATAATTCTCAAGGCGACGCATCCGAACTGCAATCACCATCTGACGGCCCTTTAACCGCAGATGCAAATATTCTCCGTAGAACGCCATCTGTTCAACCGCAAGGAGATGCAGCACGGTCAATACCACAGCGTCCTGCTGGCAAGGGTCTATTATCTAGCTTTAGAAACAGTCAGATGCTCCAGCCCATAAACGGAGTAAGCCCGAATGCAAACTCGCTGGTAGAACAAGACACATTACAACAGCCCGCAATACAGGCACCAGGAAAAGAACCGATATCCAGTCCTGAGCATCTACAAAACTTATCGTGGAGGCAGATATCGCCGTATCAATCGGTGATTACACCGTTGTCGAGCATGCCGACAAATGCTCAACAGGCTCCTGTGTCCATGCCTGGCGCCAATCCAATAAGTTCGCAGCCCTTTCAACCTTTTGTATTACAACCTCTTGCGCCGATGCCGGGAATGATCAACCCGCAGGCATATGCGCCTGGTAGCCCAATGCCTATACCTATGCCTGGTCAAGCGCCTGGGGCCTGGCAGGGGCAATCGATGGGCTACCAGGGTCAAGGCTCAGCTGGTGGGCCACCATTTGTCCAGGGACCTCCGGGAAAAGACGCCCAAAATGGGCGACGCAAGAAAAAGCGACGTTTCCCTATATGGGCGCGCATAGCCGTGGCGATACTGACCATCTTCATTATACTGGCCGGCACCGGCTTCTATTATTACGAAGCCAACTTTGCTGCCCCGGTGAGCAATATTGTGGGTCAAACGGCGCCGCTACTGAAGGGTGAAGAAAACCCGAACCTGGCACGCGGGAATAGCGGTGACATTTTGAGTGGTGGGCGCATCAATATTCTCTTGTTAGGGAGTGATACGGACCAGAAATTTCAAAATGGCTACCTGGCCCAAACAGATATAGTCGTTACCATTGATCCCGCGACAAAGAGCGTCGGGATGCTCTCCATTCCTCGCGACCTGTTTATCAATGTGCCTGGCTATGGCATGATGAAACTGGACGAGGCATTTTATTACGGTGACGCCTATAACCATAACGGCGTTGGACTGAGCCGCCTTACCATCTCGCAAGACTTCGGCATTCCCATCAACTATTATGCCTGGGTTGGTCTGTCTGGTTTCATCAAGGTAGTTGATACCGCGGGCGGCGTCGATATTGATGTCACCCATCCAATCACTGATGATGTCTACCCCGACGATACCGGTAACAGTAAAAACCCTTATGCCTATAAACGTCTCTATCTCGCGCCAGGCCCACAACACCTGGACGGGCCAACTGCACTGGAGTATGTGCGATCGCGCCACGCCGACCTGGTAGGCGATTTTGGTCGCTCAGCCCGGCAGCAACAGGTATTGAGCAGCTTGAAAACCAGGCTTGTCAACTCAAATATCATTAACAAGCTCCCTGAACTGGCAAAGGATTTGAACGGCTACCTCAAAACAGACATGCAAATACTAGACATTATCAAATTGATGAATTTCGCCCGTACGATCGATCCAAGCAAGATTCAACGTGTCATCTTAAGCCCACCAACCTACTCGGTGGCTTCTGTAGCAACAATTGGACACGATCGAGGCGAGGATATCTTCAACCCCATCTGTGCTCCAATTCAGCAAGTGATTGCCAAGATGTTCGCACTGGGCAATAATGCGCAATGTAATGTCCAGGGCAACAGCAACAATAGCACAACCCCTGTGCTGGCTCAGACGACGCAGCCGGTTGCTCCTGCTGTACCTTCGACTACAAATTCGTTGCCGACAGCCAGCCAATTAACCAGTATGAGCCTGCAAGGGGCAAACACGGACGACCCCTTTGGTATTCGTAGTCTCCTTGATCTGTTGCTATTTATAGTGTTCGAGTCGCCTGCCGCTTTACAATTTTGAGAAAAGCTATGCAACATGAATAGGAAACGAACCATGAAACGATATATACCCTGGTACAAATACCTCTTGCTTATGCTTCTGGCACTATCCGTACAGGGGTGCCTTGGCATTGGCGGTAATACTGGCAATCAGAGTTTTAAGTCAGTCAATACCGGGAATGGACATTCGTTACAGGTCAATACAAGTAACCAGGCACTATTCAAAGGGAAATTATATTTTACCCAGGGCCACATTCTTTTAGTTATGGATGGCTCGCGCAATGTCAATGCCCTGACACCCAATAAGGACTTTGTGAGCGACCCGGCAGTCTCGCCGGATGGCCAGACAATAGCCTTTATTGTGCGCTATAAAAACTCCTCTGACCTGGTCGAAATGCCCGTCAACGGCAAGCAGTGGAAGGTCTTACTCACTGGTTCTGGCCAGTATATCCCTAATCCACCGTATCCAGCGCCAAGAAGTACGCATAAATGGTATTTTCAGCCATCGTGGGAAGACAATACGCACCTGCTCTTCCTGAGCGACTTCGAGAAGTTAACAGCGAATCCTGGCGTTGATGCCCAGCTTTTGGATTTACAGGTGTTTTCGATCTCCAAAAATAACCCGAATAACCCTCAGGAAGTTGCTTACGCGTCATACGGAGATGGCGGGGATCGTGACCCGAGTTACCGTCCTCATCATACAAACCAGGCTGTGTACACGCACTATATGTACGATAGTTCGCAGACGCAGCAGGTCATCCAGATATTCTTGACGGAAACAAACGCGATTGTGAATCATCCCAATGCAGGCTACCATCCTGGTGTGAATGAATATGATCCAGCAGTGGCGTTGACTCCTGCTTCAACCAGTGTGCAGAATTTGATGCCCAGCTTTTCGCCCGATGGCAACCATCTCGCGTATATACGGCGCATTGACGCAACTCACATGGGATTGTATGTGATGTCGATAGCTGATAACATCACAAACGTGCCGATTACCGCTACGGAACAGAAAAATGCCTTGCAGCCATATGCGAAATCGTCCCTTATAGTCGAGGGACAGTATATTAGCCAGCCCGTCTGGTCACCGGACGGGACACAGATCGCGTATATATCCTACAACAACAGTGAGTTCGATATCTGGCTGGCGAATGTGGCAGTTGACGCAAAGACGGGAGCGTACAGCTTGAAAGGCAACCCAGCGCCTCTGACGAGTGGTGGTGTTGACGCTGAATTGCACGCGGCGTGGACGAATTAAATTAGCAATGTGACAGGGGGTCAGGGGCCGTAGCCTCTGGGCCTCCGGCCCCTTATCACATAACTTCATCCTACACATGGCCTATAGTGTTGACTGCATACTCAGGCGTTGGTATACTTCTTTTATAGAGAAAAACGTTCACATATTCCCAGGTTGTTTGAGGTAACAGGTTGAATCATTTTGAAGGCAAACCGCCGATTGCAGGAAGATACGAGATCCGCGAGCATATCGCGACAGGTGGTATGGCCAGTGTCTATAAAACCTGGGATCACCGCGTTGAGCGCATAGTCGCCATTAAAGTCTTGCGCTCCCTCGATAAGAACGATCTACGCGCTGTTGAACGCTTCCGCCGCGAAGCCCGTGCCGCTGCTGCGCTTACTCACCCCAATGCTGTCACCATTTTTGATTTTGTTGAGGAGTGGGGGCAGTACTTCCTGGTGATGGAGTATATCAATGGCCCGACGTTGAAGCAGTTGATTGGCCAAAGCCGCCAGTTACCGTCACTACAGGCCATCGAGATCGCGGCACAGGTCTGTGATGTGCTCGAAGTTGCTCACGCACGCGGTTTTATTCATCGCGACATTAAACCACAAAACATTATGCTAGCGTGGGGTGGAGGATCGGCAAACGGTAGCCTTAATGGGGAGAGACCTCTTGTCAAACTCACCGATTTCGGCATTGTACGTGTGCTGGAAGAAGGAGGATTGACCAATAGCGGCATCGTGCTTGGCACGGCTGACTATCTCTCGCCCGAGCAGGCGCGCGGCGAAACTTTGACTGCCTCCTCAGACCTCTACTCACTTGGCGTAGTCATGTTTGAAATGTTAGCGGGGTGTCCTCCTTTTGTAGGCCCAACGGCTGTCTCTATTGCCATGCAACACGCATCGACCAATCCACCTACGTTGCGGCAGTTCAATCCCACTGTACCGCTCGCCGTTGAAAAGATTGTCATGAAAACCCTGGAGAAGGAGCCAGTAGATCGCTTCCAATCGGCGGCGGAGATGCAACTAGCGCTGCGTCTCTGTGCGAAGGAACTCACACGGGCAAACCAGAGCAATCGAGCCAACATGACGACCATCAGAGGTACAGATGGCAGGTATTCCGCGACTGCACAGCCAGTCGATTTTGTTGTTCCTGATAGCCCACCATCAAAACGAGGGCAATTTTCATCCTGAGACGACGATCTAGCACGAGGGGCAATATGTCTTCTCAACGGATATGTTATTTTCTGTTTTTTACGAGTTCATATAAAATAGCCCGGTGAATCATCTCTTTACAAGAAAGTATGTATTACTATGAAGCGCACACCGATCAGCACAACCCATGCTCCAGCAGCCATAGGCCCCTATAGCCAGGCCATCCGCTGGGGCCAATTCGTCTACACCTCGGGCCAGATAGCCCTTGATCCCGCAAGCGGCGAGCTCGTCGGTGACGAGGTGCAGGCGCAGACACAGCGCGTCTTGCAGAACCTGCAAGCAGTTTTAACACAAGCAGGAACTTCACTGGCTAACGTGGTCAAAACAACCGTATTTCTGACGCGCATGAGTGATTTCCCAGCGATGAACGCAGTCTACGCCAGTTATTTCAGCGGAGTCACACCGGCGCGTTCAACGGTTGCTGTCGCCGAATTACCACGTCAGGCGCTAGTTGAAATTGAATGCATCGCCCTCATCGAAGACTAACCACGGGAGATTACCAAGTGAACGCAGCAGCTATATGGCGTACCATGCTTGAGAGACTGGAATCCGCACCTATTGACGAGGTAAGTAAGGCGTGGTTGCAGACTGCTCATCTGATGGACACCCCTAATCTAGGGGCAGACGATATTGATGCTGCCTCTTTTGCTCCGCAAGACCAGGCTATGTATTTCACGCTGCAAGTGCCAGGGAGCCTTGCTCGTGATGTCATCAGCACGCGCTGGCGGCGTTCCATCGAGGATATTCTGATGGATATTACGGGCCAGCCAGTCGCTATTAGAGTCACCTACAGTGTGGAAGACGGTTTCTCCGATAGAGAAATGCATTATCGCTCCTCAATGAGCGGCAACAACCAGGTAAATGGCTATTCCTACTATGACCTGCCAACGAAGTCAACTTTGCAAAATGAGCAACAATATATGGGATATAGCGCCTCAGATTCGCTAGAGGAATGGGATAATGAGCAGCGAGCGAACATCCTGATGCATAACCGCCTCAACCCGCGTTACACCTTTGAAGCATTTATTGTGGGCGGGAGCAATCGCCTGGCTCACGCAGCTTCGCTGGCAGTAGCAGAAGCTCCTGGTGAATCGTATAACCCTCTTTTCTTGTATGGAGGTGTGGGTCTGGGCAAAACGCACCTTTTGCACGCTATCGGGCACCAGGGGGTACAGACGGGACTGGCAGTGCTCTACGTCTCTTCCGAACAGTTTACCAACGAAATTATCAACGCCATTCGCTATCGCACCACCGAGGAATTCCGTGCCAAATATCGCTCGGTTGATATTTTACTGGTCGATGATATTCAATTCATCGCGGGTAAAGAATCGACTGAGGAAGAGTTTTTTCATACCTTTAACAGTCTGCACGAGATGAGCAAACAGATTGTGATATGCAGTGATCGGCCGCCTAAGGCGATTGTGAGCCTGGAGGAACGCCTGCGTTCACGTTTTGAATGGGGCCTCATCGCAGATATCCAGCCACCGGACCTAGAGACACGTATGGCGATCCTGCGCGTCAAGGCAGACCTGCTGCGCTACCGCGTCCCTGATGATATCGTTGCCTATATCGCGGGACGTGTGCAGACCAATATCCGTGAATTAGAAGGTTGTCTCAACCGCCTGATGGCTTACCAGCAATTGCATCGCACGGATCTGACGATGGATGTGGCACGGGCAGCCATGTCATCACTGGGCAACGACAACAGGGAATCGCGCCTGAATAGCAAGCAGATTGCCAAGGCCGTGGCGGAATATTATCATATTTCTCTGGATGCAATGTGTGGCAAGCAGCGTGATAAACATATTGTAATGCCGCGCCAGATAGCTATGTACCTGATTCGCCAGGAAACACAGGTCTCGCTGCTTGAGATAGGTCAGCTTTTTGGTGGACGTGACCATAGCACGGTGATGCACGCCTGTGAGAAGATTGATCGCGAAGTAAATATCAATCACACGTTGCGCCGTGAAATTGTGGCTATCCGCGAACAGCTTTTAAGAGAATAATATGTAACATGTTACCATATTCGACCTACCTGATTGATCTGGACGGCGTCATTTACCGGGGCAATGAATTGTTACCAGGCGCCAGGGAATTCATTGACTGGCTCCAGACTCATAACAAAAAATACCTCTTCCTCACCAATAACTCGTTTGCTAGCGAGACCCAGGTACTGGAGAAGCTTGAACGTCTCGGCATCACGACCGAAACGACGCACCTGTTGAGCGCAGGGCAAGCGGCAGTACAAAACATCGCTCGCCGTTTTCCAGCAGCCCTTGTCTATGTCGTGGGCGAACTGCCCTTGTTTGACCTGTTGCAGCACTACAAGCTACGGATTGCCCCCCTTGAAGCGAATGAAGCCGACGTAGTGCTGGTTGGTCTTGATCGTCATTTTGACTATCAGAAGTTGACAGGGGCGGTGCTGGCTCTCCGCGCAGGGGCGCATTTCGTTGCTATCAATCGTGACGCGCTCCTGCCGGTCGCCGACGGCTTCATACCTGGTTGTGGAACGATGGTTGCGGCTATTGAAGCCGGCAGTGAGGTGATACCAGAGGTTGTAGGGAAACCGGAGCCGACGTTGCTGCTCGAGGCGCTGCATCTCTTAAATAGCCAACCTGAGGAAACGGTGATGATTGGGGATGGCCTGGCCGTCGATATCCAGGCAGGGAAGGCCGCCGGCACGCATACATTGCTGGTGCTTTCGGGCAAGGACGGGCGCGAAGATGTTGCGAAATCGTCCATCAAACCCGACCATATTTATCAAGACGTGGCAGCGATTGTGGAGGAGTTAAAAAAATGAACACGCCACAGGTTGCACCCTACGGTTCCTGGAAATCACCGATAACCTCAGACCTGATTGTTTCCGCGACGATTGGACTGGTGTCAATCATGCGGGATAGGACAGATATCTACTGGACGGAGCAACGCCCCTCAGAAGGTGGCCGCAATGTAATAGTGCGACGTGGGGCAGGTGGAGAGGCAATTGATGTACTTCCTGCACCGTATAACGCGCGTACACGAGTTCATGAGTACGGCGGTGGCTCGTGCGTCGTGCATGATGGCACGATCTATTTCTCAAATTATGCTGACCAGCGTGTGTACCGCCTGGTTCCTGGCACAGAGCCGCAGCCTATTACGCCTGCTGAAAAGCTGCGCTATGCCGATGGCGTGGTTGACGAACGGCGAAATCGTATGATCTGTGTGCGTGAGGACCACACTGTGGCTGGGAGAGAAGCGGTGAACACGTTGGTGAGCTTCAAACTTGATGGCAGCGACCAGGCACAACAGGTGCTCGTTTCTGGCAACGACTTCTATTCCACACCACGCCTCAGTCCCGATGGGGCGCAACTGGCCTGGCTTACCTGGAATCACCCAAACATGCCATGGGATGGTACTGAACTATGGGTAGGCGGGTTAGCAGAGATTGCGGCCGATGGCTCGCTGAGCCACACAAAGCGCATCGCGGGAAGCAGGGATGAATCCATCTTTCAGCCGGAATGGTCACCCGCGGGTATCCTGCACTTCGTCTCCGACCGCACTGGCTGGTGGAATCTCTATCGCTGGAATAATGATAACAGCGTGACACCGCTCTGTCCAATGGAAACTGAGTTTGGTGTGCCACAGTGGGTTTTTGATATGTCTACGTACTCATTCGCGTCAGATGAAAAGATCATTTGCAGCTATTTCCAGCGCGGTATCAGTCACCTGGCCAGCCTTGATACGAAAACAGGCTTACTCGAGGAGATTCAGACACCCTATTCGACCATTGAGTCGCTCATCGCGGCAGGGGGACGCATCTTCTTTGGCGGAGGCTCGCCCACTCAAGCCGAGGCATTTGTGCAGCTCGACCTCGAGACGGGTCAAATCGAAGTACTGCGACGCTCCAGTGAGGTCGCGATAGATAGCGCATACCTCTCAATTGCGGAGCCAATCGAGTTTCCCACAGAGGAAGGTATGACGGCTTATGGCTTCTTCTATCCGCCGCGCAATCCCGGCTATGTTGCGCCTGAAGGGGAACTTCCACCCTTGATCGTGAAAAGCCATGGTGGACCGACCAGTGCCACTACCAGTATGCTCAAACTGGGCACTCAATACTGGACGAGCCGCGGTTTCGCTGTGCTTGACGTGAATTACGGGGGCAGTACGGGATATGGGCGAGCCTACCGCGAGCGACTCGCGGGTAAGTGGGGTATCGTCGATGTTGATGACTGTGTGAACGGCGCGAAGTACTTAGCGGAACAAGGCCGGGTAGATGGGAAGCGTCTCATCATTACGGGGGGCAGCGCCGGTGGCTATACAACATTGTGTGCTATCACATTCCGCGACGATTTCAAAGCTGCTGCCAGCTATTTTGGCGTGAGCGATGCTGAAGCTCTGGCCAAAGACACACATAAATTCGAGTCGCGCTATCTTTATAAGCTGATCGGCCCGTATCCAGAGCGGCGCGATATTTACCAGGCGCGCTCGCCAATCCATTTCACGGAGGGCATCTCGTGTCCAGTGATTTTCTTCCAGGGACTCGAGGACAAGGTTGTTCCTCCCAACCAGGCTGAAATAATGGTTGATGCGTTGCGTGCGAAGGGGCTGCCGGTAGCTTACCTGGCTTTTGAAGGTGAACAGCATGGTTTCCGGCGAGCAGAGAATATTAAGCGTTCGCTTGACGCTGAGCTGTTCTTCTACTCAAGGATTTTTGGTTTTTCTCTTGCTGACCCGGTTGAGCCGGTTGTTATTGAGAATCTATAGGGAAATCCAGCACCCCTACATTTTCTATCCGAAACTGGGTAATTTTTTCGCAAAGAGGTTGCCGTTGTCGGGGGGACGATCTACTACCGCTACTGTACAGCGCGAAATACAGACCAGTTTGTCGTTCTCATCGGTAAGTTTGACGTCCCAGACGTGTGTGGTGCGGCCGCGATGGATGGGCGTGGCGACGGCGGTGAGCTGCCCATCGCGTTTTGGTCTGAGGTGATTGGCATTGATCTCCAGGCCAAAAGCCATCTGTCTATCTGCGTCGATATTCAGTACTGTGCCGAGAGAGGCTACTGACTCCGCTAACACTACGGATATGCCTCCGTGCAAATAGCCAACCTGCTGGCGGTGATGCGGGCCGATGGGCATTGTGGCAATTACTTTGTCCTTTTCGGCTGAGACCAGCTTGATATCCAGTATCTCCCATACTGAACCTTCGCGGGTACTATTTATCATTTCGACAATTTCTGCATTGGAAAAATCCACTACTGTTTCCTCTCAGTCATTATAAGTTCATAATAAGTTGCCTGCATCCCGTTCAGGGGCGAAATCATGGACTTTCAATAAATAATACGGATGATGAAATCGGTACCTCCCCTGTCACCCTGAGCACAGCGAAGGGTCTGTCGCGCGGGGCCGAGAGATGCTTCGCTGCGCTCAGCATGACAAGGTGGGTTCCGTTGTCACCCTGAGCGAAGCGAAGGGTCTGTCGCGATGGGCAGAGAGATGCTTCGCTGCGCTCAGCATGACAGTACTGTCACCCATACGGATGTCCGGATTATTGAGTCAATGTGCATAATTGGGCCCTAAACCGCCTTTATCTCTAAAGGGGATAGACGTGTAAAGACGAAAAATCCCGCGTAGAACATTGCCAGCCACATGAGCAAGTCAAGTGGCCCTGCCAGTATGCTATCAAAAGTGGTATAGGTTGATTGCATCACAACTGTACCGATAATGTCGGCGGCAGCTCTGAAAAGAGGAACGCCAATCAGTAAGAGCATGGCGAACCAATGGCCGCGCCCATTCCAGAAGCGCCAAATGAGCAGGTACACGAGGCTCCCGTAGATCAGTACTGGTGAAATATAGAATGGTAAGGGCAAGTGCAAAATCAGCCCGTTAAGGGTATAATGCCACCAGTGAGCATAATAGGCAATGAGATCAAACAGTATGTTGATGACGCCCAGGGTTAATCCACCGAGCAGAGAAGCCAGCAAAACCGTCCGTGTGGGATGAATAAAGAGCAGCGCCGCCAGGAAGACAACAACAATAAATGGTATTACTAACGTGGCAAAAGCCTGAATTTCCATAGTATAAGGATAACTCCTTCACAAGCTGCTGAGTTTGTTTCTTTCTGTTATGTAGCGTAGTGGTTTTCTGCAATTTCGTCAAGTGCAAAAGGGAGGAAATAATGTCCTCGTTCACGTCAAATACTTGGACGTAATGGTATACTGTCTTCTAAGGTTGTTGTTCTGTCTAGTAGCGCATGGGCCGGGCCGTAGGAGGGGGCACGGTTGACGAGGTGGAGGCTGTTCGGATCAAGTCAGCGGGGAGCCTCCAGGGTATGTCACTACCCTGAGAAGATAACGGACAAATCCAGGTGGCAACGCCTGGCACAATACGTTGTCAGTGATGTAGGTAGAAGGAAATAATATTACAATCTACCTTACAATAGAAAGGATACCCGACTCATGTGCGGTATCATTGGCTATGTCGGCCCGCAGGGGACCGATGTTACTACTATATTGCTTGATGGGCTGAGCAAACTCGAATATCGCGGCTATGACTCCGCGGGCATTGCCGTCCTGACCTCTACCGGTTCACTTGAACTGCGCCGCCACGCCGGTAAAATCGCCAATCTTGTTGCTTCCGTCGATAATGGTTCGCGCCCTGACGAGGGATCGCTGGGTATTGGTCACACGCGCTGGGCAACGCATGGTCGTCCCAACGATGTCAATGCCCACCCCCATTCAGACTGCACGGGCGTGCTGACTGTCGTCCACAATGGCATTATCGAGAACTATGCCGAATTGCGCCAGGAGCTGGCGAAAGAGGGGCATACCTTCCGCTCCGAAACGGATACTGAAATCCTTTCGCACCTGATTGAACGATCCTATTTCGGGCAAGCTCACCATGATCTCGAACAGTCGATACGGCTGGCTTTACAGTCGGTCATTGGCTCCTATGCCATCGCCGTGGTCAGTCGCGAGCAGCCCGATCTACTTATCGGGGCGCGCTATGGCGGCGGTCCACTGATTGTCGGTCTGGGCGAGAACGAGCAGTACCTGTCCTCGGATATTCCCGCCATTCTGAAACATACGCGACGCGTGCTGGTGATCGAAGAGGGAGAAATGGTAGCGCTCCGGTGCGCCGGCGTTTCTATCACCCGGATCGACGGTACGCCTGTCCAGCGCGAGCCACTGACCATCGATTGGGATGCTGAAGCGGCTGAAAAAGGCGGCTTTCCCCATTTCGCGCTCAAAGAAATTTTTGAACAGCCAGATGCTATACGGCGCGCCTTGCTTGGCCGCGTTCGCGACGGTCAACTGCACCTAGTTGAGCTAGAAAAAATGCAGCGGGCAGGGCTGCTGGACAACATTCAACGCATAGTAATCGTCGCCTGTGGCACGTCGTACCACGCCGGACTGATCGCCAAGTACGCGATCGAGAAGTGGGCGCGCATTCCGGTGGAGGTGATTACGGCAGCAGAGTTCCGCTACTGTGACCCCATTGTCGGGCCGGAGACGCTGTGCATTGCGGTGACACAGTCGGGGGAGACGGCTGATACACTGGTGGGTATACGCCAGGCTCGCGAGCATGGGGCGCCAGTCATCACCGTTACGAATGTAGTTGCCAGTGCGATTACACGCCTATCCGACGCGGTTCTCTACTTGCAAGCTGGCCCTGAAATCTGTGTTGTGGCGACAAAGTCGTTTATCAGTTCGGTTACTGTACTGTACCTTCTGGGCATGTGGTTGGGGCAGCAGCGTGAGAAGATCACTGCTGAGGAGATCAGGGAATGGCTTGAAACGCTGGAACGTATTCCCGTGCAGATTCAGCAGGTACTCGACAGGGCTGCGAGTCCCGAAGATGTGATCGCACCCCTGGCACAGCGCATGTCTCGCTCGAGCAGTATGATCTTTATCGGGCGTGGGGTGGGCTATCCTACCGCGCTTGAGGGTGCGCTCAAGCTCAAGGAGATCTCCTATATCCATGCCGAGGGCTTTCCTGCCGGTGAACTGAAGCACGGCTCCATTGCTTTGCTGGATCCTGATACTCCGCTGATTGCGGTAGCTACGGCTTCGCATGTATATGAGAAGGTGGTGAGCAATATCCAGGAGGTACGGGCGCGCGATGCGCGTGTGATTGTGGTGGCTACTGAGGGTGATGAGGCGATCAAGCAGCATGCCGATGATGTGCTATATGTGCCTGCTACGCTGGAGGTGTTTAGCCCGCTGCTGGCGAGTATTCCTTTGCAATTGTTCGCGTATCACGCGGCGGTGGCACGCGGGTGTAATGTGGATCAGCCGAGGAATCTGGCAAAGTCGGTGACGGTGGAGTAGG
>CAVZJN010000056.1:0-18229 GCA_963775585.1 uncultured Chloroflexia bacterium | reverse complement strand
ATAAAGAGAAACACCCAGTTCTACCATTAGGTAACATAGACTTGGGTGTTTTTATGGCTACACTATGTGAATTACTGTAGTGGAATAGACTGCCAATTGACCAGTGCGTCAAAGTGGTTAAGTACAGTGGGATCGTTATCTGCGGCCCAGCCGTCCGGATGGATCAGTATATGTCTATGTAAGTACAAGAGAGCAATGAGCCACTTGCGCTTCCCGGTGCCACGAGGACCACGCAGTAACTCAAACTCAGCCTGTTCCAGCAACAATGTGATGATCGTTAATTGTGCCATGCGCTCTACGAGGCCACGTAGAGGCAACTGAGCGCTGTCCGCGTCAAGCGTAGCGAGGGACTGTATGCGTTCCGAAACCTGCCGGATGAGCGTTTGCACCTCCTGAACAACGGGGACAACAATTGAATGTTGTAGAGATCGCAAACGCTGATCCAGCATCACGAAAAGGGTTGTGTCTGCACCTTCCCTGGCAATAGCGCGTGCCACGTCCAGCGCAATGACGTTACTGGAACCTTCCCATACGACATTCACGATGGCGTCGCGCAGAAAACGCGGATTTGCCCAATCTTCGACATACCCATTCCCTCCGAGCATCTCCAGTGCTTCCAACGTCACATACTCGCCACGCTTTGGTATATAGTTTTTACAGAGCGGCGTGAGGATGCGCAGCAGGCGATGATCTTCCTCGGTGCCATGGCGGTCGACACGATCCAGTACCGCCACCGTCTCAAAAGCCAGAGCGGCACAACCTTCCACCTCGATGAGCAAGTCTACCAATTGGCGACGCATCAAGGGATGTTCGGCCAGTGGACGATCGAAGGCAATGCGGCCCCTTGTATAGGTTAACGCCTCTAGATAACTGCGGCGCATCGCTGAAAGCGACCCGATAGCCGCCCAGATACGGGTAAGATTGATCATCTCAGTCATCTGAACAAAGCCACGATCAATTTTACCAACGAGATATGCTTGTGATCCATGCAGCGTCACTTCACCTGTCGCCAGCGAACGCGTGCCCAGTTTATCCTTGAGGCGATTGATAGTGTAGGAATTGCGTGCACCATCATCAAGCATCCTGGAAACTAAAAACAGGCCGAGACCGCGAGTTCCGGCGGGAGCACCTTCTGGACGCGCCAGCGTCAGTATGAGGTCAGCTGAGACATTGGAGCAAAACCACTTATCTCCCCATAATTCCCACTCAGGCTGGAGTGTATGGTGTGCACTAACAGATCGAGGCCGTGCGACTGTAGCAGTCTGACCCACATCTGAGCCGCCCTGCTTCTCAGTAAGAAACATGGCAGCTTGTTGTAATTCGACCATGGAAGTGGCAGTTAAAGCAGGCAGAAAGCGTCGTTGCAGGGGTTCGCTGGCATAACGTTCAAGTACGCGAGCAAGAGCGTCGGTCATAGAGACAGGGCAGAATACGCCTGATTCCGCTTGCATTCCGAGGTAACCCAGGGCAAATTTGACCCGCTGCGGCACTCTGCCCGGCCAACCCAGGGCGCCTTCCCGGTGTGAGCAGGCAGCAATGGCAAAATCTTCGTAGGCGATACGCTCCAGTTCATGATAGGCTGGATGAAATACTACCTCGTCAACGCGCTGACCACGTTTATCATATTGTACCAGCACAGGCCCCTGGCGATTTGCAACCTGGGCCAATCCGTCCATTTTCTGTGAGGCGACCTCTCCCATCTGTTTCAGGATTGTATGCGCTCGCTCAAAATCCTCTGGTGAGAGGGAATGTTGTAAAAGATGTGATAGGTCAGGATCAGCGGTATAGAAATTTATTCCGCTCGTATCAGGCATGAGTGAGTCTAGATCAGCCATTGGCGCGTATCCCTTTCCTTTACTCTTGTTGGCGTAGAACCGCTTCACGAACAGCAAGAACACTCATTTGCGTGCTGCTCGTGTTATAGGCTGTCTTGCCGAGAGCCTTCTCAATTTGTGGTATAGGGGCTGCTGAACAGGCGGAGGCGGGCTGCTGGTTTGTCACCAAACAAATAGCAGCCGTCAGATAATTTGCTGAACCAACAATCCCTTTAGTAACATCTGAGCTCGGATCTGACAATTTGTTGGCGATATCCTCCAACGTGAGATTAGCAAGCACCTGTGGGGAATAGTTGGCCCCCTGCATCGCGTACTGGTTGGCAATATCGATAAAGGGAATGCTGCCAGCGCTGGAAAGGTAGGGTGGTCCATCATATGTCTGAATCAGATTTTGCTGCTCAGCCGTTGGTGTTTGCAGCGCGGTATAACCACCGGCACCATCAGGCTGGTTGGTTGTTTGCTCTACCGAGTCAAAATAGATATATTGGCTGGTGTAGGCACTTTGATAAAAGCTAAAGGTTGCTGTATTCGGAAAGCTATCGGTTGCGGAGGACGTTGTCTGATTGAGTTTACTGAATGTGCCAAAACGGCTAAGCGCCACCACAACTGCCCAGCGCTGGGCAGCACAGAAGGGGCAATATTCCGCGCCTGCGTAGAAAAATTCTGGTTTGCCGTTTGGCCCAGTCAGCGCTGGTGGAGGAGGTGACCCTTTGAGAGGCGTCAATACGTTATTCTGCCCACCGGTGCCAACTGCCGCCGATACTGCAGGACTCACATTGGTCACTGCTTGCAACACAGCGGGACTGGTAGTAGCCTCAGTTGTGGGTGTGGGGCTCCCATTACTTGTTGACTGCTTTGACAGGAAGAAAAAAATACCAATGATCGCTGCTATCACAAGCAGCACTACACCGATAAGAAGCCATGGACTTCGATTTGGCTTCTTTTGTACTCGTCTCTTATTTGGATTATTTGATGATTGCCTCTGTTGGCGTTGTTTTTTCACTTCTTCACGCCGTTTTGAGGCTGATGATGATAGTTGTTTCGCTTTTGCCATAATGCTGCACTTTCACTGATAAGTAGTTTTCTTCATTGTATCATGGCTGCTTGGGATTGAAAACTGTGTACTGGCTCATTTTTCTTGACAAAGCACCAACATTAGAGTACAATCCAGGCTGTGATCGGTAAGCCTCGTTCGTCTAGTGGCCAAGGACGCCGCCCTTTCAAGGCGGAGATCACGGGTTCGACTCCCGTACGAGGTACTTATTTTTAGACAAGCCTGGCATTCCTGCTTATTTTGGTTTGCCAGGCTTGTTTGTATCCATCTCTTCAAAGGACGGAAAGGAGACTATTACTATGATGAGCGTAGAAGAGGCCCTTGCGCGGATACTCACTGAGATTTCGCCCCTCAGCGTCATGCAGATACCGCTGCCCGAATCTTCTGGATTGGTACTGGCCCAGGATATTGTGGCGCAAGAAGATATTCCGCCATTCGCAAACTCAGCTATGGATGGTTTCGCATTGCTCAGCCGCGACAGTCAGCCAAAAGAAGGACAACCTCCACGCCTGCTTATCACGGGTGGCGTGGCGGCGGGTTATGTGGCAGATCACGCGGTTGTAGAGGGGACAACCATGCGCATTATGACAGGCGCGCCTGTGCCAGATGGGGCTGACAGCGTCATACAGGTAGAGTTGACACGCTCCGAGGAGCCAAACGGTGAATGGGTAGAGATCCTGGAAGTGGCTCCCCCAGGCAATAACATTCGTCCAGCAGGTGAAGATATGCAGCGAGGTCAAACGGTGTTGCAACAGGGCAGCGAGATCGGGCCCTGGGAAATCGGCGTACTGGCCACGCTGGGTTGGGCAAGTATCCCGGTAATACGACGCCCTCACGTAGCTATACTTGGGACAGGGGATGAGGTAATCGATGTCAATGAGCCGTTGAGACCAGGGAAGATTCGCAACAGCAACAGTTATCTTCTCGAGGCGGCTGTACGACGTGTAGGGGCGATACCTCACCGCTTAGGAGTTGCTCGTGATACAATAGAGAGCCTGAGGGAGAAGTTTAGCGAGGCTATTCAATATGATCTCATCATCACTTCAGGCGGCGTCTCAGTTGGAGACTTCGACCTGGTGAAGAATATCATGGCAGAGCAAGGGCAGATCAATTTCTGGCGCATTAATATGCGGCCAGGCAAACCAGTTGCGTTCGGACACATTCGTGGTGTACCTCTTTTAGGGCTTCCCGGCAATCCTGTTTCAGCAGCCGTGACATTCGAACTATTTGGTCGTCCAGTGATACGCAAGATGATGGGGCATACGCATCTTGTACGCCCACAAGTTGATGTAATCGTGGAAGATGGAGTGAGTGATCGCGCTATGCGCCGACATTATGTGCGGGCACGTGTGGAATGGCGCGATGGTCGCTTTATAGCCCATACAACCGGCAATCAAGGCTCGCACATTATGACTTCGTTGCTGAACGTCAATGCCCTGGTAATAGTACCTGAAGGTGGAGTTGAGGTTCATCCTGGAGATACAGCAAAAGCAATGATGCTTGATTGGCCAGAGATATAGTAACGTAAACAGAAGGCATCCAGAGAGTTTCTGGATGCCTTTTTTGATTATCTTCAGGGTGTTTACGATGGTTACCCTATTTCGTATGAGACTAACGGCCACTCCCGATGGGAGCATAGACGCCATTTGTGGCGTAGAGCGGACCACCTGGCTGTACGGGCTGCATAGGCTGAGGATTAGCAACCCAACCTCGTCCAGGAACAAAGGTTGCACCATTACCACCATTGCCCCATTGGGACATCGTCTCAAAGGGAACAGATACACCAAAAGAAGGGAACAAGGAATCCGTAGTGGAAGTAATAGCAACCCAGGGTTGCGGAGTAATTGTGGCATACCCGTTGGAAACAGAGTCATTGTTAGTAGCGGGGGAGATGAGGTCTCTTGAAACGGGTGGCAATTCGTTCATTGACACCTGCTGCATAGGTATTGATACATGTATTACACCAAGTGCTATGAGTTCGCCAGCAACCTGACACAGCATATCAGCCGGCATTCCTAGTTCCAGGCAAGCGCATTGTAGCGTCGTGCGTCCATCTACTCGCGTAAGAACACGCCACTGCTCAGGTGTAATAGGCAAATGCAGACCTTGCTGACGTAGAGCAGAAAGATCAAGCGGTATTAACACCATTTCAGGTCTCATAAAGGATGTATCAATACGCAGTGGGGGAAGGGGTTGACTTATGCGCATTGGCGGTGAGAGCTGAGGGAAATTTTGCGCATCGGCATCGCCAAACATATTCACAGTGCGCACGGATGGCACAGGGGAGGGAAATGAGGCAGATATTGGCGGCGTTTCAGTGATAAGCTGTGATGCACTTAGTAATCCAGCAGATTGAGCCTGAACAGAAGCCATTAATTCATTCTGCGGTTGCCTATTCTGGAGTCTGACTTCACCAGCTTCATACTGTGTATTGTTTGCCGGCGTGGTAGCTGACTGTGTAGATGGCAACAAAGAACAAGGAGAAAGCGCGACGAGGAGGCGATCAGCTGGCGGTTGCATTCCGTCCTCAAAATATATTTCACCGCCTGGCCATGTGAGGAGTACCTGTATGACGCCACTCGCTTCTTTCATCGCCCAGGCACGAAGATCCTCATGACTGATATATCCGAGGTCCATCAGTGTCAGAGCTATCCTGGTCTCACCAGATTGTGCTATATCCAGGGCTGCTGAAGTATCTTGCAATGCTGATGACGAGATTACGCCGGCGCGTAAGAGGCGATCCCCCAGGGTCATATCTGGCCGCACAGGACCAATACACATCAACCGCCCATCCCTGAAATAAAGCTCTACCCTTTGAACGTCTTGCTGTACAAGAAGCAACCCGGTTTTCGCGTAGGTCTCAATTCCTTGTAAAACCAACGATAGATTGAGCTGCTCTAACCGACCTATAAGTGACACAATAATTCACCGCCCGTCCAAAATCGGCTCTTTATAGCAGAGTACGCTCCGTCCCCCACCCTTGCGGATTTGTACAACGGCTTAAGAGTCCACTACGAAATGTTGCACTACAAATATACGTCGACTCAATTAATCACGCTTCTCGACGAAGCTTTTCGAAGTTGACGGACACTGTCAACATTAGAGTTTATGCGGGGGTAACGACGATCAGTATTTTCTGAACTAATACAGTGAATACTCATCATCAAATAATAAGGCATCATTGCCTTGTTAGCGGAGGGAAAGGGATTCGAACCCCTGGGGCTGTTAACCCAGCTGTTTTCAAGACAGCCGCAATAGACCACTCTGCCATCCCTCCGTGCTTTAGTTTACCACAAGATTTATCCAAAATGGAAGTCTCCCGCACAAATGTCTCACTGGAAGTGTTTACTTTTGCAGAGAACTGCTTGTAAAACCTCCTGTATAAGCTTTCCCACGCTAGAAAGATACAATCGAGGTCCCCATAGAAGGGCGTAGGACTTTTGGGATAATTACCGTTCCATCTGCTTGTTGATACACCTCTAAAATCGCAGCCATGGTTCGCCCAACGGCTAATCCTGATGCATTCAACGTGTGTACATACTCAACGTGAGCACCCCTTGTAGGCCGATATTTGATATTGGCGCGCTGCGCCTGAAAGGCTTCACAGTTGCTCACCGAAGAGACTTCTACATAACGACTCTGACCCGGCATCCAGACTTCCAAATCAAACGTCTTTGCGGCAGCGAATGGTAAGTTGGGAGCACTCAGTGCTATGACACGGTAGGGTAGCTCCAAACCGCGCAAGACAGCTTCCGCATGTCCCAACATCTGATCCAATGCGGCATATGAATCCTGGGGCGCGACGATTTGAAAAAGCTCAACTTTGTTGAACTGGTGGAGGCGCAACAAGCCGCGTGTCTGCCGCGAAGCTGAACCGCCTTCGCGCCGAAAAGCGGTAGTCCAGGCAACATAACGAAGAGGAAGGGTACCTGGCGGCAATATCGAATCACTGTGCATTCCAACGAGAGGAACTTCAGCAGTAGGATTGAGATAGAGCTCATCTTCGGTACATTCATATGCTTGATCTTCAAATTTCGGCAATTGGCCTGCTCCAAGCATTATCGAGCGTTTGACAAGATATGGAGGCATGATTTCGATATAGCCATGTTCACGCGTATGCAAATCGAGCATAAACGAGATCAGGGCGCGTTCAAGCCGCGCACCAGCACCTTTCAAGGTGACAAATCGGCTTCCTGCGATCTTTGTCCCTGTTTCGAAATTAATAATGCCCAGACGTTCGCCAAGGTCCCAATGAGCCAGCGATTCGAAACCCAGAGGAACTGGTTCTCCCCAACGTTTCAGTTCATCATCTCCATATTCATTATCGCCGTCCCTGACGCTCTGGTGAGGAATATTTGGTAAGCTGAGAATTAATGGTTGAAGACGCGTGTCGATGTCGGCAATTTGTAGCTCAAGCTGACGTATATCCTGTGTAATGGCCCTGATTTGCCTGCTCAGTTCGGGGCGCCGCTCAACAGGAGCTGTTTTTACTGTCTCTTTGAGCGGTTTCAAGGTATTATAAAGACCATCGCAGCGCGTCACGAGTCCGCGCTTCTGTTCAGCCAGGCGGAGTAGTTCGTCGATATTTTGAGTGTGACGACGTCGATACAGCCCCTCCCGGACGACCTGGGGATTTTGGCGAATAAAATCAAGGCTTAACATGAGCACAGTATAGCATACCTCAGTTGCATTTCTTCTTCGTTGTCATTGGCGATAGCCTACATTGATAAACGGGCATTCGATGTCTCGTTGACGGTTATACCAAATATCCCGTATAATACAGCTAATCAATTTTATAGAACTATTCCCAGCAGGAAACAAACAAGATGAGAATTGGACTACTCGAAGACAATACCGCAATCCACGAATATATTACGACAGCGCTAGAGCTAGCGGGCCATACAGTTTTCACCCATACTGTCGGTATGTCGCTCTTAAACGAACTCTTCGCTGATACTGGTAGTCACTCCCCTTTGCCGTATGAACTGGTGATTGTTGATCTATTACTGCCAGGTACTCTGTCTGGTTTAGCGGTGATCAATTCCATACGACAAACCATTCCTCCTGAAACCCTCCCCATTATTGTTGTATCAGCAGCGAGCCAGAAGCAACTTCTGCAGATTCGCGAGCGCTTTTCCGACGTTCAGGTGCTACAAAAACCATTTCCAATGAAAAAGCTCCTACAGCTTATCGAAGCAAGCCAGGTTGGCGATACGATCTGAGCGCTACCTCCCATCTTCAATAATCATTGCAGGTCAGGTGGATTTGAGGTAAACTATTACACGGTTAATGAGCATGTGAAAAGCATAGGAACATGATAACGGTCGTTAAACTGAATCCACGTGGGGAAACAAAGATACAGTACCAGGGTGAAGTGATCGAACGGCTATCTCATGGTTTGATTATTCAAGCATACTGGTCACACCCAACAAAAAATCTTGGGTACGCCAGTTTTGAACCGGGCGACCGGTTTATTGAGTACTATTACTCCGACCGGTGGTATAACATCTTTGATATTGCCAGCGCGCAAGGCGCCAGGAAAGGCTGGTACTGCAATATCGCTGAACCAGCCATTCTTTTTGATGATCGTATTGAACAGGTTGATTTGCTCCTGGATGTGTGGGTTAGCCCTACTGGGGAAACCCTTATCCTTGATGAAGATGAGTTTGCTACTGATACCACACTCAATGCAGGGCAACGAAAGGGAGCAAAGCAGGGATTACAAGAACTTCTAAAGATGATCGCAGATCATCAGGAAGCATTTTCGACGTTGTGACATAGAGGTTTGTTTAGTATGTTGAAATAACACTGTGTAGAAGCCACATAGGACTTCAGAAGGATATAACTTGATGGAAAAAAGAGGCGCCAGGCTGTTCCAACAGGAGATTGGTACCAGTGAAACCGGTTGGAACATTGTGGAGCTAGAGGCTCGCAGACAACTTCACCAGAAGGTAAACGTACTCATAAGACTCTGTAACAATTCTACGCTTACCACTAGTGAAATGCATCATCATTTGCTCCTCAGCGTGGCAGAGTTTGGTAACCAACTTGCTGCGCAGCTTGTGCGTTCGCTTCAAAGCGATGATCAACAAAAACGTCAGAATGTCGTCTGGCTACTCACTCTACTAAACGGTACAGAAACTATCCCTCTACTCCAGCATATGTCTCGGAATAAGCGGCTACCCCGCTCTGTCCGGCTCTCAGCATCACTGGCGCTGGCTGGCATGGGAGCAACGGACGAAAGTACAGAGTACAACCTGCGCACGCGCTTTTACGCTATTGGTTGATCAGAGGGAAGATAGTGCAATAGGGCTGGATCAACGATCCACCCTTCCCCTCCACTCGACTTTGGCGGAATGCCAAAGTCATTGTTACGCCGGGTGTAGGCCCAGGCAGCCTGCAAAGCGCAGAGTAGAGCGTCGAGGTTATCACCTTTGGAGTCTTGTATACAAGCTTCAGCAAGCAAATCAGGCAGTTCAATGGTTACGCCATACTGATTTGAGAATGCAGGTGAGCACAAACCATAGACAATGTCGTGACGCGCCGTGGCTTTCTCTGATGTCTGCTTGTTACTCTCATCACTCTTGTAGCTGCGTTTGCCGATTAACTTGCGCATAAGCAGAGCAGGATACCCTTCAACCACTATCCTGTCGTCATTCGTTGGACGACATGGGAGAATGCACACCCCTGCTGCAAGCAGGCGAGGGGCACCCTGAAAAAACATTTTTCCTACGGGCACCCTCTGTAACATCATAGGGCTACATGCGCCTGCGCACCTATCCGTTGCTCTTACATGGTGTTTATCACCCGGCGGTCTGCTCGCACAATACTGAATCAGCGTTCGCTCAAACTGAGTTTTACCCATTGATGATAGAGGATAGATGTAGTCCTCCCAGGTTGAGGGCCAGCCAAGATTGGTGAGTAGTTTTTGTGGGAGACCAAATGGAAAGTCGAGAGCAGCTACCCAGGGGCCTGGCAGTTGTAAAAATGACTCAAACGCAGCAAAACTATCGATTTTGAGTATCTCGTTCACCCGCAAGAGATTATCATTCAACTCACATACAGCAGCAGTGATAGGTTTCTTCGGGCCTGGCGCACTGGTAAAGTCAAGGCCAAATATCTTCATGAGTAGGTTTGCCTGTTGACGCTATGCCGGTAACCTGGTACTGAGCGCCCTCTAGTTTACAACTGGGCCATCACGTTTTTACTGATAGCCCTCAATGTTGCAAAAACACCCTTGCCATTCGAGGCAATGGCCTCGAAACTGGGAACGCGGCGGCGATTGAGATAGCGTTCGAGCACGTTTACGGGGAGCGCTGATGGCATATCGCGTTTATTCCACTGCATAATAAAGGGAAAATTTCCGAGGTCCTTACCAACACGGCGCATATTGATCTCAAGTTCAGCAATGCTCTGCACATTTTCTTCAAACTTTTCGGCCTGGGAATCCACAACAAAGACAATACCATCAGCGCCATTCAGTACAGCCAAACGTGTGCGCTCGTAGAGAATCTGGCCAGGAACGGTGTAGAGATGGAAGCGCGTACGAAATCCGTGAATGGCGCCGATGTCCAGGGGAAGAAAGTCAAAGAAGAGGGTACGTTCAGTTTCCGTAGCAATTGAGAGCATATCGCCGCGGGCATTTGGATGAATACTTTTAAAAACGTATTGTAAATTTGTCGTCTTACCACAATAACCAATGCCATAATAGACGATCTTACAGTGGATCTCGTGGGTAGCAATATTGATGAGCGCCATGAATGCTAGCACCTCTAATCGCGGAAGAGCAGATCAATGGTATCTTCGACGGAAGAGCGAAACTGTACGTTGATAACCGAGGATTTTGTGCGCGATGTATCGGCTCGCACCCGCTCAAGTATGCGTCCCATTTCATCCGAAGCTTTTTTCGAAAGTACTTTGACCAAACCAATATGAGTGAGTTTATCAAAAACAATGACCAGCAGCCATTGTTCTTCGACCATTGTCGTAAATATATTTTCTTTCACGCCTTGTTGGAAAATAGTACGAAAGTCTTTTTCTCCCAAGAGTTCAGCAATATGACGAGAGGAGGAAAATGCGCCAGCCAGCAACGCACCTAAGGAGGTGGCATTACGCCGTACGCCTGTGCCTTGAGTCGCGATGACCTGCCCGCTTTTGTCAATCAACATAACAGAAGTTGCATTGGTGTCATTCATTAGTTTATTTAATGCAGTTGAGATAAAAGCAAGTTCACGATCTGAAATGACAAGATTGGTCAGTTGTTCCATCTACGGGCCGCCCTCCGTACATGCTCAATGTTCATGTAACAATGTTACGCTATGTCTAGAGCTTCAAGAATTTCATTACGACTCGTTTTGATTAAGTGGCGCACGCGAGCAATATTTGAGGCATTATCAGAAAGTGTGACCAAGAGGGCGAAGTCACCCAAAGGATCAACACTTACCAGTCCATTTTCATATTCCATGAGCACGCCTATTACAGAACCTCGCGAGATTTCCAGTCCCAACGCTTCAGCTGTACTCAAGCCTGTGGTCATGATAGCCCCGACCGCCTCCATATCGTCTTTGCCGTCACGAGTTAATCCTTCTATCATTAAACCGTCACGACCCACCAGGATGGCTTGCCACACGCCAGGAATTGATAAAAAGCGGCTAAGTGTCTGTTTAAGATCAACCATTCTTCCCTCCGCAATCGACGGGCTCTACAGTCTATATATTGGATAAGCCAGCATAAATCACCGTTATTCTAACTGATGTGTTGCTAAGTAGCAACCACATGAGACATCTTGGCTAATACCGTAGAGCAAACAGCCCGCATGAGAATGGATGACATGCTAGAATACAATGATCGAGTCATATCCTGGACCTCTATGGTGGGTTCCTACAAAAGAAAACGTAGAGCAAACACAATATATGCGCGTGCAGCCAGGATAACTTCAGCGACATCGACGTGTTCATCAGGCTTATGTGCGACGCGAACATCACCAGGGCCAAAAAGTATGGCGGGAATGCCCCCATTGACTAGCAGGCGCAGATCGGAGCCATAGGGCGCACCCTCCAATTCAGGTTTATGGCCTGTGAGATCAAACATGCTTTGCTGGCAGAGCGTAGCCAGTGGATGATCTAGAGGTATCTCGGCTGATTCGAACTGGCCTCCACTCCACTTGATCTCCAAAGGATGGTCACGTAACCAGGGGTCGGCCTCTGCCAGGTTCGCCAGGGTGCACTCAAACTGATGACGCACGGCATCGCTTGATTCACCCATTGCCACACCAATACGCCCCTCAAAGATCAGTTCTTCAGGGACTGAAGAAGACCAGTTGCCAGCATGTACCCGTCCAATGTTGAGGGGATATGGCAAGGGCAGTTTCCCGAGTAGCGGATGCTCTACCTCGCTATTTCTTTCTCGCTCCAGTTGTAGCAGCGTTCGATGAATATCCAGATACTTTTCTACGGCACTGACCCCTTCAAGGCGAACACAGGCATGGGCTGATTTTCCAGGCACACGCACTGCGAATGTTAGCGCCCCGGCCTGAGCAGGAATGAGTTGTAATTGTGTTGGCTCGCATACAATAGCCGCGTCTCCCCTGTGGCCACGTAAGAGGCTGGCGAATGTGCCCAGGCCGCCATCCTCTTCTCCAATGACGCTCTGTACCATTAACGAGCCATTGATAGGGAAATCTGAGTCTCTCATAGCTTTGACGGCATAGAGGGCAGCCAGCAAACCGCTCTTCATATCACAAGCGCCACGCCCATAGATGCGGCCATCCACAAGTTCAGCTCCCCAGGGATCGTGATACCAATTGGCATGGTCTCCCTCGGGCACAACATCGATGTGCCCATTAAAAACCAGCCTCTTCCCAGTCAGGATATGTGCCTCTCTCTGCCAGGTACCTACCAGTCCAACAGCTTCGTTATCACTCCGATCCACCTCCATCCCAGGAAATCGTGGGTGCTTCTGCAGTTCCGCAACATCAATGGTCCAGAGGTCCACATCGAGACCGATCCGTTGCATGTGCTGTGCCAGCCAGTTTTGTGCTACACTCTCCTGACCAGTGATACTTGGAATACGCACGAGGTCGCGAAAAGCCCCGATCAGCCCCTGTTCATCCAGCACTGAGAGGACATTTTGCTCCATCAGAGAAAGAGGCATAGCTTCTCACCCCTGATATTTTGTACCATAATTGGGCGCTTCTTTCGTAATCATCACATCGTGTGGGTGACTCTCACGCAAACCCGCGTTGGTAATGCGTACAAAGCGCGTATTATTTTGCATATCTGCAATGGTGGCAGCGCCACAGTAACCCATTGACTGGCGTACACCTCCAACCAGTTGATGCATCAATGGGCCCAGCGGGCCTTTATAGGGAACACGCGCTTCTATACCTTCGGCAATCAATTGTGATTCATACTTCGTGTCACCCTGGAAGTAGCGATCTTTGCTGTAGCTTCGCTGCTTCATAGCACCAATAGAACCCATACCGCGGTAGTCTTTGAAGCGCTCCCCATGTGAGATGATAAGCTCTCCTGGACTCTCATCTACACCTGCCAGGAGGCTACCCAGCATGACGGTATCGGCGCCAGCGGCGATAGCCTTGGCGATATCACCAGAGTATTGAATACCACCATCTGCAATAACCGGCACACCATGCTGACGGGCGAAAAGAGCACAGTCATAAATCGCGGTGATCTGTGGCATCCCAATACCCGCGATAATGCGAGTCGTGCAAATAGCACCTGCACCGATACCTACTTTCACAGCGTCTGCTCCTGCCTGGATAAGGGCCTCGGTTGCCTCGACTGTCACGACATTGCCCACGATCAACTGCACCTGTCTTCCAAAACGTTTTTTTATTTGCGCCACCGCATCAATGACCATGCGCGAGTGAGCGTGGGAGGTATCTACTACCAGCACATCCACTCCCTTTTCGATCAAGGCGGCACAACGAGCATGAGTATCTGGTCCTACACCGATTGCGGCCCCAACACGCAAGCGACCATATTCGTCTTTGGTAGCATGTGGGTAGAGAATTTTCTTCTGGATATCCTTCATGGTGATAAGGCCCTTGAGCATTCCGTGCTCATCCACCACCGGCAATTTCTCGATCTTATAGCGATGGAGGCTATCTCGTGCCTGCTCTAACGTCGTACCAACAGGCACCGTGATGAGATGATCACGGGTCATAAGCTCGGTAATAGGACGTTCCGGGTTCGTTTCGAAACGAATGTCGCGGTTTGTAAGAATACCAACGAGCTTTCCCTGTTCGGTGATAGGAACACCAGAAATGTGAAAATGCTCCATAGCGGCCAGAGCTTCACGCAGTAAGGCGGTTGGCTCCAATGTGATAGGATCGGTGATCATCCCCGACTCAGAGCGCTTGACTTTATCGACTTCCTGCGCCTGGCATTCAATGGACAAATTACGGTGGATAACGCCAAGACCGCCCTCTCGTGCCAGCGCAATAGCCAGCTTTCCTTCGGTGACAGTATCCATAGCAGCGCTAATGATAGGGATGTTGATCGTGATTGTACGGGTCAGGCGAGTTTGTGTGGAAACATCACAGGGCAGCACTGACGAAGCGGCAGGTAAGATGAGTACATCGTCAAACGTGAGACCTTCTCTGGCAAATTTTTCATCAAATGCGCCAGGGTCATACGCCAAAGACATGATAGCAGTATCCTCCTTGGTTAGAAAAACGCCCAGCGCACGCTAAGGACGTGAGCCGGGCCTCACACCATGATAAAATGATATTAATGTATCAATCCTACAGAAAGAGTGCATAATAAGTTTTTTTTGTAGTGTAGCACCTGAGATTGTGTAACGTCAAATGAGGAGAGGCGATGAAGGAAGTATCACAATGGAAGCGCAAACATTCCGATCGCCAATGCAGAGGCTACAATGTAGTTACTGAATTGGTCAGCTTTTTCTGAAACTTGTCAACTCTGTTGAGTTGCTGTACTGTATAGACAGAATAGTTTCTGTATGAACAAGGAGTAAGTGTCTATGTCTGCTAAGCCGCAGACAACGACCCAGAAGGTAAACCCACCGGCGCAAAGCACCCTTGGAGCTGGTGAAGAGGCCATCGTCGTTGACAATTTGAGCAAAAGTTACGGCTCTCGCCGAGTCGTTGATCAACTAACTATTACCGTTCATAGAGGTGAGGTCTTCGCTCTGCTGGGACCGAATGGTGCTGGCAAAACAACAACAGTTGAAACGCTTGAGGGCTATCGCGTCCCTGACCAGGGCAGCGTTCGAGTCCTGGGACGGAACCCAATCCGCGAAGCACAAGCGCTGAAGCCTTACATAGGTATTATGCTGCAACAGGACGGACTTTACCCCGGCTTGACAGCCCGCGAGGTGTTGCGTCTTTTTGCCGGTTACTTCCAGCATCCGCAAAATATCGACGAATTGTTGGAGCGTGTTGGCCTCACCGCCGCCGCAAAGACTCGTTGCCGCCGCCTATCTGGCGGACAGAAACGTCGTTTAGCGCTGGCAGTCGCCCTGGTCGGCAACCCTATACTTGTCTTTCTGGACGAGCCAACAGCTGGTATGGATCCCCAAGCGCGTTTGGCTACGTGGGAGATTATACGCGACCTCAAGCGACAAGGCGCGACGGTATTGCTAACCACTCACCTGATGGACGAAGCTGAGCGTTTGGCAGACCGTGTCGCCATTATCGATCATGGGAGGCTGATCGCCCTGGATACTCCCGCACAAATGACGGGTGTGCAAAATGCTACAATCGTGCGTTTCGTTGCCCCAAGCGGCCTGAATTGCGCAACATTAGCCGCCCTGCCCTCTGCAAAGAGAGCTGAAGAGATACGACCTGGAAGCTATCTGATTGAGACAGAGACGGTTCCGGCACTGCTGGCAGAGTTGACAGCATGGTTACGTGACAACAACATTACACTTTCTGAACTACGTGTTGGTCACGGTTCACTTGAAGAACTGTTTCTGCGCCTGACGGGTGGAGAGGTACGAGACTAATAATGGCTACAGAGATACTTGAACAGCATACGGGAGAGAGCAATGAAGCAGCCCCTCTTGTGCGCCAAATACTGATACAGTCAAAATTTGAGCTGTTGCTCACATTGCGCCGCGGTGAGAACATTTTGATTACATTAATTGTTCCGGTGGTGCTACTCATTTTTTTTGCGTCGCTCAATATCGTTCCTGCAGTCAATGGGCATGCAGTTAACTTTCTTCTTCCAGGCATACTGGCGCTGGCTGTAATGGCTGCTGGTATGGTGAACCTGGGTATTGCAACTGCCTATGAACGATACTATGGGGTGCTGAAACGGCTTGGTGGATCTCCATTGCCCCGCAGCGGGCTTATCATAGCCAAGATCATCTCCGTCTTTGTGCTGGAAGTAGTTCAGGTGATACTCCTTGTAGGGGTCGCGATGATTCTTTATGGCTGGCAGCTCGCGGGATCTCCCCTGCTGGTCCTGTTGGTGATGGTGCTTGGAACCGTTACGTTTGCCGCCATTGGCCTGGCTATGGCGGGTGCCTTACGTGCTGAGATAACGCTAGCAGGGGCAAATGCGCTCTTTCTACTTTTCGTGCTTCTAGGAGGGGGAATCTTACCACTTAGCCATCTTCCCGCTCCAGTTGCAGCCATTGCTCAGCTTCTCCCTGCCGCAGCTCTTACTCAGGCATTACAAGCAACAATGAGCAGCGGCGAAACATTTCCAGGTTTTGCATTACTGGTGTTATCAGTATGGGCCGCTATAGTGCTTCTCGTTGCGATAAGAACGTTCCAGTGGGAGTAACACTTAAATGGAGGAAGAACAGGCAAAATGTTTTCTCAGCTGGTATAATGGCGCGAGTCTTGCAAGGTGGGCAGGTCTGCGCTGGCGATCATGTTGAAATTGCTGACCATACCCATTGATCAGGACAGGTATAATCGAGCACGGCCAGTCTCCCTCGATGCTCTGGCAGGCTGATAATGAACTGCGGGACATGGGACTGTTGAAGTTGATTATTAGCATCAGGTATGAGAACAGCGATACCATCCGTCGTCTGCACATGCGAGATCGTCTCATTGAACGTAGCAACCTGGTCGATGATGATTTTCACGCTGAAGCTCGCGATCGCAGTCTGATTATCGAAACCTAAAAAGCGTGGAATGATCGTATCGCTGGCATTGCGGTAAGGATCATGAAAGGTGAAATCTGTTTTATACGGATTATCAGCAGAAGCCATAGCAAAAGCGAAAGCCTCACTACAAAGAGAATACTTATAGGCGCTATGAGGTATCCTGACCAGGTGCGATCTATTTGCTAGCGGTTTGGCGGACGTTACATGGTCACGGATTACGAGAAGGCTGACCACAACAACAATCAACGCGAGCGAAAGCAGAACCCAGCGTTTCATCGATACACCCTCCTCCGGACTCGAAGTACATTCAACACGAGATATGGTGCCAATGAGTTGGGTGCCAGGAAGAAAAGCTTCTTTCACATCTCGTAGTGCAAATCTATAATAGATTATTGTGGATCGAAAGAGCCGGTTTCCTTCGAATGTAGCTACAAACATGCACTACGAGAAAAAACGGAGATCCCTATGTTTGATTACGCATGGTGGTTAGAGCGGGCTCCTCATCCAGCAGCGTGCCAGATTCTTCTGGCTCTTCTGCCCGCGCCTGTTGCAGTTGTAGCAAAGTGATCAGGAATATAATGAGGATAATAACATGTAACGCCGTACACCAGGCACAGATAGTATGGAGACGAACAATTTCCGCATAGACCAGGTAGAGGACAGCCAGCAATCCCGCGAGGGACCAGATGAATTGTAAAGCATTGATCCAGCGTCGCTGCGCTACAAAACGCCAGCCTATTATTGCTAAAGCAGCACTGGCCAGGCACCAGCATAGTCCAGGAATAGTAATTGGGATAGTCGTACCTGGCACAACGGAGTAACTGCTTGCGAGTACAAGGCCACAGTCAACTACCCCATGACTGGAACAGATGAGAGGAACATTTTCATAATGGACAGTTGTCAGGTAAACAGTAATGGCGATTCCTGCCAAAGAAAGTAGCAGGATTATTATCTGTCCGACTGAACGTTGCAACAGTTTCATGTATGCCTCTGTAGAATAATTGTCAATAATAGCATACCTTTGCAGAGTGCTCAGTGTCAATATTGCTTGTTTCAACTGTTTCAGACAAGTTTGAGTCGAGGCGGCTCACTGTATCAGGTGTATCAGGTGTATCAGGTGTATCAGGTGTATCAGTGTTCAGCAAGTTTGAGTCGAGGCGGCTCACTGTTTCAGTGTATCAGGTGTATCAGGTGTTTCAGACAAGTTTCACCTGGGAAGATGGAGAACTTTGATGTTGAT